>NZ_CP179210.1:1838474-2451298 GCF_051201665.1 Psychrobium sp. nBUS_13 | reverse complement strand
TCACGCCTTTACCGACGGTTGCCGCAGGGTGAATATCAACATCAAAGGTCTCTGATACGCGGCTTTGTAAAAAACTGGCTAAGGCTTTACGGTCACGATTCCACAAACAGTGGGCAACGCGGTAGGCTTGTAATGCCAAAAATCCTTTCAAATATAGAATCACGTCAGGATAGCTTTCAACCGCAGGGTCACGTTCTCGAACGGCTTTGATATCGTAAATGCCATATTCCACTAAGCAGGGCATCTGTTCATAGGCATCGTTAAACAAACGTTCTAATTCGCACGCTGGCATGTAAGTGTCATATAACTTACTAGCGAGTATATTACTCATTGCTGCGGGTAAGGACGCCCTATCGATGATGTGACTACGATAAAGATTAGTGAGTAGAGGTTCGTGGGTTATTGTCATTTGTGCTTCATTGACAATATCTTCCCAGAGTGAAACTGTGGTCATTTGTTATTGCGATATCTAGTTGTAAAGATTAATAATGTGCCATGCTCCCAAGCTCTGAGCAAGGTGTTTTTGTTCATAAGATAGAGCGAAAACACCCATTGTTGGTCAATGGTTAATCGACATTAGCCACTAATAATGGCTCTTGTGCTAAATCAAAGGTTAAACCAGAGAGTGTAACGTTAAACCACTGGCTAAATTGTGCTTGGTTCATCTCACTTGGCGCGTTGTCTAAATATTCGTCCCAGACAGCCAACTCGTTGCGCCAAATCGTCATAAAATTTTGCTTAATTAATGTTGTCGTCAGCTCTGCAATATCACAGTCTTCTTGCGGTTCGGCGAGTAAATAGCAGCTAGATTCTGCTGCCATCTCTTCAAGAGTTGGCGCTTCATCGGCTGCAACATTGACCACCCATTGGTGCATTAATGGTGTTGGTGTGACGATAAGAGAGATGCGATTTACAAAGTTCATATTAATAGATTTGACATTAGTAGGTATAGGATGCGTAGTATACCTATAATTGATATCAGTTTTAATAGCATGGACGAAATGAGCGTTAACTTATGAGAATATATCTACTTTGTTTATTATTATTCTTAACTGGATGTCAAACGACCTCATCAACTCGTCCTTGTAAATCATTTGAAGTACCAAAATATGTCGCTTAGCAACTTATGGCAGATTTATCGACGCTTGCATCGCCGCTTGCATCGCCGCAAGCAAACGGACAAAAACCGGAACACCAGGTCATAAATATAGCTATCAATACATTATTGAACGTTTTAAGGATATTGGCCTACAATCATGGCACGGCGGCTATACGCAGCGGTTTTTACATCCTAAATTAAAAAAACGTGTCGGTGTAACGTGTTAGGATTTCTTCAAGGCAAACTCACATCAGATAAACTAATTGTTGTTACCGCCCATTATGATCATTTAGGCGGTCGTGGACGAAATATTTATTATGGCGCTGACGATAATGCATCAGGTGTCGCGATGATGATGGCGCTGCAACTCACTTAAGAAGTTATTCTCCCAAATTCTCGGTTCTGTTTGTAGCGACAGATGCAGAAGAGAAGGGTTTATTAGGCAGTGAACAGCTGATTACTTCTCAAACCATTGATATTAATGACGTCGTATTCAACATAAATTTAGATATGGTTGCTCGTTCAAAGCGTCTCTATTATTTATCGAGCAAACCCAAAAACGATATTCTTCATCAACAGATCAAACAAATTGAGCAGGCATGTCTTATTAGTCACCGAACTCACCGCAGTTTTTCAAATACTAAAGTTATTGATTATAAAAAAGCGAGCGACCACTTTTCATTTGCACGACAGGGTGTTGATTATCTTTTTATTGGTGGGGGTAACATGCTGATTATCATGGTGTAGGCGACAACGTTTCACGTATATCACCTACTCATTTTAGCAACCGCGTTGCGGTGATTAATCAGTTGTATGCGCTTATTGAACAAAACGCAATTGATGCAATAAGGAAAGCTAATTAATCCATTGATTCGTAGACGACACCTTGATTACGGCCCTGTCTTTTTGCTTGATACAAGGCTTTGTCTGCCGCTTCCATCCATGCTTTGTTATCGCCACCTTTAGTCGAAATCTGCGCGATACCGAAACTGATAGTAACTTTGATCACCGTTTCTTGTAAAGCAAACTCAGTGTCTTCGATGGCTTTACGCAAACGCTCTACAAAATGGCTGGCTTTATTACTGGTCGTGTTATGTAAAATGATCGCAAACTCTTCACCGCCGTAACGCGCAACACTATCGTTTTCTCGCATGCTTTCTTTAATGATTGCTGCAAGTTGCTGCAAGATAGCATCACCAGCAGGATGGCCGTGGGTATCGTTAATTTGTTTGAAGTGATCAATATCTAACATAACTAACGAGCTAACAGTTTGCTGCATTTTGTAACGTTTATTAGCCAGATCCACATTAACCGCAAGGCCATTACGGTTGTCAATTTGCGTTAATGGATCTGTTTTCGTTAATTTTTCAAGCTGACTATTGGCTTTTTGCAGCTCCATTCGGTTGGCTGCAATGTCTGTGACATCATAAATAATTAAACAAATTTGGTCGATACTTCCAGTCAAAGAAGGTAGCGGTAAAATAGTCACGTTTTGATGCATGTGTTCTACCGTGCCAGTAATTGGACGATAGTTTTTAAATGGGAATATATAAGGTTTTTGTTCCCACGTAATAAATGACTGGTTTTGAATGGTTTTAACCGCTTCAACCTTGCGCATAAACCAACTTTTATCGAGATCTTGGAAAATATCAAAGATATTTTTTCCTTTGGCATCCGCAGCATGAATATTACTGTGGTGATACATAAAGCCATTCCATGACTCGATAACATAATCATTATCTAAAACGATTAGCCCTGCATCGATGCTATTGATCATCGACACCATCCAATGGAATTCCTTAAAATCTATCTGGTTCATGCGCTTTGCTCATCCAGCAAGTAAATTAATTTATTATTTAAGATCGGTAACGAGTCTTGAGTTATCAAAATAATTAAATCACATTCAATATCATAATCTTCAATGACGTAGTTAATTTCGATGGCAACAATTTCTTGCCAGTTTCGCGTATTGGAATTAATGAGCTCATCAATATTGCGGTGCAACCCTAGCAGTTCAGGATGTGATTGGCTAAATGAGAGATCTAGTTGATCAGAGAAACCCTTTAAGAAAGCGCCAATCAATAGGTTGGATAATTCAACCAGCATCTCGCGCTCAACAGCTTCGGTAATTTCACCGTCGTGATTCATTAATTTAGCAAGCTCTTTATAACAAGAGTCATAAAATAAGATGAGCGCTTCGCCTGAAATGCCTGAACCAACATAGCCCTGACATACTGCTGATATTGAATCAACTTCATCGGTCGCTTTTAACATCATGTGGAGTTCACTTGATGCTAATGCATTTACCTTTGGAATTGGCAGTCTAACTTTTACATTTAAAACACGTGCTAAGAGGTCTGCTGCACGACCCATCGCGACATTTGAAACTTCTTGGTAAGGATCTAAATTGATGCCACTTTCGCTAACATTATGTTTGTCTTCTTCTTTTTTTGCGCTCTGTAATTCTGACTCATTGTCTTGAATTATTTGCGCAGCGAGACAGTCTTCTGGACGCATGATGCCGTAATTAGAAAGTAGTTCACGTACTTTCTCTTTATCAGTCGGCTTTTTTATAAAGTCTAATGCGCCAAGTGCTTTTACGCGAGCATGAGCACAAGGTTGGATATCGCCAGAAACAACAATAGTTAATGTAGGTAAGTCTTCTTTTTGAATTGCTTCTAAGGTGCCATAACCATCAAGCACTGGCATATTCAAATCTAAAAATAGCACGTCACCCAAGCCAGCCTTGATTGCTTCAATCGCTTGCTCGCCATTTTCGGCATAGGAAATACTGACATCCCAGTTATCAGGTAATGCTCTAGTCATTTGTTTTCGAGCGAAACTCGAATCGTCACAAATTAGTACAGGTATTGTCATTAGTTTGTCAGTCTTTTGGTTTAACGATGAATGCACTCTTATGATTAACATATCGAAAATCATAAGAGTTTCAAGGGTTATTTATTGATAGGCAATTTATTTACTGATCAGATTATTCAGTTAATTAACCGATTACCAACTAGTGCGCTTCTTCTTTCTAGACACTAATGAACAAGTTACAACGCCAATGAAAAAACTCACAAGAACGAGAATGCCGCCACGTGTGAACCATTGGATTTTAATTTGCTCGTCTTCACCTTGAAGCTGATTTTGAGCTGTTGTTACGTCAGTCTTTGCTTTCGCGAGTTCGCCAGTCAGACTCTCTATTTGCTGCTGTAAAGATTGGACTTTTTCTTTAACTGTATTTGATTCACGCGAAAGATCATCATTTGACGTAAGTTGTGAATTTAGCTGGGCTTCAAGTGCATCATAACGATGTTTTAAACTATCCTGTGTAGATACGAACTCAGACATTATCCAGCCTTCACGGCCTTTATCATCAGAAACCTTGGTATATTTCTTATCTTCTGATTGCTCGATAATGGTTATGGTTGAACCTGCGTTAATGCTACCAATAATTCTGAATTTCGCACTTGGCCCAGTGTGTAAATAGGTATAGACACTGTCTGATACGAATGCTGATTGTGCAAAAGAGAACGACGAGAAAATAGCGAAAGCGCTGACTAGAAGAAATCGATTAATAAGTGGCATAGACAATCTCAGATTTATATTAATATTTAAAGCGTTATCCTAGTGTTTTGTATCATTATGTGCAACCCACAATTGGGCTAAAAAGGCCTGTTTTAATGGATTAATCTGATAATCTGATAAGAAAATTAAGCGTGGCTAAAATATTGGGGGTTGAAATGTCTCAATGTCTTTGTAAGAGATCTCTCACAAATGTGTAGGCAGCAACTCAAAAATGTTCCATCTATTTTCATTAATTTTTATTAAGTAATTGATTTTACATTGTTTGATGGTCAGTTATTATTGTGGAAAAAATAACCATAGCGAAAATCGCTTTTTAGGGACTTGTTTCTAACGCCGCTTAATTTAATATTAACTCATCGGAAGGAGCTGATAACAACTAACAGGATGTTAATTGTTTACGGAATTTAATATCAGTCATTCAGGATGAATGAATTAGCATAATTTGATTGACCCCAAAGTAAGTTAAAGTGATATATAACAGGATGTTCAAGTCGATAATTGGAAAATCGCAATGGATTAAAAATGGCAAGGAGCTATTGTACAAGGATTGTAGGCAAGGGAAGCACGTCATAGGATATGACCAGTCAGGATGACTATAGGATACACAATTTTTGTGGACTGTAATGGATAACAGTCAAAGGAACATAAGGACACTGCAAGAATGCAGCTTGGATAACAGGATAAGTTATCCGTAGGGAAGATATAACATGGATGTCAGGGACACTATCGATTTAACGGTAGCAGGGACACGAGTAGTATGGCTCAAGTGGATTGCTCAGGATGAGTAAAGGGATGGTTCTAGGGAGTGACCTTATGAAGGAGAGCATGAATAAACATGTTCACAAAAAAGGGTATAACGTTAATAACGGTATACCCTTTTTCTTTGCTTAAAGAAAATTTCAACAACATGAATAAGTATTATAAGCTCTGACGGTAAGCTGGCGTCTCAATTGAAACCACTTTTTGTCCATTAATGACTATATGACCAATATAGTAACTCTCACCATCGCTACTAAATTCAAATTGATAACTTGCTCGCCAGCAAAAATGTCCCTTTTCGTTACGGGATGGCTTAAGTTGTGTTCGTGCCAGCGCTAAAATCTGTAAACCATGTTTATCGCCGTAGTTATCTGCTGATAACTTTGCTAATTCAGCCATCACTCTCGTTTGCCAAAATAGCCAAAATATAAAGGCCAAGATTAATAAACCAATGATATTTAGTAATTCCATAGTTATTTCCTAAGCAGCGATGAACTTTGCGATATATTGAGCAAGCTCATTGCTGCGATTCGGGTTACGAAGGGCCGTGAGCATTGGTAAGCGACATGTTGGAATAAACACTAAGTCACTAAATAGTTGGCTAAAAATATCATCACTAACCTTAGAGGCTGCTACTTTTTCCAAATAGTTTAGTGCCGCTAATTCATCTTTAATCTCAAGCCAATAGCGTCCACTTATTATCACTAACAAATCCAGTTGATTACTTGATAATTTGCTATTCATTAGCAGTTCAAACGCTTGACTAATGAATCCTTGGCCCTTGGCAAAAGATAGTGCACGTGCTGCGTGAATTGCTATTAGTGAATTGTCGTTTTCTAAGGCAGCGGTCAATATCGACAATAATTTCGTCGCTAAAGCTGTGTTTACCTGTACATTTTCTAGCGCGCAGCACAGTGCGCAAAAGCTTTCATTCGGCAGTTTATCTATTGATTGTGCTACAGCGTTACTAATCATCGGGTCATCAAGACGTACAGCAAGATCTGAAAGCCCTTGATAACCAACGCTCTGCCATTCGTGATACTGTGATTCATCTTGCAAGTAACTTAATGCGGGACTCATAAACTGGCTAGCAGGTAATTTCATTAGCTGACGAACATAACTGGTGAACGCCGCTAGCTTTTGATCTGATGGTTTAAAGATTATTGGGTTGTGGTCAAGTGCTGATTGTTGCTCTTCAGACGGAGTTTGTTCAAGTGAGCGACCTAATGCTGAAATTACTAGTTCTAAAAACTGACTGCGCGATGCTTGCTCAAGTAAACCACGTTCATCTAATGGCAATTTTAAAAACCACACATAATGCTCTGTGCTTTGTTGTTTATTCCAAAAAACAACTGCCACGCAAGCATGTTGCCCAATAGGATAAGGGTAGGGGGTCACTGCATGCTCAAAATCGCTAAACAAATCAGTACTTATTTTTGTTACGCGACGTCCCATATCAAATACGCGGTATTGAGAGCCGGATTGTAATAAGAATTCACTGAGTGTGTTAATTGTATCCACAGAAACTACCTTTTAGAAATTTTGCGTATTGTAACAATCATTAAACGCCATCGCTATTGGTATTAACGCCCTAAATGCGTATTATAGCGGCAACTTTAATTAGAGAACTATCCCATGTCGCAAACACAGGCAGTAAAAGCGTTATTAGAAGAAATCAATCAAGAAATGGTTCGTTTAGATTTATGGCAAAGTACCTTGCCATCTAAGGAGGCATTAGCCAGCACTGAACCGTTTTGCTGCGACACATTAACTTTTTGTCAGTGGTTAGAGTTTGTATTGTTGCCGAAGATGACCATGCTTATTGACTCTGAATTACCGTTACCGACGGCTTTTGAGATTTTACCAATGGCCCAAGAGTCGTGGAAAGCACTTGATACAGATATGAGTAAGTTACTCGAACTTATCGCGCAATTGGATACGCAGTTTTCGTAATGATTGAGCAAACGTTCAGCGAGCCACTAGAAATTATCTATCAAGATGAATTTATGGTGGCGATTAATAAACCTGCCGGTTTATTGGTTCATAAGTCATACCTTGCCCGTAAAGAAACGCATTTCGCAATGACGATGCTTAGAGATCAAATCGGTCAATACGTTTATCCAATTCATCGGTTAGATAGGCCAACCTCTGGGGTGTTACTTTTCGCTTTATCGAGTGAAATTGCCCGTCTTTTAAGTGAGCAGTTTAGTGAGCGAGGCGTTGATAAGGGGTATCTTGCGATGGTGCGTGGTCACATGTTCGGTCATGACACACTCGATTATCCGCTTAAAGAAGAGCTTGATAAAATTGCTGACAAAAATGCACAGCAAGATAAAGAGCCTCAAACGGCGATTACGAGTTGGAGCAACCTATTACATGGTGAGTTTGATGCGCCTATCGGTAAATATGAAAAAGCCCGTTTTAGTCTACTCGCCTTAAAACCACACACCGGACGTAAGCACCAATTACGCCGACACCTTGCCCATTTACGCCATCCGATTATGGGTGATACTACACATGGTGATGGTAAACAAAATAAGTATTTTAAAGCGCATCTCGGAGAGCAGCGACTGATGCTCCATGCTGCTCAATTAAACTTGCTTCATCCGGTTACAAATCAAGGTGTAAAGTTAACTGCTGCTATTCCTGATTCTTTCGCATGCATATGCCAGAAAGTTGGCTGGGATAAAGTACCTCAACGACCACTAGATCATTTTTCGGTGTAATACCATTAATTGCATTAAATATTTGCCCACTTGTACTTGTTAAAATTAACTAAAATGGCGTTGCTCTCAATCCTAATAGCCAGCTATTAGTCAATCGAGCGCCTTGTTTTAGCTGATTTTCTCTACGCACAACAAGATCACTTACTTAATGCAATTGGTATAATAAAAAAGCCCAGTTTAAGAAGTATTCTTCTCAAACTGGGCTTTATTAAGATGCGTTAGATGTATTGTAAATCAATCGATTAAATATTTATTGAAGCGCTAGCGTTGACCATACAAGTCGATGATCAGACGACGCTTCTCGGTCTTTAATCAGACGATATAATTCACTGTCTTTATGCGGCCAAAATACACCATTTTCCATAACATCAATGCCGTAAGCTGATGGCAGCACGTAATCAGCACGCATTCCCCAGTAAGCAGTATGATGTTTAGAAAGTGAATTATTGGCTTTGTGAAGATCGCCACCTCGACTGCTTGGAATAGTCGAATCATTGGTTAACGGACTTGTTAGTAGCTTGCCAATTGCTTCTTTGCGGGAATTACCTTCGGTTGCTGAAGAGTTCTGATCCCCCATTACAACAAAACGAGTTGCCGGCGCTATTCCGCCGAAGTTTCCGTTATCATCATAAATATAATCTGCCTTTGTTGGCGTAATATAGTCATGCCAAAATCGAACTTCATCGTGATTTTTCGTGCCATTTCTATCTTCTGGGCCATCAAATACGGGAGGTGTTGGATGAGATGCTAATACATGAATCATTTCGCCATTGACGTCTACAGGGACATCCCAATGAGATTTCGATGACAATGGGTACTGAGCCCAGATTTCATCGTTATAAAAATGCTGACCTGTTGCTGGAACGATAGGGCGCAGCGCTCCCGGCATATCTTTCCATTTAAAGTGTTGGAATGTTCGAATATTTGCAGTATCTATCGGATAGCGTGACAGTAATACCATGCCGTATTGACCTTCAAAAAAACCAAATCCCCAAGCATCGCCTTGTGTGCCAGTTGCCTTTCCATCACCTGTTAGGTCGAATGGGCTTGGTTGTCCTGTGTTCACAGTGGAATAATAATAGTACGGATAATCTATTGCAGTGACATCACTATGTTGTGCAGTATTTAAATATTTCTTAATAAATAACTCTACGCCGTCTTTTGGATCTTCAATGTAATCGAATTCATTTAACAAAATAATGTCTGGTCTAGTGCGCTGAATGATTTCTGCAATATTCTTAATTTGTTGATTGCCGGCTTGCAATTGAGTCTTCAATACTTGATTGGTGACTTTAGTAGCATCTCGACCAACGTAATTGGTTGCGTCCATGCTGACGTTAAACGTAGCGATTTTTAAAGTTGTTGTTTGTTTCATATCTGATGTCGAGGAGTTGCAGCCAGTAATGGCGACAACAATTAAAAGGCTTAATAGAGGTTTTAACATGAATATCTCATTGTATTATTCTTTAACGTCATCATACGCTATTAGCTCAAATCGAAACAGTGAGCTTGCTCATTGACTGTGAACGGCTTTGCATTTTTTTGACATAAAAAAAATGCCAATCTTTCGATTGGCATTTATAAATGGTTAATTAACTAAAGTTAAGATTAGAACTTGTAGCTAACACCAATTTTCAAGCGCCATGCTGACTCTGGAGCATCAAATGCTGGAGAATCGTTTTTAACGCCGTCGATTACGTATTTCTTAGTCGTAGGATCGATAGTCGCTTTGTAAAGACGAGATGTACCGAAATCGTTCACATATACTTTGCCTTGTGAGCTATCAATTAGGTTAAGTAGGTTATCAACTGTTAAGTAAACAGAACCTTTATGACCTTCCATTAAACCAGGGATTTCTTGGCGAATAGTTAAATCAAGTGTGTTAACCCAAGGAGTGCGTGACTCATTTTTAGGGCCGTAGCCACCAGCATAACCACTTAAACCAGCTTCTTCGATACGAGCAAGTACTTCAGCTTCGCTTGTGTTATCGGTGTAGATTACATTGCTATCGCCAGCAGTTGGGATATACGGTAAGTAGTTACCAGCGTAGAAGCCAGGGCTTAGCATTGACCATGGATCGTTGTAGTCACCAAAGTCATCCCAGTTTGTTACGTAAGAGAATGGCTTACCTGAACGACGCTCGAAGAACACGTCGAAGTTAGTTGCGTAACCGTCGAAGAATTCTGCTTCATAGCCTAATGTCATTACAAAACGATGTTCGATTTGGTAGTTTGCAGTACCAACTACTGGGTTACTGCGATCTAGACCAACATTGTAACGGTAGTTACTACGTGCTGTAGAACTTGTTCCACCGTGACCTTCTGTAATGTCTTGATTCGTGTAAGACGTCGAGAATTTGATGCCATTGTCGAACGTTTTAGCAAGAGATGCTGATAAGATTAGTGATTTACCATCTTTATCTGAGTTAGTTAGCATTAAGTCATAACGACGATCGTCGTCATTGTATAACGTTAAACCACCGTCAGCTGTTTTACCTGCGATGTCTGACTCTTGTAAAGAAGCGTCAACCCACCATTGTTGGTCAATTTTTTGTACGTAGATAGCTTCAACAGATACTGCGAAATCTTCACCGATACCTGGGATATCAAGATTGTAGTCAGCAGCTAACTGATAACGCCAATCTGAAGGCAGTTTAAAGTTAGGATCTGTTAAGTTAACGTTACCATCAGCTTCAGCATTGTTAATTGCTTCAGCAGCTGGGCCGTAAATGCTAGTAATTACGTTGTTGCCAGCTGTAGGCGTTGTCGTGAAGTCTTCTGCACGATAGTAACCTAGATTAACACCACTGTTTGAGTATGCGTTAGAAATCCAAACATTTGGGCTACCGCCAGAGAAGCGACCTATACCACCACGAATAGTTAGATCGTCGCTAACTGTGTAGTTAAAGCCAAAACGTGGTAATAAAATACTGATGCCCTCAAGGTTTTCAGTATTATCGTAACCTGTGCGAGCTTCAGAGTTCTTGTTGTATAGTGGCTTGTCATCTGAACCTAGTACTTCATAACGTAAACCAAAATCTAATGTTAATTCGTCACTGAATTCCCAAGTATCGTGGACATATAGCGCAGTTGTTTCACGGTTGAAATCTGCAGCAGCGATGCTTGAATCATTACCAATACCATTTTGGTACGTGTATTTACCAACATTACCTGCTTCGAAATTAGCAAGGCTATCGAATTCCATAACACCTTTAGAAGCATTAACAAATAGGTTTAAAATATCGATGTTTGTGTAATCTAAACCGAATTTGATGCTGTGATCTTCGTATAAATAAGTACCATCAAACTTGAACGTTAGCGTTTCATTTTCAAGTGAATTTGCATGACGGTATTCATCTGAACCAAAGGCAATTCGACCGCCGTTTGTTAAGTTCTTGATAGTAACGTCGCCCAAGCTCTTGTTCGAACGAGTCTTGGCCTGTCGTCACTTTCTTGTGGGTTAGGCTGATTTCAGTTGATAAATCGTCTGACCAATCAGAGTATAACTTAGCAGCAATGTTATTTAACTCTTCAGTCTTATTGTACCATTGTGACGATAAACGTAATTCGCTTGAGCTCGTAGAAGTGTTACGAGTACGGTTACCTTTGTTGTATTGGTAAGTTAAAGAAGAGCGGTGCTCATCATTGATATTCCAATCGATTTTCGCAACTAATTTTTCGTCTTCTTCAACTGGAGAGATATTCCAGTCGCCGATATCGTTAAGACCGTAAACGCGAGAAGCAATTTCTTTAACTTTTGCAATGTCAGCTAAAGATGCATTTGTAGTGTTTGCTGCGTTTGAACCAGCTGGACCAAAATCAACAGTTTGCGGAGAATCGAACTTTTCGTAAGATGTGAAGAAGAATAATTTATCTTCAATTAATGGACCACCAACACTTACACCCCAAGTAGTTTCGTCATAATCTAATGGTACTTCTTCTAGCTCACCGGCGTAGTTACGTTTCTTCGGTGTACCCGCCATATCGTCATTAAGTGTTTCGTAGAAGAAACCGCCTTTAAACTCGTTAGTACCTGATTTGAATACTGAGTTGATTAGTGCGCCACTGAAACCTGATTTACTTGCATCAAATGGTGCAACATCAACAGTTACTTGGTCAAGTGCGTCAAAAGGGATTGGAGAACGTTGTGTTGGGTAACCGCCACCGTTTAGACCAAAATCATCGTTTTGGCTAATGCCGTCAACAGTGATTGAGTTAAATTTAGGGTTCATACCAGCAATAGTCATTTGACGATCTGAACCTGGAAGAATAGTTACTAATGGGTTTGCACGAATAACGTCTTTAATATCACGAGTAAGGCTTGATGCGCCAGCAATTGCGTCTTGACCGAAGTAGCTTGAACTACCAGGAGCCGTTTCAGCGATTACTGAACCAGTAACTGCAATACGTTCAACATTTTCTGAAGATAATTCAGTTGTTAAACGTCTTACTTCACCTAATTGTAGGAATAAATCGTTAATTGTACGATCTTGTAATGTAGGTGAATCGATTTCGATCGTGTATGGACCGCCAACTTTTAAACCATTTGCAGCGTATGTACCTTCTGCATTTGTTTCTATAACACGCTTGGTGCCAGTAGGAACGTGAGTAATGGTGATTTTAGTGTTTGCAGCTGGTTGGCCTGAAACCGTGACTACTTTACCGCGGAGTGCAGATGAAGTATCCGCAGCAAATGATGGTGCGGTCATGCCTAAAGCAATAGCTACAGCACTAGCTGCGGCGGTTTTTCTTAGTAAGTTATTCATTATAGAATAGTTCCTTGACGTTAAATTTAATAACGAGTTTGTTTTTCTAGGGTGAATTATAAATATTTCGTACAAAATATCGAACTTTTATGACACTTTAATGTCATCGAAAAAATGATTATTTAATCAGTTTTATACGTTAAATATACTATCTATTCATCTAGGTAATATTGCCCATTGTCAGTAATAACAACGTTTTATTGTTAATTGTAGTATTTTTGTTATGCACAATAGGCCCCTAAAATAGGCTTCTTTTTAAACAGTTGTTACAAAATACTTAGTTTATTTATGTGAGCCTAATCACATTGCGATGCGGTTTAATGTTATTGATATCTCATTAAATCACTATTTCAGATTAAAATGTCATCAAAATTAAACAAAAATGCAACATTAAAACTTGGCACAATTGTCAATTAACTGTTAATTGTACTGATGTTATATCCAGTGTATGATTTCCAACATCGAATTTACCTGGTTTTTAATACTTAAATGAATCTTTATATCGCTGAAAAACCGAGTCTTGCACGCGCCATTGCTAATGCGCTATCCCCAAACCAGACTAAAGGTGATGGCTTTATTTCATTGCCAAGCGGTGATGTTGTTTCTTGGTGTATTGGTCATTTACTCGAACAGGCACCACCAGAAAAGTATGACGATCGATATAAAAAGTGGGCAATTAACGATTTACCGATAACGCCGCAACAGTGGCAGTTACTCCCAAAACCTAAAACTAAAAAGCAAGTTTCAGTGCTAAGGAAGTTAATAAAGCAAGCAAACTGCATAGTAAACGCTGGCGATCCTGATAGAGAAGGGCAGTTATTAGTTGATGAGATTATTCATTATTGCGGCGTCAAAGGGACTAAATTAGCGTCTGTTCAGCGATTATTAGTGAGCGATCTTAATATTTCAGCTGTTAAAAAGTCATTAGCGAATTTACGCGCCAATGAAGAATTTATGCCGTTGTCAGCATCGGCACTTGCACGCTCTCGTGCTGATTGGCTCTATGGCATGAATATGACGCGTGCTTATACACTTCTTGGCCAACGAGCAGGTTATAACAGTGTTTTGTCCGTTGGACGTGTTCAAACGCCGGTACTTGGCTTAGTTGTAAAGCGAGACAATGAAATCAATGATTTTGTTGCCAAGCCTTTTTATGAGGTTATTGCGACGTTGAATACGCAGCAACGGGAAACGTTTGACGCAAAGTGGCAGCCAAGTGGGGCTTGTAAGAAATATCAAGATGATGAAGGTCGTGTGATTTATCGTAAACTCGCCGAAACGGTTGTAGCGAAAACTCAGGGTAAAAAAGCAACAGTTACTGACATTAAAAAGCAAGATAAACGTTTGAACCAGCCATTACCATACAATTTATCATCTTTGCAAATTGATGCCGCCAAGCGTTTTGGGTTATCTGCGAAACAGGTATTAGATTGTTGTCAGGCGTTATACGAAAAACATAAGCTTATTACCTATCCTCGTTCTGATAATCGTTATTTGCCCAAAGGTCACTTTACGGAAGGTGATAAAGTTATCGCGGCGATTGCTAATAATGACAGGGAGTTAACAAACGCTGCAAATAATGCTGATAGCGGCATTAAATCTAATGCGTGGAACGATAACAAAGTTGACGCGCATCACGCGATAATTCCGACGGCTAAGAAGTTGGCCACAGCTAGTTTGTCGGGCAGTGAAAGTAAGGTATATCAATTGATAGCGAGGCAGTATCTCGCTCAATTTTATCCGGTACACGTCTTTAGTGAGCAGCAGGTTACTATCGATATTGCTGGTGGCGAATTTAAGGCAAAGGCGAAAGCAATTAACGAACTTGGTTGGAAAGTTTTATTTAAGCAAAACACCGATGATGTAGTTTTACCTGCACTTGTCAAAAATCAGTTACTTCAGTGTGTTGATTCAAGGTTGATAGATAAAAAGACTCAACCTCCCAAACCGTTTACGGATGCAACCTTACTGGCTGCAATGACAGGAATTTCTCGTTATGTAACCAATAGCGAGATTCGTAAGGTGTTAAAAGAAACTGATGGTCTAGGCACAGAAGCAACCCGCGCCAGTATTATTGAATTGTTGTTTAAGCGCCAATTTTTAACGCGCCAAGCGAAGAATATTAGAGCAACGAATAACGGTAAAGCATTAATAAATGCGTTACCCTTGAGTGCTACAACGCCAGATATGACGGCGTTATGGGAAATGAAGCTAAATAATATTTCCCACAAAGAGCTCAGTTACAATGATTTCATGACACCATTGCTCGCTGATTTAGATAACCTAATGATTCAGGCTAAAGCAACGCCTACTGACGCCTTTGCGATGCTTGAAAAAGGTGCTCCTGCGAAACGATTTACAAAACGCCGAAAATCATCATCAAAGAAAAAAAGTTCGTAACTTCAACAGGGCCTAGTCGAATGAGAATTGATAAAGTAAATCGAGCGCTTGATCGGTATTATTAATAAATTCGACAAACAAGCGCCGATTTACCTGATATCGCAATCCTACTTCTGGTAACGCATCGAACACGCCAACGCCATAGCGTAATTGTAATTTAGGGCCAATAAAGCCACTAAATTCAAGGCGCGTTTGGTCACCGCTGCCAGAGGTTGTGACGTTAAGGTTGTCAATTCCTACAGCATCACCTAAAGCGTTGACTGCACCGCTTGCACCACCAAGTCCACTATTGACGAGCATGGCAATCGCTAGATCTTGTCCATACTTACTATCTGTTCCTAACCCATAACCACGTAATAAATAAGAGATGGCTTGTTGCTGCTCAAGAACGGGCTCTGAAAACACGGTTAGCGCAGGCTGATTAGCGTCGCCATTAACATAAACGCCTGCGATAACACCATCGTTGGTTTCTTTAGGATCCCTTATTGCCTTGATGTTGATGACAGGGTTATTGAGCGAACCGGTAAAAATGATCTGACCTTGTTCAAGCATCAAATGTTGTCCAAATGCTTTATACGTGGCGTCACTTATTGCTAATTCTCCATAAGCGCTGAGCGGTTGTTGTTGATTTTGTTTGAGATTAAGCTCACCACCCACTAAAGATTCAAGGCCGAATGCTTGAAGGTGCAAAGCATTTCCTAATTGGGTGTTAACGTCTAAATCTATCGCCATTGCACTTGATTGTTTTTGCTCGCTTGTTACAACCGCATCCGGGGAAACCGCAACTGCAGATTCTGGTAGTGATTCAATTGATATTTGTGCTTCGTCAATACTGATATTACCGCGAATTTTTGCAAGTGATGAAGTTAATTTTAGGGCTAATTGAGGGCTAAATGTAATTGAGGTGCCATTTTTTGGCATCACTTTTAGCGATTCGCCATTGAGGACTAAATTAGCAAGAAACGCGTCACTCCAATCTAGATTACCACTGACATCACCATGCCCCTGCGCTAATCTAAATTGACTTGTTAGGTCGGCGTGAGTGCCGCTAAAAACAACACTGGTATTTAAATCGTCGATGGTATTAGGTAACTTTTCACTGGCAATCGTGATGTCGTTTGATGATAAGGTCCCAAACACTTGCTGTGAATCAGCATCAACGGTAAAACCTGCACTCACACTTAGTTCGCCGTCAAGTTGCGATACATAACGCAAGAAGGGCTTATAAGGAGCAAGTTGTAGTCCTTGGCTATTAATATGACCACTAACAAAGGGTTTTTCTTGATAGATATTGCTCAACATGCTGGCATCTATTTTTCCTAGCGTTGGTGAGGAAAGTTTCGCAATAACGTTGGCTAAGTTTCTATTGATAGCGCTATTGATTTCTAGTGAATCGATGTGATGAGTAACTAGCTTGTCATTGATATCACTTGTTATTGTGCCGTCGTGCCAAGTTACTTGAGTAGCAAGGCTTAATGCTTGTGGGTTAAATGATTGAAAGGTAATGAAACCATTGATTGGACCCGTCACTTGATGAGCTTTCGGTATTAGCACTTGAAAGTCTTC
The DNA here is from genome assembly GCF_051201665.1 of Psychrobium sp. nBUS_13. Lineage (GTDB taxonomy): Bacteria > Pseudomonadota > Gammaproteobacteria > Enterobacterales > Psychrobiaceae > Psychrobium. Next base: position 2,434,395 of record NZ_CP179210.1, on the reverse strand, counting down.
AATATTAGCGTTTTCGATCGTTAACTTTGCCAAGTTTGAGCGCATCGTAGACGTATTAAGCGTAAATCGCTTCGGTAAACAAATATGACTTGGTGTTGATTGATTTGACGATACTTTCGCCTGCCAACAATGCGCATTGAGGGTAATATCTTTTGATGCAATATCGGCTAATAATTCCATATTTTTTGTTAAGGCTAGCGTACTTCTTAAATATGAAAATTGTGCCTTGCTGATGGTGCTTTTCCATTGATCATCTATTAGTGCGCCGTTGGCTGATACGTTTGTGTTGAGGTTATCAGATTGTAACTGTGCAAATAAACTGTGTTTTTCCGCGTTGCCAGTTATCGAAATATTAACATTCCCAGCGTTGATTAGATTTTTGTAATCAACGCCATTTGCTCTAACTTTCATCGATGAATTGAACGCTGGATTTATCCAAGGCAAACCGAGTTGAGTCGACAAGGTGATGTCGGTTTCGGCGATGGTTAATTCGCTAGGTAGATAACTTAAATGTTTGCCTTGTAGTTGCGCATCAAGCAACAATGCAGTGACATTACCATGGGCCAATACTTGACCGCTGATTGTCGACTTTTTTGATATACCATTTGCTGAGGCCGTGCGCTTTGTGTCGTTGCTCGTTGTATTGTTGTATAGCATGTTTTGGCTGATGAAATCGGGGAGGCTTTGGGCCAAATTCCTGATGTCAATATTTGCTGTTAAAGATGCATCGTCATTCACAAAACCATTGACTTCAATAGTGTTTTCGCCATGAGATAATACAATATTGTCTAATTGCCAGTTGCCATATTGATGGGTACTTGAAGCGGCTTTGATTGTTCCGTCAATTGAAAACGGCTGCTTCAATGCTTGTCCGGTTAATTTAATACTGGGCAGGTTAAGTTGCCATGCTGATTGATTATATTGAGCAGAGACACTTAAACTTCCATCAATTAGGGCTGGAAATTGCTTCACCAATGATCCTACCTTAAATTGATTGAAGTTAAAGGTGCCTGATGATGTTATAGATTCACGCCAATCAAAGTTTCCCTTAAATAGTCCAGTCCCTTGCTCTCCGTCCACATTCAATTGAATGTCAGATAACGAATGTAATGTGCCGCGCCCTTGTAAACTCACTGTTGAATGGTTAACGAATGAGTTGCTAATCGCAGATTTTATGGAAAAATCGTAAGATGACAAATCGCCAGATAAACTTACTGTACCGCTATCAAGCTCATTCTCTTTAATTAACAATGGCTGCCATTCGAACGCTATAGACAGTGGAAAATTCTCGATAAGTGGGGACATATCGACGACTAAGCTGCTTTCTAATTGCCCAGAGGTGGTCGCTTTTAACGACAACTTTGCAAGGTTACCCTCTAATGTTAAATCAAGATCGTGCTGATCGAGTGTCGGTAATTTGAGTGCTGTCTTGACGTGTAGTCTGAGTGGCAAGGATTTGTTTAATGTTGCAGCTGCACGCATGCTAACGGGGGTATCATTAATCTTTACATCAATAGTTAGCTGTTCAACCTGTTGTTTGGTTACAGTCGCGATCATTGCTGCATCAGATAATTGATACGTTTTTATCTGTTCCTTTTCGGTGGAAATGAACTCAATATGCTTGACGCCAAGGTGCTGAATATTGAGCTTGCCATCAATTTTTGGCCACTCGAAGTTAGCTATCTGCTGTTGAAACTGTTTTACGGTATCAATCGAAAAATCTAATGGCTTGGCTGTTTTGTTGTCGACTGAATTTGGAAAATGCTTCTCGATGTTGAACTGATCAACGGATAATGTCTTTACAAGAATGTCCGAATCTTGCCAATGACCACTTAACGAAACGTTGTTTAGTGAAATATCATGAGTGTCATCTGATATCGTCAAATGATTTACTGATAATGTATCGATGAGTAGCGGCCACGGATTATGCGGGTTGATTACTAACTCTTCATCACGACGAATTGATTCAGTACTGGCAGACGATGAATGCACAAGCTCGACATTGAGAGAGCTTACAACCCCTTCAGTGAGACACAATGATGAACGCAGGAAACACTGAGGTTGCCAGTTTAAAGAAAGTTCGCGTGCATTAATGATGATATGACTATCGCGATACTTAATGTATTTGAACTGCGGTGCAAATAACAAAGTGCCTTGTTCTAATGAAATAGATAATGTCGGCACAAAGATTTCGACAGTCGCTAATACGAGGCGATTGCCCCAATGCGTAAACAGCGTAAGCAAAAAGACACAAAAGATGAAGGCCAAGCCCCAAGATGAGTTTTTACGTAATTTAGTATTATTTAGTCGAGTCATTACAAGTCCAACCCGATAGCAAAACTGATATTAAATGGCTTGTCAAAACGCGATATATCACTGCTTTGTAATCCTTTGGCAAAGTCGAGTCTTATCAGGCCAACCGGTGTTTCCCATCGAATTCCAATGCCTGCATCACTGTATTTTTCCTTTAAGAACGTATCGCCAACGGTACCGACATCATGGAAGATAGCGAATCGCCATTTATCCTTCACTGGATAACTATATTCAATCGTACCGAGGAGTTGAGTCAGCGCGCCGCGAGATTTATTATCACTATCTAATGGTGAGATGCTGTTGAAATCGTAGGCTCGCAGATTGTTATCTCCACCTGCGAAAAAGCGCATTGAGATCGGCACCTGATTGATATCGTTAGCGCTGAGATACCCTACATCGAGTTTAAGTAAAATTTGATGTGTTTCATTAAACTGACGTAACCAATTAGATCGCATTGATAATTTGTAGAAACTCGATTGTGAGCCCCACGCTTTATCTGACACCTCTACTTGAACAAATTGACGGTCACCCCAATTGGGTGTGATCCCACCAATTCGGCGTTCCCTAATGTAACTAAACCCAGGGATTAAATGGGTTCGAGTGGCAGATTGCGTATTATCTTTTTCCCGTTCGTATTTCAACAAGAGTATACGTTTCCAATCTTCATTGATTTGTTGATGACGCTGCCACTGCAATGAATATTTACGATAACGATTATTTGTGTCGTTAAAGTTATTGGTATGTCGCCAACCAAGTACATAATTGGTGTAGTCAAGATTAGGGTCGCCATGTGGCACTTTGTAATTATTAGTGACTGACTGTTCTTGTTTATTGAGCTCTAATTCGCTTTCTAAACTATGGCCATATCGATTAATCCATGGCTTAACCCATTTTAGACGTCCCCGCTCACCAAGATTTGTCGTAAAACCGGCGCTGACCTCAACGATATTTCTAGGTCTATTAACGGCGGTTACATTGATATTAATCTGTTTTGTGAGGGGATTAGAAAGAGCAGGTATTGCCTGCACACTCGTGAAATAACGACTCTGATTCAAAGAAATATTATAATTAGCAATAGCATCACTGGTGAAATAGTCACCTTCTTTAAACGGCGCCATAGCATGGATGATATCGTTACTAGCATGCTCTTTCGCTATGCTTATGTTACCAAATGTATAACGACTACCGGTATCAAAGGTCAATTGAATAGCGGCGCTTTGCGTTCGTAGATCAACGACGATTTCATGTTTCATCCATTTGGCATCAAAAAAACCGTAAGCGCGGGCAATATCCATCATCGCGTTTTTTGCAGTTTGATAACTGCCGTGATCGAGTTTTGAACCGACGACTAATGGGTAACTATTACGTTGGGCCACAAAGGGGGGAAATGATTTACCTGCACCGGCGACTTGATACTGAGATTTGAGAATCACAATTGGATGGCCCATCGCTATATCAATAGTAACTTGTGGTTTAGCACCACTATTGTCAATCGACAAAACTACATCACTGTTGTAATAGCCTAAAGCTTGCAACGCTTGATTCACATCGCGTTTAACTAATTTTTCCCAATAAGCCAGATTGTCAGTATCTGGTTTAGAAAAATCATTGAGATAAAGCATGACATTCTTCTTGACCTCATCACGTAAAGAGTCATCCTGAGATGTAATGTGGTATTGCGTATCGTCATTTGCTGACGCGGTGCTTGCAGCAAACATAAAACACAACAATAAAATGCAGTAACAAACTCTCAATCTTATTCCACCGACGATAAATATTTCACGTTAACGAATTAGGATTAACGTTCCATTAATGATGACCACAAGTAATACCATTAATTGCATTAAATATTTGCCCACTTGTACTTGTTAAAATTAACTAAAATGGCGTTGCTCTCAATCCTAATAGCCAGCTATTAGTCAATCGAGCGCCTTGTTTTAGCTGATTTTCTCTACGCACAACAAGATCACTTACTTAATGCAATTGGTATAATTATGGTTGTTCCTCTGGCTTTACCTTTCGCCAATATTTATGCAGTGTACATTGAGTTTTACACGTTGCATAAAGTAAATAGTCTGGGTATCGCTCGCTAATATTATCTCTTGTATTGAATTTAGATGCATTAAGGATTTTGGGTTCAGGGTATATTCTTCAATAAACGCAATAAACGCAATAAACGCAATAAACGCAATAAACCATCAGCATGACAGCGCTCTTATCCCGATGGTTTTTGTGTATTGTTATGACCACTTTCTTTAGACAATGGCAGACCGAGACACTATGACACATTCACAACTATCTAATTGGCAACAACTCTTAACGCTAGCGACTGGTATTAAGCAACAACAACTTAATGATTTGTTTAAGGAAGATCCACAGCGATTCGATCATTTCAGTGTTCAATTACCGTCAGTGTTGCTCGACTATTCCAAAAACTTGATCACCAAAGAAATATTTTCGAAACTGATTGATCTGGCTGAAGAAACACAAGTGACAAAATGGCGTGATCAAATGTTTAGTGGTGACAAAATTAACAAAACGGAAAATCGAGCGGTCTTACACACAGCACTACGCAGTGGAAGCGATACGCCATTAATGGTTGATGGTGTCGATGTTTCTGAACAGGTTGCACTAGAGCTTGCCAAAATGAAATCTTTTGTTAACGAGTTTCGTCAAGGTCACTGGCTCGGATATTCTGGAAAACGTATTACTGATATCGTCAATATTGGTGTGGGTGGCTCTAACCTAGGTCCTCAAATGGTGACGGAAGCGTTGAAGCACGACAGTGATGATACGGTGAGAGTTCATTATGTGTCGAACGTCGATGGAGCTCAGATAGCCGAAGTATTGCGTCCACTAAGCCCAGAGAAAGTTCTGTTTATTGTTTCATCAAAAACATTTACCACAACAGACCCTAAGGATTGACTGAAAGGTTAACTTGTTATTAAATACTGTTTTTACATACAGCTAGTTGATGACAAGTAACAATGACCCAGCGAAAAATTATTCACGTTGACATGGACTGCTTTTATGCAGCTGTTGAAATGCGTGATAATCCCGCGCTCGTTAACCAAGCTGTGGCTGTTGGCGGTAGTCGAGAGCGTAGAGGTGTCATTTCTACCTGTAACTATAAAGCGAGAGAGTTTGGTGTTCGTAGTGCTATGTCGACAGGGATGGCGCTAAAACTTTGTCCATCTTTAGTGCTTATGCCTAGTCGAATGCATGTTTATGAAGCGATTTCAAAACAAATTAGACAGATATTTAATCGTTATACTGATTTGGTTGAACCTCTCTCGTTAGATGAAGCTTATTTAGATGTGTCGGAGTGTGAACAGTGCCAAGGCAGCGCGAGTCTCATTGCGTCGAAAATTCGTCAAGAAATCTTTGAAACGACTGGAATTACAGCTTCAGCAGGTGTCGCCCCCAATAAGTTTCTAGCTAAAATAGCGTCTGATCTCGATAAGCCTAATGGGCAATACGTTATTACGCCCAGTGATGTCGATGCGTTTTGTCAGCAATTGTCACTGCGAAAAATTAGTGGAATAGGGAAGGTTACAGCCACTAAATTAGAAAATTTTGGGTTAGTGAATGGCTATGACATTAGGCAAGCAAAGCCCGATTTTTTGAATAGACATTTTGGAAAGCTCGCAGACGTTTTACTCGCTCGATGTTACGGCATTGATAATAGTATGGTTAAGCCAAACAGAGTCCGAAAGTCAGTGGGTGTTGAGCGTACGCTGCCACAAGACTTATCAACGTTAGATGAATGTTTTATAGCGCTTAACAAACTAATGCCAATGCTCAATCAACGTTATGCAGCCACTCGACAACTCCCGATCCATAAGCAAGGTGTTAAACTTAAATTTGACGACTTTCAATCAACAACAGTAGAGCAGGGTGTTGATGAGTATGATGAATCTATTTATATGACATTATTGACTGACGCCTTTGAGCGATCGCAAGGACGACTTATTCGTTTAGTAGGCATCAATGTTGGTGTGCGCGAAGAAGTTAGCGATCAAAACGATGAAAGCGAACAATTACCACAGCTAGATTTGTTTTAGCGTTAATGACCGTTAGATGAGTTTTATTAGCTTTTTTTACTCATATCAAACTCGATCCTTGGTGGTTCATTTTGATAACGCTGATACAGAGCCATCATGGGGTGGGTTTCAAAATGTGTTTTAAATTTGCCATTATCTTCTAAAATCTCAAGACCACGTTCAATTCTTGCTTGTAGTTTTTTATTCTTTTTGTGAATAAAATAGCGACTGGTTCTGGAGGTTCTAAAGCCTAAATTCTTTTCTACCGTGAGCTCTGGGTTTTTATCAAGATGTAGATAGGCACCGTAAAGCTCAACTGGCAATATGTCGATATATCCTTGCTTAAGCAGTCGGTAGACATGGCCAAGTTTTTTGGCATAAACCAAGTTGAGCTGATGTTTGGCGAAGGGATCTGTTTTCCGATCGAAGACTGTACGACCTATTTTAAATGCGCTCATCTGGCCTAGCGATGAAATGTCGCAAAATCGTTGTTGTTCTCCCTGACGAATTAACCCAATGGCAATACCGCCATAACCTCGTAACAAATCAACATCTATTAATTTAAAGTTTGATTTGTGCTTTACATGCGGTTTTCCCCAAAGAACGTCAAGGCCTTGTTCATTTGCCAATGAATAATGCAGTCGCTCACCTCTCATTTTTACTTTACTAGGTCACAGTAGATAATCACCAAATTCTGGCTTACTTGCTTCTAAGGTCATGCAATTGGTATAACCCCAAAAAATATGAATTTCGTTCATATTCTGCCGCATTAAAATTAACAATTTTGCCACGCTTATAGCGAATGATATCTTTCGCACTGGCAGGTATTACGATTAATATTGATAACAGGCAAACAAAGAGCGCGGGTTTTGAATTCATTGTTTATAAAACTCTCTTTAATACCATATATGGTATAAGAACAAGTATGTATAAAAAAAGCATATAAACAAGATAACAATAGTTATAGCAATTGTCAGTGATAAAATGACAATTGCTAACGTGGTTATTGGTTACTTCTCGCTAACAGGAATGTTTTTAAGAATTGCCAATGTAAGTTGCCAGAATCTTTCAACGGTATCGATAAGTACCTTCTCATCGGGAGAATGAGGGAACCGAATTGTTGGACCGTATGACACCATATCCCATTGTGGGTAAGCGTCTTTAAACAGACCACATTCAAGACCTGCATGGATAACCATGATTTTAGGTACTTCACCAAATAGCTCATTATAGGTATCGCGAACGACGCCCATAATTTGCGAGCTAGTATCAGGTTTCCAACCTGGGTATGCACCATCAAATGCTACTTTTGCACCGGCTAATGACAAGATAGAGCCGATAGTGTTTTGTGCATCCAAACGACGTGAGTCCATTAATGAGCGGATCAGGCATTGAACATGAATGTGTTTTGCGCGTGTTTGAATAACCCCAAGATTGTTAGAAGTTTCAACAACGCCCTCAATTTCATCACTCATGCGAAATACGCCATGAGGAATCCCATATAAAGCAGCAATGAGTCGTCGTTGTAAATCAAGCGTTAAAACAACATCGCTTGCTTCACCAGGATCAACAAAAATCGCTAAATCAGGTTCAACAGCAGCGAGCTCTTTTTTAAATACTTGAGTCAATTTCGCAACATCTTCTTTAAAAGCGCTGACGTTACTTGACGGTAATAATATCTCTGTGCTGGCTTCGCGAGGAAGCGCATTGCGCAAGCTACCGCCATCGATACTGACAATACGTATTTGGTACTTATCTGCAAGCTCAAATAAGACACGAGTCAGTATTTTGTTGGCATTGCCACGGCCTAAGTGGATATCAACGCCTGAATGTCCACCTTTTAAACCTTCCACAACAATTGAAAATGGCGTGTGATCTGCAGGTGCCGTTTCATGTTCGATTTCGAAAGTCGCATTAGCGTCAACGCCGCCAGCACAGCCCATGTAGACTTCGCCTTCATCTTCTGAATCTGTATTTAACAAAATTTCGCCATCTAAATAACCAGATTCAAGGCCAAAAGCTCCTGTCATACCAGCTTCTTCATCGACGGTGAATAATGCTTCTAAAGGTCCATGTTCAATTGAATCATCTTCTAAAACTGCAAGCGTCGCACATAGGCCAATACCGTTGTCGGCGCCCAAGGTTGTACCATCAGCAGTTACCCAATCACCATCAATAAATGGCTTGATGGGATCTTTAGTAAAGTCATGAACTTTATCGTTGTTTTTTTGCGGAACCATATCAAGGTGAGCTTGCATTACTACACCTTTACGATTTTCATAACCTTGCGTTGCTGGCTTTTTAATGATGACGTTGCCAACAGTATCGCGAGTTACGCTCAATCCTTTGGTCGTAGCCCAGTCAACGATATGTTGTGCAATGGCTTCTTCGTGCTTTGATGGATGTGGAATAGCACATAGCTGAGAAAACCACTTCCATACAGGCTGTGGCGTTAATGTAGATAAAGGCATGATTGAAATCCTAAGCTAAAATTTGCGGCGTATAATAGCACAACTTCCCGAGATATTTTTAGTGTCTAAGACTTTCGTCTAGTTTAATCTACCTCTGATCTCAATATTAGCATTGATAATCAACCAGCATGGCCTCATAATCAGCGGTTAATAACCCATCTAATAAGTCGACAACAAACTAACTTCATGATTGAACAACTATTTCAATTAACAGCACACCGCACTGATCTTAAGAAAGAAATCATGGGCGGGCTGACGACATTTTTAACCATGGCCTACATTTTGTGCGTAAATCCATTGATTTTGGCACAATCAGGTATGGATAAAGGTGCTGTGTTTGTGGCAACGTGTCTCGCGGCTAGTTTTGGGTGTCTTTTAATGGGCATTATTGCCAACTATCCAATAGCACTTGCGCCGAGTATGGGATTGAATGTTTTTTTTACCTATAGTGTAGTGATTCAATTGGGCTATACATGGCAAGTAGCGCTTGGCGCGGTGTTTTTATCTGGCGTCGTATTTTTAATCATAAGTTTATTTAGAATTAGAGATCTTATCGTCAGTAAAGTACCGCTATCGATGCGACAAGGTATTGCTACTGGCATCGGATTGTTCCTCACCTTGATTTCCCTTAAATTAGCCGGAATAGTAACCTTTGATCAAACTCGTGGTTTGGCGATGGGCAATGTGTTGTCCTTTGAGACCTTGATGTGGGGTATTGGCTTACTAACCATGATTGGTTTCGCTGCTCGAGGTTGGCGTGGTGGAATGATTGTGGCAATTATTATTATTACAATCATAAGTTTAGTTAGTGGTAATACAGAAATTCATGGTGTGGCGTCCTTACCACCTGATGCAATGACGACCTATATGGCGATGGACATAATGGGCGCCTTAGACGTTGGGTTGCTTAGTATTATTTTTGCCTTTTTATTTGTTGATTTATTTGATTCTGCAACAAGTTTAGTGGCCGTCGCGCAGCGCGGCGGACTGCTCAATACAGCAGGGCGATTTGCGCGCTTTGGCCGTGCATTATTTGCCGATGCAAGTGCGACTTTATTTGGGGCTAGTTTAGGAACGTCAACGGTGACAACCTATGTCGAAAGCACGGCAGGCGTTGCTGCTGGTGGTCGCACTGGCTTAACATCTATTGTTGTCGGGGGATTATTTCTTGTTGCAATTTTCCTTTATCCATTGATTGATGCTGTACCTTTAGCTGCCGTATCACCGGTCATTTTTTATGTGGCGACCTTAATGTTAGCCGGTCTTATTAATGTGGAATGGGAAGATTTAACAGAAGCGATTCCTGTTGTTATTACTGCCATTGTTATGCCACTCACGCTATCCATCGCCAACGGTATTGCCCTAGGCTTTATCAGTTACACTTTTATCAAAATAGCCTCTGGGCGTTATAAGCAACTTAACTCATTGGTTGTTATATTGACCTTATTTTTTATTGGTCAGTTGTTACTACTTTCCCCAAAAATATAACACTTTATTACTTGATTTGTCACGGCGCTGTGGTAATTTCTCTGCTTTAATCTTAGTTGGTAGTCGCAGCAAGCGTATTAAGGTCAATAATGAGTATATCTTCAGGCGGTAAAGAACGAACGTTCTCAACCGAACAACAATTAGTTTCTATCACTGATACACGTGGCATTATTGTGTATGCTAATCCTGCTTTTTGTGAAGTTGCGGGTTATTCACCTGAGGAATTGTGTGGACAGCATCATAATATCGTTCGTCATAAAGATATGCCAAAGGCTGCGTTTGCTGATTTATGGAAAAAGCTTAAAGATGGCCGCTCGTGGCGCGGAATGGTAAAAAATCGTTGTAAAAATGGTGATTTTTATTGGGTTGATGCGTATGTCACGCCACTTTATGAAAATAACCAGATCGTAGCGTATCAATCAGTCCGAGTTAAGCCTCAACAAGCACATATCGATAAGGCAAATGCATTATACAGCGCCATCAATAGTGGTAAAAATCCTAGCAAGGGATTATTGTCGCCCTTGATGAAAATAGGGCTATGCAGCTTGTCAGCCATTGGCATTTTGTTATCTAGCGTGATGATAGAATCATCGTTAACAACCTTATTTAGCGTTGGTGCATTTTTAGCACTGGTGATCGCTACACTAAATCAAGAATTATTTGTCCTCCCAAGATTTATTAAACAAGTTAAAAATGATATCGACTCACCGTCTCGCCATATATTTTCTGGCGGCGGAGCGATAGGTGTATTGGATTATCCTCATCAATTATCGCAAGCAAAAATTAGAACGATATTAGGTCGAAGCCGCGATTTAGGCAGTAATTTAGTCGACGTTTCAACTGAACTGGACGGTGCATCATCAGCGAGCTTAGATGGTTTACTTGCTCAAAAAAACGAGTTATCTCAGCTGGCAACAGCCATTACTCAAATGAGTGGTGCTATCAGTGAGGTCAGCAAGAATACAGTCGATTCAAGAGATCGGGTAGACAGCGTCAGCGTTCAATGTGATGACGCTATTGATGCGTTAGAGCACTCTAAAGAGCGCATATCGACCCTAGGTAAAGGCATTGGCGATTCGGCGCATGCAGCGACTGAATTAATCAGTGATGCTGAAGAAATCGCGACTATTATGTCTGAAATACAAGGTATTGCTGATCAAACGAACCTGCTAGCACTAAATGCTGCCATTGAGGCTGCTCGCGCAGGCGAGCAAGGGCGTGGTTTTGCTGTTGTCGCTGATGAAGTAAGAACATTGGCGAGTCGCACGCAAATGGCGACTGAACAAATTCAAAAATCGGTAGAGGCATTACAGCAAACGCTTAGTGATTGGAGCAAGACAATGTTTGATAGCCAAAAAACGGCCGATGATTGTAATGATAAGAGCGAGCATGCCTTAAATGTTATGCGCAACGTTGTCACTGCAATGCATGAAGTGAATCAATTAGGTGAACAAATTGCTGCCGCCGCTGAAGAGCAAAGTGCCGTCGCCTCTGAAATATCAAACAATGTAATCCATGTTGATGGGATCGCACAAAGCAATACACAAATGAGTCAACAAGTTCAACAACAATCAGCAGCTATCAAGTCATGCAGCGCCGACATCCATAAACTCAGCAAGACGTTTAAATAATTAGTACAGTAGTTTTATATTTCAAATACTAATTGGGCTAATGACGAGCGCACCTAGTATTTTTAGGTCGTATTTTGGCCTGCTCTTGAGAATATTACTCACTGATAAGGGTGACTTTAGAGGTAACTTCTCCTTGATGTAATTTTGTCACCAAGGTATCACCTATTGAAAGCTCAGACGCTTGGGTCACAACCTGTTTGTTCTCGTCCAACGTAATACTGTATCCTCGCGCTAACGTGGCAATTGGGCTTACCGAATGTAATTCACGCATCAGTCCTTGATAGCGGGCTTGTTGCGTTGTGAGTTGTTGCGCAATCGCGTGCTTAAGTCGCGTTGCTAATTGTTGATTGTGTGCGGCATGTGCACTAATTTTAGCTTGGGGTGATTGTTGAAGTAATCGCTGCATTAACTGCGCTAATCGTTGTTCATTATTATGTAATTTTGCCGACATAGTCGTGATGATTTGATGACTAAGCTCGTCAATGTATTGTGCTTGTTGCGCTAATTTAAACTTCGGATCTTGTGCTTTTAAGCGACTTGCTAATTCATGAAGTTGCTGACGTTGGGCGTGGATATTATTAGTAATGGCATGATGTAACTGACGTGAAAGCATTGTACATTGCTGTTTTTGCTCTTCGTTACTTACACTTAAAATTTCAGCGGCAGCAGATGGCGTTGGCGCACGATAATCAGCAACGAAATCACTAATAGTAACATCGACTTCATGGCCAACAGCGCTGATAATCGGCAACGGAGAATTGAAAATCGTATGGGCGAGATATTGGTCGTTAAAGCACCATAAATCTTCCATTGAACCGCCCCCACGCGTTAACAGTAATACGTCAACTTCATTGCGATTATTTGCTTGTACAATGGCATTACTTAGCTCTTGAGCCGCTGTATCTCCCTGTACTTGTGAAGGATAAATCACTACGTCAACGAGTGGGTTACGGCGCTTAAGTACGGTTAATACATCGTGAACCGCTGCTCCTGTCGCGCTGGTGATGATACCAATCTTTTTGATACCGCTAGGTAACGGCTTTTTATGTTCACTACTAAATAATCCTTGAGCGGCAAGATCGCATTTTAATTGCTCAAACTGTTGCTGCAATAAACCATCGCCCGCCATGTCCATGACATCAACAAGTAGTTGATAATCACCGCGAGGTTCATAGACACTAATATTTGCTTTAACCATCACCTGCTGGCCATTTTTCGGTCTAAACTTTACAGCTCGATTACGTCCTTTAAACATGGCACATTTAATTTGTGAACGGGCGTCTTTTAACGTGAAATACCAATGGCCAGATGAGGCCGCAACAAAATTTGATATTTCAGCATTGACCCAGACTCGGCCAAAATTGCCTTCAAGCAGACGTTTTATTTCGCTGTTAAGTTTGGAAATATTATAAATATTGGCGCTGGGAGAGTTGAGCATAGATGAAACAAGGTGATAAAAATTATTGCTCAGTGTATAGGGCTAGATAAGGAGAAACAACTGTTTATCGATGAGAGTAGGGCTATTGTCTGCCATTATAGCAATAGCCCTAGTAATTATTGGTCACAATATGACAAGGTTTAGTCTTCCATTTGCGCGACGCGATCGCGTAAGAAATCCATACCAGGTTTATCGTTAAGCAATTCGTGCTTCGTTAACCCCGTTAATTCGTGAGGGAAAACTAGCCATTCATTCGTTTCATATAGGTAGAAATCAGGCGTTCGATCCGTTTTATTATTTTCAGGCTTAAAATAAGGCGTCGCAATCTTCATTTGAGGCGTATTTTTACGACATTTCTTTGTAAGATCTTCAATGATTTGCGCAACACTTAATCCTGTATCATAAACATCGTCGACAATAAGTAATGTATCTTCTGAGTTTACATTGCGGATTATATAATCTAATCCATGGACACGAACATTTGAAACACGCTCTTCAATACCCGTATAAGAGGAGGTGCGAATCGAAATATGATCTGATTTAACACCAAAGAAATCTAACAGTTCTTGTACCGCAATCCCAACAGGAGTGCCGCCTCGCCATACACCAATGATGTAATCAGGTTTACAGCCACTGTCTAATACTTTTAAACCGAGTTTATATGAATCGTCTAAAAGTGTTTGTGCATCGATATATTTTTTAGTCATGTGATTTTCCATTAGGGTGATAGCAACATCGCCATATTGGGAAGGAAGTATAGCAAATGCTAACTAAGAAAAATTAGATTTTTATCAATTGTTGGCTTTAATGACAACAAAAAGGGTGTTTTTACAATTTTATAACGACATATTGTGGTTTATCGTTAAATTAATCGAAAATATTGATTGTGCAGTAAGCACTATTTCCCTATAATACGTCGGCAATATTTAATCCCTTTTATATTCATTTAGGTGAGATGTTGCAATGCTGAGAATCGCTCAAGAAGCTTTAACTTTCGATGATGTTCTACTAGTCCCAGGACATTCTACTGTACTGCCACACACGGCAGACCTTCGCACTAAACTAACAGAAAAAATTCACCTTAATATTCCAATGCTATCTGCATCTATGGATACAGTAACGGAAGCCCGTTTGGCAATCGCGTTAGCGCAAGAAGGCGGCATTGGATTTATTCACAAGAATATGACAATTGAACAGCAAGCTCATGAAGTTGAACTGGTTAAAAAGTTCGAATCTGGCGTTGTTTCAAAGCCCGTCACTGTTGGTCCTGACGTAACAATTCGTGAAATTAACGAGATGCGTGACCGCTTAGGCTTTTCTGGATTTCCTGTAGTGGATAGCCAAAATAACGTTTTAGGCATTATTACATCACGCGATGTTCGTTTTGCGACGAACTTAGATAAGCCGTGTAGCGCGTTAATGACACCAAAAGAAAAGCTAATTGCCGTAACTGATCCGACTGATTCAGAAAATGTATTACACCTAATGCACGAGAATCGCATTGAAAAGATCGTTGTGGTTGATGCGCAGTTCAAGTTACAAGGCATGATCACCGTAAAAGACTTCCAAAAAGCAGAAGATAAACCAAATGCCTGTAAAGACGAGCAAGGTCGTTTACGTGTTGGTGCTGCGGTAGGATGTGGTGCTGGTACTGATGAGCGAATTGCTGCATTGGTTGAAGCGGGCGTTGATGTGTTATTAATTGATACCTCACACGGTCATTCACAAGGCGTTTTAGACCGTATTAAACAAACACGTACTGAATATCCTGAGCTTCAAATTATTGGTGGTAACGTGGCAACAGGTGCTGGCGCACTTGCTATTGCTGATGCTGGTGCTAACGCGGTTAAAGTGGGTATTGGTCCAGGTTCTATTTGTACAACACGTATTGTTACAGGTGTTGGCGTTCCTCAAATTACCGCCGTATCAGATGCTGTTGACGCGTTAGCTGGTCGCAACATTCCAGTAATTGCCGATGGCGGCATCCGTTTCTCTGGTGATATCGCCAAAGCCTTAGTTGCTGGCGCTAACTGCGTCATGATGGGCTCAATGTTCGCTGGTACTGAAGAAGCACCAGGTGAAGTTGAATTATATCAAGGTCGTTACTACAAGTCTTATCGCGGCATGGGATCTATTGGCGCGATGGATCAACGTGATGGTTCATCTGACCGTTATTTCCAAACCAGCAAAGAAGCGTCAAAACTTGTGCCTGAAGGCATCGAAGGTCGTGTTGCTTACAAGGGACCAATTTCAAATATCATTCATCAACAACTTGGTGGTATTCGCAGCGCAATGGGCTTGACTGGTTGCGGCACGATTGAAGCGTTAGGCACTAAAGCTCAATTCGTAAAAATTACTTCAGCGGGGATGGGCGAGTCTCATGTTCATGACGTAACTATTACGAAAGAAGCACCAAACTACCGCATGGGTTAATTCCCCACAGTTCATAACAAGGGCATCGACTGATGCCTTTATTTAATTAATTTTTAAAGGGTTATTCATGAGCAACATACATGATCATCGCATACTGATTTTAGATTTCGGTTCACAATACACACAGCTGATCGCGCGCCGAATTCGTGAAATAGGTGTTTACTGTGAACTTTGGGGTTGGGATGTTTCTGAGGAAAAAATTCGCGAATTTAATCCTAACGGTATTATCTTGTCTGGTGGCCCAGAGTCGGTAACACTCGACGATGCGCCAGTAGCACCGCAATATGTCTTTGAAGCGGGTGTGCCTGTGTTAGGTGTGTGTTACGGCATGCAAACAATGTCTGCACAACTTGGCGGTAGTGTTGAAACATCATCAGAGCGTGAATTTGGTTATGCCAAGGTCGAACGCGTTGGCGAATGTGAGTTATTTAAAAATATTGAAGATGAAATCATCGACAGTAATGCATTTTTAGACGTTTGGATGAGTCATGGTGATAAAGTCGCGACTATTCCATCATCTTTCAAAACGATTGCAAAAACCGACAGTTGTCCTTTTGCTGCAATGGCTGATGAAGAGCGTCGTTTTTACGGTGTTCAGTTCCACCCAGAAGTGACTCATACTAAGCAAGGTGGTCGTCTTCTAGAGCGTTTCGTAGTAGATATTTGTGGATGTGAAAAGAAATGGACACCGGGCTCTATTATCGATGATGCTGTGGCACGTATAAAAGAACAAGTCGGTGATGACGAGGTTATTCTTGGTCTGTCTGGTGGGGTTGATAGTTCAGTAACGGCGATGTTAATTCAACGTGCGATTGGCGATAAATTAACCTGTGTATTTGTTGATAATGGCTTGTTACGTTTAAACGAAGCAGATCAAGTGATGGATATGTTTGGCGAGCACTTTGGACTAAACATCGTTCACGTTGATGGCGAAAATCGTTTCTTAGATGCACTTAAAGGGGAAGATGAGCCGGAAGCTAAGCGTAAGATTATTGGCCATGTTTTTGTCGATATTTTTGATGAAGAATCTAAAAAGTGCGAGAACGCAAAGTGGCTAGCACAGGGCACTATCTATCCTGATGTGATTGAATCTGCGGCTGCGGGTACCGGTAAAGCACATGTTATCAAATCTCACCACAATGTAGGCGGATTGCCTGATGATATGGAAATGGGCTTAGTAGAGCCATTACGTGAGCTCTTTAAAGATGAAGTGCGCCGTATTGGTTTAGAGTTAGGCTTGCCGTATGACATGTTATATCGTCATCCTTTCCCTGGGCCTGGTTTAGGTGTTCGTGTTCTTGGTGAAGTGAAGAAAGAGTACTGCGACCTATTACGCCGTGCTGATGCTATTTTCATTGAAGAGCTGCATAAAGCCGACTTATACCACAAAGTAAGCCAAGCATTTACCGTATTCTTGCCTGTTAAGTCAGTGGGCGTCATGGGCGATGGTCGTAAATATGATTGGGTTGTGTCATTACGTTGTGTCGAAACAATTGATTTCATGACGGCGGTGTGGTCACAACTGCCTTATGAGTTACTTGGTCATGTCTCAAATCGTATTATTAATGAAATTGATGGCATTTCTCGTGTTGTTTATGATATTTCAGGTAAACCACCTGCGACTATCGAATGGGAATAGTATTTTAATTTTCTAAATATTATTTGCTAAAACGCCGAGCATTGAGATAATGCTCGGCGTTTTTGGTTTTAGGCGCTTTAGCGATGGAATTTGAGTATACAACCCCACAACTTAATGAGTTGTCACAAGATGAATGTGACCGCTATTGGATAACGTATGCTATGACGCTTGCCGACAAGGCAGAGCAAGCCGATGAAGTACCAGTTGGTGCGGTATTAGTGCTTGGTAATGAGATTGTTGGTGAAGGGTATAATTTAGTGATTAATGAGCATGATCCCTGTGCTCACGCTGAAATAATGGCACTGCGCCATGGCGGTAAGCGTATTGAAAATTATCGTCTATTAGATGCGACTTTATACGTGACACTTGAACCATGCTGTATGTGTGCGGGAGCTATAATTCATAGCCGCATTAAACGCGTTGTTTATGGTGCAAGTGATTTGAAAACAGGGGCTGCTGGCTCAGCATTTTCATTATTGCAAGACAGTAAACATAATCACCAAGTTGAAGTAACCAGTGGAATACTTGCATCGGAGTGCGCTCATCAAATAAGTGCTTTCTTTAAAAAGCGTCGCGCCCAAAAAAAAGCACTTAAACAACGAGAATAACAGCATAAAGTTTGAGATAGTCATCATAAGTACTTGGCTGGAGACTCATTTAGCGCTAGGCTAAATAAAGGCCATTGAAGGAGTGCGCATTATGACTAAAACCATTTCAAACCTCCGCAATAAATCCTTATTGTTTGTTGGTTGGTTATTGTTTTCGATAAGCGCGTCGGCAAAGCAACAAGAAATACTCATCGTTGCAGATGATAGCTACCCACCTTATTCCTATGTTGAAAATAATGAGATAAAAGGCATCTATATTGATTTGATCAATCTTGCTGCTCAGCGATTAACGAAAGACTACAAAATTAAATTCGTCGCTATGCCTTGGAAACGTGCATTACAAGAAGTTAAATTAGGAGATGCCTTTGCTGTTATTCCACCGTATATTCACAGTCATAAACGAGATTACATTTGGCCTTATTCAGCGCCACTTGCCTATGAAAGAGTCGTTGCTCACTGTCATGATTCTATCGATCTTCGAGAGCATTTGATGATGCAAGGTGACAAACCTAACAAACAAAGTATTAATGTGGGCATTAATGCTGGGTATATGATTCTAAATGAACGACTTAGCCAAGCAAAAGCTCATGGCCTTATTAAAGTGTGGGAAAACCGTAGTACGAAGGCGAATGTACTAAAACTGATTAATCGTCGCATAGATTGTTATCTTAACGATCCCCTGTCAACTAAATGGGTGCTAAAGGACATTACAGCCGATAACGAATCATTCAATTTTAAAGAGATACATCAAACGATTGAAGTGATGGTTCAAACTGCTCATATTGGCTATAGCAGTGACGAGAATAACCGTTTTAAGTTTAAAGAAGACTTTGTGAAACGCTTTGATAAGGCATTAGCCGCTGTTAAGCGAGAAAATTCCTTAGATAAAATTGTTGCGCAATATGTTCCCTAATTACCACTGGCGATAAACAGGGTAACGGCCATGTGCTTTATCATAAAACGGTGATTGACGATAAAACCACGCTAATCTGGCACGAGGATCATTAGCAAAATCTTTATCTGTGTTAAGTTTTTCTTCAAATTCAGAACGTAATGCCGGCGATTGTTTTAACATTTCCTTTGCCATGGGAACGACCGCATAGCCTTCAATATATTCGGTGCGTTGGAAAATAGTGTTAAAGAATTCCCATTGGAAAAGAGAATCACTGGCCTGAGGTTCTAATAACATGAACGCCAATTTACCTAAGGGCTGTTCTAGACTTATACCAATTGCATTAAGTAAGTGATCTGGTTGTGCGTAGAGAAAACCAGCTAAAACAAGGCACTCGATTGACTAATAGCTGGCTATTAGGATTGAGAGCAACGCCATTTTAGTTAATTTTAACAAGTACAAGTGGGCAAATATTTAATGCAATAGGTATTAGTGGTTATCAATAAATCACAGGCGTAATAGCATTAACGGTGGTGAATGGTAGTTAAATTAAAAGATTTCGCAATGACACATATTGCTTTAATGAGACACTGTTTAGGTCGGTAATTAATGAGGTGTGCAAGTAGGTTATCGCACACCTTTTTAGATTACTTATGGCGTGAGCGCAGATTATCCATAATCTCCGTCAGCGGCACGTCTTTACCTCGTAGCAGAACCAGCAAATGATAAAGTAAATCAGAAGACTCGTTAATTAGTTCATCACGATCATCGGTTGCTGCAGCAAGAGCTACTTCAACGCCTTCTTCACCTACTTTTTGCGCCATGCGTTTTACGCCGCTATTAAACAGTGATGCCGTGTAGCTGCTTTCGTCGCGGTCAATATAACGCGCGTCGATGACTTGATTAAGTTGGCTAATAAAATCAAGATCAAAGCCTTTTGAATCAGCAAAGCAACTTTGAGTACCAAGATGACACGTTGGTCCAGCAGGCTGTGCCATCACTAATAATGTATCTTTGTCACAATCGATGGCCATATCCTTAACATGGAGGAAATCACCTGAGGTTTCACCTTTGGTCCATAAGCGATTCTTAGTACGGGAGAAAAAGGTCACCTTCATACTAGCAAGTGTCGTGTCTAATGCTTCTTGATTCATATACCCGAGCATCAAAATTTGACCATTAAAGCTATCTTGAACAATCACAGGCAATAGATTGTCGACTTTCTCCCATTTAATGGCGGTTATTTGCGTCGTTGTTAACATAGTCTTATCTCAATATTGTCTTGGTTAAGTGAGCGTTTTAGCGCATCTATTTCAATAATTTGTTTGTGGAATACACTTGCTGCTAGCGCGCCATCGACGTTGGCTTTGGCAAATACATCGTAAAAGTGACTGATTTCACCAGCGCCGCCTGAGGCTATTAGTGGCACGTTACATACGTCACGAACAAGGCGTAATTGCGCGATATCATAACCGTCGCGCACGCCATCTTTATTCATCACGTTTAGAACAATTTCGCCGGCGCCGCGTGCTTGTACTTCTTTTACCCAGTCCAGCGTTTGCCATTGCGTCGTGCGTGTTTTGGTTTCATCACCGGTAAATTGCTTCACCTGATATAACCCGGTGTCTTTATCAAAGTAGCTATCGATACCTACAACGATACATTGCTGGCCAAATTCGTGAGTAAGTTCTGTTATCAGCTGCGGATTGGCCAGTGCAGGAGAGTTAATCGAAATTTTATCCGCCCCAAAAGCCAAAATTTTAGCGGCGTCTTCAATGGTTTTAATACCACCTGCGACACAAAAAGGAATATCTACCTGTTCGCTGATGCGTTCAACCCAACTTTTATCAACAATGCGATCGTCACTTGAGGCGGTAATATCGTAAAAAACTAATTCATCGGCGCCTTCTTGTGCATAGCGTTTGGCCAGCGGCACAATATCACCAATGATTTCGTGATTGCGAAACTGAACGCCTTTAACCACCATGCCATCTTTAACGTCAAGGCACGGAATTATCCGTTTTGCGAGCATGCGATGGCCTCCTCAACACTAAACTTGCCTTCGAGTAAGGCGCGGCCAACAATCACGCCAGCAACGTTACACGGGTTTAAAGCCTCGATGTCTGCTAAATCACCAATGCCGCCCGATGATTGCCAATCAATTTGTGGCCAGTCTACAACAAGCTCGGTGTATAGCGCGGTATTTGAGCCAGATAGCGTGCCATCTTTACTGATGTCGGTGCATAGTACGTGCTTTAGACCAAGGGGAATGAACCGATTGAGTAACTCTTCAATGGTAACGCCTGAGTTTTCTTGCCAGCCGTGTGTCGCGACGTGCTTATTTCCTTGTTCATCAATGTTAAGATCTAACGCCAAAACAATTTTTTCACTGCCATAGGTTTTAAACCATTGTTCAACAAGTGCTGGTTGTTTTACCGCTAATGAGCCGATAACAACGCGTGAAGCACCTGCATTGAGCAAGTCGATAATATCTTGTTCGCTACGAATGCCACCGCCAACTTGAAGGCCTACATTCTTAACGCCATTCATCATCTCGCTAATGAGGGATAGTTGGCGCTTAGCAGGATCTTTTGCGCCAGTTAGATCAACAAGGTGCAGCCATGTAGCACCTTGGTCGGCGTAATGTTGTAATTGTTCAACAGGTGAAAAGGCGTAAGTTGTTTGTTGAGCGTAATCGCCTTGATAAAGGCGAACAACTTCCCCGTCGATTAAGTCTAATGCTGGAATGATCATAAGCCAATTTTTTCCTGTGTCGCTGAAATTGCTAAAAAGTTTTTAAGAATGTGAGAGCCAACTTTTCCTGAGCGCTCTGGGTGAAACTGCACGCCGTAAAAGTTATTTTGACTAATAGCCGCTGAGAACGCTTGGCCATAATCACTTTGTGCAGCGGTAAAAGCGCCTGTTGGCACTGCAAAACTATGCACAAAGTACACGTAGCTGCCTTCGTCTATCCCGTTAAATAGCGGTGATTTCAGATGAGTTAACTGATTCCATCCCATGTGAGGTAACGGCAAGTTATCACTGTTTTGCATCGCCGATACCTTGGTATCGATTAGGCCAAGGCAACTAACGCTACGCTCCTGCGAAGACTTGGTTAGCAATTGCATTCCTAAGCAGATCCCCAATACAGGTTGCGTTAACGATTGAATGAACGTGATCAATTTGAACTGCGCTAGTTTTTCCATTGCCGCGCCAGCCGTACCGACCCCTGGCAATACCACATGACTAGCAGAGCGAATAAAGTCTTGATCGCGAGTTACCGTAACATCATCGCAAATTCGCTCAAAAGCGCAACGCACAGAGGTGATATTAGCGCAGCCTGTATCGATGATAGCAACGTTAATTTTACTCATTACAACACACCTTTACTGCTTGGAAGCTGAGTACCTTCCACTTTAATAGCTTGGCGCAGGGTACGGCCAAAAGACTTAAAAATGCCTTCGACTAAGTGGTGACTATTCTTACCTTCGCCTTTGATGTGCAGTGTCGCTGCCATCGCACTCGATAGCGAGTGGAAGAAATGCGGCACCATTTCGGTTGCCAACTCCCCGACGCGCTCATTAGCAAACTCGGCGTTAAATTCAAGCCAGCCACGACCTGATAAATCCAGTGCACAAGTACACAAGCATTCATCCATTGGCAGTGTAAAACCGAAACGGCCGATGCCACGTTTATCGCCGAGTGCTTTAGCGAGTGCGTTACCTAAGGCTATTGCCGTATCTTCGACGGTGTGGTGATCATCGATGTGTAAATCACCGCTAACTTGTGCATTGAGCTCAAAGCCGCCGTGAGTAGCAATTTGATCGAGCATGTGATCGAAAAAACCAATGCCGGTAGAGATAACGCTGCCACCTTGTTTGTCTAAATTTACACTGACGTTAATTTGAGTTTCATTAGTATTGCGAACAACGGAAGCAGTGCGCACTTTGACCGTTAACGCGCGGGCAATATCGTTCCAATTAAGGGTCGTTGGGCAATATTTAAATGACTTGAGTCCCATGTTGTTAGCCAATTCAATATCTGTTTGGCGATCGCCAATGACATAACTATTCTCAAAGTCGACACGGCCAGCTTGTAGCAAGTCTTTTACCAAGCCAAGTTTTGGTTTTCGGCAGTTGCAATTATCTTCGTCAAAATGCGGGCAAATCAACACCTCTGAAAACTTAACACCTTGGGAAGCAAAAATTGCCATCATTTTATCGTGGGCTAAGTCAAAGTCTGCTTGTGGGAAACTTGATGTGCCAAGACCATCTTGATTAGACACCATGATCAATTCATACCCAGCCTGTTGCAGCTGTAATAGCACCGGGATAACGTTAGGTTCAAAGACTAACTTGTCTAGCGTATCGAGTTGTTTGTCAACGCTTGGCTCTTCGACTAAGGTGCCGTCGCGATCGATAAATAAAATTTTACTTCTCATGTCTTTTCTCTTTTGAATTCGGTTCAACTTTCAGTAAGCTAATTAAAAATTCTCTAACTAAAAGTGTGCTAATTAACAGTGCTGTTGTTAAATATTCATTGAGCTAGGCAGCTGTCTGCTTAGCAATGCTAATTAATGTCGCTGTGAGTTTTTTCATTTCATCATGGCTGCCGATGCTAAATCTCAAACAACGTTCTAAGGTTGGAACCTGTGATTGATTTCTTACCACAATGCCGGCTCGGCCAAGTTCTTTAAACCAGTGATCATTGTTAAAGCGCACCAGCACAAAATTACCACCAGAATGATAGACTTCTTCTATCCCTTGTAGCGGCGTAATATCACTTGCAAACTGTTGTGCTAGTTGATTGAGTTCGCTTACTTGTTGGCGCATTTGTGCAACGCCATCAACCGTTAATGCTTGCGCTGCAATATCGCCTACGGGTGCTGAAATCGGGTAGGGTGCAATGACCTTTTTTGCCAGATTAATAATGTGCTGATTAGCCAGCATAAAACCACAACGCAATCCTGCAAGTCCAAAGGCTTTTGACAGCGTGCGCAATACCACGACGTTGTTATATTGATTGATTAAACTTGCGCAGCTTAACTGCGCTGAAAACTCAATATAAGCTTCATCAACCACAACGACACATTGTTCGCTTGTTGCTTCAATGATCTGCTCAATATCCTCAGGCGTCATGGTTGACCCTGTTGGATTATTGGGGTTACAAATAAAGAGTAACGACGAATCTTTAAGCTTAGCGGTTAAGTTACTATCGAGTTGCCAATTTGGCGTTAGCGGCACTTCATTCACTGCCACATTACAGGTTGCGGCGCTAATGGCATACATGCCGTAGGTTGGTGTACAAATGGTAATACTGTCTTTACCGGGTACGCAAAACGTTCGGATCAGCAATTCAATGGCTTCATCGGCGCCGCGCGAGGCTAATATTTGACTGTCATCTAGTTTGCTGTAACGAGCATAGTTTTCAATAAGCTGCGTTGGTTGAAATTCAGGATAACGATTATATGCTACAGCGCTATTGGCAAAAGGCGATTCATTCGCATTAAGCCAAATATCACCAGAGCCGCCAATACGACGCGCCGACTGATAGGGCGTCATCGTTAACAACTCGGGGCGCGCTAGGCGATTAATTAACGAAACATCACTCATTTAGTTATCCTTTAGCGTTTAATCTAATTGAAACGGCATTTGCGTGGGCATCTAACCCTTCTGCCATTGCCAGTGGAACAATTGATGATTCAAGGTTGTTAAGTCCTTCAAATGACAATTCTTGCACCGTAAAGCGACGTGAAAAATCAGCCAAACTTAAACTTGAGTAGCTATTACACATTCCGTAAGTTGGCAAAACGTGATTAGTTCCACTGGCGTAATCGCCGGCAGATTCAGGGCTCCATTTCCCTAAAAAGACTGAGCCAGCTGCATATATATCAGCTAAAACGTCACGTGGCTGCTCGGTTTGAATAATTAAATGCTCAGGCGCATAGTCATTGGAAATACTAATCGCTTCATCGATATCACGGCACACAATAATTTTACTGTGCTCTAGAGCTGCGCGAGCAATATCGGCGCGACTCAGGTCAGTTAATTGCTCTTTGATAGCAGTTGTCACATCACGCGCTAATTGCTCACTGTCGGTGAGTAGGATTGTTTGTGAATCGGTGCCGTGTTCTGCTTGAGATAATAAATCCGCTGCCACAAAAGCGCCATTTGCATATTCATCAGCAATTACTAACACTTCAGATGGGCCTGCTGGCATGTCAATTCCTGCACCGCCAACGGCGTTTGATACTTGTTTTTTGGCTTCGGTAACAAATTTATTACCAGGGCCATAAATCTTATCAACACTTGGTACCGTTTGTGTGCCAAACGCCATGGCTGCGACTGCTTGCGCGCCGCCAATTTGGTAAATAGTGTCAACGCCGCACAGCTGTGCAGTATATAAAATGACATCAGAGATTGGCGGCGGACTACACAAAATGATATTTTTGCAACCTGAAATCACAGCAGGAACAGCGGTCATCAAAACGGTTGATGGTAGTGGTGCGGTGCCACCTGGCGCATATAAACCAACACTGCGAAGCGGTTGAGTGCGCAGTTCACATTGCACCCCCTTAACGGTTTCCACACTAATATCTTGCCGCGCCTGTGCACGGTGAAACTTTTCGATGTTTGATTTAGCCAATGCGATAGCTTGTTTTAACTCGTCACTAATACTTTGGCTAGCGGTTTCAATCTGCGCCGCGCTAACAGCAATCTCGCTAAGTGATGTATTGTCAAAGCGCTGAGCATAATCGCGTAGCGCATCGTCGCCTTGCATCTTAACGTTGTCGATAATGTTACTCACTTGCGTATGTAACATCCCAGAATCTTCAAGCGCTGGTCTGGCGAGCTGCCGCATACGCTCTTGTTGTGATAATGAAGACCAAACTAGTGTGCGCATAGTATTTATCCCAGCATTTTTTCAATTGGCATAACAAGAATCGAACTTGCACCAAGGGTTTTAAGCTCTTCCATCGTTTCCCAAAATAGGGTTTCGCTACTGACGGCGTGAACGGCAACCATGCTGTCGTCGCTTGTTGGTAAAATCGTTGGGTTTTCTGCGCCGGGCAATAGTGAAACGATCTTATCAACATTAGTTTTAGGCGCGTGTAGCATGATGTATTTTGATTCACGTGCTTGAATAACACCATTAAAACGAGTCATTAATTTATCAAGTAATGCTTGTTTTTCTGGGGATAGAATCGCCATTGATTTAATTAATACGGCTTGGCTTTGAAAGAATACTTGTGATTCTTTTAAGCCGTTCGCTTCAAGGGTGGCACCAGTAGAAACCAAATCACAAATCGCGTCGGCGATGCCTGCTCGCGGTGCAACTTCTACTGAACCTTTTAATGTCACATTGGTGTATTTAACATTTTCGCTATCGAGGTAGCGAGTGAGTAAGTGCGGATAAGAAGTGGCAATGCGCTGACCTTCAAATTGCTTCACATCGGTGTATTCAACTTCAGTCGGAATAGCCAGTGATAAACGACAACCACCGAAATCGAGCCGCTTCAACACTTCGTATTCGCTAGGCGCGTTGGCCGCGATGCGTTCTAGTTCTGTCTCTTCAAGTTCGTTCTCGCCGATGATACCTAAATCACACACACCATCCATAATCAGCGTTGGAATATCGTCATCGCGTACCAACAACAAATCGATAGGTTCGTTAGTGCAGTGAGCAATAAGACGCTGTGAGTTGGTATTAAACTTAATACCGCTGCCTTTTAAAAGTTTCTTGGCTTCGTCTGATAGGCGACCTTTCTTTTGGATCGCGATACGTAATCTATTGCTCGTTTGCATTGTTTTATACTCCATAAATAAAAAAACCTCTGGTGAGCCAGAGGTTTTTATTTAACTTATAACCGCTGGCAGAATCGTCATCTTTCCAGCAGAAAATCTCCTGAAAATTACCGGATAATTAGATGATGGCGATGATGATTCAGAAAATTGGTCATTTGTAAGTTAATCGTTAAATTTTGTGTTTCAAAGATGTTAGTAACATTAGGCGAGGGCGTTGGTAAATGCAACGATTAATTTCATTAAATCATTAGACAAAAGGCTATTACTTATGGCTTTTTTATCTTTGCTAGTAACACGATATAAATAATCGATTATTTATAGGGTTAACTATCAGTTTGGTCGTTAGCTTGACTATACATGTATGTGTCATCATAAATTATTGCTGTCTAAATTGGCGTAATGATTTATGCGTCTCTAAATAATTGAAAATAGTCGAACTTAAGCGTGTTGCGTTAATATTTCGTTAAGTTTAAGAGCACGACTATTCCAACGGACAAAAAACTATTATTAAAGGAAGGCGCTGTTGTAGCTAATTGTTGTCTATACTCAATAGTGAGATTAACTTATTGAAGGTATTGGTAATGAATACTAGGGTCTGTTGATCTTTGTGGTTCAAATTTTGTTCAATCTAAAAGGATTTTGGGCAAGGCATGAGGATTGATGCTGGGTTTACCCCAGTGAATGACGAATAACGCGGCACAAAATACTTTTAGGTGAATCCTACGGACAGCATTTGTTTGTTATTTCTACGGCGTTATCGCCTATTCGTGTATTGCTACAGGGATGTAGCTCATTAGGATAATGCAGGAGCTATTATCGAGCCAGCTACACCACATAGGCTCTGCCTTGTAGAAACCCCAAACAAATTGCTGCAAAAATGAACTCAAAAGATCAACAGACCCTAAATCATTTGTAAGTATAACGAAACAACGTTCCTCGATGACTCCAGCGCAAAGAGAGATAGTTCATCAGTCAATTCAAGCCCTAGAGGCTGAAATCAGTACCGATGAAATTATTCAGCCTCTTTTTGACCTATCCCCACAATGCCCTCATTGCGAATCCACTCAATTGAAAAAGTGGGGGAAATCAGGTGCGATACAGAGATACCGCTGTAAAGGTTGTCATAAAACCTTTAACAACAAAACTAAGACACCATTCGCTCGATTACATAAATCTCATCTGTGGGAAGATTATGCCCGTTGTATGCAATTAAAATTATACCAATTGCATTAAGTAAGTGATCTTGTTGTGCGTAGAGAAAATCAGCTAAAACAAGGCGCTCGATTGACTAATAGCTGGCTATTAGGATTGAGAGCAACGCCATTTTAGTTAATTTTAACAAGTACAAGTGGGCAAATATTTAATGCAATTGATGGTATTAGTCGCGGCTTACGGGTGACAACAGTATTTTGGAACAGCGCCTAAAAATTATGTTCCAGTTTATAATCCAATCTCTTATATGGAATAAGTAGCCAAGATATTACTTAAGTTAGTTTTACCAACTAAATCTAAAGAGTCTATTCGCAGTATGCAGTAGTAACGGAGCTATACATTGACCGTAACAGACTAGCAGGTAAATAATCGACTTTATATATGGATATTAACAAGCATGTTGCTGTTAAAGAACGCAATGGTGTAGAAAAATGACACAGGAACTCGCTGTAAATGTAGTGATTGGTATTGGTGCCATTAAAATCAATGAGTCCGTGGTTCATAATGCTTCCATAGCGTGAAAGGTAGACTATCGCGACCTTAGTGACGATAGTCTGTTGAGAACTTACAGTCCGTTATGATATTGAACATTTGTTGATGCAGGAACAAGAGTATCTAATGCGCTAGATACTTCATGCTGACCTACTAATAGCCGTTCAAACTGACGGATGAGCTCAGCCTTGTCTGGTGACTCTTTATCACCAGCGCCGATATTGGTTAGGTCAATCATAAAGCCATCAAATAAGTGGCTTAAATCGTTAATAATTTCCATATTCATAAACTGATCTTGGTTATAAATACTCGGGTAACCGGCTTTTTGCTTGTCGATAGCGAACGAGTCACCTTTTAGGTTGGTAATGCTGGTGGACTTGTCACACGAGAGCATACAGCCGTTATCAATGCGCGGCTTGTCACAACCAACACTTTGCTGGAAGAAACATTGGCGACTGGTCATCAACAAGATTGGATGATAAATGCTATACATCATCTTGAAGTTTTTTGGACGCGCTATTGTTTGAATTTGCTGACGGTTAATTTCATTGGAAATAAAAGCGCCGCTACAATCAAATGATTCTTGTAATGCCAACAATGCATAAGAATTGGTGGTATTTAAAAATGGTCCAGCAATCCACTTGATGCCGAGCTCATAGGCCCGATGGGCAATCCCTGTATTATTGGTGACGATGAGCTCCGGTTTCACTTGCTCGAGAATAGTGACCGCTACATCGAAATCTTTACCAATAAGCACGGGTGGGAACCAAGGAATCAAACGTGGATTGTCATTGAGAAAGTCGACGTATTTAGTACAGCCACGTTTGTAAGCATCTGGCAGTTTAAAGTAGATGTCTGCATCGGTTAATTCGCCTAAATGGATATCGCTTTCATCACAAATGAGTAAAGATAGGGCGGCTGGTGCATCAATATCGGCTTTAGGGTGTTTTTCAAGTGTTGGTAGCAGAACTTCAGGCAGGATTGCTTGGCCGTCATTGAGCTGTTTGGCTACGTCATTTTTTAAGGCTGTTAAGGATTTAAATGATAAGCTTAGGCCTTGTGCTAACTCATCAGAATTCATTGATTCGAGTGTATATTGTGAGCTATTTAAGTTTTTAAAACGTTTTACTAAATCATCATGCGTTGTATTTGATGATTGCGTGCTCACTAATACTTGATCTGAGTGTATTTCAATGACGCGTACGACAGGTTTACTATCTGGCAGCGGTGACGCTTCAACAATAGTGGCCGTAACCGTAAGCGGCATATTTTCAGCACCGCTAAATGAAAGACTGAGGTTCATTTTTTCGATGCTTAGATATTTAATTTTTTCGTTTACATCAGCTTGCAATGCATCACGCTCTTGCGATAATTCCTGCTTGGTATCGTGAATCTGAACCACTGATATTGCATTTTTCGCATTTAGCGCATGATTAGTCGAGTTATCACGAGGGTTCTCAATAAACATTGACTGGTTCAAGTCGCCTTTTAAGAACTTATTGGTAAGATCGCGATTGAAAACCTTGTACAAACGTTCACCGTCTTGCGTTAATTCGCCTGTTTCTAAATAGCCATCGATTTGTTTTCTAAAGCTATCGATAACGGTGTGTACGTAACTGGCGCCTTTAATTCGTCCTTCAACTTTAAAAGAATGCACACCGGCATCGACAAGCGCAGGTAAGTCAAAAAATGCTGAATTGTCTTTGAGGTTAAGGGGAAAGTTATTGCCTGAATTGGTGGTTTCATATTCTTCACGGCAGGCTTGAGAGCAGCGACCGCGATTACCTGAGTTGCCAACACTGGCGGATGTTGAATAACACAGACCAGAAAAGGCAACACATAGCGAACCATGCACAAAGACTTCCATTAATACATCTTGTTCTTTACCGGCGATCGTCATTGCCGTTATTTCACGGAGATTCAATTCACGGGATAAGTTAACTCGAGACGCTCCAAGTTTTTTCAAAAACGGGATCTGACCAATATTATGGGTGGTCATTTGAGTCGATGCGTGAATATCTAAGGTTGGAAAATGCTTTTTAAGTATATAAAGCATGCCAATATCTTGCACAATAACGCCATCTAAAGTGGTATTAACTAGTCGACTTAGCAATTTAGCCAGTGTCTTAAATTCACGCTCTAAAATGACAATATTTAATGTTAGGAAGATTTCACAATTGTATTGATGGGCTAAGCGAATACACCCAACCAATTCGTCAAACGAAATATTCGACGCACGGTTTCGTGCATTAAAGGCATCAAGGCCACAGTATACGGCGTCTGCACCTGCAATAATGGCGGCTTTGATTGCTTCTATATCACCACCGGGGGCGAGTAATTCAATGTTTGGTTTCATGCTATACAACTTTGCTACTGTGCTATTTTTTAATGGCGGGGATTTTACGCAGTTATTAGCAATGATGATAGATCTATATAGGGTCTGTTGATCTTTTGAGTTCATTTTTGCAGTAATTTGTTTGAGGTCTCTACAAGGCAGAGCCTATGTGGTGTAGCGGGCTCGATAATAGCTCCTGCATTATCCTAATGAGCTACATCCCTGTAGCAATACACGAATAGGCGATAACGCCGTAGAAATAACAAACAAATGCTGTCCGTAGGATTCACCTAAAAGTATTTTGTGCGGCGTTATTCGTCATTCACTGGGGTAAACCCAGCATCAATCCTCATGCCTCGCCCACAGGGATGTGGGTGCTTATGCTCAGTCTGGAACAATGAACATGTGCCCAAAACGCTTTTAGATTGAACAAAATTTGAATCGCAAAGTTCAACAGACCCTATTTTAGGTTTATCCAAAGATGGTAGAATATGTGAATCAATAACCGAATTTAACCTATTTATTAGAAGAACATTAGTTGATGCATGACTTTCCATACCTCTATTCTTTACGAAATTGCCCGTTTGCGATGCGCGCTCGACTCGCTATTTATAAATCCGCACTGCCCGTGGCTATTCGAGAGGTTGATTTACGCAATAAACCCAGCGCCATGCTTAAAGACTCTCCTAAAGCGACTGTGCCTATTCTAGTTGTATCGCCGAGTCTAATTCTTGAAGAAAGTTTGGAAGTAATGCTATGGGCGTTAGCACAAAATGACCCGCAGAATTTATTACGTCACGATGACGATGATAAGTTCAACGACATACTGGCGCTAATTTATCGATTTGATAGTCAATTTAAATCGGCGCTTGAAGATTATAAATGCGCGAAACGCTATCACGAGGATAATGTGAGTGAGCAACGGGCCGTATGTGAGGTATTCATCAAGGATTTGGAGCAACGTTTAGCTGGGCATCAATTTGCTATGGACGATCAAGAGAGTTTAGTTGATATTGCAATTTTACCATTTATTAGACAATTTGCCCGTGTTGAGCGTAAATGGTTTGTGCAGTCTCCTTATCCTAATGTGAAACGTTGGCTTAATAGTTACTTACAACATGCCATCTTTTCAAAAGTAATGACTCAGTTTCTATGTTGGCAAGCTGGGGACGACGCCGTAATTTATTGCGCCTAATACCAATTGCATTAAATATTTGCCCACTTGTACTTGTTAAAATTAACTAAAATGGCGTTGCTCTCAATCCTAATAGCCAGCTATTAGTCAATCGAGCGCCTTGTTTTAGCTGATTTTCTCTACGCACAACAAGATCACTTACTTAATGCAATTGGTATAAAACTATTTTTGACGTCTGCTGATTAAAATAAAAATGCCGCTATCATCAATGATGCGGCATTATCGATAATAATTAGACAACTTAGAGATTAGTCGAAGTGTAACCAATTAAGTTGTAAATCAGCTTGCTCTTGACCATCTTTATACTGCGTCATTTTCACAACACTGTAATTAAGCAATGGGGCAACCCAAATTAGCGTATTGCGCGTCGAATTTTCACGAACACGGCGTAATTTGATTGCTTCGAAGCGGCCAATGGGTGTTTTGACATCTTCAGTTCCAACACGTTCAAACGTATAATTTGTTTCATTGCCGCGACGTACCAAATGATAAGACAACACTTTCTTATTAGCGATTAAGTCCTTACGAAGGGCTAGTTGATAAATAAGTGGATCAAATGTGAGTTGAATAGGGCGGAAGCTCTTTTCATTATTCTTATAGACAGACGTTATATTTTTGTCTGAAAACTCGATGGTTTCTTCACGGTCTCGCCCAGTACCAGTGCGTTCATATCGATAGCTTTTTGGCACGAATATGTCTTTTACAAGAGAAAACTCGCTGTCTTCCTTGCGAGTATCAGACAGAAGTAACCATTTAATGTTACTGCTTGACGATAGTTTATATCCATCGCCTGTACTTGTGAGCTTACGATGTCCTTTTCCAAGTTCACTCCCCTTTCTAAATAAAGCGTAACTTGCTTGATAAGGGGCAAAGGCATCTGCTTTTTCTGGAATATTCATTTCGCTTGTTGATGCAAAAGATGGCACCGCAAATAAACAAGTCGCTAAAAATGCTGAGCGTTTTATTATTTTTATCATATTTTGTTGTTCCTAATTGGCGGTATGCAATATAAAAGCGTTACAATACCGATATCTAGTAAAGGTATAATGGTTTGTATAAGTGATGCAACAGTGGCAAGCTGATTTTTTTAAGAAATCGCCTATTTTTAATGATTTAAATCGTCTTTTAGGCCATAAAGGTTGGTTGAGTTGGCCAAGTTGCGAAGAATTAAACAAATTACTACCCAATGATTTGGCTAATTATCAAGGTCAACCCTTAACCTTGGTTGAACAAAATGACGAATTGCTAAGGGATGGTATTTATTACGAGCAACGAATTTTTGAACAAGGGCTTGTCCCCACGCGTCCTGCTAATTGGCATGACTTCTTTAATGCCCTTATCTTTTTGCTTTTTCCACAAACTAAAAAAGAAATGAACCGTCTTCATGTGGAACATATGGCGCAATACGGTAGTCATAAGCGTACGCCATGTCGTGATGCAATAACGCTATTTGATGAATGCGGTGTGATCATTGCCTACACTGACGACGATATAATGGAGCATTTAACAAATCATGAGTGGCGTGAAGGGTTTGTTGATAAAAGGTCATTCTGGAGAAAAAAAGTGAGTGCAACGATAATTGGCCATGCTAATTATGAAAAATCACTCGATCCTTACATCGGCTTTACTGGTAAAGCACTGTATTTAAAAGTGCAGTCTGAGTTTTTTGCGCTTAATTTCTGGGATAAGTATCAATATTTAGATACACTATTGGCGAAAAATTTAGGGGAGTTGTTGAAAGATAACCGACGTTTGTACCCTTTACCGATGTTAGGTGTGCCTGGATGGTGGCCAGCAAATGAAGATAAAACGTTTTACGATAATAAACATTATTTTAGAGCAAAACGTAAAACAACAGTCAGTTAATGGATTTTTAATGAGCAGTTTGGATAAATACCTTTATAAAGTGCCTTTCAAGTGGAGCTTTTTACATCCCAAATATTGGGGAACTTGGCTAATGGTGCTGTTTTTAGTGATATGCGCCTACACACCGGTGAAAATACGAGATTGGATTGCAGTGCGATTAACGGGGTTTGTGTATCGCATTGCAAAGAAACCCGTTCATGTGATTGATTGTAATTTAAAAGCGTGTTTTTCGGATATGACTGAAGAAGAGCGTAAAGCGCTTATATACAAAAATATCGAAATGTTTTTACTCTCGGTACTTGGCCAGGCAGAGCTGGCGTTTCGTTCTAAATGCCACATTATGAGTCGCTATAATGTTCAAGGTCTTGAGCATTTTAAGAAAATTGTCGACGATGGTGAGCAAGCGATTTTTGTTGCTGGACATACGTGGGGACTAGAATACGCAGGGACCTACTTTATGGCTGGCGGCATGCCAATGGTGACCTTTATTAATGAGCATAAAAACCCTATTTATAACTGGTTATCGGTGAGGCAACGTACTCGTTTTTGTGACAGTGTCTATGTACGTGAAGGCGGTATTCGTGTCATGTTAAAGGGCATGAAAGAAGGTAAACATTTGTTCTTTCTTCCAGATCAAGATCATGGCGCAGACAAGTGTGAGTTTGCTACGTTCTTTGATACTCAAAAGGCATCATTGCCAATTTTAAGTCGTTTATGTAAAGCCACCAAAGGGCGAATTATCCCTCTGCATATTGCCTATGATGTTGAATACCATCGTTTCAATTTAACTATTGAGCCGCCATTTGATTGTTCAGGCGCGGAAGACTGTAAAGAATCTGAAGCTCAGTTTTTAAATCATTTGATAGAAGATTTAATTATGAGAGATTTGACGCAATACATGTGGATATTACGTATATTAAAGACTCGTCCTGAGGGCGAAAACTGCATTTATAAGAAAAAGAAATAGCATTGACTGTGAGAGTCGCATTAAATTCAATTACGGCTCGTCTGCTAAAGGCGAGCGACTATAAAATTTACTGGAAAATCAATGAAAAAAGCATTGTCGCTTATTAGTTTAGCCATCCTTTGTACCCCTGCATTCGCAAGTTCAGACACTGAGAAAAAATTAGAGGTTATTGAAGTAACGTCTAATTTTCGTCAAGCAAATTTAATGAAAACCGCCGGCAGTATTTCTGTTATTGGTAACAACGAAATTGTCGACCGCAATGCGATGCATACTCAGGAGCTATTAGGAAATCTAGCTAATGTCAATTTTTCTAGCGGCGCTAGTCGCGGAAACTTTGTTCAAATTCGTGGTATCGGATTACGAAGCCAATTCGTTGATCCGATCAATCCGTCAGTCGGGTTATTAATTGATGGCATCAATTACGCTGGGCTAGGTGGCGCAGGCGCATTGTTTGACGTTGACACCGTTGAGTTATATCGCGGGCCCCAAGGAACCCAGTTTGGTAATGACGCCATGGCAGGGATTATCGCGATTGATTCAACACCAGTAACGGCTGACCAAACGAATAGAGCGATGTTAAGCGTTGGTGATTACGGTACCTTTGGCGCCGGTATTGCAATGGGCGGCGCCGTTACAAATAACGTTAACGCTCGTTTGTCAGTTCAAACGCAGCAAAGTGATGGCTATGTTACTAACGATCACCTAATGCGTGACGATACTAATGATATTGACGAAAGCAATGTCAAATTAAAAACCAATTGGCAAGCAACCGAAGACTTGGTGATTAACACAACCTTACATTTTATTGATGTTGATAACGGCTATGATGCTTTTTCACTAGATGAAAATGGCCGTACATTGTCCGATGAACCCGGTCAAGATACACAAGAGACCAAAGCGATTGGGGTAAGTGCTTATTATCAAGGCTTTGATAATGTCGAGATTCAGGTATTAGCCTCAAGTTTAGACAGTGATTTATTGTACAGCTACGACGAAGATTGGTCGTATGTTGGCATACGAGAAGGCTGGGAGTACAGTGCATTTGATGCCTATACGCGTACTCGTAAACAATCAAATGTAGATGTTCGCTTACTATCAAAAGGTGCAACGTTGTTTAATAACACAACGTCATGGGTTGCAGGTATCTATTTAAGTGAGCGTGATAGTGGTCTAACGCGTGCATATACCTATGCCGACCAAGATTTTGTCAGCGATAATCAGCATAGTGATCAGGCTATATACGGTGAGTTGCAGCATCAACTGTCACACAAAACCAGCATGACATTTGGCGCTCGTATCGGACAATACGATATTGACTATGTTGATAATAATGGTGTTTCACGCAAGGTTGATGACAATCTCTATGGTTTACATTTTAATGTAACTAATCAAGTGAACGAACAGGCAATGACTTATGTGTCGCTATCACGCAGTGATAAAGCCGGTGGTGTTAACGGGGACGCATTAGCAAAAGCAGGTAGTATTTCTGATCCAGCTTTACAGTCTCAACTAGCAACTAATGCGACATTTGATCCTGAGACCTTATACAGCGCTGAATTTGGCGTCAAAGGGCGTAGTTTAGATAATAATCTTAATATTCGTTTAGCCGCATTTTATAATTATAGAAAAGACCCACAATTGAAAGGTTGGGTAACGGATAAAGTTGCTGATAACAGCGCTGAAACATTTATTGGTTATAACGACAATGCAGGCTCAGGCCGAGGTTATGGTATTGAATTAGAAACGCGTTATAGCTACAACGATAACCTAGATTTGTATTACAACGTGGGGTATTTAATAACGCGTATCAAAGATTATGTCGTGATCAATAAACACGGTAGTAATTTGGATATGCATAATCGTCAAATGGCCCATGCGCCGGAGTATCAATTTAGTGTCGGTGCCAAATATCAAGCTGACAATGGTTTTTATGCTAATGCAGAAATACAGGGTAAAGATTCTTTCTATTATTCTGATGGCCATAATCAACAATCGGATTTCTATGCATTGACTAATATTGCACTTGGCTACCAAGGTAGCGATTGGAAAATTAATTTAGCCGCTAATAATGTGTTTGACCGTGAATATGCGGTGCGTGGTTTTTACTTTGGCAATGATCCGCGAAACGGCTACGAAGCACGTAATTACGTTCAGCTAGGTTCGCCTTCAACCGTCAATCTATCAGTTGAGGTTAACTGGTAATGAAGTTATCTGTTGAAATTAGTAATTACCCCCTTAACGAAGATTATATTGTGCCGATTAAGGACTTTATTGAGCGGCTCAAAGCAACAGACGGTTTACGTATTAGTTGCAACACTATGAGTACCCAGATCTTTGGTGATTACGATGTCGTGATGGATGTATTAAGCCAGGCGATGAAATATTCATTTGAGCATTTTGGGAAAATGATATTCGTGTGTAAGTTTATTAATGCTGATTTAGATCCCGTTCTAAAGCCTCACGATGATTGAGTTTTTTAGTTCTGCCATTGACGGACTTATAGCAAGCTCTCCCTGGGAGCTGCTTGCTGTCGCGCTAGCTGTTGCCTATTTATTATTGGCGATGAAACAAAGTCAGTGGTGCTGGCCAGCCGCTTTTGGATCAACGACTATTTATACCGTTCTTTTTTGGGATAGTGCGCTATTAATGGAATCAGCCCTTAATGCGTATTACTTGCTAATGGCGATTTATGGTTGGTGGGCATGGCATAAAAAAGATGACGCTGGGTTATCAACGCCTATTCAATCGTGGTCATGGAAAAAGCATGTTAAAGTTATTGGTATTCTTTCAATAATTAGCGCTGTGGGTGGTTATATCATGGCGAATTATACGCATGCAGATTTTGCCTATCTCGATACTGTAACAACGGTGTTTGCTGTCTTTACCACGTGGATGGTCACGCAAAAAATACTCGAGAATTGGATATATTGGCTAGTAATTGACGCTGCATCTATCTATTTGTATTTAGCCAAAGGCTTTAATCCAACAGCATTACTATTCATGTTTTATTGCGTGATGGTGGTGTTTGGCTATGTCAAATGGCGCGCTCAATATATAGCAACAACTCAGACGCTGGCACCGCAACGTGCTTAATGCGTCAGCGCTTGCATTAACTCAATACTTCTCAGACCTTGTGATTATCGATGTTTCACCGATGATAGGAGGCCTGAGTCAGCGTCTCTATTTAGTCACTTATCAATCAAACCAAATAACGGCACAATGCGTTGTTCGCAGCATTGACGACAGCCTATTGGCTCGCCAAGAATACGCCTTAATGCGCCATGCTGGTAAACTCTCTGCCAACGCCGGTGCGCTTGAGAGCATTACAATCGATGGTCAATTGCTTAACTTGATAATAATGGATTATATCGATGGTAGTTTAGCTAAGGATATCCCTTTAAGTTCTTATTATCTCAATACTATTGCCCGCCAACTATCGTTATTGCACCAAAGCTTACCAAATGCGCCTATTCAGCGGCCATCAGTGAATAAACTGTCGTTAATTGATGATTATTGGACCTTGATTATCGATGCGACCCTGGAGGATAAAATTCGTTATCAGAGGTGTTATGCACTGCTACGCAATATTTCCTTTGATAATACGGCGCTTATTCATGGGGATCTCAACCTAAGTAACTTAATTGTGACTTCTGAAAATGTGGTGTGGTTAGATTGGGAATATGCGAGTGTAGGCGATGCTTATTTTGATTACGCTGCATTTATTGTTGAATGCGATCAGGATATTGAAGGTCCGTTTATTGGCTATCTTGAGTCATATAATAGCACTGTCATTGATCTTGAAAGGTTATCGTATTTTAAACTCTATTACGCACTAATCAGTTGGTTATGGTGTGTGGGGTTAGCTGAATCAAAAACGCCACAACTGAGTGCGGCGCTTCATAAATATCGTGATGAAGTTGATCAGTTAGTTACTGTCATTGTTTCCAACGATATTTGATTATAAACATCAATGAGTGCCGTTTTTAGCTTGATCCTATCATGATAAGGAGAGGTTTTACTGGCAATATCACGGTAGTAATAATCACCTTTCGATTTTGAACATTCTGAATTAATCAAGATAGCGTCTGGTCCTGCTAATGTCGTGATATCTGTAGACCATTTTAGCAATGCGCTTTTAGAGATATGACCAGCGGGACTATTTTCTGCTATTAAGTTAGTAATAAAAATTTTCTTCGCTTTGCTTTTGGTAATCGCTTGTTGAATTTCAGGCATGATAAGTGGCGGCATGATGCTTGTGAGCAAGCTGCCTGGTCCAATAATCAATAATTGTGCTTTTTCAATCGCTTGAATTGCTTCAGGCGTTGCACTAACTTGTGGCTCTAACAATAAGCTCTGGGGCATTGCAGACATTTCATCAATATGAGTTTCGCCAAAAACCCGTTGCCGCGTTTGTGTAACAGCAACAAGGTGCGTGGGTTGCTCTGACATTGGAATAATACTGCTTTTAACATCAAGCATTTCTCGAATGACATTAATAGCGTCCAGAGGCCGAACGCTCATTTGGTCCATCGCCAGCAACATTAAATTACCCAGATTATGCTCTGCTAGATCACCTTGACCAATAAATCGATATTCAAATAATTGACTTGCAACGGTAGGGCGGGTGGTTAGTTGATTGATGCAATTGCGCAGATCACCCCATGCAATACAGTTTGCTGCTTCTCGCAGACGTCCTGTCGAGCCGCCATTGTCTGTGGTGGTTACAATACCTGTTAGTTTTTCGCCGAGATGAGAAAGAGACGAAAGAACACGGCCTAAACCGTGACCACCGCCAATGGCGACGACATGATCTAATTTGTCAAAAGGAGAAGTTGTTGAAAGTGTTGCTGTAATTGGGCTAGAAATTTGAGAGGTAGCCATAAAGAAGAACCAGTAATTACCATAAAGTGTATTCTAGTGAATATTAAGAAATGTTACAACTTTATGGCATTTAGGAGATTAAAACTCGCAAGTAATGTCGATATCCGAAGTTGGCGTGGTGCAACAGGTGAGGATTTCTCCATCTCTTATATAGGCGAGAGGTTCGGTTGTATAAGCAACAGAGCCACGGTTTAATTGACAGCGACAAGCACCGCAGGTGCCATCTCGACAGTGATAGTTTACCTTGAGTCCTTGGGACTCAAGGTATTCTAACGTCGTGATTTTACTATCAGGGCCGATAGCTTCATCACATTGCACGTTATTGTAGGTCACTGTTTTATTCATAAGACTATATTACAGCTAACGTTTACAGATCAAAATCGTCAAACTCATCGTTATCTAACTCGCTGTCGATTTGACCAACGAGATACGATGAAATTTCACTTTCTTGCGGCGCAACCTGTACATTGTCGGACACTAAGTAGGTATTAATCCACGGCAGGGGATTTGTCTTAGTCTCAAATGGTGGCACATGACCGATGGCGATTAACCGCTGATTGGCGATGTATTCAACGTATTGTTTTAGAATTTCGCTATTCATGCCAATCATTGAGCCATCTTTGAATAAGTAATCAGCCCAATTTTTTTCTTGCTCAACGACATTCATGAAAATTTGTAAGCCTTCATCT
The DNA here is from genome assembly GCF_051201665.1 of Psychrobium sp. nBUS_13. Lineage (GTDB taxonomy): Bacteria > Pseudomonadota > Gammaproteobacteria > Enterobacterales > Psychrobiaceae > Psychrobium. The sequence goes on along the minus strand of NZ_CP179210.1, from coordinate 2,393,997 downwards.
TTCATCTGCTCACTGATATCTTTCATCTCTGGGTCATCTTTACCTTCAGCCCATAAATTAAGAATGTGTTGCGTACCCGTTAAATGAACTGACTCGTCGCGGGCAATTAATTTAATAATCTTTGAGTTACCTTCGAGCAATTTACGCTCAGCAAAGGCAAATGAACACGCAAAGCTCACGTAGAAACGAACAGCTTCTAATGCATTTACAGAACACATACACAAGAATAAGCGTTCTTTTAGCTTGCGCTTACTAACTTCAATGCTACTACCTTCAACGTTGTATGTACCTTCACCTTGTGCTTGTAAAAGCTGTGTTGTCACAATAACGTCGTCAAAGTATTTAGCGATGTCTGATGCACGGTCAAGGATATTCTCATTAATTAAAATATCATCAAACACATCTGACGGATCGGTAAATAGGTTACGTAAAATATGCGTGTATGAACGAGAATGAATCGTTTCAAAGAAGCCCCATGTTTCGATCCATGTTTCCATTTCTGGCAATGAAACTAGCGGTAGTAATGTCACATTGACACTACGCGCAGCGATTGAATCTAACAACGTTTGGTACTTAAGATTACTAATGAAGATATGTTGTTCACTTTTAGTAAGCTGTTGCCAATCCATACGATCTTTTGAAATATCAACTTCTTCTGGGCGCCAGAAAAATGAAATTTGTTTTTCAATCAGCTTTTCAAAAATCGGCAGTTTTTGCTGATCGAAACGAGATACGTTGACTGAATTGCCCAAAAACATTGGCTCAAGTAGTGGATCATTCTTTGTTTGGTTAAACGTTGAGTAGGTCATGGTGGCCTCTAACTTATCCTTAAATTGCCTGATGGCTTTTATTATTATCTTGGTCGGTCAAAAAGGACTCAGACGAAATTGCCTGAGCCATTTTATTTATATTTTACACGCGCCGCCTTCACAGCCTTCATCTTCTTTCTCAATAACAATATCGCCTTGAGAATCATCAGCACCATCACGAGTGTTGTGATAATAAAGTGTTTTAACACCGTATTTGTACGCTGTTAATAAATCTTTAATGATACGCTTAATAGGGACTTTACCACTATCAAATTTAGCTGGATCGTAATTTGTGTTGGCTGAAATTGCTTGGTCGACAAATTTCTGCATTAAGCCGACAAGGTGTAAATAACCGTCGTTACTTGGAATATTCCAAAGCAGCTCATAGTCATTTTTAAGGCTTAAATAGTCAGGTACAACTTGTTTTAAAATACCATCTTTACTCGTTTTTACACTAATCAAACCACGGGGTGGTTCAATGCCGTTAGTGGCATTTGAAATTTGTGATGATGTCTCTGATGGCATCAAGGCTGACAAGGTCGAGTTACGTAAGCCATGCTCTTTAATGTCTTGACGTAGCGATTCCCAATCAAGTTTTAATTCGTTAGAACACAGTGCATCAAGATCTTTTTTATAGGTATCTATTGGCAAGATGCCCTTGGCGTAAGTTGTTTCATTAAACCAATCACACGCACCGACTTCTTTTGCCAGTTTGTTTGATGCTTTTAGCAAATAATACTGTATCGCTTCAAAGGTATCATGGGTCAATTGGTTCGCGCTGCCATCTGAATAACGTACGCCGTTCTTAGCAAGGTAATAAGCGTAGTTAATGACGCCTATACCTAGGGTACGACGCGCCAAGCTCGATTGTTGCGCCGCAATAATAGGGTAATCTTGATAACTTAGCAGATTATCGAGTGCGCGTACCGCCAGCTCAGCAAGCTCTTCTAATTCATCCAGTGATTTAATGATGCCTAAGTTAAATGCAGACAGAGTACATAGGGCAATTTCACCGTTTGGATCGTCAAAGCTTTGCAGTGGTTTAGTCGGTAATGCAATTTCTAAACATAAGTTAGATTGTTTAATTGGTGCCACACTCGGGTCAAACGGACTGTGCGTATTACAGTGATCAACATTTTGAAGATAAATACGACCTGTTCCTGCTCGTTCTTGCGCAAATAACGAGAATAATTCAGAGGCATTAATAGATTGTTTGCGAATTGAATCATCTTGCTCATATTGCGTGTAAAGCGCTTCAAATTTGTCTTGGTCTGCAAAGAATGCATCATATAAGCCTGGGACATCACTTGGTGAGAATAAGGTAATGTCTTCACCTTTAATCAAGCGTTGGTACATGGTTTTGTTAAACTGAACACCGTAGTCCATATGACGAACACGGTTTTCTTCAACACCACGGTTATTTTTTAATACTAATAACGATTCAACTTCAAGATGCCAGAGTGGGTAAAACAACGTTGCAGCACCGCCACGTACACCACCTTGTGAACAACTTTTAACAGCGGTTTGGAAATGCTTATAAAATGGAATACAGCCAGTATGGTTAGCTTCACCGCCTCGAATTGGGCTTCCTAATGCTCTAATACTACCTGCATTGATTCCGATACCAGCGCGTTGACTCACGTATTTAACGATTGAGCTTGATGTCGCGTTAATTGAATCAAGGTTGTCATCACATTCAATAAGGACACATGAACTAAACTGACGAGTTGGCGTACGTACACCAGCCATAATCGGTGTAGGTAACGAAATTTTGAACTGCGATACCGCATCATAAAAATGGACAATATATTTCATACGCGTTTCAGTTGGGTATTTAGAAAACAATGCAGCCGCAATTAACATATAAAGGAACTGCGCGCTTTCGAATATTTCACCCGTACTGCGATTTTGAAGTAGGTATTTACCTTCCAATTGTTTCACAGCGGCATAACTGAAATTTAAATCACGCGAATGATCTAACGCGTCGTTCATCAGGTTAAATTCTTCACGCGTATAATCAGCTAAAAGATGTTCATCATAGCGCTTTTCGGCACACATTTTTACTGTGTGATGATAGATGTGCGGTGGCTCAAATTGGCCATAAGCTTTCTTACGAAGATGAAATATGGCTAGGCGAGCAGCCATGTATTGATAATCAGGTGTTGTTTCAGAAATCTGATCCGCGGCGGCTTTAATAATGGTTTCATGAATATCTTTGGTTTCAATGCCCATGTAAAACTGAATATGTGCTTTGATCTCAACCTGAGAAACCGACACATTATCTAGTCCTTTTGCAGCCCAATCGAGTACTTTATGGATCTTATCCAGATCAATAGGTTCTTGTTTACCACTACGCTTGGTCACCAGAAGATTTGTATTCATTATTATTATCCGTTGCTGTTATTACGAACCCACGTTCCGCGATGCAATGCATCACGCTGGTAAGTAGTCCTTTTACTTTGCAAGTCCCAACTAAGGATAATAAAGCGCGTTAAAATCACTTTATTTTCTCTAGTGTTTGCTTTGGTCTAAATACACAAGATATAGGTTTTTAAAAAATGTGGGATACAAGATAAGGTGGATTAAGGGATATTGCAAGTGTTAAAAAATAGGATAAGCTGTGGATAATTTACATTTAGTAACACAGGTTAGTGGGAACTATCATTTTGAGGATTAGCTCTGGTTAATTTTAAAATTTTCAATTTTAAATCACCATTTTTTAATTATTTTTTTTATCATTCGAACGCTTGATTTAACACCATTTTGAAGGTGCTAAATCTTATACAAAACGTCAACTTTTATTCATTGATCGCTAAAATAGTACAAAGATCTAAGCAATGACCGATTAAATGATCGCTATGCCATGTATGAGCAGGATCGTTTTCAGGAATATAGCCATAATTGGCAGCAACGCTCGTCATTTTGGCAGCTGAAGATGCGTCAATATCTGTTCGAGCATCACCTACATACATAATTGCTTCAGGTACGATACTTATTTTATTTGCGGCTAACAGTAATGGTCTTGGACTGGGTTTCGCAACCTCTAATGTATCGCCACATATTACAACGGCGCAATTTGCCAATCGTGGGTAATGGGCCAAGAGTTGTGTTGTATAGAGTGTTGGTTTATTGGTTACGATGCCCCATACAATATCGTGTCTGTCCAGCGTGTCTAATAAGTGATTTACGCCATCAAAGAAGGTTGTTTGTTCATTAATGTGCGCCGTGTAATTTGCTAAGAACTCACTGCGAAGGTCAGTGTATTGTTCCGGTGACAAGTCTAGGCCATATCCTGCTTTTACCAGCGCTAACGATCCTTGCGAAGCTGTTTGATAAATAACGTCCTTTGACAATAGCGGCAGATTATCGCGGGCTAGCAGTCGATTAACTGCGCCGCCAAGATCGAGAGCGGTATCGAGTAAAGTACCATCGAGGTCAAATAATACGGCTTTAATATTCATTGAATCATTCATGGTACTTCCCTTTATAACAATGAGATTAACGTTAGCTATTTGGTTGACAATGAATGAGATAATTCACCGATAAATCATTATTGGTCTTAAATTGCTCAGTCAATGGGTTGTAATGAACACCAATAGCATCGAGACAACGCGCGTCGCTGTTATCGACAAAGCGGATTAATTCACTTGGGCGAATAAACTTCTTATGTTCATGGGTGCCTTTTGGAACAAGCCTTAAAATATGTTCGGCACCGATAATGGCCAATAAATAAGCACGGTTAGTACGATTAAGTGTCGAGAAGAATACCTGACCACCTGGCTTAACCAATTTAAAACAGGCGCGAACAATTGACTGTGGATCTGGTACATGCTCAAGCATTTCCATACAGGTGACAACGTCAAATGAATGAGGTTGCTGCTCGGCTAGCGTCTCGACGGGTATTTGCTGATAGCTAACATTGCTAACGCCAGACTCTAGGGCATGTAATTTGGCCACATTAAGTGATTGTTCTGCCATATCAATCCCCAGAACTTGTGCGCCAAGCTTTGCCATTGACTCACTTAAGATCCCGCCGCCACAACCGACATCGATGACCTGCTTACCAAATAGTCCGTCTGCTTTATCACTCACATAATTTAATCGTGTTGGATTCATTAAATGCAGCGGTTTAAATTCGCCGTGTAAATCCCACCATTGCTGTGCTAACGCAGAAAACTTTTCAATTTCTTGAGGATCGACATTAACAGCCTCATTTAATGGCTGTTCTAGATTAGATTGAGACATAGGAAGGTAAACATCATTAACGAGAAAGGCCACATTATAAGGGTCTTGATATAACAAGCACAACCCATATATTGTAAACGCATGAGCGCTATTTTGAGACACTTTTAAAGGTGGTTAATAAGTAGTCGATAAATTGGTGTTTTTATCAAATTTGGCCGTTAATGGCCCTAGAATCCAAAATTAAGGGATATTAGCGCTAGTAACATCGACACACTGTGCTAGAATCAGGCTCTATTTTTTGCCTTTTGTGTCGTATTACAATAATAAATATTACATACAACAGGTTTTGTTTTAACAAACACAGGGATCTTAGGGATTTATGACTGAGTTGGCCAATAGTGTATCGCCGATTAATATCGAAGACGAATTAAAGAATTCGTACCTAGATTACGCCATGAGTGTAATCGTAGGGCGTGCCTTACCAGATGTGCGAGATGGTTTAAAGCCCGTACATCGCCGCGTACTTTTTGCAATGGATGTATTAGGTAACGACTGGAATAAAGCGTACAAAAAATCTGCCCGTGTGGTTGGTGATGTAATTGGTAAATATCACCCTCATGGTGATAGCGCTGTTTACGACACTATCGTACGTATGGCACAGCCTTTCTCATTACGTTACCCATTGGTTGATGGTCAGGGTAACTTTGGTTCTGTAGATGGTGATAGCGCGGCGGCAATGCGTTATACCGAAATCAGAATGAAGAAGATGGCCCATTCATTATTAATCGATCTTGAAAAAGAAACGGTTGATTTTGCGCCTAACTACGATGGTACAGAACAAATCCCAGTTGTATTACCAACGCGAATTCCTAATCTATTAGTTAATGGCTCATCAGGTATCGCGGTAGGTATGGCAACAAACATCCCACCACATAACTTAAATGAAGTTATCTCTGGTTGTTTGGCCTTTATTGAAAATAACGATATTACCATTGATGAATTATTAGAATATATTCCGGGTCCTGATTTCCCAACTGCGGGTATTATCAGTGGTCGTCAAGGTATTATCGACGCTTATAAAACCGGTCGTGGTAAGGTACGTATTCGTGCGAAAGCCGACATTGAAGTGGCAGATAATGGTAAAGAAACCATTATTGTTCACGAACTGCCTTATCAAGTAAACAAAGCGCGCCTGATTGAAAAAATGGCAGAGCTGGTTCGTGATAAGAAAGTTGAAGGCATTAGTGCACTGCGTGATGAGTCTGATAAAGACGGCATGCGCATGGTTATTGAAATCAAGCGCGGCGAAGTGGGTGAAGTTGTCCTAAATAACCTGTATTCACAAACGCAAATGCAAGTATCTTTCGGTATCAACATGGTGGCACTTGAGGACAATCGTCCTAAGTTGTTTAACCTAAAAGAGATGTTACAGAGTTTTGTACGTCATCGCCGTGAAGTTGTTACGCGCCGTACTGTATTTGAACTGCGCAAAGCGCGCGAACGTGCTCATATTCTTGAAGCATTAGCGATTGCATTAGCAAATATCGATCCTGTGATTGAAGTTATCCGTAATTGTGCAACACCTAGCGACGCGAAAGTTGCGTTAGTTGCTCAAGGTTGGGATTTAGGCAACGTTGCTGCGATGTTAGAAAACGCTGGTGATGATGCAGCTCGCCCAGAGTGGTTAGAGCCTGAGTTTGGTATTCGCGATGGCAAATACTACTTAACAGAAACACAAGCACAAGCAATCTTAGAGCTTAAACTTCATCGTTTAACAGGTCTTGAGCACGAGAAAATCTTAGGTGAGTATAAAGATATTCTTGAGCTTATAGCTGAGCTGTTACACATCCTAGGTAGCCCTGAGCGACTAATGGAAGTGATTGTTGAAGAGCTAGAAGCTGTACTTGCTGAATTTGGTGATGAGCGCCGTACTGAAATCACTAACGCGTCACATGACTTGTCGCTTGAAGACTTAATCAATGAAGAAGATGTTGTCGTCACGCTTTCTCATGAAGGCTACGTGAAGTACCAGCCGCTGACAGAATATGAAGCACAGCGCCGTGGTGGTAAAGGTAAAGCAGCGACTAAGATGAAAGATGAAGATTTCATTGAACGTCTGTTAGTTGCTAATACCCATGACACCATGTTGTGTTTCTCAAACCGCGGTAAAATGTACTGGATGAAAACCTACCAGTTGCCATTAGCTTCTCGTCAAGCGCGTGGTAAGCCAATTGTTAACTTACTACCTCTTGAGAAAGACGAACGTATCACCGCTATTTTACCTGTACGTGAGTACACTGAAGATAAATGTATCTTAATGGCTACTGCTGCCGGTACAGTGAAGAAGACAAATCTAACGGCTTATTCTCGTCCACGTGCAAACGGTATTATTGCTGTTAATCTGCGTGATGATGATGAGTTAGTTGGTGTAGCATTGACTGAAGATGATAGCGAAATTATGCTGTTCTCTGATGAAGGTAAAGTGGTTCGCTTTAGCCAAGAGCAGTGTCGTGCAATCGGTCGTACGGGTACCGGTGTACGTGGTATGAAGCTTAAAGAAGGGCAAAAAGTGGTATCACTGATTGTTCCTCATGGCGATGGTTGTATCTTAACGGTTACTGAAAATGGTTACGGTAAGCGTACCGTTCTAGAAGATTACCCAGCGAAGAGTCGTGCGACTCAAGGTGTTGTCTCTATTAAAGTAAGCGAACGTAACGGATTAGTCATTGGCGCTGTTCAGGTTGATGAAAATGATGAAATCATGATTATCTCTAACAAGGGGACGTTAGTTCGTACGCCTGTTGATGGTGTCTCTACCGTTGGTCGTAATACGCAAGGTGTTACCTTGATCCGCACTATTGAAGGTGAAAAAGTTGTAGCACTACAACGTATTGAAGAAATTCAAGCGCCTGAACACGATGGCGAAGTAATCGACAGTGAAGTTGCTGAAGGTGAGGCGAGCGATAATGCCGCGCCGCAAGTTGACGGCGATGCAACACCGCCTAATGACGCACAGTAACAGCACAATTTGAAAGAGCGCCTTAGGGCGCTCTTTTTGTTTGTACATTAATTTATTTTATACAATTTATGAGGGATTAGAATGAACGCGGTTTATAACTTTTGTGCAGGTCCTGCGATGTTACCTAAAGCGGTAATGGAAAAGGCGCAAAGTGAATTTATTAATTGGCAGCAGCATGGTATTTCGATCATGGAGTTTAGTCATCGTGACAAACACTTCATGGACGTTGCACAGGCTGCTGAAGCAAACCTGCGAACGCTCATGAATATTCCCGACAATTATAAAGTCTTATTTTGTCATGGCGGCGGACGCGGACAATTTGCGGCTGTGCCAATGAATTTGATTGGTATGACAGGTAAAGCTGATTATTTGGTGACAGGATCGTGGTCAAAATCAGCTGTGATTGAAGCGAAGAAATACGGTGAAGTCAATGTCGTTGCGACTCAAGCAACGGTTAATGGCCAACATGGCGTCGCGTCTCCAGCGGATTGGAAACTTAGTGATGACGCCGCTTATTTTCACTACTGTCCCAATGAAACCGTTGATGGTATCGAGATGAGTGAGGAGCCACAAGTTAATGCACCGTTGGTGGCTGATTTGTCTTCAACCATTTTATCCCGTGAAATTGATGTATCAAAATATGGGGTGATATACGCTGGCGCTCAAAAGAATATTGGACCATCGGGTTTATCCATTGTCATAGTTCGCGACGACTTATTAGGTCACAGCTTGCCAACTACGCCATCGATTATGGATTACCAATTAGCGAGTGACAACGACTCTATGTTCAACACCCCGCCAACATTTGCGTGGTATCTGGCAGGTGAAGTCTTTAAGTGGTTATTAGAGCAGGGGGGGGTCAAAGCGATTGAGCAAAAGAATATTGAAAAATCCGAATTACTTTATGATGCCATTGATAATTCTGATTTTTATGTCAACACAGTCGCACCAGCGTATCGCTCGCGAATGAACGTGACATTTTTACTATCTGATCCTAGCTTAGACAAGAAATTCTTAGCGCAAGCCGAAGATGCTGGACTAATGGCACTTAAAGGCCATCGCAGCGTGGGCGGTATGCGCGCGAGTATTTATAACGCGATGCCATTAGAAGGTGTTAAAGCCTTGGTTGATTTTATGGAACAATTTGCGGCGCAACATACCCATTAGATCAGCGACACTTAAAAATAAGAATAAAGTCGACATATTATGGGACATAATATGTCGACTTTAGCAGGCGTTTATCTTATGATCGCGCCATTATATTTTGGGAGTGTGTAAATGAACGCTGTAGAAGAGTTTATTAAGAAAGAGTCCTCGGCAGGTATCGTTCTGATATTTGTTACTATTATCGCCTTACTGTTAAAAAATACCGGCCTTTCAGAGATTTATGATGCATTTCTCGACACGCCAGTTGAGATCCGATTTGGGGCATTACATATCGATAAGCCACTATTATTGTGGATAAATGATGGCTTGATGGCGGTATTTTTCTTGTTAATTGGTCTTGAAGTTAAACGAGAAATAATCGAAGGTCATCTCTCTACACCAGCGCAAGTTGTATTACCTGGCCTGTTTATTGGCAAGCAATTTGGAGTATTTGGATTTAGCTGGCTTGCCATTAAGCTTGGATTAGCAAAGTTGCCGGACAACAGCAGTATGACGCAACTTTATGGCGTGGCGATCTTAACGGGAATTGGTTTCACGATGAGCCTATTCGTAAATTCACTGGCTTTTACTGATCCTGCTCAGTTTATGTTTGCTGATAAATTAGCCATTTTAATCGGGTCGTTTACGTCAGGTATACTTGGTTACATGGTGTTACGATTTGCAAAACATGAACACGCGTTAAAGAAGTAGATTGCGATGACTAACTCACACTACGTTAAATGCACCTTCGGGTGCATTTTTTATGGTATAAACTTATTCTTTATTATTAATATTTTCTTGACTCTAATACAAACTTATAGATATGCTAGTTTTATATTAGGCTTGAACTAATAAATTGATCTAAATCAATTATTGCTTGAGCAGCCCACAATAAGTTTAAGGACATTGCATGGAAGCGATCACATTTTGTTTGCCACAATCATTAGACATCTCGGTTGTAAACGAGACTCAGCAGCTGATGTTAACGCAACTTCAATCCAAACAAGATATTAACCAAGTCAATATTGATGCTGGAGAGTTATCTCGCATTGATACTGCTGGCTTGCAGTTACTTACCGCTTTGGTTATTGATATTAATCGTAAAAGTATCGATTTATCTTGGATCAATGTTAACGATGAGCTTTTGACAAGTGCTTCTCGTCTCGGCTTAAACCACCTTCTAAAATTAAACTAACCCCTGAATTTATAGGAAAATAAAATGGCAAAGATCTTAGTAGTTGATGACTCTGCTTCAATCAGAAATATGGTTTCATTCACGCTTAAACAACAGCAATACGATACTGTTGAGGCGTGTGATGGTAAAGAAGGGCTAGATAAAGCAAAAACGGAGCGGTTTGATTTGGTGATCACTGACGTCAATATGCCAGTGATGGACGGTATTGCGCTATGCGGTGAACTACGTCAGTTACCAGCATTTAAATTTACACCAGTATTGATGCTCACCACTGAAAGTTCTGCAGAAATGAAGCAACGTGGAAAAGCAGCCGGTGCGACAGGATGGTTGGTCAAACCATTTAACCCAGAAAAATTACTCTCAACGATAAAACGTGTAATAAGGTAGCCATAGTCTATGAGTATCGACCTGTCTCAGTTTATTCCAACCTTTTTAGAAGAAAGCTTCGAAGGGTTAGAGTTAATGGAATCAAGCTTGCTTAACCTTGAGCAAGGAGATATAGATACAATTAACGCCATTTTTAGAGCAGCGCATTCAATTAAAGGCGGAGCAGGAACCTTTGGGTTTAATCGCGTTACTGATTTTACTCATGAAGTTGAAACCTTACTTGATGAAATGCGTGATGGTCGCCGAAGTATTGAACAACGTGATGTTGATTTGTTATTGCGCTCCGTCGATTGTATACGTTTGCTTATTGAAGCTGCTCGTGATGGCGTTGAATGTGACGCGCCAAGTATCCAAGATGTACATAATGCTCTTGCTCAGACGCTTAATAAAGAAATCAGTACTAATAAAAAAGTCGACGACGTTGAACAAGAATTTGTCGACGCCTCAAATGGAACACCATCTTGGAAAATTAGTTTTATCCCCCATCATGAAATGTTGCAAACCGGTAATGATGTGCTGCATATTATTAACGCGTTGGCTGAATTGGGTCCTGTTACTCAGGTGGTCGAATGTGAGAATATTCCACCGCTTGATTCTATTCACCCAGAAGAGTGCTATTTGTCGTGGCAGATTACGCTGCAATCGAGTTGCAATAAAGGCGACATCGAAGAAGTCTTTGAATGGGTGGAAGATGAATGTGACTTAATTGTCGAACAAGTCACGAGTGAATTACCTGAAATCGTTGAAGAATTTGAGGCTGTTTCAGACAATGTAGAGACACCTCCTTTACCGACCCCTTCCCAGAAAACTGATGCTGAATCTGTCAGTGCAGTTAAGCCAACAGTCAGTAATCCAGAAGGGGGCTCAATACGCGTTGGGATCGATAAAGTTGACGCCTTAATTAATCGTGTTGGAGAATTAGTTATCACCCAAGCCATGTTAAAGCAGGTTGGCAATGATTTAAGCCATCAGCAACTTGATTTAGTGGAAAAGTTACTTGAAGGCTTAGTGCAACTGGAAGGAAACACCCGTGACCTTCAAGAAGATGTTATGCGCATTAGGATGCTTCCGATAAGTTTTGTGTTTAATCGTTTTCCGCGAATGGTTTATGACATTAGCAGTAAGCTGGGTAAGAAGATTGAACTCAAGCTCTCTGGTGAACAGACAGAACTCGATAAAACGGTGATGGAAAAAATAGGTGATCCTTTGGTTCATCTAGTGAGAAACTCACTCGATCATGGATTGGAAATGCCCGATGAGCGTATCGCGGCCGGTAAAGATGACACCGGCACCGTTCATTTGCACGCCTATCATCAAGGTGGCTATATCGTTATTGATATTATTGATGATGGACGAGGTTTAAATACGCAGCGCATTAAAGAAAAAGCGTTAGAAAAAGGATTAATTTCAGCAGAACAAAATCTACCCGATCAAGAAATTAATGAATTGATATTTGCGCCGGGCTTTTCAACGGCTGATCAAGTTAGCGATCTTTCTGGTCGCGGCGTTGGTATGGATGTTGTCCGCCGTAATATTGAATCATTAGGTGGGCATGTTGCTCTGACCTCAACACCAGGAGAGGGCTCAACATTTTCCGTCAGCCTTCCTTTGACCTTAGCAATTCTCGACGGCCAGTTAATTCGCGTGGCGACCGAAACTTACATTGTGCCGCTAATTTCAATCATTGAATCGGCGCAGCTTAATCACAATAACGTTAAGGCCGTTGCGGGAAATCCGAGTCTTTATTGTTTCCGTGATGAATACATCCCAATCTATTCAATTAGGCAGTTATTTTCTCTCCCGAGCAGTCAATCACCACTTGATGAAACAATGGTGATTATTGTTGAAAGTAGTGGTCATAAATATGCGTTATTGGTTGATGACTTACTCGATCAACAACAAGTTGTATTGAAAAGTCTCGACTCGAATTATATGCCAGTTGAAGGGATTTCAGGCGCGACTATTCTTGGTGATGGTGGCGTAGCGCTTATTGTCGATATTAAAGGATTAAGTGCATTGAAACAGCAAATGTCTTGTGAGATATCACATGCGTTTGAGCATACTGTGGAGAGTGTCGCATGACTGAATATGAAAGTTTAAGTGTTACCAATAATAGTAGTAGACAGTTTTTGTCCTTTATTTTAGCTGGCGAAGAATACGCAACGGATATATTAAAAGTTCAGGAAATTAGAGATTGGACACACGCGACTATTGTCCCTAATTCGCCAGACTATGTTGAAGGCGTGACTAACCTGCGCGGCCAAATTATCCCTATCATTAATTTAAGAACGCGCTTTTCACTGCCATCAGACGCCAACCTAAAAGATAGAATTGTTATTGTTCTAAATGTCGACGATGGACATCGTACACGTTTAATGGGGTTACTGGTTGATGCGTTTGCTGAAACTTACGATATTAATGATCATGAAATAAAGACTGCACCCAGCAAGATTAGTGTGATTGATGATGAGTTTATTATTGGGCTCGCCAGCGCTAATGAACAAATGCTGATTTTATTAGATGTCGACGAATTACTAACGTCACAAGAATTAACCCCAACGGTAAACGACAACGTTGCTTAATGGATTATCTGTTCGAGGAGAACAACAATGAGGAACAACACGCCGGTGACTGACCGTAGAACTCCACTTATTCCGGGTCAAGATTTGGTCACTAAAACGGATCTGCAAGGTCGAATAAATTACGTCAACCCTGCATTTATCGAAGTCAGTGGCTTTAGCGAGCAGGAATTGGTAGGGGAACACCATAACATCGTGCGCCACCCCGATATGCCTCAAGCGGCCTTTAAAAATATGTGGTCGACGCTTGAAATGGGCCGCCCATGGGTTGGTATGGTGAAAAATCGTTGTAAAAATGGCGATTACTATTGGGTTAAGGCTAACGTGACCCCGTTAATGAAAAGTGGTCGAATCAACGAATATATGTCGGTTCGCGCCAGCCCTACTGAACAGGAAGTTGATGATGCAGAGCAGCTATATGCTCAGTTAAATCGAAACGAGGCGAATCTCCCTGAGCCGAGTGACATCAGCGCAAAACTCTTTCAAAAAACTTTTAATAAATGGTTATACAGTAGTGTAGCGATTTCAGCGGTCATTAGCGTGCCACTGTTTTTTAGCTCCATCGCTGCACTCGATTTTATCGGGCCGTTATTTGGTATGGCTATTTTAGCGTTTGGTGCTAATAAAGTGTTTAGAGAGTCGGTATTACCGGGTATTGATAATTCTATTTTGGAACTGCAAAAAATTACGGAAGGTGATTACAGCCGCGAAATAGATGTAACGCAAGCGGGTGAAGCGGGCGAGTTGATGCGGATGGTCAAATCAATTCAAATAAAACTTGGCTTTGAAGTTAACGACGCGAAACAAAAAGCACAACGTGCTGAACGAGTGAAAGTTGCACTGAACAATGTGACGTCGAGCGTAATGATGGCAGACAACAGAGGCCATATTATTTACGTCAATGACGCTGTGAATACCATGTTCAATGAAGCCCAGGCAGATATCCAACAACAGCTCCCAAGTTTTGATGCTAGTAACTTGATGGGTCAAAACCTATCAATGTTTGACATTGAGCAAGGTAATTCACAATCACTTATCGATGCGTTAAAGAATCCGTTTAACTCGCAGTTGGCGATGGGAAGTCGACGATTTAATTTAATTGCGGCGCCAGTAATAGAAGATGATGGCACGCGATTGGGCTCCGTCGTTGAATGGAGTGATGTTACTCAAGAATTAGCTGCCCAAGCTGATGTTGAAAAAATTATTCAAGATGCGTCAATCGGGATGTTAAATTCACGCCTGAATACGGAGCAATATAGCGGATTTATTGGCAATGTAGCACGTGGTATGAATGAAATGTTAGATGCCATTGTAGCGCCTATTGGCGAAGTAAAGCGTGTAGTTTCAGACTTATCAAAAGGTAAACTTGACTCTCGAATGTCGGGTGATTTTAAAGGAGAATTCAGTGAGCTGGATAATTCTTTGCAAATTGCCATGGTTAAGCTTGAAGAAATTGTAGGTGAGATTCGTACTAATAGTGGTTCAATCGCCGCCGGCGCGGAGGAAATATCTAAGGGTAATAACACCTTAAGCACCCGCACCGAAGCACAGGCAGCAAGCCTCGAAGAAACAGCTGCGAGCATGGAAGAAATGACAGCGACAGTGAAGCAAAATGCTGACAACGCATCACAAGCTAATTCTCTTGCAGAAAATGCAAAAGTGCTTGCTGAGAAAGGCGGCGAAATTTCTGAGCGGGTGGTTCACTCAATGAGTGAAATTAGCAGTTCAAGCACTCAGATTTCTGAAATTATCGGTGTCATTGATGAAATTGCGTTCCAAACTAACCTACTTGCCTTAAATGCGGCTGTTGAAGCAGCCCGAGCTGGCGAGCAAGGACGTGGTTTTGCTGTTGTTGCGGCAGAGGTTCGTAATCTTGCACAGCGCAGTGCAAGCGCTGCAAAAGAGATTAAGGGACTAATCAGTGACAGTGTGTCAAAAGTAGAAGAGGGTGGACGATTCGTTGATGAATCCGGCAAAGCACTTACTGAAATAGTCACTGCAATCCATGAAGTTTCTAGCATCGTCAACGAAATTGCGATGGCGAGTAAAGAGCAGGCAACTGGCATTGAACAAGTGAATGTCGCTATCAACGATATGGATGAAGGAACACAGCAAAATGCCGCCTTAGTGGAAGAAGTGGCGGCAGCTTCTGAAAGTATGGAAGAGCAAGCGGTGCAATTGCGCCAATTGGTCAGGTTCTTTTCTGTGGGGGAAGCTACTGAGACAAAAAACGTAGCCCCAGTACCCAGACCTGTCGACGTTGATTATAGACCGGTAAACGCAGCCACATCGAGCAGTTATACAAGTTCGGTGAGTGAATCTGATATGGAATGGAAAGAATTCTAGGGACTTATTATGGATCCAGTTAAACTTGGGCAAGGAAAAGGACTTTCCACTCTCAATGATCGAGAGAGAGAGTTTCCTTATCAACAAGCTGATTTTGAACATGTTCGTCAAAAGATATATAACCATGCAGGTATATCGTTGGCAGATCATAAAAAAGATCTCGTATATAACCGTCTGGTGAGGCGGTTACGTGCCCTTAAACTTGATTCATTTAAAGGTTACCTTGAGTATCTAGACAGTGCTCCCACAGAAATGTCGCAGTTTGTTAATGCGATGACAACTAACCTCACATCTTTTTATCGAGAAGCGCATCATTTTGAATATTTAAGCAATATTTATATTCCACAACTAGCCAAGTCTGGTCAGCGTAAGTTACGTATTTGGTCATCAGCATGTTCCGTCGGAGAAGAGCCCTACAGTATTGCCATTAGTTTATTGGAAGCAGGTATTTCAATGGAACAATGGGACATAAAGATATTAGCAACAGACATAGACACCGATGTACTAGCAACGGCTAAAGAAGGTATCTACCCGATTAACCGGGTTGATAGTTTATCGCTGGCAAGAAAAAAGTTAGGTTTTTTACGAGGAAAAGATCGTCATAGCGACAAAGTAATCGTTAAGCCTTCGTTAAAAGAGTTATTGCATTTTGAGCATTGTAACTTGATGGAATCATGGGATATTCAAGAAAAACTTGATGTAATTTTTTGCCGTAACGTTATGATTTATTTTGATAAAGAGACCCAGACAAGACTTCTGGATCGTATGACAGGATTATTAAAACCTGGTGGCATGCTATTTATTGGTCATTCTGAGTCACCGGCAAGATCTATGAAAGACTATCAGCTACTCGGTCGTACAATGTATCAAAAGCGACAAGCATGAATTCGGGCATAAAAGAGATGCAGGCACCAATACACACGTTGCCACAATATCCTGAATTTAAGCATATACGTCAATTTTGGATGCCCAAACGTAAGCGTGTTGCAGTAAAGGTAGTTGCTGGCGACTTTTACGTATCTTGTCAGGATGAAGTGATATGTACCGTACTCGGTTCATGTGTTTCTACTTGTATTCGAGACGTTAAGACCGGCGTCGGTGGTATTAATCATTTTTTACTGCCTGATGCCGATTGCGACATCTTATCGTCATCAAATCGCTATGGTGTTTTTGCCATGGAGCAATTAATTAACTCGATTATTAAGTACGGTGGTCGCCGCGAAAACTTTGAGATTAAGGTTGTTGGTGGTGGCAATATGATGGCGGGTCCTAATGACATTGGTTTGCGTAATATTGAATTTGTGGAGCAATTTTTAAAGACAGAAGGTCTGGCAGTAAGTGCACGGGATGTTGGAGGCCTACAAGCCAGAAAAATCCAGTATATTGCAAAGACAGGGCAGTTAATGGTGCAGAAGCTCAAAGATAGCAATAACGCACGAACGATGGCGTTAGAGCTTGAGAACCAAAGAAATATTCAACAACAAGCAAATGATGACATTGAATTGTTTGATTAGGGAAGAGTGAAATAACGTGATTAAAATTCTCATTGTTGATGATTCGAAATTAGTTAGAGAGATTGTGTCTGAAGTCATTACAAACTTTTCAGATATGACAGTGGTGGGCGCTGCAAAAGATGCGTTTGAAGCACGAGAGCTGATTAAGAAACTTGATCCGGATGTGGTGACATTGGATGTAGAGATGCCGAAAATGGATGGCATAACCTTTTTGAAAAACTTAATGCGACTACGGCCAATGCCAGTCGTCATGTTGTCAACGCTCACTCAACAAGGGGCTGACACGACGTTAGAGGCGTTAGCTTGTGGCGCTGTTGATTTTATATCCAAGCCTCGTTCTAGCGCATTATTAAACGACTTAACGCAATTTAGTGATGAGCTTTACCAAAAGTTAAAACTTGCCTCTACTGTTAACGTCAAAAAAGTTGGTAGCAATCAGAGGAAGGCGCTGATAAATGCTGATTTTGAGCCACTACACATTAAGCATCATATTATCGCACTCGGCGCTTCAACTGGGGGGACAGAGGCATTACGTGATGTATTGTCAATGCTACCGGAAAATTCGCCTGCCGTGGTGGTGACACAGCACATTCCCGAAAGCTTTAGTCGTCGATTTGCACTGAGATTGGGCGAATGTTGTAAAATGACCGTGCATGAAGCTAAAGATGGCCAGTTAATTGAACCAGGAAATATTTATATAGCGCCAGGCTCTCATCATTTAGTCATCGAGCAGGTTAATGATCATTATCGTTGTTGGTTAGATGACTCTGCGCCATACAACAGGCATAAGCCGTCAGTTGATATTATGTTTCAATCACTTGTGCAATTGAAGACCGTGAATGTTTACGCCGCCTTGTTGACAGGAATGGGCAGTGACGGAGCTAATGGTTTAAAGACATTAAAGGATAATGGGCATTATACCGCCATTCAAAATAAAGCAACCAGCATGATCTGGGGAATGCCGGGTGCTGCGTTCTTACTCGATGCTCATCGCAAAGATTTACCTATCTCGCAAATCGCTCCTGAGTTAATAAAACAAGTCCATGAAACTCTCCACGACTCTAAAATGGTAAGGAAGTCCAATGAATCGGCATAATGAAATCTTATTTATTAGTCAGATTGTTTGTATCGCTGTCATTGGTGTTTGTGTGTTTGGGCATGTAGCCGATTGGTATCTCTATATTGGGCTTACTACCTTAATTGTGTTGCAAGTTTTACAATGTGTATTGCATCGTCAGTTTATGGATACTGTTTTTGCTAACGCAAATATTACAATAGACTCTAAATCGTCATCAAATGTGGTCAGTCAAGACATAGAAAATAAACTGGGGGAAATGTTTGTTGAGTTAGAGCAGACATTTTCTTGCGAGCGACAGGTGATTGGGAATGAAATAAACCGGACCTCAGGATTGTTGAGTGAAGCTGTGGTTGGCATGAGTGAATCTTTCCATAACATGAAAAGCATTAGTGATCGTCAGCATTCCCTACTATCTACTCTCGTAAATCATGAGCAAGGTAATGATGACGATAATCCATCTAAAACAGCGGATTTTGAAAAAGAGTTGACGTTCCATGAATTTCTTGAAAACTCTTCACGTCTTACCAATGAGTTTGTGCAAGTGGTCATTAATAATTCCAAACAAAGCCTCAAAACGCTAAGTCACATCGATAATATGGTTAAGCAAGTAGACAGTATTTTTAGCTTACTCCATAATGTTGAGGGTTTGGCAAACCGTACAAATTTACTCGCATTAAATGCAAGTATTGAGGCTGCACGAGCGGGGGAAGTCGGTCGTGGTTTTGCGGTTGTCGCCGATGAAGTACGGTCCTTATCTATTAGTTCTTCTGAATTAAACGAACAAATCCGCGGAAAAATCAGCGGCGCCAAGATAACTATTGAATCATTACGTAGCGGTGTTGAAGAGATGGCGTCAGCTGATATGTCTCAAACTTTTGAAACACAATCAAAAATTAACGAAATGACTGGAAAAATGGGGCTAATTAGCCGTAACATGGAAGCAAGTATTATTGAGTTAACAACAATGAGTAATGAGATGGATACCGCTGTAGGCAATGCAGTACGTTCATTACAATTTGAAGACATGACTTCGCAAGCACTAGCGTCTATTTCAACTAACATTGAGCAGTTTGATGCCTTAAGTCAACAGCTTCACGATGTCGGTGGCAGTGGTGACTCAATGTTTGTAAAAGTCGATAAAATTAACACTGTTTGTCAGGCAGTTAGAAAGCATACCACCAGTATTGGAGAGCATCGTACCGTGTCTCAAGAGACAATGGACGAAGGCGAAATTGAATTGTTTTAATACCAAAATAGATTTAGGAGTTTTTATGCCAATCGTAAGTTCAACATCATCTAATAGTAAAGATGTATTGATCACCGTGTCAGATCGTTTCGACTTTTCACAGTATAAATTATTTCGAGAAAGTTATTGTGAATGTAATACCCCAAGAACAGAGTTTAGATTAGATCTTAGCAGTGCCAATTATATGGATTCTTCAGCATTAGGTATGTTGCTACTACTTAAAGAGCACGCCGATAAAATCAAAGGTAAGATTATTATTGAGCGTCCGAATGATTCAATTAATAAGGTGCTTGAGATTGCTCAGTTTCACCATTTAATGGAGATTGTCCGCTAAGTACGGTTATGATGATGCAGTCGCAAAACAGGGATATCCTGATAATCGATTCGAATCAAGATAACGTTGAGCGCCTGACTCAGATTATTAGTGAGGAAGGCTTCTCGGTATCAAGTGCTCAAAACGGTATGCAAGGATTAGTAAAATTTTATCAGCATAAACCGGATCTTGTGCTCATTGATTTTCACGCCGAAGGCATGAGCGCAATCGAAACATGTCGTCAAATTAAGGCGCTGGCAACCAATGTGTTTGTACCAGTATTGATGATTTCAACCTACCTCGATGATGAACAAATTAGCACCTGTGTTGAAGCCGGTGCTGATGATATTGTATTTAGACCATTTTCACTGGCAATATTTCGTTCAAAAATTTACGCGATGTTTCGCATTGCAAACCTCTACAGTAAACTTTATACCCTAACATCAGAGCGTCAAAACGATGAGGAATTGGCAGAACAGCTGTTTAGTACCGTTGTCGAAAAGGGCAACGTTGCCAAAGAGCATATTAGTATATTTAAGCGCTCTGCCGAAACATTTAGTGGTGATGTCCAATTAACCGCTCTTTGTCCTAATGGTGATATTAATGTGCTATTGGGGGATTTTACAGGACATGGTTTGAGCTCCGCAATCGGTGCGATACCGTTAGCTGATACGTTTAGAGTAATGACGGATAAAGGGTATTCTCCGTTAGAAATTATTAAGCAAATAAATCGGAAAATGCATCAACTGCTGCCGACGCATATGTTCCTAGCAATGACAATGGTGAGTTTATCTGTCAACGAACAAATTGCTTATATTTGGAATGCCGGTATGGAAGACTCATTTGTCTTTGATTCTAAAACGGGAGAGCTAAGGCAACGCATCGGATCTTTTCATCCACCGCTTGGTATATCAGCCAATCTTTTATTGGATATTAGACCTGAAGTGATTCCGTTAACAAAAGACGACAGAATTATTTTATATAGTGATGGCATTGTTGAGGCGAGAAATGCACAAGGGGACTTTTTTGGGGAACAACGTTTCATAGAGGCAACCCAACAAGGGTTTGTAGATAATGATGTCAAAGGGCATATTATTGCGGCGTTAGAGGTATTTTGTGAAGACTTACCGCAAGATGATGATATCTCTCTGGTAGACATTAACTGTGATGTCTCGCTATATCAGACACTCTTTCCTGTCGCTGAAAGCGAAAAAGAAAAAATTCTCAATAGCTCTATTGAAGACGAATTTACGGGGAGATGGTCGTGGCAGATGGCACTAATGGGCGAGAAACTGGCAACTGTTAATCCTATTCCAATTATTATCAATCAGATTAATGAAATGGAAGGGCCTGGCGACCAGTGGCATGGTCTATATACGGTATTGGCTGAGCTCTATGTTAACGCATTAGATCACGGCGTTTTAGACCTTGATTCAAGTTTGAAAAATTCACCTGAAGGGTTTGCACAGTATTTTCAAAAGAAAGAAGAACGACTTGCACTCTTGGGGAACGGTTACATTAAAATTAAGCTTGAATATACCTCCACCGATCAAGGAGGAACACTTGATATCATGATGATTGATTCGGGGACTGGCTTTGAATTTACACCTTGGGTTGAAGAACTAGGTGATATTGAACTTGCTAAAAATGACTTTAGTGGCCGTGGTATCAAATTAGTCACTGAGCTTTGTCAAAAGCTCAGCTACCATGAGAACGGCAGTGCGGTAAAAGCCACTTACACATGGAACAAATAACCAATTAGAACGACGTTAGATTGCCGCCTTAAGCTGTTCTAATTGCGTTTCACTGAGTAACTTATTCACATCAAGAAGTAATACTAAGCGTTCATCCACTTCCACTAATCCTTGAATATAGGCCACATCAATAAAGCCTCCGACGGTAGGCTTGTCACGAATGTCCTTATGATTGACCGCATGTGTATCAGACACTGAATCAACGACTATGCCAATAACATTTTGGGCATCATCACCAACAATATTTAATAAAATAACTACGGTGGTGGGGCCATAGGGAATCGGTTCAAGTCCAAATTTTTCCCTTAAATCAATGATGGGTACGATATTTCCTCTTAAATGTAAAACGCCTTTGACGTAATTAGCTATTCCTGGAATGCTCGTAATATTGCTCCATTCACGAATTTCATTAACCATTAAAATATTGACACCGTATTCTTCATCATTTAATGAAAACGTTAAAATTTGTTCTGTGTCTGATTGAAGCCAGCTGCTGTGGTTAGTGTCCATATCTTTTTACCTAATTCCATTGTCTTTGAAGATTATTGAGTTGAACTAATAAAACTATTGAAGCATGAAAAGTGGATTGATCTCAATGTTTAGTATTGTTTTTCGTGAAAAAGTCTGTCTATTATATATATTAAATAGCTTAACCGTGCTCAAGGAACCAAAAGAGTAGTTTTGATAACGCAGTTAGTTAGTCCGTTAATGTGATTAACTCATTCAAATATTTTAGTCTCAAAGGAGAGAGAAATGGCAAAGCCTAAATCTGTATTAGTTGTTGATGATAGTCGTTTGACCCGTATGATGATTGTCAAAATGATCAAGACCCACCATAGTGATTGGCCAATTACTGAGGCCGCATCCGTTAGAGAGGCGCTTGAATGTGTTAACGCTCAGACGTTTGATTTCATTTCCCTAGATCATAATATGCCAGACGGTACGGGTTATGAGATTTTACCGCAAATTAATATCGCTCAGCCTGCTGCTCATATTGGAATATTTACCGCAAACATCCAAGCTGTTGTAAAACAGCGTTTTGAAGAGCTTGGCGCGACATTTTACGGTAAACCCATCAATGAAGCGATGATTCTACAGTTCACTGCTGATGGAGGACAATCATGACATCAGAAATTTTTACTGAAGATTATTGCGATACCTTATGTGAATTATTCAATATTGGGATGGGGCGAGCCGCGGTGTCATTTAGCGAAATGGTCAACGACGAAGTCCTATTGACGGTTCCGTCATTAAAAGCAGTTGATTTCAATACCGCAATGGAACTGTTTCAATGTATTTCTCCAGGTAATGTAAATGCCGTTGAGCAATATTTTGAAGGGCGATTTTCGGGTAACGCATTTCTGTTTTTCAATGATGAATCGAGCTTACAACTGGTACGTAGTATTTTAGGTGAGGGCAATTGGGGTAGTGAACTTGGAGAATTAGAACAAGAAGCGTTAAAAGAAGTATCAAATATCATTCTGAATGCGTGTTTTGGTTGTATCGCCGATGTCCTTAACTGTGAACTTGAAAGCAGTGTGCCTGACTTAATTTGCGGTGAAATTAGTGATGTCTTTGATATTGAGCGGATGCGAATAGGTGAAGACCCATTAGTTCTTACTTTGTCGATGTCGTTTAGTTTGCCAAATAAAAAAATTACAGGCCAAGTAAGTTTAATAATGGCAAGTGACTCAATTAAACGCTTAATTACAGAGTTAGAGCGTTTTATGAGCTTGTATGTCTAAGGGGTTAAAAATTCATAATATTGTATTTGATAATACCAATTGTGGGCTAATTGTTATTGATAACGAAGGCATTATCGTCGATGTTAATCAATGGTTTGTGAAACATAGTGATAGACGAAAACTTGAATTAGTAAATCAAAATATTTTTGACTGTTTTGAATTAGGCAATGGATTGACCGTCAAACGAGCTATTGAGCAAGCGACAAATTATGGCATGTCATCGATTTTATCAAGTGCGTTGCATCCTAGGTTATTCCCTCTTTATGCGCGTGCTCATAAAAAAGATAAATTGATGGAACATACTTGTTATGTAAAGTCATATAGTGTCGATGGCACCCGCTTTGCTCTCATCCAAATTCATGATGTTACAGACTCAGTAATGAGAGAACGATTATTACGCAATCGTACCAAAGATTTGTCCATTTTTTCCTTAGCAGTTAAACACAGCCCTAGCGCTGTTGTTATCACTGATGCATTGGGTATCATCGAATATATTAATCCTAAGTTTACCGAAATAACAGACTTTGAAGGCTACGATTGCATTGGTCGACCGTATTTTAGTTTAGGGCGTCTATCTAATAATGAGAAGATTGAAGAAAACATTTGGCGAATGTTAGAGCAGCATCAAGAGTGGGTCGGCGAACGTTGTAATCTGAAGAAAGATGGCGAAAAGTATTGGGCAAACGAACATATTTATCCGATTCTTGATGGTGATAACTGCATTAGTCATTTTGTTGCAATGCAAGATGATGTGACTCAATTTAGAAATATTTCAAGAAAATTTAGCTATCAGGCAGCACATGATGCACTCACAGGTTTAATCAATCGACAAGAATTCGAGGGCATTCTTCGGGGGACTATTGACGGTAATAACGATGAACGTGATGTCCATTCGTTATGTTTTATAGATATTGATCAGTTTAAATTAATTAATGATACCTGTGGTCATATCGCCGGTGATGAACTGTTACGTCAAATATCTGTGTTATTTAATCGTCATTGTTCGACTGACGATACCTTAGCAAGAATTGGCGGTGACGAATTTGCACTACTACTTAATGGCCATGATATTTCTAAGGCTAAATTAATTTGCAAAATGCTTATTCAATTGGTTGAAGACTTTAGATTTCGTTGGAATGAACACGTTTTTAAACTGGGCGTTAGTATTGGTGTTACCGAAATTTCTAGCGAAAGCATCAACTACGTAGAAGCGATTAAACAAGCCGATAGTGCATGTTATGCCGCTAAAGATGCAGGCCGTAATCGATATCATATTTATCAAGAAAACGATAAAGTGCTTGCACAGCGCAAGGATGATACCTATTGGGCAACAAAGATTAATAGTGCGCTTGAAAATAATCGACTCGTTTTGTTCGCTCAGCCAATAGTTTCTTTGCAAGCAGACAAAAAAAATAGTCATGAAATTCTAGTACGGATGATTGATGATAACGGAAACTTAATACCTCCTGGGTTATTTCTACCTGCCGCTGAGCGATTCGATTTATCTCACCGAATTGATCAATGGGTAATTGATAATACGTTGTCGTGGTTATGTAAACATCATAATGATATTGACCATATCGACCATATATCCATTAATTTATCTGGTTTGTCGTTGAGTAATGAAATGTTGCTACAGCACATTATTAAAGCAATAAAGGCAAATAAGGTACAGGCTTCAAAACTTTCGTTTGAAATAACAGAAACGGCCGCCATTGCAAATTTAACGCACGCCAAACTATTTATCAGTGCGTTAAATGCTTATGGTTGTAAGTTTGCGTTAGATGATTTCGGGAGCGGGCTTTCATCATTTGCTTATCTTAAAAATTTAAAAGTCGATATGTTAAAAATAGACGGTATGTTTATTAAAGATATGCTTAAAGATCCGATTGATGAAGCAATGGTTAAATCAATTAATGATGTGGGCAAAGTCATGGGCATGGAAACTATTGCTGAATTTGTCGAAAATGACGAAATTCGTCAACGTCTTCAAGAAATAGGCATTAATTACGGGCAGGGATATGGGCTTGGAAAGCCAGTACCTATCGATGAAATAATAACTAAAAGCGTTGAGTTAATTTAATTAGAGAGTTTAGGGTAACTTTATTACCCTAAACGCTTAAAGTCTCTAACGACGGCGTTTTTTCTTTGGTTTCTTCTTTTTCACTTTTCCTTCAAGCGCTTCTTGAGCAAGTTTTTCTGCAACCTGAGCTTCTTCTACGACCGCCATTTGTGGCGTCTCTAAACATATCTTTCCAATAGTACCTTGTCGAAACTCATGCAGTAGAATTTCACACGTTTTGTGCATATCTACGCGGCCACCAGCACGTTTAAACCCGCGAACATTACCGATAGCTTCAATTAACTCCCAGTCGTTTTGCGGTAATTCATCGAGCTTATAGCGCTCTTTAATCATCAATGGATAGTCCTTTAAAAAATACTCGCCAGCGTATGACGCAATATCTTCGTATTCGAAAGCTGTATCTTTAATGGCACCCGTGATCGCCAATCGATAACCACTGTGATCATTGTGTACTTTTGGCCATAGAATGCCAGGCGTATCACACAGCACAATGCCATTTTTCAAATTAATGCGCTGCTGGCGTTTGGTAACTGCCGGTTCATTACCTGTTTTCGCAATGATTCGTCCAGCAAGGATATTGATGATAGTCGATTTACCGACGTTCGGGATCCCCATAATCATCGCACGAATATCCTTACCTGTTTCATCACGATGAGGTACTAGCTTGCGGCATAGTTCGAGAATTTTAGCGACTTGTGTCGGTTCATTCGCGGTTATTGCTAGCGATGAAATACCTTGTTGACTATTTAAGTGTTCCTGCCATTGAGCAACCACCTCGTCATCAGCTAAATCACATTTGTTGAGTACCTTAATTAGTGGCTTATCACCACGTAACTCATTGGCAAATGGGTTCTCACTAGAATAGGGAATTCGTGCGTCAACGACTTCGATAATAATATCGATTTGCCCCATGACTTCTGTCATTTCTTTACGGGCTTTGTGCATGTGACCGGGGAACCACTGAATACTTGTGCTAGCCATTTGATTTTGCTGCCTTTTTGTTTTTAACTTGATCTTGAGGGGTACGCTGTGGGGTACTAAAGATAAAAGTTAGAATGTGTTATAAATATATGTATAGATGTATTTTAACTGATGCCGTTTAATATATATATTAAAGAACACTCATTTCTAACAAAGAAATGATAACCAGTAAACTTATGATTAATACTTACTCAACTCATAATTAGACTGGTGAGTTTGTAATATGGAGGCGGGGGAGTTTTTATTTTGTATTTAAATTATTGTTTTTAAGTGCTTAGGCGGTTTATAGTTGTTAGCGTACTACTGTTAGTGCTTCTAATTTAAAACATCAAACGATTTCATATTACTTTTAATGTCAGGCCATTCATGAAGCATTTTGCTTTGCACATTAGCGCTATTTAATAAGGGGTTAATAATAAAGTGTTAGATATAACTTAAAGTAATTCTATATGATTAATATTTAATAGTAATTCTCATTCTCTTCTGCTAACGTACGATTTCTTAGGTGATAGGAACGCCAGTTTAGTTTTATTATGGAAGATGTATGGATACAGGTTTAAATTGTTTAGTTGCTATTGCGAGATTTCATCAGTTACCTGCAGAGCCAGAGCAATTATCACATGAGTTTGCAAAGCCATCTGAATATTTTTCAGATACAGAGCTATTACTTGCAGCTAAATCATTAACACTCAAAGCAAAGCACCTCACTTTACCACTTGCTGATATTAAAAATGCTTTACTTCCTGCTATAGCGAAAGCTAAAGATGGGAATTATTTCATTATAGCTAAAGCCTCAAGTGACAACTTAACTCAATGTAATAGTACAAATGAAAGCAATGGAGAAAGACACACTGTACTTATCCATGACCTAAGAGAGAATACCCCACGTTCTGTCTGTGTCGACGAATTCAATGAGATGTGGTCTGGTGAGCTGATCGCTGTTACTCGCCGCCATGGTTTAGCTGAACGCTTACAGCAGAAATTCGATATTTCTTGGTTTATTCCGTCTCTAGTTAAGTATCGTAAAATATTTGCTCAAGTTTTAATCGTTTCATTCTTTCTTCAAATATTTGCTCTAGTGACGCCATTATTTTTTCAAGTTGTAATGGACAAAGTACTCGTACATCGTGGATTCACAACATTAAATGTACTAGCTATTGGCTTCATTGTTGTAGTGGTATTTGAGGCACTGTTAGGTGGAATTCGCAACTATATTTTCAGCCATACTACCAATAGAGTCGATGTAGAGCTAGGTTCTAGACTATACAACCACCTAATGAGTTTACCGCTTGCTTACTTTGAGGCTAGGCAAGTGGGGCAAAATGTTGCTCGCGTTCGCGAGCTTGACACTATTCGAAACTTTATAACGGGTACCGCGCTCACACTCATCATTGACTTGTTCTTTGTCTTCGTCTTTGTTGCGGTGATGTGGTATTACAGTTCAGAACTGACTTGGATTGTATTAGCTACGATTCCTTGCTATGTCTTACTTTCTCTTTTTATTACGCCTATTCTTAAACGGCGTTTAGACGAAAAATTCAAGCATGGTGCCGCCAATACTGCGTTTCTGACAGAGTCTATCACGGGGATCGGTACTGTGAAATCTGTTGCGGTTGAACCTCAGATGCGCAGGAAGTTAGAAGATTATCTTTCAAGCTATGTACATGCCTCTTTTCGTAGTCAAAATTTGAGTAATGTAGCTAACCAGGTAGCTGGACTCATTAATAAATTAATGACGCTGGGTATTATTTGGATGGGTGCGCACTTGGTGATTAATGGCAGTATCACGGTTGGTCAATTAGTAGCATTTAATATGCTAGCTGGTCGAGTGAGTGGACCAATTCTCAAATTGGTTCAACTTTGGCAAGATTTTCAACAAGCTGGTATTTCTATTGCTCGTTTAGGAGATATTCTTAATACACCTAAAGAACCCGGCTTTAATCCTAATCGTTCGCGACTGCCTAAATTACAAGGAATCGTATCGTTAGAACATGTTAAGTTTCGCTATCGTCCAGACGGCCCTATCATATTGGAAGATATTAACCTTCACGTAAAACCCGGAGAGGTGATTGGTATTGTTGGTCGTTCTGGCTCTGGAAAGAGCACCATTACAAAACTTATGCAGCGCCTCTATATTCCCGAGTCTGGTCGCGTGTTATTAGATGGTGTCGATTTATCCATGGTGGATACTACTTGGTTGCGAAAGCAAATCGGTGTCGTACTTCAAGAGAACTTTCTATTTAACCGGACAATTCGCGAGAACATCGCACTGGCAGACCCTTCAACACCCATGGAGCGAGTGATAGCAGCAGCTAAAATGGCTGGTGCCCATGACTTTATCGTCGATTTGCAAGAAGGCTACGATAATATGGTTGGTGAACAAGGCAGTAACTTATCTGGAGGACAACGACAACGTCTAGCTATTGCAAGAGCATTAATCTCCAATCCCCGAATTTTGATTTTTGATGAGGCTACTAGCGCGTTAGATTATGAGTCCGAACGTATTGTGCAAGACAATATGGCAACTATTTGTAAAAACCGTACCGTATTTGTGATCGCACATCGATTAAGCACTGTGAAGCAATGTGACAGAATTATAGTGATGGACAAAGGAGCAATCGTTGAACAAGGCAACCATGAAGAATTAATTCGTCAGAATGGTTATTACGCCAAACTTAATAGTTATCAAAACGATACACCTAAAATTAAGCCTGAGAAAGAAGAGTCAGAGGTGCTTGAGAAGCCGTTGTTTCCAATAGAGCTTCAACCTGAATGTGTGGAGGGGAAATTGTAATGGGGGCGCTGACGATATTAAAAGATGCATGGGTTAATCGAGATAAGTTAGGTGATGATAATAAGTCACGTGAATTGGCGGCATTTTTACCGCCGGCTTTAGAAATCCAAGAAGCGCCGCCAAACCCGTTGGCTAGCTGGGTAGCAAGAAGTCTCATTTTATTACTGTCTATTGCTATTGCTTGGGCATGCATTGGTGAGGTAGATATTGTAGCTTCTGCTGAGGGAAAAATTATACCTAGCTCGCGCGTTAAACAAATTCAGCCATTAGAAAAGGGCATTGTAAAAGCTATTCATGTTACCGAAGGTCAGCATGTTATTAAGGGACAAGTGTTAATAGAGCTTGATGGCACGTTAACTCAGGCTGATAAAACAAGGCTTACCGCGGAATTATTAAATGCTAAATTTCAATATGCGATAAGTCGAACGCTGCTCAGGATGTTAGATGATTCATCACTTAGTAAAGCAACTCCTGACTTTTCTTCTTTGACTTTATTAGAGCCTCCAACGGTTAACGAATTAGATCTTTTACTGCATAAACAGTTGCTGTGGCAGCAGTGGCAGCAATATCAGGCGCAGTTAAAAAACCTCCAAAGTGCGTTTAAACGATCAAAAGCGCAACAGCAAGCTGTCAATGAAGTTATTCGAAAGCTAGAGCAGACGCTTCCCATTGTGACTACCCGTAGAAATTCGATTAAAAATCTGCAAGACAAACAATTTGCTTCGCAGAATACACTGTTGGAGTTAGAACAGGAATTAATTCAACAGACCCATGATCTCGCCGCTGAAAAACAGCGTTATCAACAAGCCGTAGCCGCCGCAGAAGAAGCATTTCAACAAATTGAGTTGTTAAAAGCGCAATCTCGTCGAGAACAATTAACAGCGACCATGGAAGCACAGCGACAAATTTCGGGATTACAAGAAGAACTTACCAAAGCCAATAACTTAAATGCACAACAAATACTTTATGCCCCCGTATCGGGACAGGTGCAAGAGTTAAAGGTAGCGACACTTGGCGGTGTGGTTACCGAAGCACAACAATTGATGCTAATTGTACCCAAAGAAGAGCGATTAGACGTTGAAGTCTTTTTGGAAAACAAAGACATCGGTTTTGTTGAAGAAGGCATGGCAACCGAGATAAAAATACACACCTTTCCCTTTACTAAATATGGCGTGATTGATGGTGAAGTTATGACAATTTCAGACGACGCCATTGTCGATGAAAAGCGTGGTCTTATTTATGGCATGCGAATAATGATGAAACGCAGCACCATTGAGGTGAATGTAAAAACCGTAAAGTTAATGCCTGGCATGGCGGTGACCACCGAGTTTAGAACTGGCAAACGCCGCATTATTGAATTCTTTTTAGCGCCGCTGTTAAAGGGAAGTGCCGAGAGTATTCGGGAAAGGTAATGTAATAACGAAGGTGTTTATATCTGATATTGCCAGTGCAATTATGATTACGATTATTATTTGAACTTAACGAATAAAGAGTAGATTACTATGCGAATATACAACTGTAACGATTGGATGAATTTTCATTATACGACCTTTATTAACGTTAATTCTAAAGGTATTAAACTGAAAGCCACGCTGTGGTGGTTAAGTATAGCAATGGTTAGCCTAAGTGGTTGTGGACCTTCTATCCCTCAGGAAGGTGATGTTGCAACATGGCGCGCGGCAAAACTTATTGTTAGAGCTGAGTTAGGACAACGACGAACACATGTGGTAAAAAATGAAAAATATGATAGTCGATTATATGCCCCTGCTTTTGAGAAGTTTATTGGGCAGTTTCCAATTGATTATGTACCCGAGCCATTTCCTCGTTTGACCCAACAAGAGTTTGATACTTTTGTAAATACCAAAAAGCCAAGGCATTTTTATAAGCGTTATTTTATTGAGTTTTATTTAATGCTTAATGGTGCCACGTCAGAAGCGACGGATAATATGGGCTATAAGAATGAATCAATGGATGATCCAAATCAAGTGAGGGTCATTGTCAAATCTGGTTATAAACGAGGGCCTAGGACTACAACAGGCGGGGTGAGGCGTGAAGCTCTTAATACCCGAGAACGATTTGAGACTGACATATTACCAAGGTTGGATATTAATACTAAAAAAACAAACCACGAAATGGATTGTTATGGTAGTGGCACCAAATACTGTTTTGGTGAATCTGAGCATCCATTAGTGTCAGCTTTTTTTTTCTTTGAATCCGTATACCCGGAAAGTAACATAATGATTGAATATCAAGAGTTTATATACGGGGGGGTTAAAGTTGTTGCCTTTACCGATAGAAGAAATGCTCGCCATGTCAAAGAGATAGACACCGCCATTTGGCGGCTACTTGATGCTTGGAATGTAGCGCCACTACCAACAGATACTAAATAGTAATTACTTTTAAAGGACTAAAAAGATGACCATTAAATTTTCAAGTGCACAATTGGCTGAGATGATAGTCAAGTTTCAATTAAACACTCCTGAGGCTAACTATAGTGGATTCTATCACTATATTGCCGAAAACTTTGGAGACCAATTAGACAGTGATCATGTTTATTGGTTTGAGCAATTAGATGATTCATCAGGTAGTAAAGCAACTCTTGACTTTTCTTCTTTGACTTTATTAGAGTCTCCAACAGTTAATGAATTAGATCTTTTACTGCATAAACAGTTGCTGTGGCAGCAATGGCAGCAATATCAGGCGCAGTTAAAAAACCTCCAAAGTGCGTTTAAACGTTCAAAAGCACAACAGCAAGCTGTCAATGAAGTTATTCGAAAGCTAGAGCAGACGCTCCCCATTGTGACTACCCGTAGAAATTCGATTAAAAACCTGCAAGACAAACAATTTGCTTCGCAGAATACACTGTTGGAGTTAGAACAGGAATTAATTCAACAGACCCATGATCTCGCCGCTGAAAAACAGCGTTATCAACAAGCCGTAGCCGCCGCAGAAGAAGCATTTCAACAAATTGAGTTGTTAAAAGCGCAATCTCGTCGAGAACAATTAACAGCGACGATGGAAGCACAGCGACAAATTTCGGGGTTACAAGAAGAACTTACCAAAGCCAATAACTTAAATGCACAACAAATACTTTATGCCCCTGTATCGGGACAGGTGCAAGAGTTAAAAGTAGCGACACTTGGCGGTGTGGTTACCGAAGCACAACAATTGATGTTAATTGTCCCCAAAGAAGAGCGATTAGACGTTGAAGTCTTTTTAGAAAACAAAGACATCGGTTTTGTTGAAGAAGGCATGGCAACCGAGATAAAAATACACACCTTTCCCTTTACTAAATATGGCGTGATTGATGGTGAAGTTATGACAATTTCAGACGACGCCATTGTCGATGAAAAACGCGGTCTTATTTATGGTATGCGAATCATGATGAAGCGCAGCACCATTGAGGTGAACGGTAAAACCGTAAAGCTAATGCCCGGCATGAGCGTCACCACCGAGTTTAGAACCGGTAAACGCCGCATTATTGAATTCTTTTTAGCGCCATTGTTAAAGGGCAGTGCTGAGAGTATTTGAGAAAGATAAAAATGTTAATGAGAGTTGATGTCGTAACAAAGCCTGAGTTTAAATAATAGGTATTTATTTTTGATATTGTCAGCGTAATTTTGATTGTACTTATTACTTGAATTTAACGAATAAAGAGTAGGTTGATATGAAAAAAAATAACAGTAAGACATGGATAAATTGTTGTTATACGACTTTTTTTAACGTTAATCCTAAAGGTATTAAACTTAAGACTAGATTATGGTGGTTCAGTGTGGCAATGATTAGTCTAAGTGGTTGTAGCCCACCGACCCCGCCTATTCCTCAAGAAGGTGATATTGCAACATGGCGTGCGGCAAAGCTCATTGTTAGAGCCGAGTTAGGACAACGACGAACGCATGTGGTGAAAAGTGAAAAATATGATAATCGATTACATGCCCCTGCTTATGAGAAATTTATTGGGCAATTTCCTATTGATTATGTGCCCAAGCAGTTTCCCCGCATGGCCCAACAAGAGTTTGATACTTTTGTAAACACCAAAAGGCCAACGCATGTTTATAAGCGTTATTTTATTGAGTTTTATTTAATGCTTAATGGTGCCACGTCAGAGGCGACGGATAATATGGGCTATAAGAACGAGTCAATGGATGATCCAAATCAAGTGAGGGTTATTGTCAAATCCGGCTATAAACGAGGGCTTAGGACTACAACAGGCGGGATGAGGCGTGAAGCTCTTAATAGCCGAGAGCGCTTTGAGATTGATTTTTTTCCAAGGCTAGATATCAGCACAAAAAAAACGGAATATGGAATGGATTGTTATGGTAGTAGTAGGTCTAAAACCTGTTTCGGTGAGTCTGAACATCCATTAGTATCAGGCTTTTTTTTCACTAAATCTGCATACCCGGAACGTAACATAAGGATTCAATATCAAGAGTTTATATACGGCGGGATTAAAGTTGAAGCCTTTACCGATAGGAAAAATTTTCGCCATATAAAAGAAATAGACACCGCCATTTGGCGGTTACTCGATGCGTGGAATGTCGCACCACTGCCAACTAATAACCACTTTTAAAGGACTAAAAAAATGACTATTAAAATTTCAAGCGCACAATTAGCTCAGATGATATTTGAGTTTCAATTAAATACCTCTCTGCCTAACTATAGTGGATTCTATCACTATATTGCCGAACACTTTGGAGACCAATTAGACGCGGTAAACAAGAAGCATCGTTATTGGTTTGAAGAAGCGACAGATATAAACTTTTACTTAAATGATGTTGTTGATGGTGTGCTTCAAGAGGAACCAACTCAATCAGCCTATTTTATTCAACAAATTAACAAAGAGAGTTTAAAAATTGCTTCAAGGACTAATCCAGCGGTTATAAATAGTGATGAGAACATAAAGAATATTAGCAATGCCATTGGCAGAAACCTGTATCAAGATATTATTGCTGAAAATCAAGAAATAATGGCACTTCTTGATGATAGTGAAGTCGTTCTTCAACAAAAAATTGAGGCGATAATAGCAAAGTACCCTGATGATAATATTGGTGAACTTCCGAAATTATCAGAGCAAGTCGCTCATGATATTAACGCGGCTATTGATGAAGGAAAACTGAGTTTAAGTCAATGGGGCGGAGCGTTTTACTTTTGGGATACTGTGTTGCCAGCAGGTACTAAGATGGGAGGAAGTGAGGTATTGGCTTCTCCCAAAAAAGTGGGGGACATTATTGTTGATGCTGGCAATAGGGATCAATTTGTTGAAATGACTGCTATAGCAATGGCAAAAACTTTAGAAAAATTTGGGTTGGGTGGTGATGGTTCTGGCACAGCGCTTTTAGGAGCACTTGGAACATTTTCTTATGGCTATACTGAGGACTCTGGCGCGAATATGGCAGCGATAATTCCTGCACTATTGGGAATGCCTATTATTGCACTAGCGAGTATACCGATGAATGATCAAGAAACAGGGCTAAGAGTCGCTTTGAGAACAGCGCATGAATTTGCCAAGCTACATGATATTGACATCGTTGATATGAGCAAAGTGGCTTATGATGATCTTCTAAGTTATTTTTCTGAAGTCGGAGAAAGTGCCGTTGAAGGGGTAGATACTGTTGGAGCTGCGATATTAAACTTGTTTGAAGATACGCAAATTGGAACAAGTGATGCTGATGAATTAGATGGAGGATGGTTCATTGGTGTAGGTGATGATGTTTTATTTGGCTTGGGTGGAGATGATACGTTAGATGGTGGTATTGGTAATGATAGACTTTATGGAGGAGACAATAATGACCGCCTAGAAGGTGGTAGTGGTAACGATGAATTATTCGGTGGAACGGGTAATGATACGCTCATAGGCGGCGAAGATAGGGATATTCTTTCAGGCGGAGCAGGCGCTGATACCTACAAATTTAACACGGGTGATGGCTTTGACACTCTCATTGATAGCACGCACGATGGCGACAAAATATTCATCAATGACGTCGACATTTCCACTCTCAATTTTACTGAAACACTAGAAGGTAGTGGCACCTATATAAATGGTGATATTACACTAATTGTTTTTGATGGACAGTTACAAATTAAATCCGATGTCGACGGCAAACAAAGTTGGATTCAAGTAAACCATTTTAGAAATGGGGACTTTGGATTGAATCTACAAGATTACGCTGGGCTAGAAGATGTTTCTAATACACTTGAAGTTGTCGTTAATGAAGGCAGCGAGTTAGGATTAGGCGAAGTTAAGCGCACTGGTAGTCAAAGCCCCAATGATGCAGAAGTGATTAACGGGCTTAATGGCAATGATTATTTGGTCTCTTGGGAAGGTGACGACCAAATTTATGGCGGCGATGGTGATGATGTTATCAATGGTGGCGATGGTAATGATTATTTAGTTGGCGGCGAAGGTCGTGATTACATCAGCGGGTTCTACTCTGAACTTGATGGCGGACAAGATGATGTCTTGATTGCGAATGACATTGATATTTTGACTGATGATGAACGTATGCATGGCGAAGGAAGTAGTGAACTTGGCGATGCACTTAGTGGGGATAACGGTGACGATACTTTAGTTGGGAGTAAGGCTTCTGATGTATTACTTGGCGGTGCCGGTAAAGATATTATTTATGGTGCGGCTGGCAATGATTATATCAGAGGTGATGGATTTGGAAACTTTTTCCATGTAATTACTGATGAAGAAACTAATGAAAAAGAATATTCGACACATTGGACTGTGACTGAAGATGCTAAGTTTGGACTTATTTTCTCACCATTAAATCTTGATATTAGCCCTTTGGGTGGAGATGCGGATCTAATCTTTGCTGGTGGTGGTAATGATATTGTTTGGGGAAATTATGGTGATGATCTTCTTTATGGTGAAGAAGGCGATGACGAACTTTTTGGTGCTGAAGGAAACGATATACTTTATGGTGGAGTCGGTAATGATGTCTTATATGGAGACTTCTCGTGGGAGTTTGGTGTTGATTCATCCTTGATTAGTGGTGAAGATACTCTACACGGAGGAGTGGGAGACGATATATTATTAGGTGGGGCAGGAAACGATAACTTATATGGTGGCGCCGGGGATGATCTCCTAGTTGGCGACGAAGATGATGATACCCTCAGTGGCGGTGACGGAGATGATGAGCTTAATGGCGGTATAGGAAATGACACTATTGGCGGAGGAATTGGTGACGATCTTATATTTGGTGGCGAAGATGATGATGTCCTTAGTGGCGGTGACGGAGATGATAAGCTTAATGGTGGTATAGGGAATGACATTCTGGACGGAGGCGTTGGTGGTGATGTTTTACATGGAGAAGCCGGAGAGGACCTTTTATATGGTGATCATGGCAATGACTTTTTATATGGCGGTGATAATGACGACATTCTAGACGGCGGCGTTGGTAACGATCAGCTAACAGGTGATGCTGGTGATGATAAACTTCATGGCGGCTCTGGAGATGATAACCTGTTTGGTGGAATAGGCGAAGATATTCTCTATGGTAATGAAAATAATGATCAGCTAGTAGGTGGTTCTGGTAATGATGAGCTCCATGGCGGCGCTGGTGATGACAAAATTTTTGGGGAAGATGGTGATGACATTCTTTATGGTGATAGAGGGGATGATGAGCTTAATGGCGGTATAGGAAATGACACTATTGGCGGAGGAATTGGTGACGATCTAATATTTGGTGGCGAAGGTGATGATGTCCTTAGTGGCGGTGATGGAGATGATCAACTAAGTGGTAATGATGGTGATGATACTCTACATGGAGAAAGTGGCATTGATATTATTACCGGAGGAGTCGGCGAGGACAAGCTTTTTGGTGGATCAGGAAATGATGAACTTTTTGGTGATGATGGCAATGATACTCTTGATGGTGGTTTTGGTAACGATGAATTACAGGGGCATGCTGGCGATGATATTTTATACGGAAAAGACGGCGCTGATAAAATAGTCGGAGGTTCAGGAAGTGATAATCTCTATGGCGGTTCAGGAAATGATGGACTTTATGGCGGTATAGGAAATGATTTGTTATTGGGGGAGAGCGGAGACGATATTCTCAACGGTAACGCAGGTAATGATTCTTTAACTGGTGGTGAAGGAAATGACACTCTCCTTGGTGATATTGGAAGTGACGAGTTATCGGGCGGTGTTGGAGACGATTGGCTAAATGGGGGAGCCAATGATGATACGTTACATGGCGGTGCTGGAGATGATGAGCTCATCGGCGAAGCCGGTAGTGATGAACTTAATGGAGATACTGGTAATGACAAGCTCTTTGGTAAAGAGGGTGATGACATTTTATATGGCGGTGAAGGTAATGACCAACTATCAGGTGGAGTAGGTAATGATGAGCTTTACGGTAGTGCAGGTAACGATAGACTATATGGCGGTGAAGGCAATGATATTCTCTATGGCGGTTTAGGTCATAATATTCTTTCTGGAGAAGATGGAAACGATGTTATTTATGTTGGTTCTGGCGGAGGTTTAGTTAGCGGTGGCAAGGGAAATGACATTATTAATATTGGCTCTAGAGCAACTGATATTATATATAACTACGGTGATGGCATAGATACGATTAATGGCGTTACAGACGGATATCTCGTTTTCGATTTTGAGTATAACCAATATTCTTTTGGCATTGCACTAGGCTCTTTAGCCATTATGGTTGATGGTGTTGCTGTTGTTCATTTTGAAGACTTTAAACACGATGACCTTGATCAAGCCCCTGTTTTCTCTGGGGTGAAATTTTCTGACGGTGTGACATTTTCATATGATGATATTCTAGCATTAGGCTTTGATCTAGCGGGAACATCTGAAAGCGATACCTTAAATGGGACGAGTGGAGATGACCGCTTTGAAACTTTCGACGGTAACGATGTTATTTATGCCAAGGCAGGCAATGATACTTTAGATGGGGGGAGTGGTGCTGATCAAATGTACGGCATGGCAGGCGATGATATTTACATTGTCGATGATGCTGGTGATGAGGTTATTGAATTAGCCGATGAAGGTTACGATATTGTTGAATCGGAAGTTGACTATGTTCTAGGGGATAATGTTGAAGCTTTAACGCTTAAAGGCGAGGCTTTAAAAGGTACTGGCAATGTTCAAGACAATGTCATCGAAGGTAATACAGCCAATAATTCAATTTTCGGTGGCGATGGCGATGATACTCTCAGAGGTAATGACGGTAATGACATCATTCACGGCGGTAACGGATCGGATAAGTTATATGGTGGTGAACAAAATGACGAGTTGCATGGCGGTGCAGATAACGACACTTTGTCAGATTACCGCGGGCAAAATATACTTCATGGGAATGACGGTGACGATAACGTTTATGGTAAAGGACAATTATTTGGTGATGACGGAAATGATCGACTAAGTGGAAGTGGCACTCTTAATGGCGGTAATGGCGATGATGTATTGACAGGGACCGGTATTCTTAACGGTGGTAGTGGCAATGATACATTAGAAGGTGCAGGGACGCTTAATGGTGACGCTGGCGATGATATTGTCAAGGGAAGAAATAATGATGATGTGTTAATGGGTGGCATTGGTAATGACACGCTAACGGGGCTTGATGGGGATGATATATTCATTGGTGGAGCTGGTAACGATATATTAGTTGGTGGTTTGATTAATGGTAACAATACCTATGAGTTTTCACTAGGCGATGGCACTGATACGATTAAAAGTTATAAGGATGTAGATAATGATATTTATACCAACAAAATTAGGTTCATATCAGGAGTTTCGCCCACTGACGTAAAGGTTTCAAGGGCGAGTAATGGGGATTTGTATCTTAATTACGGTTTAAATGATCGTATCGTTGTTGGATTGTTTTTCGTAGAAAATGCATGGGGACAGCAAGGTGATATTGACCAAATTACTTTTGAAGATGGTACGCAATGGAATTATAAAGATATATTGGCAAAAGCATTGATTGGTGATGATTTAGATAACCGCATTGATGGCTATGACTCAAACGACACTATCATAGGTGGTGATGGAAATGATGTTCTATTTGGTAATAGAGGCTATGACATCATTCACGGTAATGATGGAAATGATAAGTTATATGGTGATGGTGAATTGTTCGGAAACGCAGGCCAAGATACTCTAAAAGGAATAGGAATTCTAAATGGCGGTGCTGGCGATGATATTTTAACTGGAAGCTCTTATATTTACGACCGAACAAGTGAAGACGAGTTATTATCTGGCAAAGGCAGAGTTAATATTTTGATTGGGGGAGCTGGTAACGACATACTCAATGGCCGATTTGGCCATGACACTTATCAATTTTCTGTTGGTGATGGCATAGACACTATCAATAACAATAATACCCCAGACGGTGGTGATTATAACGCTATATTTGTTGATACGATCAATTTTACATCTGGTATTTTACCTGATGACATTACAATAATAAGAGCAGATGATGATTTGCACATAAATTATGGTAGCAATGATCGAATCGTTGTAACCGGTTTCTTTATTGATGGAGGAAATACTTCTGCTGCTATTGACCAAATCAACTTTGACGACGGCACACAATGGAGTAAAGAGGAGCTACTTGCTAGATTATTAATTGGCGACAATCTTGACAATGAAATTGCAGGCTATACCACTGACGATACTCTTGAAGGAAATGTAGGTAACGATGTATTAGTCGACTATCAAGGAAGTAATGTACTTCATGGCGGTGAAGGCGATGATCAAGTGAGTGGTATTGGTCAGTTATTCGGAGATGATGGTAATGATACTTTGTCTGGAAAAGGCAGTCTTGATGGAGGTAATGGTAATGATACGCTTATTTCCGAAGGAGATAGTGTTCTAATTGGTGGCAAAGGCAATGATAAGCTAGTTGGTAGTTTTAAACAGGAAACTTATTTATTTAATATAGGTGATGGCTCTGATCTAATCATAGAAACAAAACCAGACCAAGCATACAGCAATGTAACTCCCTCCAAAGATATTTTGCAATTTGGCAGCTCCATTTCATTAAATGATTTAAGTTTTGAGCGACATGGTAATAATTTAGTTATTGCCCATGCAAATGGTACAGACAAGATC
Organism: Psychrobium sp. nBUS_13; assembly: GCF_051201665.1. GTDB lineage: Bacteria > Pseudomonadota > Gammaproteobacteria > Enterobacterales > Psychrobiaceae > Psychrobium. Next base: position 2,353,740 of record NZ_CP179210.1, on the reverse strand, counting down.
ACAGTACAAAACTGGTACCAAGAACCGACTGACCATTTCAAAATAAATAGTTTTGAATTCGATGATGGTACTTCGTTAAGTAATGCTGATATACAAGCGTTAGTTGTTACTCATGGTACCGATGAGGCCGAAAACCTGTTGGGATATCGTAACGAAAATGATCAAATTCATGGCGGTGCTGGTAATGACAAAATATGGGGACGTGCTGGTAATGATGAAATTCATGGAGATGATGGAAATGATTACTTAGATGGTGAGGTAGGTAACGATATATTGTTTGGTGAAGCTGGTGATGACCAATTAATTGGGCGAAGTGGAAATGACAGTCTTGATGGTGGCGCAGGAAATGACTATCTAGATGGCGGAACAGGAGACGATGTTCTTATAACCGGAGATGGTGATGATAGGGTCGTTATTAAAGATAATGGTGGCCATGACGTTGTGCATGCTGGCGGAAATGGAACTAGCGGTATTCTTTTTTCTGATACGCTGTCAATTGACAGATTAAATTTTACTAAAGATGGAGATGACCTGTTAATTTCAGTCGATGATGGCAGCAGTCAATCGATCCGAGTAATTAATCATTTCCTAGGCGGTGATTCCTCTATAGCATGGATTCAACCTGCTGGAAGTTACTTGCTTCAAACGGCACAAATTAATCAATTAGCGGAAGGTGGAGAAGAACAAAATAACGACTTTGACTCCGTAAAAGTTGGTACTGAGAATAGTGAACAAGTAGTTGGCACAAGCGGAAAAGACCTAATTCAAGGGCTTGATGGCGCAGATCAGCTATTCGGCCTCTCAGGAAATGATCGTATTGAAGGTGGAAGTGGTAACGATCAGTTATATGGGGGGAATGGCTCTCGTTCAGGCTCAGGTGACGATGTCATTATTGGTGGTGAGGGTAATGATATCCTGGTAGGCGAAGATGGCAATGATTATCTTGATGGTGGCAGTGGAGATGACCATTATTACTATTACGCTGGAACTGGAAAGGACATTATTTCCGATGAAGATTCTGGACAAGATATTTTATTTTTTAATGATGTCGCGTTAGATAGGTTGAGTTATCACCAAGATGGAAATGACTTGATTGTACGAGTTGATGGCGATAGTGGACAACAAGTCAGAGTTGAGAATCACTTTACGGGTGGTGACAGTGAGATAATGATTCAAGCCAGTACAGGATATACACAAAATGCTTCCGCAATAGCTGCACAATTAACACCATTGCCAACGGAAACTGGTGGAGGTGAAGCTGGTGGAGGCGAAACTGGTGGAGGTGAAACTGGTGGAGGTGAACAATCCACTCTTATATCAATGTTGGCGGAAGATAACTCACTTAATGGAAGTGAGGGTAGCGATATCATAATTGCTGGCGCTGGCGATGATGATATATCTGGCGCAGGAGGTAACGATTGTCTTATGGGAGGCTCAGGAGATGATACGTATCTAATTGGTGAAAATAGTGGTAATGATGTCATTGTTGATGTTGAAGGAAGGAATAAAATTAGATTTGTTGACGGCATCACTTTCTCAGACGTTAGTAGTGGTTTGGTCAAATCAGGCAATGATTTAATTTTAAAAATCGCTGGAAACGAGAATAGTGTCGCTATTATTAACTTTTTCTCATTAGCCAATACTGTTGAAACCTTTGAGTTTGAAACTGGTGGCCAATTAACAGCCTCGCAAATATTGGGCGCTTTTGGACTTGCTGCTCCTACAAATACTGAAGTATCAAAAACACTTGTATTTGGAGATGGAGCAGAGAATGCTCTTGAGGGATCGATAAACGGCGATATTATGATTGCTGGGCGAGGTGATGATACTTTGTCTGGCTTATCGGGAAATGATCAACTAATTGGTGGCTCTGGTGATGATGTTTATGTGATCGGTTCGAATAGTGGTTCAGATACTATTATTGATACAGCTGGAACTAATATTATTCGTTTTATTGATAACATTTCTTTCAACGATGTGGCTAGTGGGCTTCAAAAATCAGGTAATGACTTAATATTAAGCATTGGTTCTGCTGGTGATCAGGTGCGGATAGAGAACTTCTTTTCATTGGCTGGAACAATTGAAACATTAGAGTTTGCAAGCGGTGGCCAGATAAGTGCTGCTCAATTATTTGGAGCCTTTGGCGTTACTAAACCGACAGCAACAGATGAAACGAATGACATCTTGAGCGAAGTAATAACAGGGACCTCTGAAAATGATGTTTTAACTGGTAATGCTAGCAACAATCAACTTATAGGTGCAGAAGGAGATGACGTGCTTATAGGTGGAAGTGGAAATGATGTATTACGTGGCGGTGCTGGTAATGATCAATTGAATGGCGGAAGTGGTAATGATCACTATAAATTTGAGTTAGGAGGTGGCAATGACACTATTCTACAAAATAGCGCGCCAAGTGAAACTGATGTTCTGGAATTTGGTGATGAAATCTCGATAGAAGAGCTTTGGTTCAGCCGTGATAAAAATAACCTACAAATTAATATCATAGATTCTAATGACAGTGTCACTATTAGTGATTGGTTTAGTAGTGTGAATAATCAAGTAGACGAAATTGAAGTTGGTAATTCTGTATTGTTGAATGAAAGAGTTGAACAGCTTGTAGCAGCGATGGCATCTTACAATGTACCTTCCGGTGTTGGTAACGTGATAACCCAAGATACTAAAGATGCTTTACAGCCAATTTTATTAGAATCTTGGCAGTCTAAATAATTATTGAACTTACGTAATTGTAAACCGTCACCATCAGATAGAGTGAACTCTTTACCCGTCGCATCTGTTGTTTTTATCTGTTTATCGGTTAAGCGAATAACTTGTCTAGCCATGATGTTTCTCGTCGTCAGGTTAGCTGATTTACGGGAGTATAACTCATGGGGTACTAAATGGGGTATTAAAAGTTGGAGCTAGTGTTGGATGTTAATGGACTTTAATAGAATCTAAGTGCTTTATATACAATGGTTTTGTGGTAAATGTGGATGTGTAAAGACATTAGAGGACGCTATTTTGTTAGACCGGGGAACCACTGGATAGACATGGATTGACTCTTACTGGAAAAAACGCAATTGTAGCGTGAAGCTTGCCGTTTGATAAGACATTGATTTATTAAACTGTGATATTTGAGTAATTATAATTCTTGAACAGGTCAGCATTCTCATTTGTGTCAGTGAAAAAGTCGCTGTAAACTTGCCATTTTCTTAAGGTATTGTCATTTGTGTTAGCTGCATATAAAAGCGCGTTAGTCGAACAAAGGTTGACGGAAGATTCACTCCAGTTAGGTGCTGTTAATGCCTTAGCACAGCGCCAATATGCGCTAAAAAATGATGTTCATTCCTTAGGCCTTTATCTCTATGGGCGCGTAGGACGGGGTAAAACCATGGTCATGGATATGTTTTATGACATCCTTAAAACAGAGCGAAAGTCTCGCGTTCATTTTCATCATTTTATGCATGGATTGCACAAAAGATTGAATGAACTTCAAGGGCAGGTTGATCCTTTAACAATGGTCGCAAAAGAATTAGCCTCGCAAGTTGATGTCATTTGTTTTGATGAATTCTTTGTCTCTGATATTGCTGACGCGATGTTATTAGGTGGTGTTTTTAATGTACTTCATCAACATGGCATCATGATTATAGCGACCTCCAATACACCCCCTGACAATCTATATGAGGGTGGACTAGCACGTGATCGCTTTCTTCCGTCGATTAAGCTCCTTAAGCAGCATTTAGAGGTTTTCTCCTTAGATGGTGAGGTTGATTATAGAACTACGCATACCTTTTACTCGCCTGTGTATTACGTTAATCAGCAGCAAGATTTTTCACAAAAAGTTGAATCGCTAAATTTAATCCATGCCCCGCAAGTTATCAATGTCTGTAATCGCGAGATTGTTAGTATGGGACAACACGAAGACACGATATGGTTTGATTTTTTAGCCTTGTGTGATGGACCTCGTAGTCAAAATGACTATATCTATCTTGCAGACACTTATAAAACCATCGTTATCAGTAATTTGGTTCAATTAGGAGGAATAATTAGTACTGAACATATGACAAAGGGCACTGAAGACGGCGATACTAATTACAAACTTCTGCCTGCATCACCACAACAAATTGGCTTACTTGATGATTGCGCTCGTCGCTTTATCGCGCTGGTGGATGAATTGTATGACCGTCAAAAACTGCTTATTATCGATGCAAATTGTTCGATTGAATCCCTATACCAAGGCGGCCGCGTCACGAACGCATTTAAACGAACGGTGAGTCGATTAACTCAAATGCAAAGCATTGACTATCAGAATAAAGCCCATAGAACAGTGAATGATAATCGACATACGCTTTTCTAATCGATCCACACTCACTGACACTATGCTTAATTAACCTAGATGAAACTACCAGCCAAATACGCGCCATAATAGCCAATAGTATAAGCAACTAGTAGATATAGGCTCATTCTTAGATAGCTAGTAAACGTTAATTCTTTTACTTTACTCATCGCAATAATGCCCGCCGCAGAGCCTATGATAAGCATTGAACCGCCAACACCTGTAGCATAGGTGAATGCTAACCATTGCCGTGCATTCATAGCAATATCAGCCTTGAGTAGCGCAGCAGTTAGCGGCACATTATCAATTAACGCAGACATTATCCCCATTAGATAATTGGCGTAGGTTGGCGCTACGTGTTGATAAAGCGTGGTAAATTGTGCCAGCACGCCTATCTCTTTTAGCGCGCCAACGAGCAATAATACACCAACAAAGAAAAGTAAGGTGTCGTATTCAATTTCACGAATGTAATCGATAATTTTACGATTCACGTCTTTTTTACGCATTAAAAACTGCGCTACCAAGAACATTAAAGACAAACCGAATAAAAAACTAAGTACTGGTGGTACGCGATAGAGAGCGCTTAAGAGTAGGGTACCCAAAATAGTACTTAGAAAAATGGTGGCAATGGCAATATCCGTCTTTTCTATAGGCTTTGCGTCAACCTTTTCAAACGTCAAGGTGCCATTCATGCCAATAGATAACATGCCAGCGAGGAACAGCACACTGATTGCTGCGGGTATGATAAGCAATAATAAATGGCTGATGGTAACCTTGTCTGCCAAGAAGATCATTAAGGTAGCTACATCACCAGTAATAAGGGATACACCGCCGGAGTTAACCGCGAAAACAATTAATGTCGCGTATTTTATGCGTTTCTTGGCATCAAGTTTCAGCGACATAATCACCGCTAAAGAAATCAACGTTGCCGTGATGTTGTCGGAAATTGATGAAAATATAAAAGCGAAAATACCAATGAGAAACATCAGTTTTCGTTCACTGATCTGGGCTGGCATGATCCGATGTACTAGGTTTTGAATAAACCCCTTGGAGTTTAAATAGGCAACAAAGGTCATTGCTGCCATCAAGAACAACCACAAGGTCGCGATTTCTAAAATATTATGATCAAGCTTATGTTTAAGCGCTTCACTACTTAAACCATCTAGCGGCGCCACGAAAATAATTATCTAACTTAATGTGCCGAAGAACATCGTCGTTTTTGCCTTGTTAACATGGATAACGTCTTCAATGACAATGAGTATAAATGCAAGCGCGACAAGCGTTAATATGACACCTGAAATCATGGTGTGATAACCTTATAAATTAGTGAGGATGGAGAGCGTGAAATCGCGCGCAGTATAGCGCTAAGCGTTGTTAGCTATAATGGCGCAGCAATAAATTAATCTGATACTTATCATTGGTTTAATGTATTTCTATTGTCTTGGTTATTTGTTGCACAGAGGCCGCTCTGCCGATACTATTTTCAATAGGACGTTAGTCGATTGACTATGGTCTAACGCTTTCTTTTTCTTGTCTTCTTCACCGGTAGTGGTTGACATAATTTGTTGAACCATTACGCTGATGAAAAATGTTTAATGATAGGGAAGATATGAAATATTCTCCGTTGGGTGATAGCGGTTTGTCTGTGTCGCGAGTGTGTTTAGGAAGTATGACTTGGGGGGTGCAAAATAATCAGGCTGATGCAGATGCACAGATTGAATATGCACTAGCGCGCGGCGTCAATTTTATTGATACAGCAGAAATGTATGCGATCCCGCCGCGTGAAGAAACCTATGGCAAAACAGAGTCAATTATTGGTGATTGGTTGAGTCGTCATCAAAATCAACGCGAAGATATTGTATTAGCGACCAAAATCGCAGGACCAGGCTTCAGTTATATTCGTGACGGTGCTCCGATCACTGGTGATAATGTGATTAAAGCGGTAGATAGCTCACTGCAACGATTACAAACAGATTACATCGACTTATATCAGTTGCATTGGCCTAATCGAGCAATAGCGCATTTTGGCAATCAATGGCCTAACGGTATGCCGTTTTTAGGGCAAGACAGTGAACCTCATATCGCCCAGAAGCTAGATATTCTGGAAGGACTGGCAAAGTGCGTTACAAGTGGCAAGATTCGTCATTGTGGATTATCTGATGATTCGCCATGGGGTATAAGTCAGTATTTGCGTTTAAGCGAACAACACAATTTACCCAAGATGGTATCGATTCAAAATGAGTTTAGTTTGCTACATGCTAAAGACTGGCCTTATTTAATTGAACAATGTGTCAATGAGAATATTGCCTATTTGCCTTGGTCACCACTAGCGACTGGCGCTTTGTCGGGGAAATATCTTGGTGGGGCGAGACCAGAGGGGAGCCGCTGGACATTAATGCAACGTAATGGATTATTTAGAGATACAACTAATACTGACAAAGCGGTTGCAGCCTATGTCGATGTAGCCACAAGTCATGAAATTTCCCCGGTGAAGTTAGCACTTGGCTGGTGCGATCAGGTGCAAGGCGTTACCTCAAGTATTATTGGCGCGACGACCATGGAGCAACTTACTCAAGATATTGATGCCTTTAGTGAACCATTATCGCAAGCCGTACTAGACGATATTCATCAGGTATTTAAGCAATATCCTAGTCCGTTTTAAAATACCCTTCAATAATATGAGCCAGTGCTTGAGGAGATTCAAGCGGGCTCATATGACCGCAGTTTTCAAGTTGTTCAATGGACAAGTAATCACTAGACAATGCCTGTTGAAGCTCGTTTGTATTGACTAAATTATCATGTTCACCAATCACAAACTTAATGGGAAAGGATTGCTGATTCAAAGAGCCAAGTAAGTCTTCTCGCTGTGTCGTGCTCGATAATTGATTGACCAACATGGATTCGCCGCCACGCTTATCCATTGCCATTATCGTATCAATGATTTCACGCTCTTGATGATTCACAGGTGACAACATTTGGCAAATTCGTGCTTTGGGCATGCCGTTATATCCATGTTGTTTTATGTAATCTAGGGTTTGGCGGCGGGTTGTTACTTCATGTAGCGGTAACGCTTTTGGATCATTGGCAATCACAAGCAGTTGATTAATCTGTTGAGGGTAGATCGTTGCGAAAAGAGAGGCAACGTAACCTCCTAATGAAAAGCCAATTAAATTTAATTGGCCGTTGGGAAGCTCTTGACGCAACATGCTAACAATACTCGGTAAGTCTTCACCGCGCGGAATGACCAACGAAATGGGCGAGAAATTTTGTGGCAACAGCTCAAATACCTTTTGCCACAACGCGTTATCACATTGAGTACCGGGTAAAAAATACAGCGGTATTTGAGTCATTACTGTGTCCTTTGGAAACAACCGTTTTTGAACCTAGATTCAGCAGCTGAAACGTGCTTTAAAAACCGTTAATTAGATTGAGCAACTACCACCATTTTTCGCATAGTATTTTTGATGGTACTCTTCGGCTTTATAAAAGGTACTTGCTGGTGTTACTTCAGTCACGATCTTTTTATCACCAAAACGTTTTTCGGTAGTCAATTGTTCAATAACGTTGTTTACTTGCGCTTGTTGTTCGTCATTGTGATAAAAAACAGCACTGCGATATTGAGAGCCCACATCTAAACCTTGTCGGTTAAGTTGTGTTGGATTATGGTTTTCAAAGAAAATTGCCAATAATTGCTGATAACTAATGACTGATTCATCAAAAGTGACTTCGACAACTTCGGCATGACCCGTTGCGCCGCTACATACGTCTTGATAGGTCGGGGCATCTTGTTCGCCTCCTTCATAGCCTGAAAAAGCTTCAATAACACCGTCTTGTTGACGAAATAATGCTTCTACGCCCCAGAAGCAGCCACCACCGAAAGTTGCAGTTTGCATAATTAATCTCTCTTAAAATTCGTTTGAGTGTCTAGATGGCTAGAAGTCTATAATTAAATTCCAATGGGGTAAAGTAAAAACTTGCCATCCCAGATAAAAGACACAGTAATTGAGACGAATCTTTCATTCTAAATAGCCATTGGTATAATGCCGTTCACTTGGGGGGACTTTGGATTTTAAAATGACGGTATTAACGATTTATAGCGGTAAAGTAACTCAAGCATATGGCATTGAAACGGCTATCGACAAGCAACTGGTCATAGGCGATATACAAATTGACGACTATGGCATTGTTACTGATGAGTGCGCTGATCCCAAGCATCATGGCGGCACAGAACGAGCGCTGCATCATTATCCACAAGAGCATTACGCAACTTGGCAGACGTATTATCAGGCCTTAGCCATTGACCGAGATTGGTTACCGTCATCGATGGGGGAGAATATCTCAACGCTAGGATTTGACGAACATAATGTATGTATTGGCGATCAATTCCAATGGGGAGAGGTTATTGTTGAGGTGAGTCAGCCTCGCTCACCATGCTTTAAACTTAATAAGCGCTGGCAAATTGATAAGTTCTCTCTTCAAATGCAACAGACTAATCGTTGCGGATGGCTTTATCGTGTTATTAAAGCTGGCATAGTGAAAGAGGGCGCTTCATTTAGGCGTATTAAGCGTGTTGATAATGCGCTAACCATAGCGCAGGTATGTGATATTTATTTTGGCGATCCGTTAAATATTGATGGCCTAAAGCAATTGCTTGCCTTGCCATTATCAACCTCATGGCAATCTACTATCAAAAAACGTCTTGAAACCGGTCACGTTGAGAATTGGAATTTTCGATTATTTGGTCATCCTTAACTATCGAGTTGATGATTTAATAAGCGAATGAGAATCTTTTGCGATAATTAACGATATTTTGTGACAGTTTTTTTAACTGGGATAGGTCTGTAAGGTTGAAATCTATATCTCAGGAAATTTTCATGAAAAATTATTACTTATCTGTTCGTTATTCTTATCGACTTCGACTTCGACTTCGACTTCGGCATTTGCTGTTGGTGTGATGCAGTTTACCGAAGACGGCTTTAAACAACTACAACAACAAAATGCCGATATTCTAATTGACGTTTACGCCACATGGTGTCCAACTTGTCGTAAGCAGGGTAAAGTTATCAAGGCGTTTTTTAAAGCGCACCCAGAAAGCGACTTAACGGTATTAAAGGTTGATTACGACAAACAAAAAGAATGGGTTAAACATTTTAAAGCCTTTCGTCAAAGTACATTAATTCGTTACAAAGGCGATAAAGAAATTGGTCGTAAGATTGCTGAAACAGATCAACGTAAACTATTTAACTTATACCAATTTGATTGAGTTTGTGATCTTGTTTTGCGAAGGAAAAACAAATGAAGGCAAGGCGCTTGATTGAGCAATAGCTGGCTATTGGGATTGAAAGCAACGCAACATTCATTTTATTTTAACCAGCAAAAGTGGGCAATAACTTTGTCAACTTGGTATTATTTACCATGAAAGCTAAATAATAATGGAAATTTCAGCATTCTTTTTTAGCTTTGTTGCTGGTGTACTCAGTACACTATCGCCTTGTGTATTGCCTATCTTGCCAATCATCATCTCAAGCGCATTGCAGCAGAGTAAAAATGGTTTATTGGCGCTAATTCTTGGTATTTCATTATCCTTTGCAGTCACAGGTAGCCTTATTAGTTTTGCGGCTATTGCATGGGACTTTGATATTAGTGTCATCAAAACCATAAGTGCAGTAATCTTGCTGACGTTTGGTTTGATTATTCTTATCGATCCGCTTAATCAAAAGTTTACACAATTAGCGTCACGGTTAATGAGCCGTGGTAATAATAAAGTGGCAACCTATGAAGCGACAGGTGTCAGTGGTCAGTTCATTCTTGGTGCGCTGCTCGGTTTTGTTTGGACACCTTGTGTCGGACCAACACTTGGCGCTGCAATTTCGTTAGCGATCCAAGGTGATAGTTTGCCTATTGTTTTCGCAATTATGCTGATTTTCGGTTTGGGTGCTGGTGTGCATTAGTATTAGGTAGTGTGTCTGGTAAATTAATTAACCGTGATAAGTTGAATAAACACGTTAATTTAACGAAGAGGTTACTAGGAGTGTTTTTAGTATTAATAGCGATGACTATTTTACTTGGTTACGATCGCTACTTAGAAACCTTGTTAGTTGATTTAATGCCAGATTGGCTGACCAATCTCACTACATCTATTTAAGACTTGTTATTGTGACACTTAAAAAGCAGCCGTTAGGCTGCTTTTTTATTGGATAATCAAGACTGTACAGTATGTTTCTTGTCTGCTTCTCGCTATAATAACGCGGTTATCTTTCATTTTTCTGGAGTTTTCGTGTCACATCCTTACCAACAGCAAGATTTTATGAGCTTTACACGCGCCAATGAGTGGAGCAGTGAGCAAACCCAAGACTTCACGTTAGAAAACGGGTGTCATGTTGAGGTATGGGATACCGGCGTTATTGTTTTTGAGCCGCCGCAAGAAGGCAGCAAGGATATTATTTTATCTTGTGGTGTACACGGTAATGAAACTGGCCCGATAGAAATTTGTAGTGATTTTGTTCAAGACTTACTCGATCAAAAAATGTTGCCAGCCCATCGCATCATGTTTTTATTTGGTAATCCAGCCTCAATGAATATTGGCGAACGTTTTGTAGAAGAAAATATGAATCGTTTGTTTAGCGGTGCACACTCAAAGTCGCCAGGACTTTGTAATCGTGAGCGCATCCGCGCCAAAAAACTAGAGCAATATGTTGATAAGTTTTATCAACTAAACAGTGACAAAGAACGTATTCATTACGACCTACACACCGCAATTCGCGGCTCTAAGAATGAAAAGTTTTCGGTTTATCCATTTTTACACGGCAAAGAATACAGTAAAGAGCAACTGCAAATCATGTTAGCGTGCGGTGTTAATACGATTTTACTGTCAAATGGTCCTACAACAACATTTAGTTACTTTTCATCTAATGATTACGGCGCTCATGCCTTTACCGTTGAGCTTGGTAAAGTACGTCCGTTTGGTGAAAATGACATGACCCGATTCATTGAAGTACGTGAAACGTTAAAGGCTATGATTGTTGGTGGTGATATGCAATTACGTGATTATCAAGCGTCTGATTTTAACTTATTTAAAGTGAACCGTGCGATATATAAACACGATGATAGCTTTGAATTCTTCTTTGCCGACGATGTCGTTAACTTTACGAGCTTTCCAGTTGGATTTAAATTAGCGTCAGAAGGCGATGTTGATTATAAAATTGAAGCTGAGGGTGAAGCAATCGTATTTCCCAATGCAAAAGTCGCCAATGGTAATCGTGCTGTCTTGATGGTGGTTTCCACTGAGCTGCCATAACTATCTACCTGTTTTTTAGTCATAATCGAAGGGACTGTAATGTTTAATTTACAGTTCCTTTTTTTTTGAAGTTTAAAAACTGATTCATAATTGACCGCTCTGTATTGTCAGTCAGTTTACGTATAGGTAAAGTAAATGCCACTAAAAACTTATTCATTGGCATCAGTGTTTTCGATAAAGTAAACCACTGACATTGATATGCAAGATGCCTAAATGCAAACTAAGAAAAGCGCAGTTACCCAGTAAACTGAAAGCTACAAATAAAGGAACATCATGAATAGACCTGATAGCAAAGTGGTGAATGCCATTCACCAAGCATCGTTTATTAAAGGCGATGCTTTGGATATTCCAACGCTAAAAGTGTTAGATCCGCAAGGTGTCGTTATTGAAGGCGCACAAATGCCTGATATTGACGAAGAACTCGCGTTAAAAATATACGACACGCTAGCATTTATCCGCGTATTTGATGAGCGTATGGTTGCCTCTCAGCGTCAGGGACGCATTAGTTTTTACATGACATGTAAAGGTGAGGAAGCGGCAATCACAGGCAGTGCCGCGGCGCTATCAGATGACGACATGATTATGGCGCAATATCGCGAGCAGGCGGCATTACGTTTTCGTGGCTTCTCTACGCCAAACTTTATGAATCAGTTATTTTCTAATTCGAAAGATTTAGGTAAAGGCCGCCAAATGCCAATTCATTATGGCTCAAACGAACTTAACTACATGACTATTTCGTCGCCATTGGCGACCCAAATTCCGCAAGCCGCCGGTTATGCGTATGGTCAAAAGCTTCAAGGTAAAGATGCCGTTACCATTTGTTATTTTGGCGAAGGCGCCGCATCAGAAGGTGATTTCCATGCTGGCTTGAATATGGCTGCGGTATTAAGAACACCAACAATTTTCTTTTGTCGTAATAACGGTTATGCAATCTCGACAGGTACTGAAGAGCAATATGCTGGCGATGGCATCGCGCCTCGTGGTGTTGGGTATGGTATTGAAACGATTCGTGTTGACGGCAATGATTTACTCGCCGTATTACTGGCGACTCAAACAGCACGTGAGTATGCGTTAAAGCATAACAAGCCGGTGTTAATTGAAGCCATGAGTTATCGATTAGGCGCTCATTCAACATCAGATGATCCTAGCGGTTATCGCTCAAAAGAAGAAGAAGATTTGTGGGCTCAAATTGACGGCGTATTACGTTTTAAAACGTGGATGGTTGCGCAAGGCTGGTGGGACGAAGATAAAGAAGCAGAGATTTATGAAGCGTATCGCACCGAAGTTCTGCGTGAGCTAAAAGTGTCAGAAAAGATTGCCGCGCCAGCATTAGAAGAACTAGTGACTGATGTCTATCACGATGTGCCTAAGCACCTACAAGAACAACTTAGCGAACTTAAAACGCATATTGCTAAATATCCAGATGCTTATCCAAGTGCAAAAGGGGAGTCTCACTAATGGCCCAAATGAATTTATTACACGCGATTAACAGCGCGTTAGACCACGCAATGGAACAAAACGATCGCGTATTGTGTTTTGGTGAAGATGTTGGTCATTTTGGCGGTGTATTCCGTGCAACTAGTGGACTGCAAGAAAAGTTTGGTAAAGACCGTTGTTTTAACACGCCGCTCGTTGAGCAAGGTATTCTTGGTTTTGCTAATGGCTTAGCCGCTCAAGGTAGCGTGCCAATTGCTGAGATCCAGTTTGCTGATTATATTTTCCCTGCTTTTGATCAAATTGTGAATGAAACGGCAAAATTCCGTTACCGTAGTGGTAACGAGTTTAATGTTGGCTCGTTAGTGATTAGAACGCCGTACGGTGGCGGTATTGCCGGTGGTTTGTATCATTCACAATCTCCTGAAGCTTATTTTACTGGCACGCCGGGCATTAAAGTTGTGGTGCCACGTAATCCGTACCAAGCAAAAGGGTTGTTAACAGCATGTATTAACGACGAAGATCCAGTAATTTTCTTTGAGCCTAAACGTCTATACCGTGCTTCTATTGGCGAAGTACCAGAAGAGAGCTATGAAATTGAGTTGGGTAAAGCAGAAGTTGTTACTGAAGGCTCTGACGTAACATTGCTTGGCTGGGGCGCTCAAATGGAAATCATTGAGCAAGCATGTGAGATGGCGAAAGAACAAGGTATTTCATGTGAAATCATTGATTTACGTACGCTGTCACCATGGGATGTTGAGACCGTTGCCAAATCTGTCACTAAAACAGGACGTCTTATTATCAGCCATGAAGCACCAATTACTGGTGGTTTTGCTGGCGAGATCTCTGCCACTATCAGTGATAAATGTTTCTTACATTTAGAATCGCCGATTGGCCGCGTATGTGGTTTAGATACACCTTATCCGCTTATGCAAGAAAAAGAATACGTTGCCGACAAATACAAAATTTTTGAAGCGATTAAAGCGTCAGTCAATTTTTAATAATTAACCAATACGCCAGCTAAAGCGTAAATGTGTATTGAGGAATAATCATGGCACAAGATTTTTTATTACCAGATATTGGTGAAGGTATCATCGAGTGTGAACTTGTTGAATGGCTTGTAAACGAAGGTGACCGCGTTGAAGAAGATCAAGCGGTAGCAGATGTAATGACCGATAAAGCATTGGTACAAATTCCATCAATGCATACTGGTGTTATCACTCGTCTTTATCATAAGAAAGGTGAAATCGCGAAAGTTCACGCACCCTTGTTTGAAATTCAGCCTGACGATGAAGTCGCCCCTGCACCAGTGCAAGAAGTTGCTCAAACTGCTGCACCAGCGGTAACAACGGGGCAAATCACCAAAGAATTTCTATTACCTGACATTGGCGAAGGCATTGTTGAGTGTGAGGTGGTTGAATGGTTAGTGGCTGTTGGTGATGAAATTCAAGAAGACCAACCAATTTGTGACGTGATGACCGACAAAGCGTTAGTGCAAATTCCTGCGATGGAAAATGGCATCGTCAGTGAGCTGTTTACTAAAAAGGGCGGCGTCGCTAAAGTTCATGCGCCGCTGTTTAGTTATCGTTGTGAAGGTGAGGTTAGTGCGACTGTTGCACCGGTAGCCGACACTAAACGAGCCGCAGCGCCTGTTGTTAATACTGATAATACTGGCAACAACAAGAAAGCTATTGCGAGTCCTGCAGTGCGCCGTGTTGCACGAGAGATGAATATCGATTTAACGCAGGTTAAAGGTTCAGGTAAAAATGGTCGTGTTTATAAGAGTGACTTATTAGCGCCGTCTGTTGTTGAAGTGCCGGTTAGTTCAGTCGCAGAGACAGCAACGGTGCCAACCACTGTGATTGGTGGAGATGTTGCTGCCAATCATGTGGCCAGTGTTGAGCCGATACGTGGTATCAAGGCGGCCATGGCTCGTCAAATGGTCGATTCGGTGAGCACGATTCCTCATTTTACCTATAGTGAAGAAATTGATCTAACAGAGCTCATTGCACTGCGCGGCGGTATGAAAGACGCTTATAAAGAGCAGGGTGTAAAACTCACCATGATGCCGTTTTTCATTAAAGCGCTATCACTGGCGATTAAAGAGTACCCAGTACTTAATAGTCAATTAACCAGTGATGCTAGTGAACTGCAATTCTTTAGCCAGCACAATATAGGCATGGCGGTTGATAGTAAAGTTGGTTTATTAGTGCCAAACATCAAACATGTCCAAAACCTATCTATTGTTGATGTAGCGAACGAAGTAACACGTTTAACAGATGCAGCACGTGCTGGCCGACTGGCACAAGATGACATGAAACATGGCACCATTACCATTTCAAATATTGGTGCACTTGGTGGAACCATTGCAACCCCAATTATCAATAAGCCGGAAGTGGCGATTGTCGCGCTGGGTAAACTGCAAAAACTGCCACGTTTTGATGACGCTGGTAATGTGGTTGCTCGTCAAATTATGAACGTGAGCTGGTCAGGCGATCACCGCGTTATTGATGGCGGAACCATTGCTCGCTTCTGTAACTTGTGGAAATCATACCTTGAGAATCCAAGCTCTATGATGATGGCGATGTCATAGTAGGTGACTTATTAAAATAAGTAGTAGTTAATTAGCCTCAACACGCTTGCTGTGTTGAGGCTTTTTTGTTTTACTCGAGCCATTAATGTTTATGAGAAAAATTATGTGGATACAAAGAGAGATTACGTTGGCACCGAGAAAACGTGGTTTTCATCTCATTACTAATGAGATTGAGCGTGCTATACCAGAGCTCGCTGACTTATCGTTTGGACTAGTAAACGTATTTATCAAGCATACATCGGCGTCACTAACGTTAAATTAAAATGCTGATTTCACTGTACGTAGTGATATGGAAGCGCATTTTAATCATTTTGTGCCGGAAAATGCGCCATATTATGAACATACTTATGAAGGTAATGATGACATGCCTGCACATATAAAGTCCACTATCATCGGTGTTAATCAGTCAATCCCCGTGAGTAATACCAATTGCATTAAGTAAGTGATCTTGTTGTGCGTAGAGAAAATCAGCTAAAACAAGGCGCTCGATTGACTAATAGCTGGCTATTAGGATTGAGAGCAACGCCATTTTAGTTAATTTTAACAAGTACAAGTGGGCAAATATTTAATGCAATTGGTATAATGACCGATTAAACCTAGGCACTTGGCAGGGAATCTATTTGTGTGAGCATCGCGATCAGGGTGGCAGCAGAGCACTTGTCATTACGATTAATGGTGAGTAGCGATTTAGTGAGATTTGCGATATCTTAGTGCTATTGTTTAATAAAAAGAGCGACTTAGTCTGTGTTTTTTAAGCCTGCATTTAGTAATCACCGTGTATTAGCGCCCAGTGGCTGGCAAGATATTGCCCAAGGCGATTGGCTTAAAGATAATGTAGAGCAAGCTATTGCCCCGTGGCTATCCCATATCTTTGGCTATCATCTCTTAAAAGTGGGTGCATTAAGTCATCAGCTAAACACCGACAAGTGTCTTATTAAGCATCAATTTGGCATAGCACCCGGCGGTGGTGCAGATGTGGTGGCTGACTTATCTCGTCTACCGCTACTTGAATCAAGTATTGACGCGTCTATTTTGGCATTGAGCCTTAATTTTCACCATAATCCTCACCAGTTATTACGTGAGATAAACCGCGTGACAGTTGCTGGTGGGCATATACTTATCATTGGTATTAATCCGTTTAGTTCACTAGGGTTAATGAGTCTTAATCCGCAGCTCAGTCATAAATATCCGTTTAATGGTCGACTGTATTCTCAAGCCCGCGTTCAAGATTGGCTTGCTGTGTTAGGGTTTAAAGTAGTTGCATCGCAAAAGCTTGTGTACTCTAGCTTACTGCTTAAACCGCATTACACCCGCTATTTACAGTCGTTTTTGTCTCATAATGTACCTGGCATTGGTAGTTTTTACTGCATTATGGCGAAAAAACTCGTGCGTCCGTTAACCCCCGTTAAACCGCGCTGGGCTATGCATAGTCCGCCGTTGCTAAATCCTATTACCAGCATGCAGTCCAACCAGAAACAAATTAAGTAGTTCAAGTCGTTGTTAATGAATTTGTGTGGTTGAGTTGATAGACTAACCCCAATTAATGTTTTTGTTTAAGGAAGTGTGTTAATGAGCACATCGAGTTATAAGCGCCAAGTTGTATTGGATACCGAAACAACGGGTATGAACCAAGCTGGCGGACCAATTTATTTAAATCATAAAATCATCGAAATTGGTTGTGTTGAAGTAATTAATCGCCGCTTAACTGGTCGTCATTATCACGTCTACATTAAGCCTGACCGTTTAGTGGATCCTGAAGCGTTTGAAGTTCATGGTATTAGCGACGCGTTTTTACGCGATAAACCCACGTTTTCGCAAGTGGCTGATGAGTTTATTGACTTTATCAGCGGTGCGGAATTAGTTATCCATAACGCGCCATTTGATGTCGGCTTCATGGATTACGAGTTTGATTTACTTAATCGTGGAATTGCTAAAACCGCTCAAATGAGCGGCATTTTAGATACCTTGGTTATGGCAAAGGAAATGCATCCAGGGCAACGTAATAGCCTTGATGCGTTATGTAAACGTTATGGAATCGACAACTCATCACGTGAGCTTCACGGCGCATTACTTGATGCTGAGATTTTAGCTGACGTTTATCTAGCAATGACAGGTGGTCAAACAAAACTGAATTTGACCAATGTTGGCGATTCAGACGCGCAAAGTTCAGGCGGCAAAATTAACCTTGATCCATCATTGGTATTAAATGTGCTTAATGCTAGCGATAGTGAGCTAAACGCGCACCAAGAACGACTTGATGTTGTCGTTGCCAAAGGCGGCAGTTGTAAGTGGCTTGATTAAGCCAATTTCATGTATTTGATAGAAAGGAATTTTAGGGTGTTTCGACAATTATTTTTAATCGGATTAATCTGTGCAAGCGTCGTTTTGCCAGCAAAAGCGAATAACTTCAATCCACAAGATGATGCGTCGCAGCAAAAGATAAAATTGTTGTCGAATCGTTTTCGTGTCGACCAAGCCGTTGACGCGTTGGTATTTATCATTGAGCGTAAACCAGGCTCAGCGCCCATTATTCTTGTACGACCTGACGGCAGTAAGTTGTATGCAACCAGAGCCGTCGAAGGCGTGAAGTGGGTTGATGCAAATGCTGGCGACATGATTGAAATAAAACAACCGATGATAGGCCCGTGGCAAATTGTCGGCGATATATTGCCAAGTAGTGAAATTCGACTCGCGACGTCACTTGCCCTTAAGGTTAATGAATTTCCTAGCGAGTTGTTCGTGGGAGAAGTTGTTAAGTTAACAGCACGTATTGAATTCAATAATAAACTGTTAGCACTTGGCCGGGTTGATGACTTAATTAAGCTTCAGGTTTTTTTGCGAAGCACCACTGATTCATCAGCGCCAAATTTTGGGGCAGGAACCTTTACCATCGGTCAATACATTGATGATGGGCAAGGTTTAGATGAGCGACGCG
Source organism: Psychrobium sp. nBUS_13 (assembly GCF_051201665.1). GTDB lineage: Bacteria > Pseudomonadota > Gammaproteobacteria > Enterobacterales > Psychrobiaceae > Psychrobium. The sequence continues at coordinate 2,335,148 of NZ_CP179210.1, read as the reverse complement.
GTGATGGCGTATTTACGGGGCGATTAGATTTAGACAAACCTAACGGTCCATATACCTTATTAGTGCGCGGTGGTAATAAAGTGTTTGAGCGCGAATATTCGCAGCCATTATATTTGCGCCCCCAACCTGTTAAAGTCGATTTGATATCAGCAGCCATTGATGGTCAATATGCACTGCGCTTTATTACTAATGAACAAGCTGTCGATATGTCACAAATGGCTCTACAAGTTATTGTTCATCATCCGGATGATACGAAAGAGCATTTAAGCGTCAGTAATCTTGCTCCGACGCATCTATTACGCCTCGAAAATGTCCAAAAGCCAGGTCGTTATAAAATTGACCTCGAAGTCTTTGGTACAACGCTTGATGGTCGTGAGTTCAAATATAGCATTGAACAAATGAAGGTTAAGATTGATGTGCCAGCAGCTAAAGAAGTAAAAGCGCTGAAAATCGAAGCTGATAAAGCTCGTAAGGCAAAGTTTAAACGAGAGCAATTGCTTAAACGTCGTAAAGCAGCCCAACAGAAAGCAGATGAAGAAAAGTCGCTAATTATTATCATTGTCATGGTCAATGTACTGGTTTTATTGTTAGGTGCGCTATTGATGTGGTTATTCTTACGTAAGAAGAAGCCTAAAGTGCCAAAAGAAGACGCCGATGGGGGTAAAGACGATAAAAAGAAAGACAAAAAAGAAGATAAAAAAGACAAAGAGTCTAAGAAAAAGAAATAGTTGCTCAAATATTGCTTTTTTTGACGTAAATTTCAGCGGTTAAACGAAAAAAACAAACTTATTAAAAAAACTGGTTGACTCATTTGGGGGGGATACGTATTATCCACCCCGCACTCAAGGAGACGGGCTAACAAAGTTTGTTTCCACTAGATTGCGGAGTGGTAGTTCAGTTGGTTAGAATACCGGCCTGTCACGCCGGGGGTCGCGGGTTCGAGTCCCGTCCACTCCGCCAATTTTAGAGTAGTGTCGCATTGTTTGCGGAGTGGTAGTTCAGTTGGTTAGAATACCGGCCTGTCACGCCGGGGGTCGCGGGTTCGAGTCCCGTCCACTCCGCCAATACAATGTAAAAAGAAGCGATGTAGAACTTAGGTTTTATTAATGCGGAGTGGTAGTTCAGTTGGTTAGAATACCGGCCTGTCACGCCGGGGGTCGCGGGTTCGAGTCCCGTCCACTCCGCCAATTTCTTCTTTTAAGTTTGAGGTTAAGTTATGTATTTATGCGCTGGTGACAAGTAATTAAATTATTGATTAGCTTAATCTAAAACAGCAATAACACGATGTGTGGAGTGGTAGTTCAGTTGGTTAGAATACCGGCCTGTCACGCCGGGGGTCGCGGGTTCGAGTCCCGTCCACTCCGCCAATCATGTTATAGATAATCGTTCTACGGTTCACAGTTGTGGAGTGGTAGTTCAGTTGGTTAGAATACCGGCCTGTCACGCCGGGGGTCGCGGGTTCGAGTCCCGTCCACTCCGCCAACACCGTTCAATGCGATATCTAATAAAAAACGCCAGCCTTAGTGCTGGTTTTTTTATGTCTAAAAGTCATCATTTTATGGTAGTTCTTAATACGTTCTTTTGATATGCACATCTCACTGCGTAGCTCATTTTCATAATGTTTGGTGAGAGTTCCTCACGAAAGAGTAAAGTGATCTAATTGCTCTTCAATCCGAGTCGTACTTATACCAATTCCATTGAATAACTAACCACTTGTGCTTGCTAGAATTTACAATAACTGCGTTGCTCTCAATCCCAATACAAGCTATTACTCAATCGAGTGCCTTGTTCTAGTTATACCAATTGCATTAAATATTTGCCCACTTGTACTTGTTAAAATTAACTAAAATGGCGTTGCTCTCAATCCTAATAGCCAGCTATTACTCAATCGAGTGCCTTGTTCTAGTTAATTCTTCCTAAGCACAACGAGAGCACCTAAGTAATGGAATTGATATTACATTCTTTTTCATAGGTAGTGCTCACAGTAATCCCATTGTCAGCCAATTTAAAAGGCGTTAATGTCTTTATACTACTAAGCATGCATCAACAGAGCTGAGACTATGCTTAACTTTAAAGAAGGGCTCGTCCGTGTTCTGTATAAATATGTTGATGGAAACGCAGGGCTCAGATGTGACTTAGTCAGTCCTTAAATCACCATTCATCGATCTCCATGATATATTGCCTACGAAGATATTTGATCGTATTGGATTTGACGCGACGAGAGATTGATAATCCGATAACAGACAGCGGCATTGATGCTGTTTAGTTGACCCTAAATGCAATGAAAGTCAAAGTAGTTACTATTGCCAAACAAAAAGGGCTAGTAAAACTAGCCCTTTGAATTCAAATATTACCGCGTTACTAAGTTAGCTCTTTACCACTAAATCTTCCGGTGCAAAATCATCAACATTGATTGATTTTAAGCGGCCAACTTCAGTCTTGCGTAAGTGCTCAGCTTCATCTTCACTAATGTAACCAGCAGCACGTGCTTGGTCAGCTAATTTGTCTAAGAAAATAAGTTGTTCTTTCTTACCAGACGCTTTACTGATTTTAGCAATGATCGCTTCAGCATCAATGACATCGCGTAATGTCTGCTCTTGAATACCAACCACGTTAAACTCAGTTGGTTTCCAATATTGACCAGCACCAATACGGTCACGTGTCATGTTTGGTGTTTGTAAAATCTTAGAGATTTCATGATCAAGTTCATCATACGGCGCAACAAGTGTAATACCAGTAGGGTACATAACAGCGCGCAATACTTTGCCAACCCATTTAACTGGGAAGTTACGTAACAGTTCATCTAATGCAGTTTGTGCTTTAAATAATGAGTCACGAGCAGCCCAATGAACAAATGGCAAATCAGCTTGCTGACGACCTTCATCATCAAAACGCTTTAATGTCGCACTTGTTAAGTATAACTGACTTAAAATATCACCTAAACGTGCAGAGATACGCTCTTTACGTTTTAATTCTCCACCTAAACACGCCATTGCAACGTCAGACAAAAACGCTAAGTTTGCAGAAAAACGGTTCATGTGTTGGTAATAGCGTTTAGTGTCATCACTAAATGGTGATGTAGAAAAACGGCTATTAGTTAAGCCTAACCAGAAGCTACGACAGAAGTTACTAATAGCGAAACCAATATGACCAAATACCGCGTTATCGAAATCTTCTAATGCAACACGATCGTCTTTTTGACCAGCAGCATCAAGTTCAGCAAGAACATAAGGGTGACAGCGAATAGCGCCTTGACCATAAACGATTAATGAACGTGTTAGGATATTTGCGCCTTCAACGGTGATAGCAATTGGTGCACCTTGATAACCACGACCAACGTAGTTATTTGGACCTAAACAAATACCGCTACCGCCGTGAATGTCCATTGCGTCAATAACACAACTTTGCATACGGTCGGTTAAATGCAGTTTTACAATAGCTGATACAACCGATGGCTTCTCGCCTAAATCGATAGCACCCGTGGTCATTGTTGTCACAGCATCCATTAAATAAGCATTACCACCAATACGTGCTAATGGCTCTTCAATACCTTCCATTTTACCAATGGCAATTTTAAATTGACGACGAATGCGTGAGTAAGCACCAGTTGCAAGTGCTAGGGTTTTTACGCCACCGGCACTGTTCGATGGCAGGGTAATACCACGACCAACAGACAGACATTCAACCAGCATTTGCCAGCCACGACCAGCCATTGAAGGGCCACCTATAATGAAATCAAGTGGGAAGAACACATCTTCACCACGTGTTGGTCCATTTTGGAACATCACGTTTAATGGGAAATGACGACGGCCCGTTTCAACACCTTCGATGTCAGTAGGAATAAGCGCACAAGTAATACCTAACTCTTTCTCGTCCCCTAACAATCCATCGGGATCATCAAGTTTAAAGGCAAGACCAAGCACAGTTGCTACTGGTGCTAGCGTAATATAACGCTTGTTCCAAGTAACACGCATCCCCAGAACTTCTTCGCCGTTCCACTGTCCTTTACAAACTACACCGCGATCTGGAATTGCGCCAGCATCAGAACCTGCTTCAGGGCTGGTTAATGCAAAACACGGAATTTCATCACCTGATGCGAGACGTGGTAAATAATGATCTTTTTGTTCGTCAGTACCATAATGCTGTAACAGCTCGCCAGGACCTAATGAATTAGGAACACCAACAGTCGATGCTAATACAGTGCTAACGCCCGACAGCTTTTGCAATACACGCGATTGTGCATAAGCAGAAAACTCTAAACCACCATATTTTTTCTTGATGATCATGGCAAAGAAGCCATTATCTTTTAGGAACTGCCAAAGGTTTGCTGGAAGGTCTGCTTTTTCATGACAAATTTCATGTTCATTGGCCATGGCACAGGCTTCTTCAACGGGACCATCTAAAAATGCTTGCTCTTGTGCGCTTAAGCGCGGAGCAGGGTAGTTATGCATTTTTTTCCAATCCGGTGCGCCTTTAAATAAGTCGGCTTCCCACCACGTGGTACCTGCATCAATCGCTTCTTTTTCAGTGCGTGACATTTCAGGCATGATAGAGCGATAAATCTTTAGCAAATGTACACTAATGTATTGCTGTCTAAATGACGTAACGTTTAATGGCACTGCTACAACGATAAACAGTAACCAAATCAACGTTGATACGTGAGTGGTTAAGGATAAGATAAATAACGCAAGGGTGATTGCGCCTGTGAAAGTAATTAAAGATGCACGTTTATAGGCGAGGGTACCCAAGCCAAAAATGAATGCAATAATGAAAAGTGAAATAAACACGTAGATTCTCCTATAGATGTTACACTTTTTAGTAACTCGTCCTACCAGTTTAACCGATCTAAAATGTAAAACACTAGTTTTAATCGAACAAAGTACAAAATTAAAAAGCCCAACACGCCGAAAGGCTTGTTGGGCTTAATTTCTTACGAGCGATTTATTATTTTTTGGGCGCTTGATTTAGAGAAATCAATTTCGTCTTACTCACGCGATATCGATAGATCTCTCGTAAATATTTGATCGCACGCTTAACATTTTCTGCGCTGAGTCGAATATCATTAATCGAGACAAAGCGCTTTTCATCATTGCCAAGAATTTCGCGATACTTCTTCTCGTACATCGGTTTAATAGCATGCCAGTTGGTGTCTAAAATCTTCGCTGGATTTTCGAATTCAGAAATCATGTTATCGAGTTCTTCTTCGTTGAAGTTGTCAGCAGTAATCATGTTTAAGAATATTTCGTCAAACTTGTCATTAAAGCAATACTCTTCTTTTGCAAAACAACGCTTCACATAAGACACAATCAGCGTTAAGAAATCATCACTCAAACAAGGGCTTTTCGCCACCAAGGTCGTTAATGAAATGTTCTCTGACGCGCCAATAACTAAGGCATAACGCTTAAGGGTCGTGTTAGGGAACAAGCTATTAAGATGAGTCTTCAGACGATTAAGGTCCATATACGACAGTTTATAATCTTTTGGCAATGAAATAATCGACACGACTGACGAACACTTATTAAAGAACAACACATCTTTTAATTTGCTGGTATCAAAATTGTTCGCACGGCATGCTGTTAGCAGCTCACGGTAGCGATCAGCTTCCATCGGCAATAAACTCACGCCTTCAATTGCACGTGTATCTTTATTAAAGTGTGGTAAATCAATCGAGCGGAAAAATAAATCATCAATGTCTAATTCCACTAACTCGCTTGGCCCAGGTTGACGACCATCAATAATTGGCGCTGTTTTTTTAACCGTTGATTCCGCATAAGCGATAGTGACAGGACCCGCCAAACTCATGAATAGATCATTGGCATCCAAACGAATCGTCTCACTAATATCAACGCCAGCACTACGGAAATAATCTTGATCGTAATCTTTAGTCACCGCTTGCGCGGTTAAGATGTTAAAAATTTGCTGAGAAATATATTGGTTGGCGTATTTTTCCATGGTGTTCACATCGACATTTTGCATGTCGCCACCATCGGCTTCTTCGGCATAACGCATGATGTCATTAGAAATTAACATCATCGAGTTCCATGGTCTTAATCGGTCGACAATAGAGATGTTCTCGTCATCTTCAATGCGATCGAGATTATATGAGAAGTCCCATTCTTCTGACAGATACTTACACAGTAAACGACCCGCATTAATATGCAGCGCTTCAGATATTTCTACCGACTGACAAGCAATGTTTGGCAGAATACAAATACCACTACTAAAGATTGGCTCAAATACAAACGAATCGCCGTCATGTTCATGGGATTCACGTTTCTTGATACGTTTTTCAGTGTGGAGTGTCTTGCTCATATAAGCATATTGCTGCGCCAAGCCAAATTCTGACGCCATGCCAGATCCTGTACCACCACCAGCACTGAAAATATAAAAGAACAAACGAGACTGATTGGCTTTAATACCACAAGAGTCAATCATGTAAGAATGAATGGCTTTCCAATCTTTATTTAAAAAGCGCTCAGCGCCTTTATTTAAAATAATTTTTGCTAAGTACTGACCTAATACAGGGGCATTACCAGAACCACCGGCATGAACTTCCGACAAATCCATGATCTTCATCTTGGAATAGCCATCAACCAAGCTGTCTTTCTCATCCATGTAGGAATAACGGACACGACCGTCGATATCTTGATCTAAATCCCCCAAGATAACAAAGGGCTCAATCAAGAAAGCAGCGCGTTTATCATGGGTTTTGTTAAAACCAATATTGCGCTTTATCCAGCGAGTTGCTGATGAAGATTTTTGATTTTTCTTCGTATTGGCTTCTGATTTTTGAAAATCATTAAGGTAATAATTACGTGCGTTATAAACAAGATTTGCTAAATCGAGCGATACATTTGAACCACAACGCCCTAAACCCACCAAACAAACAGACGGGAATTGTGCATTGATTTGATCTTCCACCGTAAACTTGTCGTGAACAGGGTAGATCTGTGTTTTAAGCTCAGCAAGATTTTCTAAAACCCGATGGGTGTCTTCTTCAACAAAATAAATATGTTTAGAATTAGGGGTAAAGTCGTCTTCATCTGTGACTCTGCGTGTCGGTGCTGAAGTTGCTTTTGATGCCTTATCCAATTCGATATCTGAATGCTCGGCGTTCGATTGGGTGCTTATCTTAACATCGCTTTTCAAGACCTTCGATTTGAGCGAGTCGTCAGTTGTTTCCATGTCGCCTTCCTTCACATTTCCAAAGTAAGGGATGCAAGAAGCACCCATAAAAATCTATATATTACAAACAATAAAGTATTAAAATTTAAATGTGAATAACACTAAATCATTAGGCGTTAAGAAAATATAACAATTTCTTTATTAAATCGGTATTTAAGCGATAATTTGATTAATTCAATCAAGGTATATTCTTCACGAAATTCATTGCCATCAAATTTGTTATGTTCATAGAAAATATTTATTCTGGATTTAAATTGGAACAGTCCCCCATTGATTTTTGAACTGTTGGTTAGAAGACGTCATTAGATGGATATATATGCGCTCTACTAGTTGATTGAATCGCCGTTTATCGGTGCGCAATGTTTCAACGGCACTGTAATTAACAATTAAATCATCTGGCTCTAATTGCACAAAACCGGGTCTGATGGTTGCGATGAGATGCTGGTTTTCGCTAGGCTTCCACGTTAAATCTAACCCAACGTTTGTTTCGTTACTGTCATCAATTAAATCAAAACTATTGGTGAAGTAGGCGCTTGTTCTTGTGTACTATTCACTATTATTGGTGAAAATTTATAGATAAACTTTTTTTCTACTGCGACTGGTGTCAGGATATGAAGACGCTTGGCTATCGATAACATTGAAGCGCTGAAAATAAACGTCAATCTCTCTGTATTCTCCTGCTTGGTTCTGATAACTCGCCGTTGTCAATGCAATGAAAAATTCGCCATACCAATAATCGCCTTGCTCACTAACGCGTACCTGCTAGTCGCCATCCCAATCTCTATTAGATTGATTACCGCGACTATAGGTGCCATCCATCGTACCGCCACCAAGTGTTGCTACAAATTCATAGGTTGTATCACCGTCATTATTAAAATCGATAAAAACCATATTAATACCAAGTTGACAAAGTTATTGCCCACTTTTGCTGGTTAAAATAAAATGAATGTTGCGTTGCTTTCAATCCCAATAGCCAGCTATTGCTCAATCAAGCGCCTTGCCTTCATTTGTTTTTCCTTCGCAAAACAAGATCACAAACTTAATCAAATTGGTATAAAGTCGGCACTGGTGCGATGATCATGCCCGCTGTATTTTCGTGAGCGCTCCGGCTGGAAGTTCTTAAAGGCGATATAAATACCCTTATCATCTGTTTTCAGATAAGTCGTCGTAGGGTATTTAGGTTTATCACCGGTATTAGGATAGCTCAGTTTGAAATCATCAAATATCTGCGCACCTTGCCACTCAATCGAATCAATCGTCCCATCAATGACGACATCGTTTTGCGCTGTTACACTAAAAGTCGCTAGCGTCGCCATTAAAAAAATGAGTGTTTTATTTTTACGTTTCATCCGTTATTTCTCAATCATAAAAAGAGACACTACTGTGCATAATTCCGTTTTAAAAAAGGTGACCAATAGGTGACATGTATCTGAAATTATTTGACTGGTGGGCGTTTGGGGCGAATTGTTAGTTGATCCCCTGAATTAGCCGAATCATCTTTTATTAGGTTTGTTAAAATACTGGCTAAAAATCTAGATTAAGAATCAAATAAGCGGATTACACATCTAGCAAAAGAACACTGGGATTTGCCGACTAAAATTATGAAATTAGAGGATTGGTTAGTTTTATGAGTCTGGGTGTATTGGTACAGAAAAATTAATTGTCGAGTTGTGTTATCTCGCTAATTTAAATGACAAATAGTGACGATTATTAATAAAATAAACACTGTTCATTTGCGGCGCTGTTGTAGCTAATTGTTGTCTATACTCAATAGTGAGATTAACTTATTGAAGGCATTGGTAATCAATACTAAATCATTTGTAAGTAAGCTTAACCGGATAACGAAACAACGTTCCTCGATGACTCCAGCGCAAAGAGAGATAGTTCATCAGTCAATTCAAGCCCTAGAGGCTGAAATCAGTACCGATGAAATTATTCAGCCTCTTTTTGACCTATCCCCACAATGCCCTCATTGCGAATCCACTCAATTGAAAAAGTGGGGGAAATCAGGTGCGATACAGAGATACCGCTGTAAAGGTTGTCATAAAACCTTTAACAACAAGACTAAGACACCATTCGCTCGATTACATAAACCTCATCTGTGGGAAGATTATGCCCGTTGTATGCAATTAAAATTACCCCTAAGAGAAGCTGCCGAGGTTTGTGGTATTAACCTTAAAACGGCTTTCTTATGGCGACATCGTTTTCTGGTTGCTCAAGCGGGTAAAAATGACGATAAGCTATCGGGAATTATTGAAGTTGATGAGTTTTTTCTAGCTTACTCAGAAAAAGGTTCGAACACTTTAGCGGAGCAACGTCAGCCCAGAAAACGAGGGGGCGGCATCGATAAACGAACCAAGGATGGTCAAGTTGCCGTTCTTTTATCGATAGATCGCAGCAACCATATGATTAACCCTATGTTAGCGGCTGATACAACGGCAGAAATAGCAGCGAATTTAGCTGAAAATATCACTGAACACTCGGTATTATACCAATTACATTAAGTAAGTGATCTTGTTGTGCGTAGAGAAAATCAGCTAAAACAAGGCGCTCGATTGACTAATAGCTGGCTATTAGGATTGAGAGCAACGCCATTTTAGTTAATTTTAACAAGTACAAGTGGGCAAATATTTAATGCAATTGGTATTATGCAGCGATGGTTGTTGGCCCTATGTGGCAATTGCCAAACAAAAACATGGTGACCATAAGCGGTTAATCAACGGTGAAATCAGAGTAATAGATGAGGTGTACCATATCCAAACGGTGAATGGCGCGATAGCTAACTTTAAAGGCTGGATTAACGGAAAAATGAAAGGTGTGGCAACGAAGTATTTATCTAATTATCTTGCGTGGTTCAGGGAAAGTAACGCCAAGCTAGATAATTAGTCGCGGCTTACGGGTGACAACAGTATTTTGGAACAGCGCCTCATTTGCACAGTTTAATAGTTAGGGCGAAACTTGCGGCATTTGCATTAGATTTATACATAAAAAAAGCTAAAATTAATGCCAGTGTGCTTTAAGTACTTGTGCTAATTAGTTTTATATATTAGATTGTTTTTATTTTTCTAGAGTGCGGAGTTAACATCCATGCTTTTATGCAATATACGCACTATCAAAATTTGATTAGCTTTATGCTCTTTGTAATAGATCACATGGCTAGCTTGAGGGTACTTGTTGTAACCTTCTCTAATATAATCGCAATTAATACCTAACTCTGGTTCAGTGGCTAATAATTTAAACGTATTATCTAATATTTTTAAATAATCATTTCGCTGAGCCTTGCCCCAAGTTAATTGGGTATATTTAGCTATTTTAATTAAATCTGATTTGGCTGTCGAAGATAATAGAAACTGACTCATTAATGGTTATCGTTATCTAACTCAGCTAATAAACTGTCATAACTGTAATCAGAAATGCCGCTTTGTTCGCCTTGGATTAGCATATTGCGTAAATTTAATAGTTTAGCTTCTTGATCTTCTAAAGCTCTTAATCCCGCTCTAACAATTTCACTTGCTGAGCCATAACGACCAGTGTTAAGTTGTTGGTTTATAAATTGATCAAAATGATCGCCCAATGTTACGCTTGTATTTTTCGCCATAATGTAAACCTCATAAATACCAATATATATTGGATTGTGGTATAAAAAATATAACAAGTCAATTAAGCAGGAAAATTTACAGCTGGCTGTTTTCACTGCGTTCAACATTTTAGCCAGCTATAAATTTCCTCTTATTGAGGCGTTGAGGCTGTAGAATTTATCAAAAAGAACGTTTTTACGTTCTTTTTTAGTTTTAGCATCGTTGTTCAATAATTAAGCTTGAACGGTGATCTGGTCTGTGAACTAATGGTTATTATCCGTTGCGAGCAAACGAGATGGCCACTTTCCCATAACAAGATGCAAACCAGACTTATCCTGTCAAAACAAATTCATTCCCGTTGATTTTTCCGAACAAATTATGCCCGGCACGTTTGAATATGCACTAGCTCATATTGTGGATAATCGTCTCGATTTGTCGGGCTTTGATAAACCGCTGGTTCTGGTATTCATAGATGAAACGTAACTACTCAGCAGGGGGGAAGATATTTGGTAGTGCTCCGTTTAATAATAATGACAAAGCAGTAGACGCACTGACTCCTTGTTTTTTACAACTTGACAGGTAGCTTCTAAGGCCAAAAAACATGACGGAACCATGCTTGCTTCTAAAGCAGCCCGATATCTTTTGCTGAACTTTCACCATTCTCAAATCATTTTCACCCTGATTGTTCGTGAAAGGCACAATTTTATCCACCATAAATCTGAGTACATCATCTTCGTAACTCTGTAATCGCTCTAATAAATTGCGCGATTTTGATTTCTTAGGGCGTCCACGTTTCCCGACGATTATCGCTGGCGGAGGGCTTTCGTGTTCACCCTCTTTTAAAATATCTCGATATTGAAGGCGACTCATTAATTGTCTTTTGTCGCTAATCACTCCACCGCTATCTTCAACTTCCTGATTAAGCTCTATTAAAAAAATACGCATCGTTTCAGCCCAGCTCTTGCCATCCTGTTCGTATGCACGTGTGAGTTCTCGCAGATGATGAGCATTGCATAAAGCATGTTGACAATCATAACGATAGTACGGCTTCCAGTGTTCATGACACATCACACCAGTGAAGTCGGGTAGTATTCCAATGGCATTGATGGCATCACAACCTCGTTTCTCATGAGCCGATAGATAGGTCCATTTTAATGATGATGCATTGTGTAACCATTGACGTTGACCGTTAATGTTAATGCCTGTTTCATCAGCATGAAGCACTGATTCATTCTTCAAACTTTCCTTGATGAATTCAAGCGCATTCGTCTCATCGAGATGACGGTAAGCTGTATTAATGAAGTTGTACAGACTGCCACTACTCAGTGGAATGTTAAGTTGGTCGGTAAAATATTCACGAATACGCTCGTAAGGGAGTAGCTGATATTGAGACAAGTAAACCGCGTGAGCCTTTAGCCCATTACCATATTGAATTCGACTATTAACCCCCGTTGGAAATGGAGCAACGAATCGCTTACCAAATTCGTTTTCAAGAATTTGGGCTTGGTATTGAGTTACGACGCGCTTAAACTCTATATCCACTACCTGACGGGTTTCCACCCCCATATCGGTATAACTTCCTGGTGGTAATAGCGTTCTATCAAGAACTATTTTATGGTTGATATCAGGTCGTTCATCAAGCGGTAAAGTTGTTCCTTTATGACCGAGTTGCCCACCCGATGCATTTGAACTATTAGCGTTAGGCTTCTTTTTCCGATTAGGATCTGATGATGGTGGTTTACTGCTATTTCGACTGTTAAGGCCTAACCGTTGGGACAATAAAGTGACGATAAGCAACAATAAATCGATAGCGGCACGTATTGATGGGGACAATGTTTTATCCGTCTCGATTTGCTTTTTTATGTTGTCGATATTTTTTTCAATATCGATGCCGCTTATTTTCATTGCTCAAACTACTGAATAGAGAGACCCATAGAATAACGGCTCAGAATGATCAAGCAAGTCGATCATTTTTTATTTTTCAATTAATTTAAAACACTAGCTTTGAAGTGCTGAGTAGTTACGATGAAACTAATTTCAAAATTACTTAATTAACCTGAACTCGGGATAAAAATTGAACTAATAGCCCACCTAGTGATCAGATCTTTCGAACAAGAAACGATTTAAACACTATAAACGGTGAGCGTATGGATAAGTTAGTTGAAATATTTTGTGATGTCGATGATTTTTGTGAAGTTTTTATTCCTCAATGGGAAAAGCAATTACTGTCTGATGGGACGAGAAAGCGGCAGCGTAAAGGTCGAATGGCCACAAGTGAAGTGATGACTATCGTTATTTTATTCCATATGTCGAATCACAGAGACTTTAAAAACTATTACATCGGGTTCATTCAGCGTTTTTACAAAAAACAATTCCCATACTTGCTTAGTTACACACGATTTTTAGAAGTCATGCCAACGACATTAGTACCGTTGTGCAGTTATTTTTCTGCGATTAAGGGGCAGCCTACAGGCCTTGAATTTATTGACTCTACAAGCATTAAAGTTTGCCACAATTTAAGAATCCCACGCCATAAAACATTTGATGGAATTGCTAAACGAGGTAAAGGGACTATGGGCTGGTATTTTGGATTTAAGCTCCATTTGATAGTGAATCACCTAGGAGAGATTGTTGCAGCGAAAATAACGGCTGCGAACGTGCATGATACTCAACCCGTTGAAGGTATGGCATCAGACCTGCCAGATAAACTCTATGCTGATAAGGGCTACATAAGTAAAGCATTAGAAAGTAATTTGCTAGAACAAGGAGTCACTTTAGTAACAAATGTGCGAAAAAATATGAAAGCAAAGGTACTGTCTATTTGGGATAGGGCCATGCTATCTAGGCGATTTATTATTGAAACAATCAATGACCAATTGAAAAACATTTCACAAATTGAGCATTCCAGACATAGAAGCATGAATGGCTTAATGTTAAATCTCATTGCTGGGCTTGTGGCTTATTCTCTGAAAGAAAACAAACCACAACTAAATATCACTGACGTTGAGATGAATCAGATCGTCGTTTCTTAAGCCGATCTCAGGTTAATTAAAACCATTTTAAAAACTCGTATTTCATTGGTCTACGGTTTGTTGAGGCGAGTGTAATTTAATACCGAACTTTGTTTTCCTTGGTAACTGAGAAAAATCGAATATTTTCTGGTAGTATCCATAAATTAAATAGATTCCTATAATTTTAGGGTTCTAAGCTGCCTCCATAACTGCCTCCCTTTTGTGATTCATTCAGTTGTGATTTGTTTAAATTTTTGTTTTTGAAGTGAGTTTTATTTTATGTGTGAGTTGTTAGGCATGAGTGCCAATGTGCCGACAGATATTGTGTTTAGTTTTACAGGATTAGTAGAGCGTGGCGGTGTTACTGGCCCACATAAAGACGGGTGGGGCATTACGTTTTATGACGGCAAAGGATGTCGTTGTTTTAAAGATCCGCTGCCAAGCTGTGAATCGCAGGTGGCTGAATTAATTAAGTCTTATCCGATTAAGAGTGAAGTGGTGATAAGCCATATTCGACAGGCGAATCGCGGCGACGTTAATTTAGAAAACACGCATCCATTTACTCGTGAGTTGTGGGGACAAAATTGGTGTTATGCCCACAATGGTCAGTTGTCTGATTATGAAACGCATTTAACGACGTCACGTTTTAATCCTATTGGGCAGACAGACAGCGAGCTAGCCTTTTGTTGGATTTTAGATAAATTGGCGGCTAAGTTTGATGCGATGCCTGAAGATACCTCATTGATTTTCGATTTTATTCGCGGTTTAGGTGATGAGTTAAAAGCATTTGGTGTGTTTAATATGCTGCTAAGTAATGGTGATTACTTGATTGCGTATTGTACTAATAATTTAAGTTGGATCACCCGCCGTACGCCTTTTGGTCAAGCAACGTTAATTGATACCGATATGGTGGTAGATTTTCATGAGGAAACAACGCCAAATGATATCGTGACGGTCATTGCAACGCGTCCACTGACTAACAATGAAGATTGGCACATTATGAATAGTGGTGAATGTGTAATGTTTAAGTTAGGTGAGAAACAGCATCAGCATATTCCTGTTGTCGTCGCTGAATAATACCAATTGCATTAAGTAAGTGATCTTGTTGTGCGTAGAGAAAATCAGCTAAAACAAGGCGCTCGATTGACTAATAGCTGGCTATTAGGATTGAGAGCAACGCCATTTTAGTTAATTTTAACAAGTACAAGTGGGCAAATATTTAATGCAATTGGTATAATCTAAGGCATTAAAAAAGCCCCCACATTAAATAATTAATGTGGGGGCTTTTTGTTATCTAACTTTGCTATTTAAGCAGTGATTAACGCGAAAGAGCAGGCGTTAAATGCGGACGCATTTTAGCTAAGATAGCTTTAACTACTTTTGGGTTACCAACAACGATGTTGCCTGAAGAAACGTAACCGTGGCCGCCAGTAAAGTCTGTAACGATGCCGCCAGCTTCTTTAACAAGTAATTCACCAGCAGCTGTGTCCCATGGCTTAAGACCGATTTCGAAGAAACCGTCTAAACGACCTGCTGCGACGTATGCAAGATCTAAAGCAGCTGAACCAGCGCGGCGCATGTCTGCAACGTCATCATACATATCAGAGAAGATTGATAGGTAAGTTTCTTTGTAATGCTTAACTTTGAATGGGAAGCCTGTACCAATCACAGTACCTTTAAGGTCTTTCGCTTTAGTTACACGAGTACGGTAGCTGTTAAATTGTGAACCTTGACCGCGAGTTGCCGTGAATAGTTCATCACGTACTGGATCAAAAACAACAGCTTGTTCAGTTTTGCCGTTGACTTTTAATGCAATAGAAACACAGAAATGTGGGATCCCTTTGATGAAGTTAGTCGTGCCATCTAGCGGATCGATAATCCATTGGTATCCACTTTGTGCATTGCCTTGTTCGCCACTTTCTTCACAGATGAATCCGTGATCAGGGTATGATTTTTTGATTACAGCGATGATTGCTTCTTCAGCAGCGATATCAATTGACGTTACTAAGTCATTTGAACCTTTTTGATTTGTTTCAACTTTATCTAGCTGCTCAGTTGCCTGCATAATTACTTTGCCTGCACTGCGAGCTGCCCGAATTGCAATATTTAGCATCGGATGCATAGTGTATACCTTTGAATTTTAAAGAACGGTTTTCTTAGTGCTTAGGCCCTAAGATTTAATCGGAGCATATATTATCAGAATAATGTTGGCTGACAAGTTTTATACGTAAAAATCACCACCTTGCTCACGCTTTTTCCTCAATATGATGAAGCGCTTAGGGATTGGGGGATTAATAGAACGATTCGAGAAATTAATAGAAGAAAACGACTTAATGTTTTGCTATCATGGCGCCCGTTATTTTTAGCCGTTTTCCTTGAATGCTTGTTGTATCGGGGTTTTCGTAAGCTAGAAAAGAGATAAAAGTCAGATTAAAGGTAGTTTTTGTGAGCAATCAAAATCCCGTAGATTCTTCAATGGCATTGTTGCCAAAGGTTAAAGTCATTTTAGTGGGCACCACTCATCCGGGTAATATCGGTAGTGTGGCACGTGCAATGAAAACCATGGGGCTGTCTGACTTGGTATTAGTTGATCCGCAAACGGAGATTGATGAAAAATCTCAGGCGTTGGCGGCTGGCGCAAAAGACTTGCTGGAATCAGTGACTATTGAAGCGACTTTAGAAGATGCGGTGAAAGACTGTGGTTTAGTCATTGGTACGAGTGCACGTTCTCGTACACTGCCTTGGCCGATGTTAGATCCACGCGAGAGTGGTATTAAGCTGATTCAAGAAGCGCCTAACTACCCGGTTGCCTTGGTGTTTGGTCGTGAGAATAGTGGCTTATCAAATGATGAATTGCAATTGTGTCAATATCACGTGTGTATTCCTGCTAATCCTGATTACAGTTCATTAAATTTAGCAATGGCTGTGCAAACCTTATGCTATGAAGTGCGCATGGCGGCCTTGGCGGGTGTTGAGCCTGTGAGCAATGATGTGCCGGAAGAGCAATATCCGTCGTCTGATAATATGGAAGGCTTTTATCAGCATTTAGAAGAATCGCTAAATCAAATTGGTTTCATTATTAAGGCGCACCCTGGTCAAGTGATGACGAAATTACGCCGCATGTATAATCGTGCACGTCCTGAAATCGTAGAATTGAATATTTTACGAGGCATTTTAACGGCGACTCAGCGCGGCAGAGTTGACACTGATAACGATAGCAAATAGCCATTTAGTATAATTAATCACTAATCCGACTAAATTAGTCAGGTATATACTTGACTAAATTAGTCGGGTTTGATGTAATTGCCAATACAGTAACTATTGCGAGGCAATGTAATGAAATTAACTTCGAAAGGACGTTACGCTGTAACGGCGATGTTAGATGTTGCATTACATCAAACACATGGACCCGTTTGTCTAGCAGATATTTCAGAAAGACAGCGCATATCGTTGTCTTATTTAGAGCAACTTTTCTCTAAATTACGTAAAGCGAAGCTTGTCGAAAGCATCCGAGGTCCTGGTGGCGGTTATCAATTAGCGAAAGAAGCAATTGAAATTTCTATTGGTGCCGTTATTGGTGCGGTAAATGATTCAGTGGTGGCAACACAATGTAAGGGTGATAAGCCTTGTTCACCAAGTGGACGCTGTTTAACACATTCTTTGTGGAATGATTTTAGCGTTAAAATGCAAGACTTTTTAGATAGCGTTAGTTTGGGCGAGTTGATGGGTAATTCTGAAATTATCGATATTGCGAACAAGCAGAATATGGCGCAAGAGCTGGCTGGTCATGATCAGCAAAATGAAATTTTTCACACTAACCAGTTGGGTTAATGTGGCGTGTGATGCCCAGTGGGTTTAACACACGAGATTGATGAACATTATAATAATTATAGTAACCATTAAGTAGTTAAACTTTAGCAGTTTTAGAATTAGCAATAGATAACCTTGATTACGCGTAGTAACGAGGTGGAGCAAGAAATGAAATTACCAATTTACTTTGATTACGCGGCAACTACGCCAGCGGATCCGCGCGTTGCGCAAAAAATGATTGATTGTTTAACGATGGAAGGTAACTTCGGTAACCCTGCATCGCGTTCACATCGATTCGGTTGGCAAGCAGAAGAAGCTGTTGACGTTGCTCGTAATCAAATTGCTGAGTTAATTAACGCTGACTCTCGTGAAATCGTTTTCACGTCTGGCGCAACAGAATCAAATAACCTCGCTATTAAAGGTGCTGCCAATTTCTATGCTAAGAAAGGCAAGCACATCATTACTTCAAAAACTGAGCATAAAGCCGTTTTAGACACGACTCGTCAATTAGAGCGTGAGGGTTTTGAAGTAACTTACTTAGAGCCACAAGCAAATGGCATCATCACATTAGAACAACTTGAAGGCGCATTGCGTGAAGATACGGTTTTAGTGTCTATCATGCACGTGAACAACGAGATTGGTATCATTCAAGATATCGCTGCGATGGGCGAAATGCTTCGCGCTCGTAAAGTGATTTTCCATGTTGATGGCGCACAAAGTCTTGGTAAATTAGACATTGATTTAAACGAATTGAAAGTTGATTTGATGTCTTTCTCTGGCCACAAAATCTATGGTCCTAAAGGGATTGGCGCTCTTTATGTTCGTCGTAAGCCACGTATTCGCTTAGAAGCGCAAATGCACGGTGGTGGTCATGAGCGTGGTATGCGTAGTGGTACATTAGCAACGCATCAAATCGTTGGTATGGGTGAAGCTTGTCGTGTTGCTGCATTAGACAGTGCAAAAGACAAAGAGCATATCGAACGTTTAAGCCAACGTTTAATTGATGGTTTAATGAAAATTGAAGAGACTTATTTAAACGGCGACCGTGAATTAGGTTACAAAGGCATCGTAAACATCAGTTTCAACTATGTTGAAGGTGAGTCGTTAATGATGGCACTTAAAGATTTAGCCGTTTCATCAGGCAGTGCTTGTACTTCAGCAAGCTTAGAGCCGTCGTATGTATTACGTGCACTTGGTTTAAACGATGAAATGGCGCATAGCTCGATTCGTTTTAGCGTTGGCCGCTTTACAACCGAAGAAGAAATTGATCACGCCATTGAGCAAATGACGCAATCGATTGGTAAATTGCGCGAAATGTCACCGCTTTGGGAAATGTTCCAAGATGGTGTTGATTTAGATAGTGTTGAATGGGTTGCCCACTAGGCGATTCGTTAAGAGACAGGAGATAGTACAATGGCATATAGCGAAAAATTACTCGATCATTATGAGAACCCACGTAACGTCGGTTCATTCGATAAAAACGATCCAACAGTTGCAACTGGTATGGTTGGCGCACCAGCATGTGGTGACGTGATGAAATTACAGTTGAAAATTAGCGACGAAGGCATTATCGAAGACGCTAAATTTAAAACGTATGGCTGTGGTAGTGCAATTGCATCAAGCTCATTAGTAACTGAATGGGTTAAAGGCAAGTCATTAGATGAAGCGGGCGCAATTAGCAACCGTGATATTTCTGAAGAGTTAGCACTGCCCCCTGTAAAAATTCACTGCTCAATTTTAGCAGAAGACGCTATTAAAGCGGCAATTGAAGATTACAAAGCAAAATAGTTTGATCGGCGTAACGTAAGTTACGCCTTTAGTTTAGGGTGTCTATTATGACAATTTCTGTCTCCGAATCGGCAGCACAGCGCGTTAGCAGTTTTTTGGAAAATCGCGGTAAAGGTCTTGGTTTACGTCTTGGCGTTAAAACGTCTGGCTGTTCAGGCTTAGCGTATATTTTAGAATTTGTTGACGATCTAAATGATGGCGATGAAGTGTTTGAACAACACGGCGTTAAAATTATTGTCGATGCGAAAAGCTTGGTTTACCTTGACGGTACTGAGTTAGATTTCGTTAAAGAAGGCCTTAACGAAGGGTTCGAATTTAGAAACCCTAATGTTGATGGTGAATGTGGTTGTGGCGAAAGCTTCTCTGTTTAAATAGCGGCCTGAATGAACTACTTCGAATTATTTGCCTTACCCGTGTCATTTGATATTGATACTGGTGATTTAAAAGCAAAGTATCTAGAGTTGCAACGTCACGTTCATCCCGATAATTTTGCTAATGCAACTGAGCGTGAACGCTTGTTAGCAGTGCACAAGGCAGCACAAATTAACGATGGTTTTGATGTTTTAAAGCACATCGATAGTCGTGCGCAACACATCTTGTCTATTAATGGCATTGAATTAGCACACGAAACCCAAACGTTAAAAGATCCAATGTTTTTAATGCAACAAATGGAACTACGTGAAACGCTAGAAGACATTCCAAGCGCAAGTGATCCTGAGCAGGCATTGATAGACTTTCAATCGGAAGTCGACGGGTACATCAAATCTATTAATCGTTTATTTTCATCTCTGTTTCAACAAGCTGATCAAGTGTCGTTTGAAAAAGCAGGTGATGAGGTAAGAAAGCTTAAGTTCATGCTGAAACTCTCTCAAGAGGCAGTTGCCCTTGAAGATAAGTTATTTGATTTTTAATAATAATCGTATAACAACATGTTATCAGCTTAGAATAAGCAGCAATCAACAGTATTAAGAAACTATTATGGCGTTATTGCAAATCTCTGAGCCTGGTCAAAGTACGGCTCCTCATGAACACCGTTTAGCGGTAGGTATTGATCTTGGCACCACTAATTCTTTAGTGGCTACTGTTCGCAGCGGTGAAGCGGTAACGCTATCTGATAGCAAAAATCGCGACTCTTTTCCTTCTATTGTTCATTATGGTGAATCTGGTATTGAAGCTGGTCACGAAGCGAAACTTCACGCCATTAGCGATGCGATCAATACTGTTGTTTCTGTTAAACGCTTCATGGGGCGCACGCTCAATGATATTCAAGCGCAGCACGATGAACTTCCTTATATTTTAAAGCCAACTGAAAACGGTTTAATTAACATTGAAACCCGTCATGGTTTGGTGAATCCAATTCAAGTTTCAAGCGAGATTTTACGCCCGCTTGTTGCGCTTGCTGAACAATCACTTGGCGGCGATTTAGTTGGGGCTGTTATTACAGTGCCTGCTTATTTTGACGACGCGCAGCGCCAAGGCACTAAAGATGCAGCCCAATTATTGGGTCTTAAAGTACTTCGTTTGTTAAACGAGCCTACAGCGGCGGCTATTGCTTATGGCTTAGATAGTCATGAAGAAGGCGTCATTGCGGTTTATGACTTAGGTGGCGGCACTTTTGATATTTCAATCTTGCGACTTAACAAAGGCGTGTTTGAAGTATTAGCTACTGGCGGCGATTCAGCGTTAGGTGGCGATGATTTTGATGCTTGTATTAGCCAATGGATTATTCAGCAATCAGGATACACTGGTGATCATTCACCAGCACTGCAACGTGAAATTACGCGGGTTGCTTGTGATGCAAAAGAACAACTAAGCTTCTTGAAAGTCGCGAAATTATCGCTTGATCTGCCTTGTGGCGGTCATTGGCAAGGTGAATTATCACGTGAACAGTTTAACGAACTAATAGCACCGTTAGTTAAACGCACTATTATGGCTTGTCGCCGGACAATGCGTGATGCTGAGTTGTCTGTTGATGAAATCAAGCAAGTTGTTATGGTTGGTGGCTCAACCCGCGTGCCGTTAGTTCGTCAGCAGGTCAGTGGCTATTTTGACAAAGAGCTATTAACCAGTATTGACCCTGATAAAGTCGTTGCGATTGGCGCGGCTATTCAAGCGGATATCTTAGCAGGTAATAAACCTGAATCAGATATGTTGCTGTTAGACGTTTTACCACTGTCGCTTGGTCTAGAGACCATGGGTGGTTTAACGGAGAAAGTTATTCACCGTAACAGCACAATTCCTGTCGCTAAGGCGCAAGAGTTTACAACGTTTAAAGATGGTCAGACGGCAATGGCGCTGCACATTTTACAAGGCGAACGTGAATTAGTTGAAGATTGTCGTTCTCTAGCCCGGTTTGAATTACGTGGAATCCCGCCAATGGCTGCTGGCGCTGCACATATTCGCGTCACGTTTCAAGTGGACGCTGATGGTTTGTTAAGCGTTAGTGCAATGGAAAAGAGTAGTGGTGTGCAAGCGTCTATTGAAGTTAAACCATCATTTGGTTTGAGTGATAATGAAGTTGCGCAAATGATCAAAGATTCCATGACCTTTGCTAAAGGCGACATGGACGCTCGTATGCTGGCAGAAGAGAAAGTTGAAGCCTCTCGTGTGTTAGAAGGTCTGGTCAGTGCACTAAATGCAGACGGTAAGTTACTTGATGAGCAAGAGTTAACTCAAATACGCCATGCAATGTCTGCGTTAGAGCAGGCAGTTGAAGCGGGCGATTTGAAAGCAATTAAACAAGCGATTGGCGATTGTGATACGGCGAGCAGTAGCTTTGCCGCTAAGCGTATGGATCAGTCAATTCGTGATGCGTTGTCTGGTCAATCAGTTGACGATATTTAAATTTTAAAATATGTGATGCACGGGTATCACAATTAGGAGCCAAATAATGCCTAAAGTTATATTTTTACCCCATGAAGAACTATGCCCAGAAGGCGCGGTGGTAGAAGCCAAAGAAGGCGAAACGTTATTAGACGTTGCCCTAGCAAATGGTATCAGTGTTGAGCATGCGTGTGAGAAATCATGTGCGTGTGTCACGTGTCATATGATTGTACGTGAAGGTTTTGATTCGTTAGAAGAATCTGATGAGCTTGAAGACGATATGCTTGATAAAGCATGGGGCTTGGAGCAAGAATCTCGCTTAGGTTGTCAGGCGTGTATCAACAAAGAAGATTTAGTCGTAGAAATTCCTAAGTACACAGTCAATTTAGCTAGTGAACAACACTAAATAACTCAAAAATTATAAATGTATATGAAGAGTAATAACAGAAATGTTATTACTCTTTTTTACTATATCTTTAATAGAACTAGTGATTTATATATACTGAATGTCTTGTCCGTACAAGGCCAATTCATATTTAAATACACGCAATAGGTTGGCTAGTTTCAATTGACCACTTTCCCTTAGCTTTGCCAGTGGCCGTTTTTTCCACCTTGCTTTTCTAATACTTTAATGTCAGAAATGACCATAGCAGGATCGCTCGCTTTACACATATCAAACAGTGTTAGTGCGGCTACTGACGCAGCGGTTAGCGCTTCCATTTCAACCCCCGTTTTACCATTTAATTTACAAAGGCTAGTGATCAATACACTGCTTGATTTTATCCGTATTGAAAAATCAATACCAACTTTAGACAGCATTAAAGGATGGCATAATGGAATTAAATCACTGCATTTCTTGGCTGCTTGAATTCCAGCTATTCGTGAAACGCCAAATACATCTCCTTTCGCGTGCTCTCCTTCGGATATCAACGCAAGTGTTTCAGGAGACATACTAATCACGGCTTGAGCTCGTGCCGTACGAACTGTCGTGTCTTTGTTGCTTACATCAACCATATTGGCTTCACCTTGTTGATTAAGGTGAGTTAGCTGAGTCATTGGATACTCCACAATAGTAATACCAATTTCCTTAAACAACTGACCACTTGTGCTTGCTAGAATTTACAATAACTGCGTTGCTCTCGTTAATTCTTCCTAAGCACTCCAAGATCACTTAAATAATGGAATTGGTTTAATTCAAAAAATAAGAGGGGATTATTGTGCCCCATTTTTTAAGAATTACAACGATGAAATTTCGGAGAAATAGCATGGAGAACACAGTTCCCCATGCGTTATTTGATTAAGTTGTGGTATTTAGCAACTTGTTACCCAGTGTTATGAGATTTTGTGTGTCGATTGAGCCACAAACCAACATGCTCTTTTGTTTACGCGTCGATGCATCCTTGAACTCACTCACAAAGGTATGTTGTGGCCAATTAAAGTTATTAGGATAAATTTCCATATCTCTTATTTGGCTAAGCACACGCTCGCAGTCAGCAATAGTTCCTGACGCTAATTGCTCGTCAGAAATAGGGTAGCGGTGAGTATGCGCTTGCGATATATAATGAGATTTTAACAGGCTAAATGCCTGTGGATCGTCTGGAATATCAACGACTAATATTTTCACTCCGGCGTCCGTTAGCATCTTAAACTCGTCAATTACTGAATCATTTTCCTGTACCGTATCA
This sequence comes from Psychrobium sp. nBUS_13, assembly GCF_051201665.1. Taxonomy (GTDB): domain Bacteria; phylum Pseudomonadota; class Gammaproteobacteria; order Enterobacterales; family Psychrobiaceae; genus Psychrobium. Next base: position 2,311,268 of record NZ_CP179210.1, on the reverse strand, counting down.
TAGGTAACCTCGAGAACTAATAGACTTGGTGGATATTGATAAACATTAAGTAAACTCTTAATGTGTTGGCCAAATCCTGGTTCGTCGAGTTGATCTTTCACAAGCTTAACTTGAAGCTCTAACTTATCTAGGCCCGCATTGCTCCATTGTGTGGCGTACTTAATTGCGTTTTCAAGTAGCCAATCGTGTAAAGGTTTGCTGAGGCTTCCTTGCTTAGCTGAGGCAATAAACTTTTTAGTGTCTTGGGTATTATAGGCACGATGATGCCATCTCACGTGTGCAATACAGCGTGAAATTTGTTGATTCTCAAAATTAATAACAGGCTGATAATTGACGGCGAGTTCTTTAAGATCTATCGCGCGTTTTAATTGTGCATTAAGGTGTTGCTCGCTGTTATAAATACCTAAAATATGTTGATTGAATGTTTGAATGCTGCTGTTGTGTTCAATTTTGGCTTGCTGCATTGCGGCATCGGCATACTGAATTAACGTTTCATCGCCGGTGGCGTGTAATGGGTGTAAGCTAATACCAATAGCGCAATCAGGCTCAATGGTAATGTTGTTAATTGTCAATGGCTGGACCAATTTTATTCTGATTTTATCCGCAACGACATAAGCATCTTCGGGCAGGTTGAGGCCTTCCAATAACACTGCAAATTCTTGACGACCAAATCGTGCAATAGTGTCATGATCACGCGTTATTTGAGTGATACGCTGTGCCAAAATTTTAATCGCACTGACGTGATTAGATTCACTCAAATCTTTTAGGAAATGACTAATCGAAATAACAAGTACAGCGCTCTGATGGCCGTCTCGTTCATGACGCTTGATCGATTGATTTAATCTGTCTTGCAATACTGAACGAGACGGTAACATGGTGACGCGGTCAACAGCGCGGCTATTTATGATACGCTCTTCAAGTGCCTTGTGGTCGCTAATATCTCTAAAGGTACACAAATAGCGGCTGATTTTGTTATTCTCAAATGACAGTGCACAGATATGTTGGTTGGTTGGATAGACTTCACCGTCTTTTTTTACATTCCATAACTCGCCTTCCCAACTATGCTCTGCTTTTACTTGGTCATTAATGTTGTCGTAAATGCATTGATCGAAGAAGCTTGCACGGTTAATGGAAGACAATTGCTGACCAACTGCTTCTTCATCACTAAATCCTGTCATTCGGACAAACGCTTCATTGACTTTTAAAATGGTATTACGCTGATTTGTGATCGCCATGGCGTCCAACGAGGAGTTAAAAACGCGATCAGACATATCACGCATCATTGCTTTTTCAGAGTCTTTTTCCGCTAACTCAATGGTGCCTACCATAAATAATGGCTTTCCAGCATCGTCTGAGGTGACATGACCGTGTTGATGGACAAATAGTTGTTCGTCATTTGGTAAATTAATGTGATGGTTGATGTTTAATTCATTGCCGAAAATAACCGCTTCATTAATAGCATTGCTAACATCATCTCGTTCTTCAGTTGGCACTGCCGCAAGAATGATTTCTTGACTAATTTCAATCTCGCCATTGTCATAGCCATAAATTTCATAGGATTTACGAGACCACAGCAATTTATCAGTGGAAAAATCCCAATACCAGCTGCCAATTCCATTTACATCTTGGGAGAAATGGTTCATTTGATTAATACATTCTTGGCGTTCAGCCGCCAATTCAAAATCCTCAATATCTCTAAAAGCGACAATGGATAATAAATTGGGCCCATCTTGAACCTGCGTTATATCAATATCAACGCGTAAAACATTGCCTTTATTAGTAATCACCTGAGTAGCACTGTGAGTCGGTAATGGGTCTTTTGAAAAGAGCATAATTTGCTTAAGCATCGCCGATGGCGGCTCTACGATCAGTTGCTCAAGGTGTTTGGACATTAAATGATTCATGCTATAGCCGGTCAATTCACAAACTTTTACGTTCGCGTTCACAATATCGCCTGAACGATTGACGATGAGTGTTGGTACAGCGGTATGGCGGAACATTTTGTCGAGTTCAAGCCGATTATGTTTTGCAAGAACATCTTTACTGACTTTATGGCGGTCTCGCCATTGTGTAATGAGTAAATAGATAATTAATGGCATTACTAACAAGCTGGCAAGCACGAGTAATGCCAATTCACCGACGACTTCGCTAATGTGTGTTGCGCTATCATTGTACTGATTGGTGCTTAAATTAGTTAGTTTGTCGACTGCTTCTTGGCCTTGGCTGTAGTAGAGTGAATCGCCAATGGCATTATATTTTTCAACTTGGTCTTTTGCTGCAAAGTTGACCACTAAATAAAATGAATTTTTGAGTTTTGTAATTTCTTCATTTACAGTCATTAGTAACCGCGTTTCGACAACCGTTAATCCTTGTAAATTGCGATAGAGCGTTAGTGTTTCTTTATACGCTTCTAATTTTGCTTTTATATGATTTTCGCCAATCTTATTGGGAGAGAACGCATAACGTCTTATATCTCCTAACAATCCTGTTTCGCTAAAAACAGGTGAAATTTTAACATTAACCGCCTGTTTCTTGACAAGTACCGTTCTATATTCGTCCCACTTCTCGTCGAGATAATTAGCTTTTTGATAGAGTTTGGTGGTGACAAAAATGGCTGTGGCAGAAATGATTATCGCTATAAAAATAGTAAATATAACAGATAGATTGGTGGAGCTTTTGGTCGGTGGGTGATGATTCATAATATTCCATATACGCGAACAACAATCGCTATCCTTTAAAGTATTGCGCTGCTGTTGCTTAACTTCAAAGATTAAAGGCGAACACACAATAAACAAGTCATTATAATCTAGCGTACTTTTTCACCCTAATGCAATGGTATTATTTAATTTTTTAACTCCAACTCTTCGTTTATTTGCAGTGATGCTTGTGCTGGTACAGGCAAAGAATCAATTCGCGCTGCCAATTCTAAATCGATAGGCGCTAGCTTGCTATCAAGGTCCATCGCAATGAGCGTATCATAATATCGTCTAATGCTATCAACGTAATGTACTGCTTCTCGGCCGCGAGCATATCCGTGTCGCGTTTTTCCGTAATATTTCTTTTTCTCAAGTAACGGCAGTATTTGTTTTACATGGCTCCAACTATTGGGATTTTTGCCGGATTGCTGCGCTAGTTTTCTCGCATCCATTAAGTGTCCGTATCCAACGTTATAAGAGGCAAGGGCAAACCAAAAGCGCTGAGATTGAGGAATAGTTTCCGGTAGTCGAGACAACAAGCGTGTGAGATATTTTGCACCACCTTGGATACTTTGTTCAGCATTGAGCCTACTTTTAACGCCCATTTGTTTTGCGGTTGGTAGGGTTAACATCATCATGCCGCGAACGCCAGTTGGCGATTTTGCGCGGGGGTTCCAATGAGACTCTTGATAAGACAGTGCTGCTAACTGTTCCCATTTTAAATCGTTTGCATTAAGCTCAAATAAAATTTGGTATTTTGGGAGTTTCTTATCGATGGCTTTAATAAAAGCGCGTGTATCAACGTAATCAAAGCGTTGAACATGGCCAAAATATTTCTCTTCAAGCTGCGCCAACGCACCATTAGATTGTTGTTCGCCAAAAAATGCAATGACTTCGCTAAAGAGTGAATCATCGCCGTTGTCAGCCAACGCCCATGCCAATGAATCATTCCGCGTTACTGTAAACGCTAAACTTAAGTCAGGATAAACACGTCTATTACGTGCCAAAACATTTGAGTCAGTAAGGGTGTAATCAATCTCTTCATCAATCACTAGTTTAAGTAGTTCATCGGGGTTATGGGTGCTGCTTGTTTCCCAGTCTAGTTGAGGATTTTCAAGTTTGAGCTCAGACAACGTATCGACATGGCTACTCGCATTTGCAACCATCAAGGATCCTGTTAAATCTCTCAATTTACGTGGACGTTTCTTACCCTGTTTAAAAACTACTTGTTGAGCCACTTGATAGAAGGGCGGGCCAAATCGCATTTTACTTAAGCGCGCTTGAGTTACGGTTAGACCGCTAGCGATGATATCTATCTTGCCTTCATTCATTTGATTAAATAATTCACTAAGATCAGCATTGGACACAATCTGCAATTCTACGTCTAAATATTGGGCAAACTGTCTCGCCAACTCGCTATCCATGCCAATGGCGCTTTTCTCGCTTTCAAAATAGCTTGTTGGACTATAAAGTGTACCGATAACCAACACCTTATCCTCCTTGATATCATCAAGGTGTGTTTCTGTGACAGGTTGAGTACAAGAGAGTAGCAATAAACACCCAATGGCAATGCTTATTTTTTGGCCAATTGTCAATTTAGAGTGTTTAGATATCAATGCGTTAGCCTAGTAAATTTAAGAATATGGGGCAGTTATCTATTTATATCAGATGCCACTAAAAATAGCGATGTGAGAAATATCACATAAATGGTTAATTTTGTGATCCAATTCACTTATAATAGCGCCAAATTTTATCCCATCCACAGTTAATTGGTGAATATCTCTATGGAAATCCTTCGCGGAGCCCCAGCGCTTTCTGAATTTCGTACAACTAAACTGCTCGCTAATTTTGCCCAGCTAAATCTTCCGGTAACCGGAATTTACGCTGAGTATATGCATTTTGCTGACTTAGCCAGTGAGTTAAATGCGAGTGAGCTCGAAAAACTTAAGAAGCTATTAACCTATGGACCAACAATTGCTGAGCATCAGCCTGTTGGTGAACTTATTTTAGTGACCCCGCGTCCGGGCACTATCTCACCATGGTCTTCAAAGGCAACTGACATTGCAAACAACTGTGGTTTACGCCAAATCAGCCGACTAGAACGTGGTATTGCTTATTACGTTGAAGGTGAATTATCTGACGAGCAACACCAAGTACTGGTTGGTGAATTGCACGACCGTATGATGGAAGTCGCTAACAACGCATTAGAAAGTGCGCAGCAATTATTCTACAGCGCGACGCCAAGTAAGATGCGCAGTGTTGATATTCTAGAAGGCGGTAAAGCAGCATTAGTTGCCGCAAACACTGAAATGGGGCTAGCGCTAGCAGATGATGAAATTGATTACCTAGTTGAATCATTTACCACCCTTAACCGTAATCCAAATGACATCGAATTAATGATGTTTGCGCAAGCAAACTCAGAGCATTGTCGTCATAAAATCTTCAATGCCGATTGGACGATTGACGGTGAGCAACAAGAAAAATCATTATTTAAAATGATTAAGAACACCTACGAGAAGCACCCAGAAAATGTATTGTCTGCTTATAAAGATAATGCCTCTGTCATGGTTGGCTCAAAAGCAGGGCGCTTCTTCCCAAATCCTGAATCACGTGAATATGAATACAATCAAGAAGACATTCATATCCTAATGAAAGTGGAAACCCACAATCACCCAACAGCTATCTCACCATTCCCTGGTGCTGCAACTGGCTCTGGTGGTGAAATTCGTGATGAAGGTGCAACTGGTCGTGGTTCAAAACCAAAAGCTGGTTTAACAGGATTTACTGTGTCGAATCTTAAAATTCCTGGTGCAGAGCAACCGTGGGAAACAGATTTTGGCAAACCAGAACGCATTGTTTCAGCGCTTGATATTATGATCGAAGGCCCTCTTGGCGGCGCAGCATTTAATAATGAATTTGGTCGTCCTGCCTTATGTGGTTATTTCCGTACTTATGAAGAGCAAGTTAATTCACATGCTGGCCTTGAAGTTCGTGGTTATCACAAACCAATTATGATTGCTGGTGGTCTAGGTAATATCCGGGACCAGCACGTTCAAAAAGGTGAAATCCCCGTTGGCGCTAAACTCATTGTTCTTGGCGGCCCAGCGATGAACATCGGTCTTGGCGGCGGCGCGGCGTCATCTATGGCATCTGGCCAATCAGCCGAAGATTTAGATTTTGCATCTGTACAACGTGAAAATCCAGAAATGGAGCGTCGTTGTCAGGAAGTTATCGACCGTTGTTGGCAGCTTGGTGAAGAAAACCCGATTGCCTTTATCCATGATGTAGGCGCGGGCGGTATCTCAAATGCGTTTCCTGAGCTAGTTCATGATGGCGGCCGTGGTGGTAACTTTGAACTGCGTAATGTGCCAAATGATGAGCCTGGCATGGCACCACACGAAATTTGGTGTAATGAGTCACAAGAGCGTTACGTGATGGCGGTTCCTGCAGATAAATTGGCACAGTTTGATGCTATCTGTCAGCGTGAGCGTGCGCCATATGCCGTAGTTGGTGAAGCGATTGAAGAAGATCATCTAACACTTACCGATAGCCATTTTGATGACAAACCAATTGATATGCCATTGGATGTATTATTAGGTAAACCACCGAAAATGAGCCGTGATGTTAAAACCCAAGTCGCTAAAGGTGAAGCGTTTAACACATCAAAAATTGACATTGATGATGCAGTAATGCGTGTTCTAAGCCTACCAACCGTTGCCGATAAAGGATTCTTAATCACAATTGGCGATCGCACCGTAACAGGACTTGTTGCACGCGATCAAATGGTTGGCCCATGGCAGGTGCCAGTGGCAAACTGTGCCGTTACGGCCGCGAGTTTTGATACCTATGCGGGTGAAGCAATGGCAATGGGTGAGCGTAGCCCAATTGCACTACTTAACTTTGGCGCATCAGCACGTATGTCAGTGGCTGAATCAATTACCAATATTGCATCGGCTCATATCGGTGATATTAGCCAATTACAAATGTCAGCAAACTGGATGTCTGCAGCGGGGCACCCTGGTGAAGACGCTGGTTTATATGAAGCAGTAAAAGCGGTTGGTGAAGAGCTATGTCCTGCACTGGGTATCACCATTCCAGTGGGCAAAGACTCAATGTCGATGAAAACACAGTGGAATGAAGACGGGATAGACAAGTCTGTTACAGCACCATTATCACTAGTGATGACGGCATTTGCGCCAGTTCTTGATGTACGCAGTACACTAACGCCGCAATTAATGACAGATAAAGGTGAAACGCGTTTATTAGCTATCGACTTAGGTAATGGTCAAAATCGTTTAGGTGGCAGTGCATTAGCGCAAGTTTACAAACAACTTGGTGATGTTACGCCTGACGTTGATTCTCCAGCGCTATTAAAAGGCTTCTTTATCGCTATTCAAACCTTACTCGCAGACGGTAAATTACTGGCTTATCACGATCGTTCAGATGGCGGTTTATTAACGACATTAACCGAAATGGCGTTCGCAGGTAATACTGGTTTAGATATTAATTTGCCAGCAGGTGATGCGCTAGCTCAACTGTTTAACGAAGAGCTAGGCGGAGTCATTCAAGTTAAAACCGCGGACTTAGATGCAGTAAATAGTGTTTTAGCTGATAACGGTCTTGCGACATTAACTCACGATATTGGCACGCTCAACAACACTAACGTTATTAATGTGTCTATTGATGGCGAAGCAGTATTTAGTGCTAAGCGCACTGATTTACGTAAGTTGTGGTCGAAAACAAGTTATGAAATGCAAAAACTTCGTGATAACCCAGAATGTGCTGAGCAAGAATATGCGCTAAAAACAGATGATGAAAATCCAGGTTTACATGCCAAATTAACCTTTGATTTAAATGAAGACGTGGCAGCGCCATACATTCTTAAAGGGGCAAAACCACAAGTTGCTATCTTGCGTGAGCAGGGCGTTAACTCACATGTTGAAATGGCCGCTGCGTTTAATCGCGCAGGCTTTGCGGCAAAAGACGTTCATATGTCGGATGTGCTATCAGGTAGCGTATCGCTAGAAGATTTCCACGGCATGGTTGCTTGTGGTGGTTTCTCATACGGTGACGTTTTAGGTGCTGGTGAAGGTTGGGCTAAGTCAATCTTGTTTAATGATTTAGCACGCGATCAATTTGGTAACTTCTTCAAACGTGATAACACATTTAGTTTAGGTGTGTGTAACGGTTGTCAGATGTTATCTAACCTTAAAGAGCTCATTCCAGGCAGTGATTTATGGCCGCACTTTGTGCAAAACAAATCAGAGCGCTTTGAAGCCCGCTTTAGTCTTGTTGAAGTACAGGAGTCGCCGTCATTATTCCTTAACGGAATGGCTGGCAGTGTTATGCCAATCGCTGTATCACACGGTGAAGGCCATGCTGAGTTTAAAAATCAGCAAGCTGTTGATGCGGCGTTAACTAGTGGCACGGTTGCACTGCAATACGTTGATAACCACGGTCAGGTTACTGAAAACTACCCATCAAATCCAAACGGTTCAGTGGCTGGTATCACAGGTTTAACGACGACTGATGGCCGTGTCACTATTATGATGCCTCATCCAGAACGTGTTTTCCGTGCGGTAGCTAACTCATGGCGCCCACAAGAATGGCGCGAAGACAGCCCATGGATGCGTATGTACCGCAATGCTCGTGTTAATGTTGGTTAAGCAATAAGCTAATCTTATAAACAAATAAAACCGCTAATGACGAAAGTTATTGGCGGCTTAATTAGATGGTCCGCCTCACCCTAAGCTAACCTTAGAGTTAGGCAAACTAAAGAGGCGAACCATCATGTCATTAATTAAAGTATTATACCAATTGCATTAAATATTTGCCCACTTGTACTTGTTAAAATTAACTAAAATGGCGTTGCTCTCAATCTTAATAGCCAGCTATTAGCCAATCGAGCGCCTTGTTTTAGCTGATTTTCTCTACGCACAACAAGATCACTTACTTAATGGTATAACATTGGAAAATCAAATATTATTGCTTTGCTAATTTTACGGCAATAGATTTATACGTCGGTGTGCCGCAATCTTTTGCAACGCTATCAAGCGGAACTAAAGGGTTAGTTTCTGGGTAATATGCCGCTAAACAACCACTGGGAATGTTGTACTCCACGATTTTAAAATCTGAAACGCTGCGGGTAATACTGTCTTTTGATACCGAACTAATCGTCACTAAATCGTTAGCTGCAAATCCTAGACGCTTAATATCTTGTCGATTCATCATCAGAACACGACGTTCATTGTAGATGCCGCGATAGCGGTCATCCATGCCGTAAATAGATGTGTTGTATTGATCGTGAGAGCGTAAGGTTTGCAATGTTAAAGTTTGAGATGTTTCATCTTTTGCGGCTAATTCATGAACAAGTTGCTCAGGCAAAGCTGCCGCGGAAAAATTCGCCTTATTGTTACCTGTATTCCATACTCGTTGTGCAGCCGAATTTTGTAGGTAAAATCCTCTATCAAGCTTAATGTTGTCGTTATAATCGGTGAAATTTGGAATGACGGCTTCGATTTCATCACGAATTAATGCGTAGTCGTCTTTTAAATTGGACCAGTTAACAATGTCGTTGCCAAGAACTGATTCTGCAATGCCTGCAATGATCGCAACTTCAGATTTCAGTTTATCCGACGCTGGCGGGTTTTGTCCGGCTGAGCGATGCACCATGCTCATAGAGTCCTCAACGGTAATGTGCTGAGCGCCCGACGCCTGTAGATCAACTTCCGTACGGCCTAAACAAGGGAGAATAAGCGCTTGTTTCCCCGTCACCACATGGCTTCGATTGAGCTTGGTACTGATGTTGACGGTGAGTTCACAATTAGCCAATGCGTTATAAGTTTGCGCTGTGTCTGGCGTTGCCGCGGCAAAATTACCACCTAAACCAATGAACAATTTTGCTTGTTTGTCGCGCATTGCGCGGATTGCGTCAACGGTACCTAAGCCAGAGACTTGCGGTGGTTTAAATTGGTATCGCGCTTCAATAGCGTCGAGCAGCGATTGCGGTGGATGTTCATTAATGCCCACCGTTCTATTGCCTTGTACGTTTGAATGGCCTCGCACTGGACACGCGCCCGCACCGGGTTTACCTATGTTGCCACGGAGCAATAATACGTTGATTAACTCTTGAATCATTGCAACAGAATGTTGATGCTGAGTAATTCCCATTGCCCACGTGAAAATAACCTTGTCACTGTGCATATAGATATTAGTCATCTGGGTTATCTCTGACTGCATTAGGCCGCTTTGACTGATAATTTGTTGCCACGATGTTGCTTCAATTACCTGTTTATAATCGTCAAAGTGACTACAATGTTGTGCGATAAATTCATGATCTAACACGTTGTCATCTGTTTCACTACGTTCTAGCAGGAGCTTGGCCATGCCACGCAATATCGCCATATCACCACCTAATTTGGGCGTGAAATAATACTGACTGATATTGGTGCTGGAAAATAAAATCATTTCTTTAGGGCTTTGAGGGTCGGCGAATTTTTTGAGCCCTTGTTCTTTGAGCGTATTAATAGCGACGATTTGTGCGCCGCGCTTGCTCGCCTTACGCAATGTTCCCAGCATTCTTGGGTGATTGGTTCCGGGATTTTGGCCAAAAATAAAAATTGCATCAGCCTCGCTAAAGTCGTCCATGGTAACGGTGCCTTTACCAATGCCGACGCTACGCGTCATGCCAACACCAGACGCTTCATGACACATGTTAGAACAATCTGGAAAGTTATTGGTGCCAAACATGCGCCCGAATAATTGATAGAGATAGGCGACTTCATTACTTGCCCGGCCTGAGGTATAAAATAATGCTTCATCAGGGGACGATAACGAGGAAAGATGTTGAGTGATTACACCAAACGCATCTTGCCAACTAATGGGCTGATAATGGTCGCTCTTGCCATCATAAAACATTGGCTCAACCAAGCGGCCGCTTTTCTCGAGAGAATGATCGTCCCAGGTTTTTAATTGCTCAAGACTAAATTGATTAAAGAAACTTGCATCAACTTTCTTGCTGGTGGCTTCCCATGCAATTGCTTTTACGCCATTTTCACAGAAATCAACTTTGCCAGCGCTGGTACTATCGCCCCACGCACAACCCGGGCAATCAAAACCACCTGGTTGATTAGCTTTTAACAGTGCTTTAACGCCCATCGCACTGTTTTCACTTTTTATGAGGTGCTTAGCAGAGCTCTTTAACGCCCCCCAGCCACCGGCAGGTGCAGAATAGGGCGCTTGTTCATCAGATGATTTTGACATGATATTTCCTTGAATAAAGCCTAAGAAAACTGCTGTAGTTTTCCATGCACAAAGCTAAAAAGAGTGAGACCAATGGATTGGGCAGAAGCAACTGCTAAATTAGTCGGTTGCGCTAATGTAATGAGTACGTTGAACTTACCGCGAGCCGCTTTGATGACCAAATCATGACTGCAACGGCTGGTCATCAATAAAAAGCCACCATAAGGCGAATCTATGTTTGAAGGTTTAAATTCATGACGATGTATATGGCCAACTAATTTATCGAGTGCACTATGACGACCGACATCTTCTCGGATAGCGATAAACTGCCCGCTAATGTCGAAATATACCGCGCTATGATGACCTTGAATACAGCCGTGCTCTTTTTGTATGCTGGTTAGTGCCTGTCGTGCCAGTTCAATAGTTTCACGACTCGGTGGCGATTGAGTTGATGGTGTTAAAGCTGGCAATGTCATCGCGGTATCAATTGAATCAACACCGCATAAACCACAACCGGTAGAACCACTAAGTTGACGGCGTTTTGATTTGATATGGTGTTCTGTACGCGCTAGCACCGTTAAATCAACTTCAATTCCTTGTTGTAAGTGAGTAATTGAAATGCTCTTTACTTCAGACGCTTGTTCGATTAGTCCCTCACCAATGACAAAACCCACCGCAAAATCGTCAAGATCTGTTGGAGATGCCATCATAACCGCTTGGCTAATACCGTTAATACAGATCGCAATTGGGGTTTCAGTTAATTTAGCTTGGGCCAAATTAACTGTCTGTTCATTGGATGTTGAATGTGTATTAACGATATTCATGTGCCTTTTTATTCCTACTGGCCTCCAGCATCAGCGCGGGAGCGCTCGGTATTTTCAACTAATACGCCTTGGCCGATAACATTGATATCTTCCCATAGTTTTTCACAAATTGTGATGCCATGTTCAACACAATGGTTTTTGTTACGCTCTACCTGCTGTGGGCTAATGATGGTGCTGTCTTGATCCTGTAATGATAATCCAACATCGACGCGTGAACTACAAATTATTGTTAACGCTTGCTTGTCTTCATTACCGACTGTTTGCACTGAAGACTCACTGTAACTTGGGTAACGATGTCCGGACTTAATAGCCGCGGCATGTTCCGTAATATTGTCACTGCCATTTTTCCAGTAGGCCGCTGCACTAATGCCGCTGCGGCCGCGGTCTGTTAAGGCCTTTAAGACAAACATCCGATTGTGACAGTTGTGAACGGTTACCGTTGCAATGCCACTTTCTAATGCTTTGGCGTGGGCAAGGTCAACCGCTGAGGCAATACAATTGAGTGAGCTGCGACCATGGGCATCAATTGTGGCAGACGTACTGTCTTCGTAAATCACATTGCTCAGTGACTTATGGAGATCTTCACCAACGTAGGGCAGCGTGTTTTGTAATTCACGCAGGCCATGTAATCCGTGCTTTTCTAACCAAAGAACCATATTAGCGGCATCTTCATAGTTCCCCACGAAATAACCACTGGCCTCGAAGCAACGACGTAAAGCTGCTTTTAATTCATTCATCGAAATATTCAAGAGAGTGTCCTTATACGCTAGGGGTTAATGGCATGAACCAATCGTCACTAAAGGTTGAACCAATGTCTTCAAGCAATGGCGCTCCTTGAAACATGGTATTTCTTACCCAAAGTTTTGAACGTGGATCAAATTTACTGACGCCAAAGAAGGCTAGCTTACAACGTAAAAGGTGCATCGGAAGTACGTTCTGATCTAATAAATTAGCCTGAATATCGCCATATTTTGAACGGCTCATACACTGTACACGGCGAACGATACCGCGAACCTTCGGGTAAGCGACTAGGAATCTAGCCGTACTATGAGTTGGATTCTTTTCGACATAAAGCGATAGCTGGTCAAAACATTTTCGTACTGCATAACCAACACCTAACGCCATTTGTTTTTTCTTGCCTTCAACGTCTGAAATGCTTCCCAAACGTGGCTCCATTTTTTCTTGTGAGCGATACCAATAAGTCTCTTTTGCACCAGGTGCTTTAAAGTCGATAGCTAGCGCCCAATCATAGCGAGTTTCCATAATCTCTTTTAACGTTGCCGCAGGCATTAACGGATCGATATCTATAAACTCATCGGTAGAATGGAAATTTTCTAACTCATCGACTAATTCTGGATAAAGTTCTAATAGCACTGATACCAGCATTTCTTGTCCCTGAAGGGAGCAATTTTCTTCACTAAAATGAATGATTTTATTCCAATCACTGAGTCCATTATCAGCAAACTCTACCAAACGTTCTAAATCGCCGACAACCGCCGTATTATTATTGGTTTGCCAATCATCTTCTGTCAGTGTTTGCTTGGTGTGAAGCGCGCAGCGATTGAGTAATGAAATGAGATGGTAATGAATGCGTGAATCGATGGCGCCTAACGTACGGATCCGAGCTAATGCTAATTCTCTCATCTCAACCCAACGACTAATGAGTACCGGATGGTTAACCAAATAAGGCGCCATGCCTAAACCTGTAGAGTTCCCAATGCCGATATAGCGTTTGATATCGTAATCCATCGGCGTATAAGTATCTGTTTGGCGCTGTTTCGCAATATGTTCAACTTGCAACAAACTGAAATTTCTAAGCATCATACAAACGAACATTTCGCCAGCAAAAGGTCTAGCAAAATCACGGTGCTTAGTTGATACTTTTTCCCAGTCAGCCATCCCCAACTTGCCACTGCCATAAACAGCGGTAGTTCGGTATAAATAGCCAACCTTAGCAATCTTTTCAATGTCAGGCTGTTGGCCATTGGCAAGGCAATCAATCATGTAATTGAAATTACGTGCGCTGCGATTTGCGCGTGACAATACAAAAACACGAGAATCAACGCGTCCCGCTTCTTGCTTAGGCACATTCTCACGTAGTTTTTCTACGTAATCACCATCAACACTGCCTTCAACTAATGCCATAGTAAGATCCCACTTAGTGGCTATTACACGGTCGTTTCGCTCATCGTCAGACAAATAGTTTGAGAAAATGACGAAACTAAAGTTGCTGTTGGCAGCTTTGATATCGTAAATTACGGTGCCGTAACCATCTTTATCCAAATCGAACGTGGTAGGAGAGATTTTCCAACGTTCTTTAAAGACACGACGTACTAAAGTACGCATGAAGCTAAGTCGACTTTGATGAAAGGAACCGAGTCGCTCCAAGTCCATGACCTGACTCTCAGGACGCAGTGGTAGCGCATTATCACCACTGATTGAACTTTGGATCGCTGCGTAAGTTGTCATTGTTATTGATCCTTTTGCTAAACAAATCTAAAAATTTAGGATGGCGCGCCATTGCTTAAAGCGCCGAATTAAAACCACTTTAAAATTACGGGTAAAGGGGTTAGATAGCGCCATAGTTGGTCAAAACACTAGTTTATGACAAGTTAGAAACGTTCATCGTGTGATAAGTAAAATTTATTAGCATAGGTTAACTAATTAATTTTAATCACTTAAATTTTTAAATTAGCTGTCTTGTTTTGACAAAATATAATCATGCAGTGCTTGTGCTGCTGGACTAAGGGATTTGTTGCCAAGATGAACCATACCAATGTTACGGATCACTTGTGGGTCGCTTAACGTAATAAATTTTAGGTGTTGATTGTCTTGGGGAAATGCAAAGCGTGGCAGAGTTGAAATACCAATTCCCGCTTCTAATAACGCAATTAATGACAGCATATTTGATACAAAAAATTGAGAATCATTAAGCAATGACGCCGCGGGTGTGTCTGCTAGTAAGCGCGTTGTACCATTACTGATTAATCGATGATCTCGCAATGCTTGCCAGTCAACTTCATTTTCGTTGGCAAGCGGGTGGTCGCGATGACAAACTACGCCAATTTGGTCTTGCCAAATTGGCGTAAACACAAGGTCTTTATGCTCGAGTTGATCAGGCTCACTAGCAATTCCTAAATCGACTTGTTGTCTCTCGACTTTTCGCATTACCGCTTCGGAGTTGTCATCATAAAAACTGATATGAAGACTTGGACTATCTGCCACAAACTCTGAAATTAATTCCGGTAAAATTCGACAAGCGATTGAAGGAACTGACGCTAATCTTAAATGGCCAGCTTTGTGCTCTCGCATTAAATTCATGTCTTGAGCAACACTATCGTGATGGGCAATAAGTTCTTTGGCACGTGGTAAAAAGTGTTTACCAAACGGCGTCAACTCAGTCATAGTCGTTTTCGCGTTGCGTTTTTCAAACACTTTACTGCCTAACTTACTTTCCAGATCTCTAATCGATAAAGAAATCGCTGGTTGCGTTCGACAAGCTTTCTCTGCCGCGTTATGAAAGCCTTTTAGCTCAGCAACCCATACAAAATGTCTGAGTTGTGCGATTTTAAATTCCGGTAACATGATAAGCGTTCCTTATCGTTAGATATTAATTATTAATTTTTATTATTAAATCATGGTTCCTATAATGATTCCAATTATTTTAAGGAGGTTCAAATGTCACAATCAATTTTTCGTAATTACATCGCAGGTGAATGGGTAGAGGGCACAAGCTCAATAGAAAATATTAGCCCAGCTGATCTCAGCGACTCAATTGGTCATTACGCTCAGGCAGATGAAGCACAAACTTTAGAAGCGATTGACGCTGCTAAAATTGGCCAACTTGAATGGCAAGAAAGTGGTTTAGAGCAACGTTACAGCGTGTTGATGGCAATTGGCGATGAGCTTATTGCACGTAAAGATGAATTAGGTAAGTTACTAGCGCGTGAAGAAGGTAAAACCTTAGCGGAAGGCGTTGGCGAAACATATCGCTCTGGTCAATTCTTTCATTACTATGCCGCTGAAGTACTTCGTCAAATGGGCGAGACAGCGGATTCTGTTCGTCCTGGTGTGGAAATTCAAACACACCGTGAACCGGTAGGTGTTGTTGGTATTATTACACCATGGAATTTCCCAACGGCGACCGGTGCTTGGAAAATTGCTCCAGCATTGGCTTTTGGTAATGCCATTGTATTTAAGCCAGCCAATCAAGTGCCAGCAAGCGCATGGGCACTAACCGAAATTATTTCACGTCAAGGGCTTCCTGCGGGGACGTTTAACTTAGTGATGGGCCCTGGTGCCAAAGTAGGCGATGTATTAATAAATTCTAAAAAGATTAATGCATTAACCTTTACTGGTTCACTTGAGACAGGTCGAAAAGTGGCGGCAGCTACAGCCGTTAACCTTGTTAAATGTCAGCTAGAAATGGGCAGTAAAAATGCACTAGTAGTTCTAGATGATGCTGATCTAGATAACGCCGTTGAATGTGCTGTCGGCGGCGCTTTCTTTGGTACTGGTCAAAAATGTACAGCGTCTTCACGCTTAATCGTAACTGAAGGCATTCACGATAAATTCGTTGATGCCGTTATTGCCCGAATGAAACAACTTGTTGTCGGTCACCCGCTAAAAGAGGGCGTTCATATCGGCGCTGTAGCTGATGCACGTCAAATGCAGCAAAACCTCGATTACTTAGCCATTGCCAAGAAAGAAGGCGCAACGCTTGCTATCGGCGGTGAAGTAATTAATGAAGAAACAGAAGGTTATTACCTACAGCCTGCATTATTTACCAATACTACGAATGACATGACGATTAACCGTGAAGAAGCCTTCGCACCAATTGCTTGTGTTATCAAAGTCAAAGATTACGAAGAAGCACTGGCCACGTTAAATGACACAAATTACGGCCTTACTGGCGGTATTTGTACGCAGTCATTGAAATACGCTAATGACTTTAAACGCCGTGCAGAAACAGGTTGTGTGATGATTAACTTACCAACGGCGGGTACGGATTATCATGTACCGTTTGGCGGTCGCAAAGAATCAAGCTTCGGTCCTCGTGAGCAAGGCAGCTATGCCAAAGAATTCTACACCATCGTAAAAACGACTTATATGCGTTCATAAGAGGAGTGCTGATATGCATAACGATCTTATTGTCATTGATGGTCTGCAATATTCCAATTGGGATAGAACCATCTTTGAACAGCTGAAACAAGGCGGTGTGACTATGGTGCATGTCACCATCGTCTACCACGAACAAATCCGTGAAACCTTATTACGCATAAGTGAATGGAATCGTCATTTTGAATTAAATAGCGATCTCATTATGCCGGTAAAAAGTGCAGATGATATTCGTCTGGCAAAATCAGTGGGCAAAGTTGGCATCATGTTTGGCGCGCAAAATTGCTCGCCGATTGAAGATGATATCGGCATGGTCTCAGTGATGCGTGAGCTCAATATGATGATTATGCAGCTGACTTATAACAACCAAAGCTTATTGGCGACGGGCTGTTATGAATCTAATGATAGTGGTGTAACGCGCTTTGGCCGCCAAGTTATTCAAGAAATGAATCGTGTTGGTATGGTGGTTGACATGAGCCATAGCGCCGAGCAAAGCACGCTTGAAGCGATTGAAATCTCTGAGCGTCCAATCGTTATTTCACACGCAAATCCAATTAGTTTCCATGACGCGAAACGCAATAAGTCAGACACAGTACTTAAAGCGTTGGGTAACTCAGGCGGATTACTTGGTTTTAGCCTTTATCCATTCCATTTAAAAAATGGACCAGATTGTACCCTCGAAGATTTCTGCACCATGGTAGCTGACACTGCTGATCTAATGGGCATTGACCAAATTGGTATTGGTACTGATTTGTGCCAAAACCAGCCAGTGTCGATTTTAGAGTGGATGCGAAACGGTCGTTGGTCCAAAGAAATGGATTACGGTGAAGGCTCTAAATCAAATGCAGATTGGCCACGCCCTTTGTCATGGTTTAAAGATAGCCGCGACTTCCCAAATATTACTCAAGGCTTAAAACAGCATGGTTTTAATGATGCTGATATTGCCAAAGTGATGGGACAGAACTGGTTGACGTTCCTTGATGATGCGCTAGTGCCACGCTCGTAAATGTTGATAACTAGCGATTGAATATCGCTAGTTTTTATACTCAAACCACTTAATAATACGTTAGGTAGTTTGGGTATAAATAAAAAAAATAACCAACAATACCAAGCTAGGTAAGTGACTGGTCTACTTTTTAACGAGAATAAATTGATTAGAACAAGGCATTTATTGTCGTATGTAGTTATTCTACATAGAGAATAAATAACGCAGTTATCATCTATTTAGGCCGTTAGAAATGATCAGATATTTCTCTAGGTTGGTATAACCCAGTAGGAGTTAGGTATGACCAGTAATACTGCGAAAACCGTTGCCCAAGACAGCGGTGGCAAAATACAAAAGAAAATGTTCGACAATGTCGATATTCCGGTGCTGCTAATCAGTGGTGGTGTGCTCATGTTGTTTGTGGTGCTAGCGTTATACGACATTAAAATGATGTCGAGTTGGGTGAATACCGCGTTTTCTTATTCAACCAAAATCTTTGGTGTCTATTGGCAAGTGTTGTTGTTACTGACATTTGTTATTGGTATTTATTTGTCTATCGGCCGAACTGGCTCGGTGATTTTAGGCGGGATAAAGGCACCAGAAATGTCCACCTTTAAGTGGATATGTATCATCATGTGTACCTTGCTTGCCGGCGGTGGTGTTTTTTGGGCTGCTGCAGAGCCAATGGCACATTTCACGTCGCCACCACCATTATTTGGCGGTGAAACGGGCACTAAAGAAGCTGCATACAACGCGCTATCTCAAAGCTTTATGCACTGGGGATTTCTAGCGTGGGCTATTTTAGGTAGCTTAACAGGCATCGTATTTATGCACCTTCATTATGAAAAGGGCTTACCGCTAAAACCTCGTACATTGCTATACCCAGTATTTGGTGACAAGGTCATGACCGGTCCATTTGGCGCTATTGTTGACGCATGTTGTGTATTAGCCGTAGTGGCGGGAACTGTTGGTCCCATCGGTTTTCTTGGCTTACAAGTAAGTTTTGGTCTTGAAAAGCTCTTTGGTATTCCAGATACCTACACCACTCAAGTGACGATTTTAGTCGGTCTAATTGGTATCTATACGTTATCAGCTATTTCTGGTGTCACTAAAGGTATCCAAATTCTAAGCCGTTTTAATGTCATCCTAGCAGTTGGACTCATGGCCTTTATTCTTGTTTTTGGCCCGACTGCATTTATTATCGATAGCTACCTACATTCATTTGGTTCGTACATTGATAACTTCATACCAATGGCAACATTCCGCGCTAATCCTGGTTGGTTAGACTGGTGGACTGTGTTTTTCTGGGGTTGGTTCTTAGGTTACGGTCCGTTAATGGCTATGTTTGTTGCACGTATTTCACGTGGCCGAACAATTCGTCAAATGGTGCTATTAATCTCAGTTGTTGCTCCGGTTATCACGTGTTTCTGGTTCACTATCGTCGGTGGTTCTGGTTTATTCTTTGAGCTACAAACACCCGGTGTTATCTCTGGACCTTTCACAGGCTTTAACTTACCAGCGGCACTGCTAGCCATTACTGAACAGTTGCCGTTAGGTTTCATTATCTCTGTTTTGTTCTTGATACTCACAACGATTTTTGTGGCGACCACAGGTGATTCTATGACGTATTCAGTGTCAATGGTAATGACTGGTAATGACGACCCACAACCAGGTATTCGCGTATTTTGGGGCTTAATGATGGGTGTTACTGCGGCAATACTTATCTCAATTGGCGACGGCGGTATTTCAGCGCTGCAATCGTTTATTGTTGTGACCGCTGTACCCGTGTCGCTAGTCTTATTGCCATCACTTTGGACTGCACCGCAAATTGCTAAGAAAATGGCGATTGAACAAGGTCTTTAATCTTTATCTGTAAACCCGCAAGGCATTAATTTTCTCGCTCTCTCGACGATTAATGCCTAGCTTATCTCAACGAAAAAGTAGATTGATTATGAAAACACCCGTAAAAACTGAGTTATTCGCATCAAAAGCGCCACTTGAGTGGGCTATCATCGCCAATGGACAATTATCAACCGCACAAATCCCAATTGATCAGCAAGGCAATGTAGTTGAAGGCGGTATTGAAGCACAAGCTCGCCAGACGATGGAAAACTTCAAGCATACGATTGAAGCGGCAAATCTGACAATGGATGATGTGACGCAAGTACTTATCTATGTAACAGACCGTTCTCAACTGCCAGTGTTTAATAAAGTGTACGCAGAATACTTCAATGCACCTTTTCCAAATCGTGCAGCAATGATCGTGGCAGGATTGGCTCGTGAAGAAATGCTGTGTGAAGTTGTAGCTTATGCTGCGGTTCCGTAGTAACACCTGAATAAACTTATTGAAAAGTCAGCTTAACGCTGGCTTTTTTGGTTTGGATAGAATTAAAAGAGGGATGCGATGCGCCAGCTAATACAGTCATTAATACCACTATTTGTCAGCTGCTTTATTTTGTTGCTGGGTAATGGACTCATCAATGTGCTGGTACCTGTGTCAATGAATTTGCAAGGTATTGCACCGGATACGATTGGATTCGTGTTATCCCTCTATTTCGTCGGTTTACTCATCGGCGCGCTGTATAGTGCAAAACTGGTTCAGCGAGCAGGGCATATTCGAATGTTTGCTGGCTGCGTTGCGTTGGCGGCTTTATGTATTTTGGCGTGTAGTTTCTCATCTAGTACCATTGTTTTTGCCATGATGCGCGTCTTATTGGGTTTTTGTAACGCCTGCGCGTTTACAGCGATGGAAAGCTGGTTAAGTGGCAGCTCAACTAGTCAAACACGCGGTAAGGTGTTAGCGGTGTATAACGCGGTGGTGTTAGCGGGTTTGTTTGGTGGTCAATTCTTTATGAATATTACCACGCCATCAGATCCATCACTGTTCGTCATCGCTGGTATGCTGTTTTGCGGTGCGTTAATTCCTATTGTGCTTAGTCGACACCCAGGTCCTGTCGTCTCTGATACTCAAATTATGAAATTAAAAACAGTGTTTAACCGTTCACCGCTGGGTTTAATTTGCTGTTTAGTGTCCGGCATTATTTATTCGGCGTTATTTAATTTGTTGCCTGTTTTTAGTCAGACTTATGGCATTACTCAACTATCGCTATCTTGGTATATGGGAGCAGCGATTTTTGGCGCGTTCGTACTGCAATTTCCGATTGGCTATTTATCTGATAGATTTGATCGACGTCGTGTACTTTTTGCAATGTTAGTTGTCTCGGCGTTAGCAGATCTTGCCGTGGTTCTTTTTGCAAATGGCGGGTTTCATGTGCCAATGTATATAGCAACAGCAATAACGGCTGGCATTATTGCTTGTACCTATCCGCTTAGCATTTCGGAAACTTTTGATAAGCTAGAAGGGCACGAAATGGTGTCAGCGATGGGCTGCTTGATTTTGGCGTTTGCAATCGGCGGTATTATCGGCCCGTATTCAACGTCATTGATGATGGCGTGGTTCCATAATGACATGTTGTTTTACGTCATTGCAGTCATTCAATTACTACTAGCGGTATTTGTCGTTATCAGAATGACAGCGCGCAGTGCACTGCCAATTGACGAGCAAGAGCAATTTGTAATGCAGGGCTCTGTCATATCAAGTGCGAGTGAGCTTGATCCCAGAACTCCTCATCATGATTAGCGTTAAATGACCCAAGTTTTGGCGAGCAAGAAAAGGCTCGCCATGACTGACACAATGTTGATTAAATGCTTGAAGTATTGAGGCTTAAAACGCGCTGACATCGCGTTTGCACAGACAAAACCAATCACCAACGCTGGTAATAATAATGCGGTCAGCTCTACCTGATGTGCCGAAAAGTTGCCCGTCGCACTTAGCAAAATCAAAGACATCACAGTAGAAATCAAAAAGAACAAACTCAAATGGGCTCTTGCCTGTTGCAATGGACTATTTTGCAGCACCATAGCCACAGGTGGTCCACCAATAGAAGTCGTTGTGCCAATAACGCCTGATAAAAAACCAGCAATCATCATATTGCGGCGATTATACTGGATGTTTACGGTCTTTAGGGTTAACGCAACGGTTCCAATAATTAATATCGCAAATCCTGTGATCAACCAGTCAATGGGCATAATGCTCAATAAACCAATAGCAAGTACTGAGCCGATAGCTCGGGTGACTAATGCATATCCAATAGGGGCAATGTTGAGATGTGCTCTTAAACGGGTGGCATTGAACAATGAAAGCACAAAGCCTAGCGCTAAAATTGGTGCCGGCAAAAACTCACTGTCAATGAGTACTAAAACGGGCGCGGCGAGCAATGCCATGCCAAACCCCGACAACGTTTGCAAAATGGCGCCTAAACACACTACCACAAACGCTATTGCGAGCATTTGAATCGACAATTCGAACATGTAAAACCAGATAAAAGAGGTTGAATGGGCACTTTATAGGGCAAAGAGAATGCTAGATCTAATAAGTTTTCCTTATCTACTTGAAAGTTCTTTTAATAACCAATCTTTTTGAGCAATATTTTTAATTAACTGTTATTTTAATGTTAATTATCAGTTCATTACAACATACGTAGGAGGTCAATAAGATTGTCTTATGTAATGATTAACTTAACTGATTTCCTGTCGCATGATTCTAATGATTATATCGTTACTGCAAGTGAAGAATAATAAATTAAAACGTTATCTGCGGCGCAATCAATGTTCATTAGTAAACATGAATTGCCTGTGAAATAACATCATTTACAGTGGAGAATAATAGTATGAAGTTACGTAGTGGTATTGCTTTGATGGCAACCTTAATGGTTCCAACAATAGCTCAAGCAAATAGTGAACTGTTCAATTGGTATGGCAGTATCCGAGTGCAGATCCAAGATACGAACAAAGATAATATCGAATATAAGGATAACTATTCACGAATCGGTGCCTACGGTAGCACTGAGATTGCAGATGGGATCAAAGCAAATTATAACGTCGAATTCAGACTATTCACTGACGATGGTTCGTTTGCCGGTAGTGATAATCGCGCTCGTTTAGCAAATGTTGGTCTAGAAGGGGATTTCGGTTCTGTACTAATCGGTAAACAGTATTCTCCACATTGGAACTTTACCGACAATGCGGTTGATATTTTTGCCGATATCGACGAATCTGCTGGTTGTACAAATGAGCCATCTGGCGTTATTTGTCATACTCACCGTTACGGTTTGTACGCAAAGGATGCCGCTGGCAACGGACACTACATCGAATATTTACGTCCTGATCGCGCAATTACGTACATGACGCCTGATTTTGACGGTTTCCAAGCAGCCTTTATGGCCGTAACCAACAACGGCGATGTTAAATCTGACGTAGCTGGTAAAGATGCGGAAGCGCTAGTTGGCTACAACGTTGCTGCCAAATATAAATTTGGCAATGTGACTGTGTCTGCATCACGTTATGACCTAACAGGCATGGTTGGCGATAACAAAGTTGACGCCGTGCAAGTTGCTTACAATAAAGATAAATTAAGTCTTGCTGCTCGTTATCAAGACTCTAGCGATTTACGCTTCTACGAAGGTTTAGCAGCGGGCGGCGAAACAGTCGAAGAGAAAGTGGCAGAAGTTTACGCTGGTTATAAAGTGGGTAAAATGCAATACCAAGTGACTTTCGCTGATATCTCAATGGACTCACCAAGTGGCGTAACGGTTGATACTAACCAGTTTATTGTTGATGTGATTTATCAACACAAAGCCGGTTCATTCTACGCAGAGTATAGCGCTTGGGGTGATGAAGCTGAGCAGGTATATCAAGCAGCTGACAAAATTTTAATCGGATACAGATTTGATTTTTAACATCTAAATAATGGGGCAGAAACCGAGAATGCTTTGCCGTATCCTCGGTTTTTTTATGTACGCTGCTGTAGGCATTTCACGGCGTTGTCCCATTCCTGTGGCGTATTGGTATTAATGAGCTCTTGGGAATCGACGGCTGGTAAATAATGACAGCCAATTTTACTCATCAGATATCTAAACGACGGGCCTTTACCGTCTTGTTGATAACGGTCACTTTCAAATTCACCAGTTATGGTATCGATCAGCAAATCAGTGACAGGTATAAAAACCGGCAGGCTATACGACTCATAACAGCAAGCTTTTTGATGCGCTAAACCCTGATTGATTAAGGCATTAATTGCACCTGATGTTAATAAGGGCATATCAATTGGAACGACCATCACCGCAGAAGGTCTTTTTTTCACAATAACGCTGAGAATACCTGAGAGTGGGCCACCTTGCGGATATAAATCAGCAATTGAGTTCGCCTGTTGTCCTGAGGTGATTACTTCAGTGACCTGACATCGACTGAGTAAAGCATGCACGCGATCAACGTTGGTCAAACCGTTAATGCTAAGCATACCTTTGTCGGTTCGCATACGCCTTGATTGACCACCATTTAATAAGATCCCCAGAACATTGGTATGAGTAGATTCACTTTTCAAAGTAAGTTTCCGTGATGGTAAATATTCTATAATTTTTATTACAGCGCCTAAAGGGCGCCAGTGTCGCAGACTTTCCGTATATTGTCCGCCAATTGTCGGTAATCTGATGTGTTATTTGAGCCTGAAATTATATCAATATTTTTAAGTAATTTTGCGACTTTATAACCTGGAATTGCTTTACTGAAATACCAACCTTGCATATAACGGCAGCCTTTTGAAATGAGTATCTCAATGTCTTCTTCATCTTCCATTCCTTCACACATTAGATTCACCGAGAACAAAGAGGCGATATTTTGAATAAATGAAAATAGCTCTGCCAATTGGTTAGATTTAGAAATATTGTGTACAAACTGGCGATCGACTTTTAACTGAGCAAACTCGAGTAGTCTCAATGTCGATAAACTGGAAAAACCCGTCCCAAAATCATCAATTGAAACCTGTAAGCCCAGCGCTCGCAGGCTATTAACACGTTCGCTTGGTATAACATCATTGGTTTCTTTGGCTGCAAAAGCTATGTTGCTGCTAAGCAAAAGATAAGTGCATTAATAATAGTTCAATAATAGAAAGTGTGTATTACTTTAGTCTTTTAATTTGGATTTATATCCTACTTTATCCAGTTGTTACAAAATTCATTGAAGATGAACGATAATAATCGTTCAACTTATTACTGTGCATATCACTTCCTTGTGACTTTAGCTGATATTTAAATACACTTGGCCGGCTTAGGTAACCCTGCAATACGAGTGGCTTGTTTGGCTGGACCTTTTGGGAACAAGCTATACAGGTAGCGGCTGTTGCCTTTTTCTGGGCCGAATTCTTTGGCGACGGCTTTGACTAACATACGCACCGCTGGACTGGTATCAAATTCGAGGTAGAAATTGCGAATAAAGCGCACGACTTGCCAATGTTCTTCAGTCAGCGTTATCTCTTCAAGCGATGCAATATGCACTGCAATATCATCGTTCCAATCATCGAGATTAACTAAATAATCGTGCTTGTCTACGTCGTAATCTTTACCGTTAAAATGAATACCGCTGCTCATGATCTTACCAATTTACTAAAGGTTTATGCTTGGCGGTGAGTTTAACAAACTCTGCTAAGTCAATCACTTGAATATTAGGGGAACTGTGATCGATAAGTCCACGAGCTTCAATATCACTTTTAAGTGCATAAACTGCACTGCAACCTGCTAAAACATCGGGCAGTGTAACGGCAATCACCGCATCTTGGGTTAATATCAACGCCGCGCCTTGTTGAACAGGTGGCAATGCTTTTGAAAAGGGGCTTTGGGTAGCAATAATTAACATATTAAAAACTCATTGATTGATCATAAGAGGCAAGTTTTTCAAACCACTGTGTGCTATCCAAAGAAATCACGTCGATTGAAAGGCTAGCTGCATCGATATTGCGTAACTGAAGTGAATCACGACAAACAAATACCTCTTCTATATCGTATAACGCTAACAAGCCGTATGTTTTGGTTAAATCTTTATTGCCGGTCAAAGATGCGTTGGTGTTACTTAATAATTGATACACACCGTCACCTTGGAAAAACAGGGCAACAGGGCGGTCGTAACTGGCATTTGCCAATAACATATCTAACGATTCACGATAGTTGTTATTACCAAAGGGCGCTGTTTGATTAATAATAGCGAGAGATTGCATAACTACTCCTAAAACTGAATGAGACGGTCGGCCTGTGCAGAGGCCGTTACAAATTCACCAAGACCGCCCAATGCAAAACCATCGGCAAGGTTATGGTTCATGAGCTTTTGCTCTTGAGCCACTTGTTCGTCCGCTACGCCGCGTCGCAGTGAGGCTGAAATACAACTAATCAGTGGCACTTTATGCGCCGCTGCAAGTGATTGCCACAAAGAGAGAAGGTTGACCTCATCAGAAACGATAGACACTAAGCCGTTGGTATTGCTAATACCTTGGTAGAAAAATACTTGGCTGATCTGGTGGCCTTGCTTTAACAATTCACACGCAAACTGGTAACCACTGTAGCTACCTTGCTGTGTAATATCACTATTAATGACCAGCACGTAATTTAAAGACATCAATATTCCGTAAAATTCAGTTATAAAAAAGCCCCGCAGAGCGAGGCTATTATATTTTATTTTACAGTGAACGCTATATTAATCGTCGTTACCTAAACCAAAAAGAGCTAGTAGATGGATAAATAGGTTATAAATGTTCAAGTATAAAGAAACGGTGGCGCGGATGTAGTTAGTCTCACCACCGTTGATGATACGAGAGGTATCAAACAAGATGAAACCAGACATAATCATCACTACAGCAGCACTAATCGCTAAGCTTAATGCTGGAATAGCAAAGAAGATGTTAGCAATCATGGCAACGATTACAACCAACATACCTACTGATAAGAAGCCGCCCATATACGAGAAGTCTTTCTTAGTCGTTAAAGCATAAGCAGACAAACCAAAGAAAATTAATGCCGTGCTGCCAAGTGCTTGCATAATAACTTCGCCGCCATTAGACATGGCAAGGTAACGATTAAGAATAGGACCTAGCGCCATACCCATACAACCAGTAAAGATGAATGCCCACATCAAACCTTGTGCTGTATCTGCTTTCTTATGAACGATAAATAAACTGACCATAGCCGCAATAAAGAATCCAATGTATCCCCCAAAACCAAAATTCATTTGAGTACTAATAAACGCAGTCACAGCACTAAACGCTAATGTCATCGCAAGAAGAGAATAAGTATTTCTCAATACTTTATTAGTTGCTAGTGCAGATTCGTTAGTTGCACTATAAGTAGTACGGTTTTCCATAAAAACTCCAATGTTTACAAATTTGAATTCGATTAATTGCCAATGACTATATCATAACTTTTCAAATGTCATAATATGACATAGCCACTTTATATGTGGTTGACCGTAAAATAATCAAATAGTTTATATTTTTTCATTATTAATGAAATTCGCTTGCAATGAAAATTGGTTTCTATATTATACACCGCGCTGGAGAGATGGCAGAGTGGTCGAATGCACCGGTCTTGAAAACCGGCAACGGTTTATCCCGTTCTAGGGTTCAAATCCCTATCTCTCCGCCACATTAAGAAAACCCGCTTAATCGAATGATTAAGCGGGTTTTTGCTTTATGGGACCCAATAGACCTTAAAGCGGTTTATCCACTCCTTGATACACGGGTTCAAATCCCTATCTCTCCGCCACATTAAGAAAACCCGCTTAATCGCATGATTAAGCGGGTTTTTGCTTTATGGGAACCAATAGACCTTAAAGCGGTTTATCCACTCCTTGATACACGGGTTAAAATATCTATCTTTTCGCCACTATTTAGAGAAGCCCTGTTAAGTCTAAATATTAAGCGGGGTTTTTGCGTTGCTAGCGGTTGACAATTAATAGCCTGAATTTCGTTGAACTTGATATTTAATAACTTAAATCAGTCATTTATAGTGACTTCCCCTTATTCCTTATTCTTGGTGGAGATCCACTTAAATCCTGTGTTCATTTGGGAAAAAGTAGATTGTTTTGAACTGGCTAAAATCTGCAAGCTAAAAATGTTTAAAAATATCTCGTGAAATCAGAATAGGATAAAGGAAAAAACCATGTAATCATTTTGATTGACTCAAAATGATTACATGGTATATTTTGCTGAATTATCAAAAGATATCTAACTAAACATGCCAAACATAGCAATGGATTCGCTAACTCACGCTCAAAAGGAACGACTCGCGTTTATCGACTTTAGCCTGCAATATTTTGGGCAAGTTTCTCGTGCTGATCTGATCCAACGCTTTAAAACTGGCTTAGCAGCATGTACGCGAGATTTAACCGCTTATCGTGAATTAGCCCCAACAAACCTTAAACTTTATCATCACACTAAAAATTATCACCGAACTGATGAATTTAAACCACTATTCGAACACAACCCAGAAGCGATTCTCACAGCACTTTGCCGTGGTTTTGGTGACGGTTTATCCAACGGTATTCAACCAAGTGAATATTGCATTGATGCGGCGCGTTTAGTAGATCCCAATAGCGATATAATCGCAGCCTTAATGAGAGCAATTAAGCATAACAAAGCCATTGAATGTCGCTATGTTTCATTGTCTTCTGGTGAAAGTACGCGAGTGATTGTGCCACATACCATTGTAAATAATGGACAACGCTGGCATGTACGTGCTTTTGACAACAAGAGTAATGAATTTAGAGACTTTGTGTGTACACGACTACAGCACATAACGATGATTGAACAACCTGTTTCTGATGATCAGTTAATTAACAATGATAAAAATTGGAACACCATTGTTAATGTCGAAATCATTGCTCACCCGTCAATAAAACACAAACAGGCGATAGAGATGGATTATGCCATGGTCTATGGCGTATTAAACATAGAAGTACGCGCGGCATTAATAGGCTATTTAATGCGGCACTGGAATGTGGATTGCAGCCACAGCGCTGCATTAACAGGTGGGGAATATCACTTATGGCTTAAGAACCGTAATGATATAGGCGAAATCGACTCGTTAACTATTGCGCCCGGCTACAAGGAATTAAAATGAGTGCAATAGACAAAACATTACCAGATGTATTACGCGTCACTGAATATATACTCAAGAAAAATAAAGAGAACGAACCGTTTAGCGTTAAATCCGCTGAAAACGATCACTTAAATGGCATTGGCCGTCATCGTATCGCACCAATCATGCGAGATATATGTATAGAGCCAGAAGGCCAAGATAGTTTAGTTTTTTATATCACGATAGCTAATACCAACAGGGATAACACACCATGTCGTTGGCCACTAAATGCCAACACATACTTTAGTTATCTCCCTTACTTATCTTTACAAGAGTCAAAGACATCAAATAACACCGCAACGTTAGCGCTTTGGTTCGCTGGCGTGTCAACATTGCTAACCTTCACATCAATTTTAATGTCAGCATTATGCGGTTAAACACAAATTAGGAAATAGTATTAACATGGCAAAAACAACTAAGACAACCGCGAAAAGCGCAAACACCAATTTTGAAGAGACCCTATGGGATACTGCCAATAAACTGCGTGGTAGTGTTGAATCGTCTGAATACAAGCATGTGGTATTAAGTCTTATCTTCTTAAAATTTATCAGTGATAAGTTTGAAGACAAACGCCAAGCCTTAATTGATGGTGGTATGCAGGATTTTGTTGACCAAGTTGAGTTCTACATGCAAGACAATGTGTTCTACCTGCCAATCGATGCTCGTTGGTCGTTTATCAAAAAGAACATGAAGCAAGACGACATTGCGGTAAAAATTGATACTGCATTGCACACGGTTGAAAAGAACAATCCTTCATTAAAAGGTGCATTGCCAGAAAACTACTTTAGCCGTTTAGGGCTTGTTACCAGTAAGCTTGCCTCACTTATCGACACCATTAATAACATCGACACCGCCGCTAGCGAATGTGAAATGACCGAAGAAGATTTAGTGGGTCGAGTATACGAATACTTTTTAGGTAAGTTTGCCTCAAGCGAAGGTAAAGGCGGTGGTGAATTCTATACGCCAAAATCAGTAGTTGCGTTAATTAGCGAGATGATAGAGCCATTTAAAGGCAAAATATATGACCCGTGTTGTGGCTCAGGCGGTATGTTTGTACAGTCGTTAAAATTTATCGACAGCCACAAAGGCAACCGTAAAGATATTTCAATTTATGGCCAAGAATACACCAACACCACCTACAAGCTAGCCAAAATGAACTTAGCGGTTCGTGGTATTTCAGGCAATTTAGGTGAAGTTGCCGGTGACAGCTTTTTTAAAGATCAACACCCTGATTTAAAAGCCGACTTTATTATGGCAAACCCGCCGTTTAACCAAAAACAATGGCGTGGTGACAGCGAATTAGTAGACGATGGCCGTTGGGCTGGGTTTGATGTACCACCAACAGGTAACGCTAACTATGCGTGGATCATGCACATGATCTCAAAGCTGAGTGAAAATGGCACCGCAGGTTTTGTATTAGCCAATGGCTCAATGAGTTCAAATACCGGTGGTGAAGGTGCAATTCGCCAAAAAATCATCGAGCAAGATTTAGTTGATTGTATGATTGCCTTACCGGGGCAACTATTCTACACAACGCAAATTCCCGTGTGTTTGTGGTTTATCACCAAAAACAAGAAAGGCAGCGCAGGCTATGACGTGCAAGGAAGCACTAATGTCGCGGGTGCAGGACGCACAGGAGCGACCCGCAACCGCCAAGGTGAAACGCTATTTATTGATGCCCGTGAAATAGGCTCAATGATCAGCCGAACCAATAAAGAATTAACCACTGATGATATTGCTGATATAGCTCGCACTTATCATGCATGGCGTAATGTAAAAAGTGGTGATATGAAGACGACCGCCATGGATGGCGGAAGTGCCGATAATGCAGGAGCAATTATCGGCCAAAGCGAGGAATATCGCGATATTCCCGGTTACAGTAAATCAGCATCACTTGAAGATATCAAAGCTAATGACTTTGTATTAACACCAGGCCGTTATGTGGGCGCTGCTGACATTGAAGATGACGGCATCCCGTTTGAAGTTAAAATGAAAGAGCTCAGCCAAACCCTTTATAGCCAAATGGAACAGGCAGAAGAGCTTGACAAAGCGATCCGCCAAAACTTGGAGGGACTTGGTTTTGGAAAATAGCGTAACAACTTATACAGTTCAAGAACTCGTTGATCTAGGCTTCCTTGCAAAGCCACTCGATGGTAATCATGGCGGAATTCACCCTAAAAGCTCTGATTTTGTTGAAAGCGGTATTCCTTTTGTTATGGCATCAGATCTAAAAAATGGCGAAGTTGATACCCATAATTGTAAATTTATATCACTAGAACAATCTAAAACTTTGAGAAAAGGATTTGCGAAAGAAGGTGATATTTTACTTTCGCATAAAGCAACAATTGGCAGAACTGCAATTGTTGGAGAGGTAGAGTCTGAATACATAGTTTTAACCCCTCAGGTTACTTATTATCGGGTTTTAGATAAAACTAAAATCAATCCGAAATATTTAAAATATTATTTTGACTCGATTGAGTTTCAAAGTTTATTTGAACAATGGGCAGGTGGAGGCTCAACAAGACTATATTTAGGCATCACAGGGCAAATGAAGCTCCCTATTAAGTTGCCTCATATAAATACTCAAAATTGGATTGCTGCTAATATTGATTCATTTGACTTGAAGCTCCTTTTAAATCGTCAAACTAACCAAACCCTAGAGCGAATGGCACAAGCGTTATTTAAAAGCTGGTTTGTCGATTTTGACCCTGTATTCGACAACGCCCTTGCCAATGGCGTTGCAGTAAGCGACTTCCCAGAAGCATTGCAGAAAAAAGCACTTTCAAGGCAACAGCAACGCCAACAAGAGCCTTCAGCGGGTCAAGAGCAGCAACAAAGTGCTAATGGAGAGCCTTCAGCCGATAAAAAAGACGAAGCTACACCATTACCCGAAGACATCCAACAACTATTTACACGCGAATTTGAACAAACCAATGAACCATCAATCGGCATCAGCGGTTGGATTCCTAAGGGGTGGAAGGTTTCTAAATTTAAAGAGGCTATTGATCAATATATTGACAATAGGGGAAAAACACCGCCTTTATGTAAAGAAGGTATTCCTTTAATAGAGGTGAAGCATTTACCTGAAAACACTAACTTTCCCGTTTTGAATAGTGAAAAAAAAGTAACAGAAGACACATTTAAAACATGGTTTCGAAAACATGTAGAAGAAAAAGACATACTAATTTCTACAGTAGGAACCATTGGTCGAACAGCTTTTGTAAAGAACACTAGGCTCGGTATTGCACAAAATGTGCTAGGTCTAAGGTTTAGGAAGATAGTCAACCCCGAATATATGTTTTATACAATCAAAGGTCATAAATTCCAGCATGACGTTGATGCGAGGCTTGTTACTACAGTACAAGCAAGTATCAAGAGAAAAGACCTAGATACTATTGATATTCTAGTACCTAGTCATTGTATTCAAAATAAATTTTCTGAATTAGTAGGCACATATATAGATACTCAATATTGTAAATTTCAAGCAATATCAGGCCTTGAATTAATTAGAGACACATTACTACCAAAACTCATCTCAGGCGAATTAACCTTGCCTGCTGACAACATTAAATGCACGGCCGCGACAGAAGCATATTCATTATGAAAACCTATGACGACGAACAGCACCCCATTATGAGCCAGCTAAAAAGTTGGTTTAAACAACAATCGGTTGATGAACTCAGCGAGATTATTCTCAATTATATTGGCGAGTCTGCCGAAGAGCAAAGCCGTTGGCAGCTCGCCATGTTAAACGACCAAGGTGGGTTAAGCGCTGCGGAGATAAAAAAGATGATCACCAAAGCCTTGCCAAAAAAGCAGGTTTGGAGCTACAGCGAGGCAAGCGCCTATTTTCGGCATAGTGATGACATGTTTGCAGACATTTTTATTGCCATCGATACCTTGCCCACAGATAAACAATGGCAACTGGTGTTGCATGCGTTGGTTCGGCTCAATACCGTGTTAGAGCAAGTCGATGACTCAGGGGGTTACCGCTTTGATTTAGAAGGCGAATTAAATCAACGATTAAGTACCTTGTTTAACCAACAAGCTTGGTCTGATGATGAAAAGGCACAATGGATTTTTGACCATTATCAAGACTATAAATACGATGTGTTTCCGAGCTTGCCCGAGGACTTTAACTTAACCGATCCGGTAAAACAGATTTTTGTTGGCTTATGTGAAACAGCTGCACAACAACGTCAGCAACAAGGCGTTGATTTAAGCAACTGGCAACAAAAATCTAAATATGCACGTTTGGTTAAACCGCTCATAGCGCAAGCGCAACAAAATAATGATTGGCAGCAACAATGCACATTGATGGCAATGACGGCTTATGATGAAAGAGATTTTATTAGCATCAGCCAGCTTTGTTTAGATAATAAAGGTGTTGATCAAGGTGAACTCTTAGATGCGGAATATTGGTTACAAAAAGCCTATCACGCGGCAAAAAATGACCGGGAAAAAATCAGTTGTCAACAATTTGAAGTTGAGTTGCGCCTTGCTTTAAATGACTATGGCCAAGCGTGGCAGTTGACGTGGCAACTATTTAACCAACGCCCTAGCTTTTCAGGTTACAAAGGGTTAATAGCACTGGAGAAAAAAACAGGGGTAATTGATGCAACATTTAAAGATAAAGCCGAGCATATTTTTACCCACTGTTACACTGAAAATAGCTATGGAGGCATAGCCCGAGAGGCCGATGCATTATTAAGCTTTTATATGTATCACCAAGAGTTAACCAATGCTCGTTTATGGGTGAAATCACATAAAGCCGCGCCTGATAAGCTGCTTAAATTAGCGGATTTAATTGTTGCTGAACACCCACAAGAAGCCATCGATTTATATGCGCGTGTTGTACTACCAACAATAAGCCAAGGTAACAATCAAGCATATCAACACGCCACCGATTTACTGCTCAGCCTAAAAAAACAATTGCCAAATGGTCAGCTTGAGGCACTGCACCTGATGATAGCTAATATCATAAAACAGCATAAAGCAAAACGTAATATGATGAAGTTATTGAAAACACACTTTGCCGGCTGCTTTTAAGAGGTAATAATGACCGCATTAAAAGATTCAGCGTTATTAAATTTTTCCAATTCGCAACGCAGTGCGTACCGAATTGAGTTGGTCACATTATCGTGCTTTGTCTGCATTGAAAATGAACAAGCTCGTTAGCGCGTCAAAGCACCTTTCATTAACCTTTATAAAAGGTGCTATACAACAATTTTCTGAGAAGTATTATGAAAAAAATTGAAATTTATCAAAGCCCAGATGGCCAAGTTCAGTTTGATATTGTGCTTGAAAATGAAACCGTATGGCTTAACCAAGCGCAAATGGGGGAGTTATTTGCTAAAAATAAACGCACGGCTTCAGAGCATATTCGTAATATTTTTAAAGAGGCTGAATTGATTGAAGAACAAGTTGTCCGGAAATTCCGGACAACTGCGGAAGATGGTAAGCACTATCAAGTAAATCACTATAATTTAGATGTGATTATTTCGGTGGGGTATCGGGTTAAATCACAGCAAGGTGTACGTTTTCGTCAATGGGCAACTAAAACCTTAAAACAGCATTTAATTCAAGGTTATACCATTAATCAACAACGATTTGACCGTAACAGCCATGAACTAGAACAAGCGTTAAGTTTGATTAATAAAGCCTTGAAGAATCCCGATATTGCCGTACAAGAAAGCAAAGGTTTGGCTGAAATTGTGAGTCGTTATACGCAAACCTTTTTATGGTTACAGCGTTATGATGAAGGTTTATTAGATGAGCCTATTGGTAAAACTGGCGGTCAGTTAATTTCAACTACTCAAGCGATGCAAGTGCTCAACACCCTAAAGTCACAATTAATAACCAAAGGTGAAGCAACACAACTGTTTGCACAACCGCGCGGTGATGGTTTAGACAGTTTATTGGGCTATTTAGAGCAAACCGTGTTTGGTGAGCCTGCTTACCCAACCATAGAAAGTAAAGCCGCCCATTTATTATATTTTGTGGTTAAAAACCATCCGTTTACTGATGGTAATAAACGCAGTGGCGCATTTTTATTTGTTGATTTTTATATCGCAATCATCATTTGTACGCTGAAAATGGCGAGCCCATTGTTAATGATACTGGTTTGGCAGCGCTTACATTACTCGTTGCAGAGTCAGTACCTGATCAAAAAAAACGATTATCCGTCTTATTATGAATATGTTGGCAAGGAGCTAAACCGTTGAAGTTTACAGAAGCACAGTTAGAAGCAGCAATTATTGAATTACTTGGTGAACAAGGCTATCCATACACCTCAGGCTCAGCGCTGGTTCGCCAGCCAGAACAAGTACTTATTAAAGACGATTTACGGGCCTATTTAGCTAATCGATATGCAGCTGATGACATTACCACAGGTGAAATTGATAGCATTATCCTACAGCTCGAAACCTTACCGGTAGGTGACTTATATGAAAGCAATAAAACCTTTTGTAAATGGTTAAGTGATGGCTTTTTATTAAAGCGTGAAGCAGGTAGTAAGCCAGGTGAAGCGTCTAAAAAAGATTTATATATTCAGTTGGTTGATTATGATCAAGTAAACAGCCAAGAAGTAGCGGTTGCTCAAGCGTCACATGAAGCGTTACCTATGGTGGCTGAGCCAAGCGTACCTTATGTTGCAACAACACAGCACAACATTTTTAAAATCGTTAATCAGCTGGAAATTGACAGCCCATCAACCGATAACGCCATGCGTATTCCTGATGGTATTTTATATATCAACGGTTTGCCTGTTGTTGTGTTTGAATTTAAGAGTGCTATTCGTGAAGAACAAGCGTCATTACATGATGCCTATGTGCAATTAACCACCCGTTATCGTCGTGATATTCCCCAGTTATTTGTGTTCAATGCCCTGTGTGTTATTAGCGATGGCGTAAATAATAAAATGGGCAATGTGTTTGCACCCTATGATTTTTATTATGCATGGCGCAAAGTTACTGGTGATGAATCAATTGAGCAAGATGGTATTAATGGCTTGCATACGATGTTGCAGGGCTTGTTTGATAAACAACGTTTGTGTGATGTTATTCGCAACTTTATTTACTTCCCTGATAAATCTAAAGGTGAAGTGAAAATAGTGTGTCGTTACCCGCAATATTACGCGGCTCGAAAGCTTTTTGACAATATTAAAAAAGAACGAAAGTTGATTACGGCTGACGGCAATGTTGCAGGTGGCAGTGGTAAAGGCGGCACGTACTTTGGTGCAACAGGTTGTGGTAAAAGCTACACCATGCAGTTTTTATCACGGCTTTTAATGAAAAGCGTCGAATTTGAAAGCCCGACCATCGTATTAATAACGGATAGAACAGATTTAGACGATCAGTTATCTCAACAATTCTCCAACGCTAAAAGCTATATTGGCGATGATCATATTGTTAGTGTTGAAAGCCGCGACCAACTAAGACAACTACTTAAAGGCCGACAAAGTGGCGGTGTGTTTTTAACCACCATTCATAAGTTTACCCAAGACATTGAAGTACTAACAGAGCGCACTAACGTTATTTGTATTTCTGATGAGGCGCATCGTAGCCAAGTTAATTTAGACCAAAAGGTTGTCATTACTGACAAGGGGCCTAATGCTGGCGTGAGGCGCACATACGGCTTTGCAAAATATCTTCACGACTCATTGCCTAATGCGACCTTTGTTGGTTTTACTGGTACGCCTATTGATGCCACGTTAGACGTATTTGGTAAGGTAATTGATGCTTATACCATGTCAGAGTCGGTTAAAGATGAAATAACGGTACGTATTGTTTATGAAGGCCGTGCGGCAAAAGTATTGCTTAATAATGCCAAGTTAGAAGAGATAGAAGCTTATTACAAACAATGTGAAGATTCTGGTAGCAATGAACATCAAATAGAAGAAAGCAAGAAAGCTACTTCGAGTATGAATTCGATTTTGGGCGATCCTGATCGCATACGTACGCTGGCTAAAGATTTTGTTGAACACTACGAAGGCCGTATCAATGAAGGCTCGACCATAAAAGGTAAAGCCATGTTTGTCAGTAGTTCACGTGAGATTGCTTATTTGTTTTATCAGGAGCTTGAAGCGTTACGCCCACACTGGTTTGAAATTAAAGAAGCAGAAGACGTCACTCATTATACAGAGCAGGAGCGTAAGGCAGCCATCAACGCTGGTAAATTAGCCAAACCGATGGAGCGTGTCAAAATGGTGATGACACGTGGCAAAGATGATCCTGAAAATTTATACAATTTATTGGGTACAAAAGAATACCGTAAAGAGTTAGACCGTCAATTTAAGAATGATAAATCTAATTTTAAAATCGCCATTGTCGTTGATATGTGGCTTACGGGCTTTGACGTACCGTTTCTTGATACGATTTATATTGATAAACCTTTACAAAAACATAACCTTATTCAAACTATTTCACGTGTTAACCGCAATTTTTCAGGCAAGCATAAGGGGTTAGTGGTTGATTACATCGGTATTAAAACGGCGATGAATAAAGCCTTAGCGCAATTTTCAAAGTCAGAAGAAACCAACTTTGAAGATATCAATCAGTCGGTTATTGCGGTTAAAGATCATTTAGATCTTCTTAATCGAATATTCCATAAATTCGATTCCTCGCCTTATTTCACTGGCGAGCCAGTGGCACAGTTAAATTGCTTAAATCATGCGGCTGAATTTGTGCTTTCTATAGGCAAACTTGAGAAACGCTTTATGGCGTTAGTTAAGCGTTTAAAAGCGGCTTATGATGTTTGTTGTGGTAGCGAGAAGCTATCGCAAAATGAGCGTGATTTTATTCATTTTTATCTTGCTGTACGATCTATCATCTACAAGTTAACCAAAGGTCAAGCACCTGATACAGCACAAATGAACGCTAAAGTGCGTGAAATGATTACAGAGGCGCTTAAAAGTGACGGTGTAGAGGAAATATTCAAACTTGGCAACGATGATGGTGAGATTGATATTTTCGATGAAGACTATCTTGCCAAAATTGGCAAGATAAAGCTGCCCAATACCAAGATAATGTTACTGCAAAAAATGTTAGCCAAAGCCATTGATGAAATGAAAAAGGTTAACCTTGCGCAGGGTGTCGATTTCACCAAACGCTTTAAG
Organism: Psychrobium sp. nBUS_13; assembly: GCF_051201665.1. Classification (GTDB taxonomy): domain Bacteria; phylum Pseudomonadota; class Gammaproteobacteria; order Enterobacterales; family Psychrobiaceae; genus Psychrobium. The sequence goes on along the minus strand of NZ_CP179210.1, from coordinate 2,273,271 downwards.
GCGTTAGTTGATAAATACAATGAGCGTAAAGAAGACGATGTATTGGTGAGTGAGGTTCTTGAGGAATTCTCTGAAAGTATGGTCGATATGATTTACGGTGTAAAAACAGAAATGGATTCTGGCGATGATTTAGGTATTAGCTTTGAAGAAAAAACGTTTTATGACATCTTAAAATCGTTAGCTGTTAAGTATGATTTTACCTATCCAGACGATAAATTGATTGAGCTGTCACAAGCGGTAAAGCAAATTGTTGATGATAAATCCAAATATACCGATTGGAATAACCGTGATGATATTAAGGCTGAACTAAAAGTTGATTTAATTATGTTGCTTGCAAAATTTGGTTATCCACCAGTGAGCCGAGATGAAGTATACAAAGAGATATTTGCTCAAGCGGAAAACTTTAAGAAGAATAGAGTGTAATATTTGCCATAAAAATGGAGTTATTGAATGATAATTTTTACCTTATAATTATTTATCATAGCGGTTAAAAAATTGACAATCTAGCGCACTATTAATATAGTCAACAGTATTAACCAATTGCCAACTTTGGTTTGATACTCTCTAGATTAATAGCTGAAAATTAAAGATTTATTTTATTACACGGAAGGATAGGGGGCAAATTCCTATCTCTCCGCCACATTAAGAAAACCCGCTTAATCGCATGATTAAGCGGTTTTTTGCTTTTCGGAAGACGAATAAATTTCAAAGCGCATTATCAACTCCCTAATCAACCTTTTAACGTGACAAGTTTTAAATATTATTGGTATATTCGGTCTCCAATAAAATTGAAGGAAGTAAAATGAAAAAAGGAATATTGATACTATTCATATTGTTATCTACGCACGGTTATGCACATAGCGAAACTAAGCAAGAAAAAATTGCCGAATTAGTCCAAGTTATGGATATGGATGCAATGGTTGACGCTATGTATGCACAAATGGTTCCCATGATGAAGAACATGTCAAAAGAAATGGGCGTCACAGATGCAGAGGGTGAGATATTTGATAAGTATTATGATGAAATGACGACTGTTTTACGTGAGGAAATGAGTTGGGCGAAAATGGAACCAGCCGTTATTGAAATTTATAACAAGAATTTTAACGAAAAAGAAATTTCCGATATGTTAGCTTTCTACAAAACCGAAAGTGGGCAATCTATTCTTAAGAAAATGCCCGCGGTCAGTCAAGAGTCTATGATGATGGGACAGTCTTTAGCTCGTGCCGCGTTTCCAAAAATTCAAGCTGTTTCAAAGGAATTAGGACAAGTTCTCAAAGAATCAAGAGCTTCGAAAGAGCAGTAACAAAAAGGCCTTGAAGATAATTATCTTCAAGGCCTTAATTCTAGTCAGAATAGTCAAAACTATTCGCCCTAAATACCTTTTTCAATCTTCCCTTTTAATTAGTATTTTTGTGACTGTGCCTTATTTCCCTTCTAATGCCTATTGACTCGAGAAAGGCTCATATGTGTTAGAACGGAAGCGCCTAAGTCAAACATGAACATTGTCGAAGTTTTCCAGTGTGGATATCCACTCTTCAATTATCGGAAGTAAACATTCTAGTCTTATCTCTTTATTACCCGATATAGCGTATAAAAAATTAGATAGTGGATAATCATGAGTTCCTGCAATAGTTTCAACATGATATTTTACTTTCGTGTTAGAGTTTGTCACAGGGTCCATATCTTTCCACCATTCGGCTTCATGCTTCCAAAAATTCGCTGCAGAATCTATTGCTGAAGCATAACTAATACCTGACACATGTCTCTGACCTAACTTATAAGATTTTTGTTTATCTATTCCTATAAATGTTGTTACCTCCGCGAGGTGCTGCTGCGCAGCTACCAAACCGATACCAACGAAATATTCCGCTTTGTCAAATAAACCATCGCTGTCAGGATCGAACGACTTGTCGATTGCGGATTCAATTTCAGCTAATTTCATATCAAGGATTTCGAAAAGTTCATCAAGCCTAGAGAAGCATCGCACAATAGTTTCCATTGATATATAAACCTCACGCCGTTCTAACGCCAACCTAAACCGCAGGTTGCTGGTGCAGGTTTTGCGCCTTTTGTTTATTGCAAAAAATGCGACAGTAAAAGCTGTCGCATTTCAGGATCTTGTTAGGTGAAATTATTCACTAAACCTCCATACAGGGTAGGCAAAATCCAACCCTAGCTCCTCGAATAGATCAAGTAGCTCCTCTAAAGTTGCTATGTCAACGGTGCTAGGCACGTCGACCGATAATAATGAATATCTAGGAAAACCTTCAAACACACAACCTAATTTTTGCAGCGTTTCTGTGAAAGGCTGGATATCAATATCATTGTTATTCATCACCCATATCACTGAATTTCCAGATTCTTCGATAACATCGAATTCAAAAATATTTTGATTTATGAGGTCAGGAATAGCCTTAAAGATATCACCGCGAGCTAAGTCTGGTATAAAAAAAGGTGTGTTGAGTAATTTATAGTGATCGTCAACTTTTTCACACCAAACACCTTCTGCACTAATTGGCGGCCAACCGTCATCTATTTCAAGTGCAAATACTAGCTTTTCAGTTCTCACAGGACTCCCTTTTCACCTAACAGTGTATTTATCGTGCATGCACGATAGAAACAACACTTTATTTTTGATAACCGCCTGAAAAAATAACAGTAAGCCACTGATAAATCAATATTTAAAACTACCAGACGTGCTTTAAGTGCATTTTCATTATTGGAGAAAGCGTGCATTGCGTCATACATTGCACGTGCATGCAATGTATGAACGGTTATAAAAATGCAGAACCTTTTTAAATCAAAAGATTAACATAGATAAGATTGGCGAAAGCATGCACGTTAATGCTCACCTTTTACATCATGAATTCGATTTGCAGCATTGTTACGTCACTGCATAAAAAAGCCCCGTAGGTTCACACCAACGAGGCTTTAGTTTAAATCTGCTCAGTTTTATTCAGCGAAAGGGCAGTTATTCGCCCCAAATACCTTTTTCAATTTTCCCTTTTAATTGCGGGAAATCTTTCGCAACAAACTTAGGCACTTGACCGGCTTTATGTTGAACTTGGTAGTCTTTAATGACCGCTACTGCAAGGCCTGATAAAAGTACCAATGCAATAAGGTTAATCAGTGCCATTATGCCCATCGATGCGTCGGCTAGTGCCCATACAATATCGATTTTAGACAATGAACCGAACATGATCATGCCAACAACTGCCAGCTTAAACGGCGTTAAATAGGCGGTATTGTTATTGGCCAAGAAAAGAATGTTTGTTTCAGCGTAGCTGTAATTAGCGATGATTGAAGTGAAACAAAACAGCACAATAGAACCCGCAATGAAGAAACCACCCCAGCTGCCAACGTGTGACTCTAATGCAGTAATCGTTAATACAATGCCGTCGCCGCTGCTTGATACATCGCCGGCTAATAAAATGATGGCTGCCGTTGCAGTACAAATCACTAAGGTATCAACGAAAACACCAATCATTTGTACGAAGCCTTGTGAGGCAGGGTGGTTTGGATTAGGCGTTGCACTGGCTGCTACGTTTGCTGCGCTACCCATACCTGCTTCATTTGAAAATAGACCACGAGCAATACCCGCTTTCATGGCTTGTGCTACTGCATAAGCAACACCGCCACTTGCGGCTTCTTGCCAGCCAAATGCACTGTTTATGATTAAGCTAAAGACTTGAGGTAGCTTTTCAACGTTTAGTACAACGACAACTAAAGCCAATGCAAGATAAAGTACAGCCATTACAGGAACAATGATTTCTGATACTTGTGCGACTTTTCTTAGGCCGCCGATAATGACAAAGCCTGTGGCGATAGAGATTGCGATACCGACATAAAGTGCATCAAAGGCAAATACATTAGTTACCGCGCCGCTTATGGTGTTGGCTTGTACTGCTGTAAACACAAGACCAAAAGCAAGAATGAGTGATAGTGAAAATAATATGCCCATCCAACGTTGGCCAAGGCCTTTGGTCATGTAGTAAGCCGGTCCACCGCGAAATTGACCTTCAGAATCTTTTGTCTTGAATACCTGTGCCAAAGTCGACTCTACCATGGAGGTGGCCATGCCTAAAAAAGCAATGAGCCACATCCAGAAGATAGCGCCAGGGCCACCAGTGCTTATCGCAACCGCAACACCCGCCATGTTGCCAGCACCAACACGTGCCGCCATGCTGGTACAAAATACTTGGAATGAAGACAGGCCATCTGCACTACCTTGGCGACTTATTTTAAGCAGACCAAATGCGTGACCTAAATAAGAGACTTGGATAAGTCCAAGTCTAAATGAAAAGTAAATACCTGCGCCAACGAGGCCATAAATAAGCACCGTTTCCCACAAGATTGAATTTATAAAACCAACAACCGTTTCTAACATAATGACCTACAGACAACTAAAATTGACGTTAATCTATCATAGATAGCCGCTCTCATTGGGCTCAATTGACGTTTATGTGACTCTTTTGATGTTTAATTATACTGTTGGTGCGAAATTTGTGCATGTTCAATTGAGTGTTTCAATTTATAAACCCTGTTGTGGTAATGAAAGCAGTGGGTTGCAGGGAAATCGTCGATGAAATACCAGAGGTTTGACGAAACTAGATTATATATACCTAATTGGTTGTTTTAAAAGTGATTATCCTATAATTTATAGTTTCATTTTTTTATGTTGAGTTTTAATGAATATTTCACTACATCCCATTACGAAATCGAATTATGAAGCTGTGTCTGATCTTGATGTCGCAAAAGAGCAACAGCAGCTAGTGGCCTGTAATATGTGGTCGCTGGTGGAAGCCCAGTGAAGGGTATTACACACGAGCAATTGTCCGTGATGACGTTGTTGTCGTTGATGACTCTGTTGTCGTTGATGACTCAGTTGTCGGGTTTTTTATGTGGGTACAAGAAACGACAAGCAAGGTATCGATTTGGCGTTTTATGGTGGACGAGAAATATCAAAAGCAGGGTATCGGCCGTATCGCTTTGAGCTTAGCCCTCGCGGAAATTAAAGCGATGACCGGCATTAACAAGATCGAAATTTGTTATAACCCCAAAAACCCTGTTGCTAAAGATTTTTACGCCAGTTTTGGTTTTGTTGAAGTGGGTATAGATGACGATGACGAGGATATGTTAGCGGTAATTCGCGTTGACTCGGCCGAACTGAGCTCATAAGGATTTGATATGATGTTGTTGTTATTTGTATTTTTTGTTTCATTCTACGGTATTGGCGTTTCCAATGCTCAAACCTTTACCTATGACTCTAGCAGTTTACAAGGCGGCGATCATACATTCACAATTTCAACGAATTCTAAAACCGAACTTGACGTTTCTGTGCGCCTTTCCAATCGAACTGATGATACGCAGTGTCATGGTGGCAGCATCAATTCTCAAAAGCTAAGTGCTGATAAAAAAATAACGAAAGAATTTGATTTTTCACGCCAAGGCTCACCTGCGGTGGCACTGTACGAGTGGCATCTGTGTTTCGACATCGATAACAAGACTTATAAAGGATGGCGGGGCTTTGATCCCGGAAATAATACGCAATTAGTCGTCGATTGTAATATTGATATCGAGGATTTAAAGCGACCTAGCGACTTGTATTTATGCGAAACGCAGACAGTATCAGTAAACAAAGATAATCATAATGAATACGCTCAGTTTTGTGTGCGTGAGAGCTGCAAGAGTTTTGAAACCAAAGAACAGTATGAATTTTTTATGCATCGCGATGCGAAAAATGTCGCTGCCCATTATGCCGTAGGCAAAGAAAAGATATTGTCGGCGGATATTGAGAAAAGAATGCCGACTAAAAATGAAATTGACAAACTCACTACTGATGCAATTACAGCGATAAGTAAGTATTGCCAGAAGCTAACAGCTGAAGAGCGTAATTCGTGTTATGAATATAGGGATCGCGGAAAAGAAAATTTAAGCGCACGCGAGAACTGGCAACCCCAAATAAACGAAAATTCATTGAAAGAAGCATTTCCAGAATTAAAAAATCTTAAGCTAATGCCTTCAATATTAGAGGGCTTTATTCCTGAGTATAGATTCTATTTTGCTCCTCATGAGATAAGCTCGAATGTTGTTGATCATTATGTAGTTTACTGTTCAAGTGTACCAAAGAAGAAAAATAGCCTAGTTCACGGATGCTCATTAAATCTCTTTCAAGCATTTTTTATTGATGATCCAAGTGCACACTTTGAAATTGATCCGATGTCTAATGTTGCTATTGCGTTAACCGCAATAAAGCAATTAAAGCGCTATGATATTGATACAATTGATAATAAAGGTGTTAGAGCTTGGTTGGGTTCACACCACGTTCGTCATATTAAAGTTGAGGATGATTTAGTAATATTTAGTTTTTCGGGTAGTGCTTGCGGTAGTCAAATAGCGTTTCAATTTTCAGAGGTTCTGAGCAAGATTGAGTTTGTGGCTTTAAAAAGTGAAACGTGCTTTTAATACCAATTGGTATAAGGTTGTCTGCCAATTATCTATCAGAGGACTATCTTTAACGCTGTCCAGACAAAGATTTAAATAAATTTTCAAAAATTGTAATACTTTTGTGAAGAACCCCGGTCTTCTCGCACGTAGAGTATATTTTTTAATGATCACAACCCTAAAGAATAATGTCCTAAGAGAGAACATTAGGCTAATTTAGAGGTAATTCGTTTGTTTTTTAAGCCTTTCAAAAGAAAAGGTAAACGGCGAAATAGCATGTGGGATTAAAAATGTCGCAATAATGGAGATTAATTTTATATGAGCAAACTTGTTATTATTGGCAATGGTGTGTCTGGTGTCACCGTAGCTCGTCATGTGCGAAAGCGCAGTGATATGGAGATTTTGATTATCTCCGCTGAAACCGAGCATTTCTTTTCCCGCACCGCGTTAATGTACATATTCATGGGCCACATGAAATATGAACATACTAAACCTTACGAAGACCATTTCTGGGCAAAAAACCGCATCGATTTAAAGCAGGGCTTCGTTGAAGATATTAATACGAATGACAAGGTGTTGACCTTGGCATCTGGCGAATCGGTAGATTACGATCAATTGGTATTGGCCACGGGCTCACAATCAAATAAATTTGGTTGGCCGGGACAAGACTTACCTGGCGTGCAAACACTCTTTAGCTATCAAGATTTAGCGTTGATGGAAGAAAACAGTAAGCTGACCAAGCATGCAGTACTTGTTGGTGGTGGACTCATTGGCGTTGAGATGGCGGAAATGCTGTTATCTCGTGGTATTGAAGTGACTTTTCTTGTACGTGAAGACCGTTTCTGGGGCAACATCTTACCAAATGGTGAAGCACAACTTATTCAAAAACACGCCGAAATTCACGGCATTAAATTCCATTTTAAAACTGAGCTTAAAGAAATCAAAGCCGGCAGCAATGGCCGTGTTAGCTCGGTTATCACCAGCACAGGTGAAGAAATAGCGTGTGACATGGTAGGACTATCTGCGGGTGTTCATCCAAATATTGGGGTGGCACAAAAAGGCGATATCCCCGTTGGTCGTGGCATTTTAGTGAATGACTTTTTAGAAACCCAGGTGCCTGAGGTATACGCGGTAGGGGATTGTGCAGAAATAGAAGTGGTTGATGGTCGTAACCGCATTGAGCCTTTGTGGTACACCGGCAAGATGCAAGGTGAAGCGCTGGCGAAAACTATTGCAGGTGAGCGCACCAAATATGAACGTGGCGTGTGGTTTAACTCAGCGAAATTCTTTGACATTGAATACCAAACCTATGGTTTTGTGTTTAACGAACCGCTTGATGGGATCTCATCGTTTTATTGGCAACACCCAGAGCAGGATATTTGTCTGCGTATTAATTATAAAGATGATACTCAAGAAGTTACTGGCGTGAATACGTTCGGTATTCGCATGCGTCATAACGTGTGGGAAAACTGGCTAGCTAATGGTTGTACCTTGAAATACGTGTTAGAAAACCTGCGCGATGCCAACTTCGATCCTGAGTTTTTTAATCGTTATGAAAAAGACATCGTTGCGGCTTTCAATCAGCAACACCCTGACAATCAATTAAAACTTGCGCCATTAAGATGGTTAACCAAACGTTTCACTAAGGGGCATGCCAATGCATAGAAATAATTTAGCGTGGGTAGCGCCTGTTCGAAACTCTGGCATGGCTTTCTTTTTGGTGGGTATGTTTGTTTTCATTGGTATGCTGTTTGTTAACCAATTTAAAATTACTAATGAGTCATTAAACAGTTCTATTAGTAATTCAACTCATCGCGAGCTTATCGCACCGCATTTATCACAGTTCATGAGTGAGCCTGTGGGCAATAAGGTGGCATTTGTTGAAGGGGTCAGAAAAATATTTTCCCATTATAACGATACGGTTTATGACCGTTATCATTTATCGAGCAATGACATTGCCGCGATTATGGCGAAGGTTAAAGCACTCGGTTACTACGACTTAGCCATGTTGTCGGAGGTCTTTAACACCAATGATGACTACGCTGCCTTTAAAATTAAGAAGTTAACCGATTACACCGGTTGGTTAGCAGGCAATCAAGGGAAACCACTTAGCGAAATTGAGCAAGTGATTAACGAGAAATCTGCTGAAATTAATCAAAAAGTTAATCCTGAAAAACGCATTGATTCGTGGGCGATTGGTCAATATATTTATGCGATAGTTAAAAGCTCATCAACGTCAGTTGTCGCAAACAACGCTGGATTGTTTTTCTTCTTTTCGATTATTTTAGGCACCATCGGCGCACTGATGTACATTATACCCGAAAAGTACACTGGTCCCGCTGGCATTAAAAACGATAATGTTTTTAAAAATTCAGCCACCAACGGCGGCATCGTTGGCATGTTGGTGTTGTTGTTTTTAGTGGCTGTCTATATCGCGCTGTATTTCTTTCCTGAATATATCGTGGAATGGGTGTCTTTAGTTGATCCATTATTTGTTGCCCTTAATGGTAGTGGTGCAGGTTCATGGTCGATTTATGGTTTGATTTACACGCTGGCGATTGTGGTGATGGGTGTGCGCATGTTCATCAAATATCGCCACAGTAAATACCACATTGCACGTACTAGCTCGATTATCTTTTTCCAATCGTGTTTTGCCTTTATCTTGCCTGAGATCTTAAGTCGCTTGAATCAACCATCGACTGACTTAAAGAACATGTGGCCGCTAGATTACGATTTCTTCGATGCATGGAATCTCGATAGTTTGAGTTCAAGTGGCGGCATCGGCATGTTTATGTTGGTGTGGGGCATTACCTTGTTCGTGATTGGTGTACCTGTGTTTACCTATTTCTTTGGTAAGCGCTGGTATTGTTCGTGGGTATGTGGTTGTGGCGGTTTAGCTGAAACAGCGGGTGATCCTTATCGTCAATTATCAGACAAATCATTAACCGCGTGGCGCGTTGAGCGCGTAGTTATTCACAGTGTTTTAGTGTTTGCTATTGTGATGACGGCAGCGGCGCTTTACACCTACTTTAGTGGCGTTAAATCTATTGCGGGCATTGATACTTATTCGCTGCGTAGTGCTTATGGATTCTTTATTGGTGCCTTGTTCTCTGGCGTTATCGGTACAGGTTTCTACCCGAAAATGGGGAGCCGTGTTTGGTGTCGCTTTGGTTGTCCACTGGCGGCATACATCGGTATTATCCAGCGTTATAAATCACGTTTTCGCATTACGACAAACGGTAGCCAATGTATTTCATGTGGTAACTGTTCAACTTATTGTGAAATGGGCATTGATGTTCGTGCCTACGCTCAGCGCGGTGAAGACATTGTTCGTGCGTCATGTGTTGGTTGTGGTGTGTGTTCGTCAGTGTGTCCACGCGGTGTGCTTAAATTGGAAAACGGTTCGACGCCTGTGGTTATTGACCCAACGAAGAAAGATGAAACAGTTAAGGTTGTGAACGTGATGAGCGTTGAACAACAGCAAGCTGTCATGAAGTAGCCATTTAAAAAAGTTAGCTCACGATGATGGTCATCTGTCATCGTGAGCTTTTATCATTCGTTAATCCTTTAAAATCATATCTCTAAATTCAAACGACAAATTATAAATATCACCTGGCCATCTTGCGGATACGTAGTTTCGGTCTTTAACAATAAACCCTCGAGATAACTTGTTTGGCGTATCACGAAACATGGCGAATTTTCCTTGGTAAAAATTGCTTGGACTTTTTAAACAGGATTTAATACCAAGTTGACAAAGTTATTGCCCACTTTTGCTGGTTAAAATAAAATGAATATTGCGTTGCTTTCAATCACAATAGCCAGCTATTGCTCAATCAAGCGCCTTGCCTTCATTTGTTTTTCCTTCGCAAAACAAGATCACAAACTTAATCAAATTGGTATAACTTCTTCTTCGACGGTTGTTTCTGGATAGGTGAGATAGTAATCGCCTAGCCACAAACGGGTGAGGTTATATCCTGCCATTTCTTGTGACTTTAAAAGCGCAGTAGTTTTATAATCATAGATAACGCTTTTTTGGGTAACGGGATCAATACTTCTAGCAGCGACCAAAACACCGTGGCATACCGCAGCAACGGGTTTATCTTGATTAAAAAACACTACTACTAATTGCTGGAGAATTGGTGATTCTAAATAGTCTTTAACGGTTTTGTCGTGACCGCCGGGTAATAATAGAGCGTCAAAATTATCAGCGTTTACCTGCTCATACGATTGAGGTTGTTTAAACTCCTCACTTCGCTGCATTTCAATGCAGGCGTCAACTGCGTCTTGGCGCGCTGCTAAAATAGACCGAAAAATACCGAGATCAGTACCGTTTAACATTCTTGGATCAGGGGCTGATTGATTACCATCTGGCGTGATGAAGGTAAGCTTTATTCCAGCTTGGGAAAGGATTTTCCACGGAATCGCGGCTTCACTCGGATCAAAACCTAAACAAGGCAGTGGAACAAGAACATTTTTGATATCGCATCCCGATATTTTACGTTTTATTGATTGCATATCATGGTATCTTTATCAGTCGTAAATATCATATTTTTTATTCGGTTATTTCAAAGTGATAGCTTCCATTTTCATGGGAGAATAAACATTGATGTTGCTGGTGGTTTTAGCAATTTCTAAACGTGTCTATTTCTTTTGCTATTTGGCTTTTCTTGAGTTTCAACCCAATTAATAGTTATCAAATTTAAATTTATTAGGTATATTGTATGCAATTTTGTAGTTGGATGATGTTATGAATGATTTAGTGATTAAAAATAATCATTTAACCTTGTCTGTCGCTCCCGATGTTGGCGCTAGTGTGCGCAGTTTTACGTATCAGCGACAAGGAACAACGTATAACGTCTTTAGAAACAGTGGTCAGGCGAGCTCAGTTAATGACATGAGCTGTTTTGCGCTAGCGCCATTTGCTAGTCGTGTGCAGCACGGAAAATTTGAATGGAATAGTCGCGATGTGCAGCTCGCCGCAAATTTCCCGCCAGAGCTTCATGCATTGCATGGTTTCGGCTGGCAGCGACCGTGGCAAGTAAAAAGTCATTCAGAATCGGCGATAGATTTGAGACTAGAGCACGCAAGTGGTGATTGGCCATGGGATTTTGTGGTTGAACTGCGTTATGAGTTAATCGGTTTACGTCTTGATATGACATTAACGACAACTAATTTGAGCGACGCAGAAATGCCAAGCGGTTTGGGGTTGCACCCGTTTTTTGATATCGACGACAATACAAAAGTTAGGGTCGATGCACCGAAAATGTGGCAAATGAACGAGCAAGTGTTGCCTGTTGGTTTTACTCAATCGCCAGCGGCCTTATTAACTGAGTTAGGGGCTAATGCAAATGAATTGGTCGTCGACAATGTATTAATTAATGATTCTGATCGCCATGAAATTGTTTGGCACGATCGCGGGTTCAAAGCAGATTTGCGAAGTGCTGGTTGTCCCTATACTGTGTTGTACCGTCCTGAAGATGGTCAATTTTTTTGTATTGAACCAATAAGTCATTGCGCTAATGCGTTAACGATGGGGCGTGAAGAAGCGCTAAATCATGGCGTAAAACCGCTTTTACGTGGTGAGAGCCACACTATAAGTCAATCGATTGTATTGTCTGACTTAGTAACGAATTAAGGCGTTATTGCAGTAACGCTACAGATTTTATAACAATAATAAAAATAGATAAATCATGAGTTTAGATACTATTGATGTTGTAGTGTTTATTGCTTATGTCATTGGCTTAATTGCCGTGGCTATGTTCGTTTCACGGGAAAAAGAAGGGCACGAAAAGGGTGCTAATGACTATTTTCTTGCTTGAAATAGCTTACCTTGGTGGGCGGAGAACGCTGAATTAAAAGGAGCTCGACACGTTGTTTATGAAAATCATCGAACCTTAGATGCTGCTGATGCATTAAGTAAAGGTGATATTAAAGCGCTTGGCGATTTAATGAGAGCATCTCACGCGTCTATGAAAGACGATTTTGAGATAACGACACCTGAAATAGACTACTTAGTCGATGTCCTTAATGATGCGATTGGTGATAATGGCGGCGCACGGATGACTGGTGGTGGCTTTGGCGGCTGTGTTGTTGCCGCATTGCCTAGCGATCAAGTGGCGAGTGTTTGCGGGCTCATTGAAAGTCGTTATTTTCAAAAAACAGGCATCAAAGAATCAATTTACCTAAGCAAAGCATGTCAAGGCGTTCACGTTTGATAAGTGATGGCTATTTTAATACACAAGGGTTAAGTGGCTCCTGCGGCAATCGCTTGTTGGAAGTTGTTAAAACGTAGCTTTGTAACGCAGCAGTGATTGAGTGCACTTAGGTGCGCTCTGATCAATTGAGTCAACTCAGTGAGCGAATACTTAGTGTCGCTAAGCCATAATTTACCATCGTTTTTAAAATAAAATTGTTGGCCTTGTGAGTCAACGATAAAGTCGTTCTTCGAAATTGGTAATATCAATGACGCTGTTTCTACGCGTAAAGTCAGCTCATCACGGCAATAAATTAAATGCTCGTCACCCTCAATTTTTAGTAATGCTGGCCAATTAACTTGCAATGTTCTGCTCTTTTAATAGTTAACTCTGATTTATAAACAGGGTACCATAACGTCATCGAAAAGTGAGATGTTAGTTATTATGAAGAAAGTTGCGGTGGTTACTGGTGGGTCAAAAGGAATTGGTTTAGCAATTGTTGAAAAATTTATCGCTAATGATTATCAAGTATATAATCTTGATTTGGTTGCTAGTGAAATAGGTATTTACAAACAATGTGATATGTCTGATATGGCCCAGGTTGCCCATGCTATCTCCGATATTATTGAAAAGACTGGACAAATTGATGCGTTGATTTGTAATGCCGGCATACACTATTCAGCCAATATAGAGGCAACGTCAGAGCAAGACTTTGATAAAGTTTTTGCTGTTAATGTAAAAGGGGCGTACGCTGCTATTCAAAGCTCATTGAGCATTATGAAGTCTCAACAATCTGGCGCCATTGTCATCATTGCTTCTGATCAAGCCATGATTGGAAAAACAAACTCCTTTGCTTACAACCTTTCAAAACATGCATTAGCTTCGATGGCGAAAACTACGGCTCTTGATTATGCCAAGTACAATATTCGCGCTAATGCGCTGTGCCCCGGTACGATTGAAACACCGCTGTATCATAGCGCTATTGACAAATACTGTGCGCAAAGTGGCAGTGATAAAGCTATTATTCATCGAGAAGAAGAAGCGCTTCAGCCTCTAGGCCGTCTTGGTCAGCCTGAAGAGGTTGCTAACTACGCGTATTTCCTTGCTAGCGAGCAAGCCTCTTTTATTACCGGTAGTTTGCAAACGATTGACGGTGGTTACACAGCGCAATAAGGCAGGAAAATAAATGCAGTTTATTGATCCTCATATTCATTTATTTGATCGCAATAAGGGACACTATCAATGGCTCAATGAGAACAATCAACCTCATTGGCCTGATAAAGCTATTATTGCTCGTAATTTTGACGAGCGAGACCTTTATGTCGATTCGCCATTAACGTTAAAAGGCTTTGTTCATATTGAAGCTGGGTTTAACAATGAACAGCCTTGGCTTGAAATTGAATGGTTAGAAAGTCATGTACAAGGCCCATTTAAATCAGTTGGTTATGCCGATATTACACTCGCGCCCATTGAATTTCGACGATTAATCGATCGCTACAAGCGCTATCCCAGTGTTGTTGGGGTGCGCCATATCTTCGATGGTGAAGCCGTCGAACTTGTTGAACATCCCAATGCAATGACCAATTTAGAATATTTGGCAAAAGCTCAGCTCATCTTCGAAACTCAAATAGATGGTAATGTTTTTTCTGCAGTCGATGCCGTGATAAAAGTTTGCGCAGAAAACGCTAACTTAGTGGTGATCTTAAGTCATGGATGCTTCGCGCCGCAGGAACAAGAGGCTTTAGCTCAATGGCAGACGAGTATGATGAAATTAGCTAAGTGTCCTTTGGTTTATATGAAAATGTCCGGCTGGGAGATGGTAAATAGGCGCTATGATCAAGCTCATATTTCGACAGTTATCAGTTCGGTTATTAAATCTTTTGGTCATAAGCGTGTCATGTTGGCCAGTAATTTTCCACTGATCTTGTTTAGTCAACCATATCAATCACTCTGGCATGATTATCAATCGCTTGAATTGGGAACAGAATTACTAGCAGCGTTATGCTATAACAATGCTGCCTCTGTATATGGTTTTAAAGATTTGCATCGAGATAAGCTTTAAAGCCTTCTCTATCCATAGGTTTGGCGTGAAAGTACCCTTGGCTGAATGCAATGTCGAGTTCTGGAACTAATGATTGATGTGCCTGTGTTTCTACGCCTTCGGCGACACAGCTAAGATTCATTTCTTGAGCTAGTTTCACTATAAGCTCAACCATTTGGCGATGGAGTTTATTGTTTAGAATATCAATAATAAAACTTTGATCTATTTTTAGATAATCGAATTTTAAATCTTTTAATTGCTCAAGGTTTGAATGTCCCGTTCCAAAATCATCGATTGCTATCTTAATCCCCAGTGCTCGTAGTTTCTCAATCGCAGTACTGATGTGATTTTTTTTTGAACTTTGTTGCTCTGTAATTTCCACAACGATACTTGATAGATGCTCACGTGGAACATATCGACGCAACACTTTTTCAATATGACCGCTGGCGACATCACTTGGAAAACAGTTAATTGATAGACGGACTTTGCCTAATAAACCTAGGCTCTTAAAGTCGCTAATGGTATTTCTTACAACGACGCTCGTTAATAGTGCTTCTTGGCCATTATTAATGACCGCATTAATAAAAGGAAACGCGCCGTGTAATTGGCCATTGGTATCACGCCAGCGACACAAGACCTCACAAGAGCCAATTTTAACGGTTACATTGTCTATAATTGGCTGATAAACGCATTCAACTTGCGATACATTGACGCCTCTTCTTATACCATTAATTGCACTAAGTAAGTGATCTTGTTGTGCGTAGAGAAAATCAGCTAAAACAAGGCGCTCGATTGACTAATAGCTGGCTATTAGGATTGAGAGCAACGCCATTTTAGTTAATTTTAACAAGTACAAGTGGGCAAATATTTAATGCAATTGGTATAATACTGCTTTTAGTAAATTTTGGGCAAAAAAAAGCCCACTAAAAAGGCAGTGGGCTTAAATGACCGATAATGGTCAAATAGGAAGTTAAGTAACTCAACAACAAGAGATAACTGGTTAGTATCAAACTAACCTGAAAGACAGTAACAAGAGCGTCTTTCGAGATGGCGCTATAATACGTATTTATTGACGTTGGTTCAAACAAGAAAAACTCTACCTTCGCATTAGTTTTAGTAATGTAATACTCCTATTCTGAATATCTATCTGTTGTTATCAAGCGGTTTGGCTTAGGTTAATCATTATCTTTGCATAGTCATGCAAATAATTTTAATTACTTATTGTTATGGAAATGTGATGGAGTTCTCATCGAGTTAAACGGGCGTATGAATGTAAGCGCGAATTGTAAGGGAATGTTGCTGTTTTACAAGAATTTCGGCGCATTGTAATTATTTTAGTCGATTGAGTGTCTCGGATGTTGATACAGAGCTGTTTCTATAGTAGTTTCAGCGGTTAATTTTAGTTTGATAGTTTGTCCTATGATTTTTGAGTTTCCAGTGCGAGTCTATTATGAAGATACCGACGCCGGTGGTGTCGTTTATCATTCGAATTATCTTAATTTCTACGAAAGAGCGCGAACGGAATTCTTACGTGACCTCGGTTTCGAACAGGACACGTTACTTGATCAAGGGTTAGCGTTTGTAGTACGAAAATGTGAACTTGACTATTTAGTCGCTGCGCGTTTTAACGATAAATTAATAGTAACCGTTGAAATCGAGCAGTTGAAACGTGCCAGTATTGTTTTTAAACAAAAAATTACCACCATTGATGGGAACCTGTTGAGTACTGCGTTGGTCGTAGTTGTCTCGGTTGCGTTGGAACAAATGAAACCAACGGCCATCCCAAGTCTTATTTTAAAGGAGTTACAGCGTGCAAGCTGAGTTATCGTTTATTGATCTATTTTTAGAAGCTAGTCTTTTAGTCCAACTTGTAATGCTTGCATTATTACTTGCCTCCATCGTGTCATGGACGGTTATTTTCCAACGTCGCGCATTACTCAATGGTGCGAAAACCAGTCTAAAGAAATTTGAAGACAAATTTTGGAGTGGTGCAGATCTATCGTCAATCTATAAAGAACTATCTGCACGTGCAAGTAGTAATGGCGGTGTTGAACAAATGTTCAGTGCTGGCTTTAAAGAGTTTGCACGTCTTCGTCAATCATCTGCTTCTAATCCTGATGCAATCATCGCTGGTTCTCACCGTGCTATGCGTGTCGTGTTATCACGTGAAATTGACCGCCTCGAGCATAATTTATCGTTTTTAGCGACAGTTGGCTCAATCTCTCCATACGTAGGCTTATTTGGCACGGTATGGGGGATCATGAATTCCTTCATCGCACTTGGCGCTGTTCAACAAGCAACGTTACAAATGGTTGCGCCTGGTATCGCTGAAGCGCTTATTGCAACGGCGATGGGGTTATTTGCTGCAATCCCAGCTGTAATCGCCTATAACAAATTTTCAACGACCGTTGATAAATTAGAAAACAGTTACGCAAACTTTATGGAAGAATTTTCTTCTATCTTACAACGTGAAGCTTACGCTAGCACAGACAAAGCAGGACAGTAGTCATGCAGTATCAACGTAAGAAAAGACGTTTAAACTCCGATATCAATGTCGTGCCTTACATTGATGTTATGTTAGTGCTACTCATTATCTTTATGGCCACCGCCACTGTCGTTGTGCAAGGGGTTAAAGTTGATTTGCCGCAAGCAACCGCTAAAGCGTTGCCGGAAGAGAAAAGCGTTCCATTGATAGCATCGGTAAAAGCGGACGGTACCTATTATTTAACAGTGGGGGATAATCCGCGTGAAGAATTAACACAGCAAGAGCTTGCGGATTTAGTGGCTGCACATTTACTACTGAACCCTGAAACACCTGTGATGGTTAAAGGCGATAGAACAGTTTCTTACGATCACATTTTACAGTTAATGGTAACGCTACAAGGCGCCGGTGCACCGTCGGTTGGTTTAATGACGGATCCAATAGAAGGCTAATGTTGTAATGTCTAGTGAAACAAATGTTGTAAAAGCTGCCTTATCGTCTGTAACGTTGCATGTCGTTATTGTTGGTGGTTTGGTTGCGGGCGCTATTATTACGCCGCCGAAAAAGCCAACGCTTGAAATAACGCTGGCAAGTGATAAACCTATTGTGCAAGCTGCAATAGTTAATAACGCCGATGTACAGAAACAAGTGGATCGTTTAAAGAAAGAAAAAGCTGACGCTAAGAAAGCTGAGCAATTACGTCAAAAGAAATTGAAAGATGAACAAAAGCGCATTAAAGAGTTAGAGCGTCAACGTAAGAAAAAACAAGCGGAAAAACGGGCCGCAGATCGAGCCGCTAAAAAAGCACGTGATGAGGCGGCTAAGCAAAAGAAAGCGTCAGATGATGCCATTAAGAAAGCTAAAGCCAAGCAAAAGGCCGAAGCAGCAAAGGCAAAACGCATTAAAGATGAGCGCATTCGCCAAGAAAAAGTTGCTGCGGACGCTAAAGCTAAACGCATAGCCGCTGAAAAAGCAGCGAAAGCCAAAGCAGAACGGATTCGTAAAGAAAAACTTGCGAAGGAGAAGGCTGCTCGAGAACAACAAGCACGCGAAGACGCATTGGCTAAAGAGCTTGAAGCTGAACAGGCAGCGCTGACTAAAGCGCGTCAAGCGAAAGTAATGTCAGAGATTCAAAAGTACACTAGCCTTATTTCAGCGACGATTAAACGTCACTGGGTAACTGACCAAAGTATGAAGGGCAAAGAATGTATTATTAACATTCGACTAGCATCGTCTGGATTTGTTACTCAAGTAAAAAGGGTGTCTGGTGATTCGATTGTTTGTCAGTCAGCCATCGCAGCTGTGCGCAAAGCAGATACGTTACCCGTGTCTAAAGATCCGCAAGTGTACGCAAAACTAAAAGAAATTAACCTAACAGTACAACCAGAGTTTGATTAATGAAATCCATTGTAAAATATTGCCTGCTTGCAGGCCTAGTAATGGCCCAACCAGCTCAAGCAGCGATTGATATCGTTATTACGGAAGGGGTTAATAGCGCCCGTCCAATCGCCATTGTTCCGTTTAAATGGCAAGGCACGGGACCGAAGCCGCAAGAGCTCGCTAATGTTGTTGCTAATGACTTACGTTTTAGTGGCCGGTTTAACCCGACTGCTGTGTTCTCAATGCCATCGCAGCCATCAACAGATGGTGAAATTAATTACGAACAATGGGCCAAACTAGGAATAGAGGCAATGGTTGTTGGTACGATTAAGCCATTTAAAGACGGCCGCTATGTGGTTGGGTTTGAGCTCGTTGATGTTTTAAGCGCCAATGCGACTAAAGCAAACGGTCAGGTACTTCAAAACGGGCAACTAGTCAGTTCAAATGCCCATGTTTTGGATTCTCGTGAAACGGTTATTTCGGCGAAAGAATTTAGACAGTATGCGCATCGCATTAGTGATGTTGTCTACGAGAAATTAACGGGAGAACGTGGTGCATTTAGAACTAAGATTGCCTATGTTTTGGTTAATCGCGAGCGTTTTGATTATAAATACCGATTAATGATCAGCGACTTTGATGGTCATAACGAAGTTGAGATCCTTCGTTCCCGTGAACCTTTGATGTCACCGTCATGGTCACCTGATGGAACTAAACTTGCGTATGCTTCTTTTGAAAACAAACGCCAACAAATCTTTATTCAAGACATTTATACGCAAAAGCGTGAAAAAGTGAGCGGTTTTAAAGGGATTAATAGCGCGCCGCGTTTTTCACCCGATGGCAAAAAGCTTGCAATGGTGTTGTCAAAAGATGGCAACCCGGATTTGTATACTTTAGATTTAGCGACTAAAGTTGTTACTCGAATTACCAAGAATCGTGCTATTGATACAGAGCCTAGTTGGTCGCCAGACGGAAAAAGTTTAGTATTTACTTCTGAGAGAGGTGGTAAACCACAGATTTATCAAGTAAATTTAGACTCGAGACGTATTCGACGTGTTACTTTCGACGGCGAAATGAATCTCGGTGGCTCTATTTCACCGAAAAATGATGAATTAGTCATGGTGAATCGCACTCGAGGCAAGTATCATATCGCCAAGCAAGATTTGCGAACGAGCAGTTTACAAGTTTTGACTAAAACACGATTAGATGAGTCGCCTAGTATTGCACCTAATGGCAGTATGATTATTTATGGTACGACTTATCGTGGACAACAAGTGTTAGGACTGGTGTCCATCGATGGCCGATTTAAGGCTAGATTACCGGTTCGTGATGGTGAAATTAAAGCACCAGCATGGTCACCATATATTTATTAATTTGAAAAACTAATTGAATAACTAAAGGAACGGATAATGCGTTTAAATAAAATTGTTAAGGGGATTGCTGTAGCCATTCCAATGTTTGCACTTGCAGCATGTGGTTCAACATCAACAGCTGATAGCGACGCTAGCGAAACTAACCAGACTAACCAAGAACAAACGACTGATACAGGCGTTCAAACTGGTGGTATGGTTAAAGAGATGACACCACAAGAAAAACAACGCTTAGCATTACAAGAATTACGCAAAGAGCACATCGTTTACTTCGATTTTGATACGTCAAATGTATCAAGCCAATTCTCTGCACTACTAGATGCACACGCTGCTTACTTACGTGCTAACCCAAGTGTTAAAGTATTAGTAGAAGGTCATGCTGATGAGCGTGGTACGCCTGAGTACAATATCGCACTAGGTGAGCGTCGTGCTAAAGCTGTTAGCCGTTACTTAGAAGGCTTAGGTGTTAATGCTTCACAAATCGAAACTGTTTCTTACGGTGAAGAAAAGCCACTTGATAATAGCCGCACTGAATCAGGTTTTGCTAAAAACCGTCGTGCAGTATTAGTATACTAATCAACTAAAAAATTAAGAACTAATGAAAAATATAATTGCATTAGGTCTCTTAATGGCGGGGAGCGCAGCAGCGCAAACCGCCAACGTCGTCGACTTATCCTCTTCCCCAGACCAACGTATTGCAGCACTAGAGCAAATGTTGGTGCAAAAAGGCAAAACACAACTCGAGATGCAACAGCATATCGATAGCCTCCAACAAGAATTGAATGAACTTCGCGGCCTAAACGAGACTCAAGAACATCGCTTGAATAAAATTTTGCAACGTCAACGCGAGCTATACCAAGAAGTAGATAAGCTACTGACTAAGGTAAATAGTGCAGCGCAGACACCGCAAGTAGTCATCGATGACCCTACTAACTCAGTTGTTGCTACTCCACTATCTGAAAGTGGTGCCTATGAATTTGCGTTGAATCTTGCGCTCAAGGATAAAAAGTTCGATGAGGCTATCGAAAAATTCAAGCAATACCAAACAGATTACCCCGATTCTTCTTACTTATCTAATGTTCATTACTGGTTAGGCCAGCTTTATATTACTAAAGGTAATAAAGATGCAGCTAAAATCCAATTTGAATCGTTAGTGAGTCAATTTCCTGAATCGATTAAGCGCGGCGATGCGCTCGTTAAATTAGCAAAAATTGCTCAAGACGAAAATGCATTAGATAAAGCACGTGCTTTATATGAGCAAACCGTAAAAGAATACGGTGATTCATCAGCGGCTCAAATTGCTAAGACACGTTTAAAGGGATTACGTTAATTCCAAAAACTTGTTGATTGGCGATGTGTTATAGAAATTTTTTAGCACAATTGTTGGTTTTGTAATCTAAAAAATGTCGAGTCGTTCGAAAAGTTACCAATTAAACAAAAAAGTTAAAAATATAGGTTGCGCTAAAATTATTAATCAGTATTATTAGCGCCCGTTGCAAGGGAGATGGAAAGCACTTCACTTGTAACCTAACGTTTGGGCCATTAGCTCAGTTGGTAGAGCAGTGGACTTTTAATCCATTTGTCGAAGGTTCGAATCCTTCATGGCCCACCAAACGTTAATTATTGAATTTGAATAGCCTCGGTTAATAAATCGGGCCATTAGCTCAGTTGGTAGAGCAGTGGACTTTTAATCCATTTGTCGAAGGTTCGAATCCTTCATGGCCCACCAAATTCAAACTTGCTTAGTAAACTCATTATTGGGCCATTAGCTCAGTTGGTAGAGCAGTGGACTTTTAATCCATTTGTCGAAGGTTCGAATCCTTCATGGCCCACCAATAATGAATTTACACCAGCAGTATATATTGATAGCTAGAAATAGTGATGCGGGCCATTAGCTCAGTTGGTAGAGCAGTGGACTTTTAATCCATTTGTCGAAGGTTCGAATCCTTCATGGCCCACCAATAAATATCGTATACCCTGTTGGGCCATTAGCTCAGTTGGTAGAGCAGTGGACTTTTAATCCATTTGTCGAAGGTTCGAATCCTTCATGGCCCACCACTTATACATACCCTTTCTGTTGGGTCATTAGCTCAGTTGGTAGAGCAGTGGACTTTTAATCCATTTGTCGAAGGTTCGAATCCTTCATGACCCACCAAACAGAATAAACCCAGAAATGGGCCATTAGCTCAGTTGGTAGAGCAGTGGACTTTTAATCCATTTGTCGAAGGTTCGAATCCTTCATGGCCCACCACTTCTAGAAAAATTCAATTTAATTCATTAGCCATTAGTCTTACGTTTTCGTAAACTGCTGTTTAGTCATGAAAAACCATTTATAATTTCTTTATATTAAGTCATTGTTTTTAATGATTATAACCATTTTAAATTAACAATCTTATTACAAATAGCAATATGCGACTAAGGTCTTACGACTTTTTGCGTATTTCCAAGCTATTGCCTTTGCTTGATATTTAATACCAATTGCATTAAGTAAGTGATCTTGTTGTGCGTAGAGAAAATCAGCTAAAACAAGGCGCTCGATTGACTAATAGCTGGCTATTAGGATTGAGAGCAACGCCATTTTAGTTAATTTTAACAAGTACAAGTGGGCAAATATTTAATGCAATTTGTATAATCACACCTAATCAAGGAGAATGAAAGCGTGTTATTAAAAAAACTAAAACTAAATAAAATAGCAATGACCGTTGTACTAGCGGCCGCTGCGACAACAGCGCAAGCAGGTTACAAAATCAAGCTAACGGATAAAGACTCAATAGAGTTCGGTGGCTATTTAAAAGCAGATGCTCGATATGTGACTGGTGAAGTTGGGTATCGTGACTTCTGGATCGGACAAGGCACTCCTGTGGCTGATAGCAGCCAATTTAAGCTTCATGCTAAAGAAACGCGCTTTAATACGAAATATACTCACGGTGATGTGATGGCATTCATCGAGATCGATTTTTACGGTGGCGGTGGCAACGAAATTATTTCTAATTCGTCGCATCCGCGGATTCGTCATGCATTTGTTAAGTATGATAAATGGCTAATGGGTCAAACGTGGTCAACGTTTATGAATACTAGTGCAATTGCTGAGACTGTCGACTTTGCTGGCGCGGCGATGGGTTTGGTGTTTAACCGTCAAGGTCAGATCCGTTACACCAACGGTGGGCTACAATTGTCGATAGAAAACCCAGAAACTTGGGGTACTGATATACACGGTGACGCGGCTAGCGCTGCAAACGACAAAGTGCCAGATATCGTGGGTAAATATACGTTTAAAGGAGACTGGGGTAATGTATCTGTTGGTGCAGTACTACAGAAGGTTGACTCTGAAGTAAGTAACGAAACAGGTATTGGATACTCAGTTGCTGGCCGCATAAAGACGGGCGGTAAAGATGATTTACGTTTTCAGGTACACATGGGACAAACCGGACGTTATGTCGGCGTGGTTGCTTCGCAAGGGTTAGTTAATGGTGAGTATGAGGACCAAACAGCCTTTACTGTTGCTTATCGTCATTTTTGGAATGAAGGCGATCGTTCAACTATCTATTATGGAGCGGTTGATACAGATCTGAGTAACAAGAATCGTAGCCAGTTTGGTGTGAACTATTTCAAAGCGCTCACTAACAAATTGTCATTTGGTATGGAATATGGTCGCTTTACGCAAGATGATGACGCTACGGAAGAAGTAAGCTCAGACTATCTACAGCTATCTGCAGTCTTTAAGTTCTAATCAATTACCCGTTTTGATAATTAAGCCAATGATCTTTCATTGTTTTTTTTGTTTTTAGCTTACCAAGAGCAATAAAAACTGCTTGTTGTAAACGATTGTATGCGGTAATAATGGACTCTCATTGGAAAGTTTTATAAGTCAACGTAGTAAAGGAGAATGGTTGCATGGCCTCAGGTAAATTTCGTTTAATAACACGTAGTGATTTTGATGGATTAGTATCAGCAGTACTGCTAAAGCATTTAGGGCTAGTGGATGACATCTTGTTTGTGCACCCTAAAGACATGCAAGACGGGAAAATTGAAGTAACCAGCAACGATATATCGACAAACCTTCCTTATGTTTCTCAGGTCCACATCGCTTTTGACCATCATTTATCTGAAACAAAACGCAATGATCAGGGATTGAATAACCACGTAATTGATGCAGATGCGCCATCGGCGGCACGTGTCGTTTGGCAATACTATGGTGGTCACCGTTCATTCCCTGAGTCTTGGGACGGCATGATGGAAGCTGTAGATAAAGGCGATTCTGCACAGTTTAATATGGAAGAGGTGATTAATCCGCATGATTGGGATCTTCTGAATTTCATCATGGATGCGCGCACTGGTTTAGGCCGTTTTAGAGAGTTTAGAATTTCAAATTATCAATTAATGATGGAACTCATTGATTTGTGTCGCACAAATTCGATTGAAGAGATAATGCAACAGGCTGATGTTCAAGAACGTGTGAGCCTATATCAAGAGCAACAAAGCTTATTTAAAGAGCAGGTGGCGCGTTGTAGTACAGTGCACAAAAATCTTGTAGTGCTAGATCTGCGCAATGAAGAAACGATTTACGCAGGTAATCGATTCCTCATTTATGCACTTTTCCCGCAATGTAATATTTCGATTCATCAAATGTGGGGATTTAAAAAGCAAAACATTGTTTTCGCCACAGGAAAATCAATTTTTGATCGTTCATCGAAAACTAACGTGGGTGATTTAATGTTAGAAAACAACGGCGGCGGTCATGATGCTGCTGGAACTTGCCAAATTCCAACTGATGAAGCAAATGATGTGTTAGATACGCTAATCTCACGCATTACTAGCGACGGGTAAATTCTTACAATTGGTTTAAATTTCAACAATTAAATCAACGTTTTGTGGCCCTACTTAACAATCTTTCTGATTTTGTGGGGCATCACTTCCTTTCAAATACTGACTCCCCTATAATCATTACAAATTTATTATGGCTTAGCCATGCAACAATCAAAGTGAGTATCATGGATCAACAATCTATTGAGTATATAAAATCGAGCATTAAAGCAGTCGCAGATTATCCTAAAGAAGGAATCATGTTTCGCGACGTCACTTCATTACTTGAAGATCCAAAAGCATTTGCGTTGACTATTGAGTTATTGGCAGAAAAATTCGTTGGCCAAGGATTCACAAAGATCGTTGGTACTGAAGCGCGTGGTTTTATCTTTGGCGCGCCACTGGCATTAGCGTTAGGCATTGGTTTCGTACCTGCTCGTAAGCCGGGGAAACTCCCGCGCAAAACTATTTCGCAAGACTACACGCTTGAATATGGTACGGATACACTGCAAATACATGAAGATGCGTTAGCTAGTGACGACAAGGTTTTAATTGTTGATGATTTATTAGCGACGGGTGGCACGGTTGAAGCGACAATCAAATTGATTCAACAAATAGGGGCAGAAGTTACGGACGCTGCATTTGTTATTTCATTACCAGATTTAGGCGGTAAATCACGTCTATCATCGTTAGATGTTGCCATCACTACGCTGGTGTCGTTTGAAGGCGAATAACAGCATTTATTGAGTCAATTGCAATCACGAAAAGAAATCACGAATTGAGAACACTATGTCATATCAAGTATTAGCACGAAAGTGGCGACCAAGTCGATTTGATGAGGTGGTTGGTCAGCAGCATGTTTTACAGGCGTTGGTCAACGCGCTTGAACAACAACGTTTACACCACGCCTATCTATTTAGCGGTACTCGTGGTGTAGGCAAAACCTCAATAGCCCGTTTATTGGCAAAGTGTCTCAACTGTGATCTGGGGGTTTCAGCAACGCCTTGTGGCCGATGTGAAAGCTGCGAGCAGATTGAACAAGGTCGTTTTATTGATTTGATTGAAATTGACGCTGCATCAAGAACAAAAGTTGAAGATACGCGTGAAATTTTAGACAACGTACAGTACAAGCCGACTCGTGCGCGTTACAAAATATACCTCATTGATGAAGTTCATATGCTATCGCGCAGTAGTTTCAATGCGTTATTAAAGACCCTTGAAGAGCCACCAGAGCACGTGAAGTTTTTGTTTGCTACAACAGAAACTCAAAAATTACCGGTGACTATTCTTTCTCGTTGTTTGCAGTTTAACCTCAAAGCGTTAAGTCCTCGTCAAATTTCTGGTCAGCTAAATACTATTTTGACTGCTGAAAATGTGAGTTTTGATGAAGGAGCGTTAAGTTTACTTAGCCAAAGTGCCAAAGGGAGCATGCGTGACGCCCTTAGTTTAACTGACCAAGCCATTTCCCATGGTAGTGGAACATTAAATAAAGATGTTGTGGGAGAAATGCTCGGCACAATCGATGTTGATCATAGCGCCAAACTTCTAGCGTATTCATTGCAAGGTCAGAGTGATGCGTTGTTTAGTTATAGCGATGAAATAGCGCAGCTTAGTCCTAATTTTGACGCGCTGCTTGGCCAAATGATCGACAGTGTTCATTTTGCATCGATGGCAAAACTTGTCAAAAATAGTGCTCGTTTAGCCGACCAGCCACGCGCTGTGATTGAGTTAGCAAAATTTGATGCCGAACTGTTACAGTTATTTTATAGTGTCTTGATTCAGGGACGTAAAGAGCTACCGCTGGCCAAT
Organism: Psychrobium sp. nBUS_13; assembly: GCF_051201665.1. GTDB lineage: Bacteria > Pseudomonadota > Gammaproteobacteria > Enterobacterales > Psychrobiaceae > Psychrobium. Next base: position 2,246,751 of record NZ_CP179210.1, on the reverse strand, counting down.
GATCCTCAAAGTGGTTTTGAAATGGTGTTGTTGAGATTAATTGCCTTTATGCCAACGGGCGATGTTCATAGACAGCCATCGCCACAGATCGTTGAAAGCGATGACGACGTCGCTGCTGTTCTCGCTCAGGAACAAGATTCATTAATCGCGCAGGCACAAACACAACGCAACAGTCAGGGTCCTGCAGGGCTAGCCCAAGTACGTGCTGCATTGAACGAACAAAAAAGCAATGTTCAAGGTAGTGCAAAACAAGAATCGCCAGTTGTCATCGAAAAGGTTGAAAAAAAACTAGGAAGTGGCAAGCAACCAACGCCTCTTGATCCGGTTGAAGCTGCGTCAACGGTGAACGTGCCAGCCGCTGAAATTGCGTTAGTTGATGCAAGTAGTGGACAAAACGTTCTTGAAAAACCAAATGACGAGCTAGTGGAGCCCATCGAACATACTGAACAAGTTGCTAATGTTCAAAAACAAGAGACAACGACAAAGGTCCAGCCGAGTCAGTTTTCTGATGAAGAAATGATGAATATGTCAATGGCCATGGCTCATGAAGAGCCCGAATATTATGAGCCCGTTGATATTAATCAAACCAATTTTCCAGAGACGGCAGCTCCCTCGTCGTCACCAACACCTTCACCGAGTAATATCACGACGTTTAATGCCGGCGATATCAACGCATTTTTGAAAGCTAAAAATGATTTGAAATCCAAGCGCGTTGATACGGAGGAAAACACTGGAAAAAAGCCTCAAGCGGTAAATGATAACGTTGTTAGCCAACGTGGTGGTCATTTACCAAGCGCTGTTAGCGATGTTATAGAAGAAAAGATTAGCTCTTTACCTGTCGTAGATTCGAGTAGTTTAGTCGCTAAGACGAAAGAGCTCCCCCTCGATAGCAGTCCAACTAACGAATCGCCTGTCGCGCTGATAGAAGATCCCGCGCTGCTATTAGCGCCTAATTCAGACGACCCATGGACGGTGATGATAGAAGAAATGGTCTTAGGTGGTCGACTGCGGCAACTAGCAATTCATTCAGTTTACGAACGTCAAGGCAATACCATTAGTTTGTTATTAGCGAATGAGCACCGCCATCTGAATGCAGATACAGCCGTAGACGCATTAAAGAAGAAGTTAACGCTGCTCTTAGACGTTCCTATCGAACTTAGTGTTGAGATTGGTGACAATGACATTCAAACGCCATATCAAATCGCTCATGATTTACATCGAGAGCGTTTATCAATTGCCACTGATCGTATTAAAGCGGATGACGGTGTTTTACACTTTATAGAACAGTTTGACGCGAACTTAGTTGATGAAAGTATCAAGTATCGAACGTTGAAGGCGATTAATTAGCCCTTGAAATTATCAATAACGGCACCATATATCACTTGTGCCTGAGCGAAGACTGGGTAAAATATTAGAATTGTGCGACAACTGAGGTCGTACCCAAAAGAAAAGAGAGAAGTTATGTTTGGAAAAGGCGGAATGGGCAACTTAATGAAGCAAGCCCAAAAGATGCAAGACGATATGGCAAAAGCGCAAGCTGAAATTGCTAATATGGAAGTAACGGGTGAGTCTGGTGCTGGATTAGTTAAAATTACTATGACTGGTAACCATAACGTACGCCGTGTAGAAATCGACCCTGATCTAATGGAAGATGACAAAGAAATGCTAGAAGATTTAATTGCTGCAGCAATTAACGATGCGGCGCGCCGTGTTGAAGAAACTAACAAAGATAAGATGGCATCAGTTACTGGCGGTATGCAATTACCACCTGGCATGAAAATACCGTTTTAATTGCTGATTGCAAATAAAAAGCGCTAGATAGCGCTTTTTTTTCCGCTGAAAAAATACTATTAATAATTAAGAATCACTATGAAGTTTAGTCCTTATATTACCGATCTCATTGAAGGTTTAACCTGTTTGCCTGGCGTTGGGCCTAAATCAGCTCAGCGTATGGCCTTTCAGTTATTAGAGCGCAATAGACAAGGTGGATTGACATTAGCGAAAGCGCTCGACAATGCCATGTCTCATGTTAAGCATTGCGATGTTTGTCGCACGCTAACCGAGCAAGATACCTGTCATCTATGTTTAAATCCAAAGCGCTTAGAAAGTAAACAACTCTGTGTGGTTGAAACACCCGCCGATGTGATCGCCTTTGAACAGACAGGATATTACTACGGGCGATACTTCGTCTTAATGGGGCACCTTTCTCCACTTGATGGTATTGGACCTGACGACATCGGCTTGGATAAATTCGAAACACTCATTGAATCGGGTGATTTTAGTGAAGTTATTTTGGCAACGAATCCAACAGTGGAAGGCGAGGCGACTGCACATTATGTCGCGGACATTTGTAACGACTACGACATTCAAGCCAGCCGAATTGCTCATGGCGTGCCGGTAGGCAGTGAACTTGAATATGTTGACGGAACCACATTGAGCCATTCATTTAATGGCCGCATTGCAATAAAATAAAGATAGATAGCAAAAACTACAAGGACGTAGTTAGAAAATTGATAAATATGGTGCGCGATACAAGCCTTGAACTTATGACATCTAACATGTCGAGCTAGCGTTATACCGACACAACGAGCTGAGTTTTGCTACGCATAACGGTCTCTTGATTCGAATTCTTGTTAAAAAAAATTGAAAATTGATAGAAGAAAGAGTGGTGCGCGATACAAGCCTTGAACTTATGACATCTAGCATGTCGAGCTAGCGTCATACCGACACAACGAGCTGAGTTTTGCTACGCATAATGGTCTCTTGATTCGAATTCTTGTTAAAACAATTTGAAAATTGATAGAAGAAAGAGTGGTGCGCGATACAAGACTTGAACTTGTGACATCTAGCATGTCGAGCTAGCGCTCTACCAACTGAGCTAATCGCGCATTAACAAAGAGTAATTTTTGAAGTGGTGCGCGATACAAGACTTGAACTTGTGACATCTAGCATGTCGAGCTAGCGCTCTACCAACTGAGCTAATCGCGCGTCAAAACAATTACGTGTTAACGAGCGCTATCATATAGCCGCCTCAAAATATTGGCAAGGAATTTTTCGCTTTAAGTGTGTGATTGAACAGGGAATATACAAACCCTTATTATTGTCAGCTTTCTTGATGACTATTTTTAAAGATACTGTAAATTGTCATACCATGATTTTAAACCACGAGATATAACCTATGTTTACTGGCATTATTCAAGCAATGGCACCCATCGTCTCTATTGATAAACAAGATAAATTGTGGCGTTTTGGCATGCGGTTTACTGGTTCACTAAAAGAGCATTTAAAGCACGGCGCAAGTGTTGCCCACAATGGTGTTTGTTTAACCGTTGCCCATCAAGATGATGAGATAGTATATTTTGACGTAATGGATGAGACATTGCAGATAACTAATCTTTCACAGTGCGCTGTTGATGATATTCTAAATATCGAACGTGCCATGCGATTTGGTGATGAAGTTGGCGGCCACATCTTATCTGGACATATTGCGATGACTGCAACGTTAATTGAACGCGCAGCCACGCCGACCAATTCACGATTGCGTTTTTCTTGCGATCCTCGCTGGATGAAATACATTTTGCCGAAAGGTTTTGCGGCCATTGACGGTGCCAGCCTCACCATAGGCGAGGTTGGTGGCGATTGGTTCGAGGTGTATCTTATTCCTGAAACGCGTTCATTAACGACGCTTGACAGTAAACCACTACACAGTGCGTACAATATTGAGATTGATAGCCAAACTCAGGCGATTGTAGATACTGTCGAACGAGTAATGGCACAACAGGGAAATCGTTAATAAAACTGCTCATCATCGGCGTCGATGGTTACATCAAGCGTTTCATTTGCTTCATCGACATGGGTTGTTAGATGAAGCTCTTGACAGCAATTAGTACACTCATCGTAGTAATTTTGATCGCCGTTACTGGGATCTATTTCGACATGAGTATGATGACCGCAATGGGGGCAGGTGATAGTTTTCTCTGTAATACCATTTATAGACATAACGATACCTCATTAAGCACCTTTCGATGCTACCTGTTGGCGCCCGCCATCAATGGTTAGGATCTGTCCAGTCACGTAAGGCGCAGAAATCAAATATTCAATCGCTTGAGCGATGTCTTTCATGTGACCTTTTCTTTGTAACGGAATTGATTTTAACACCTCTTTGATTGCTTCGCCATCAATGCCACTGTTTGGCCACTCAATTGCACCAGGTGCCACTCCATTGACTCGAATATCAGGTGCTAATTCGTTGGCGAGTGCGTAAGTCATCATTTGTTGTCCGGCTTTGGCCATGCAATAGGCGCTGTGTTGCTCCAAAGGACGTGATGCATGAATATCGCACATATTAATGACAACGCCGTTAGCGATCTTCAACAGTGGCGTGCAGGCTTTAGTAAGAAATAGCGGTGCTGTCATATTTGTCGCAATAAGGTCGTGATATTGCTCTGACGTAAGTGTGGAAAGCGGAGTAGGATAAAATGAAGACGCATTGTTAATTAGTACGTCGAGCCGTGAAAACTCATTTGCAATATATTTACCTAGCCCGTCAATCTTTTCAATATCGCTTAAATCGGCCTGCACCACAAACGCACTATTATCTCTTAGTTGATTTAAGCCAAGAGCGAGTTTATTTGCTTGTTCAACTGAATGGTTACAGTGAATGACTACGGTATAACCTTGCTGATGCAAGCGAACTGCGGTGTTTGCACCTAACCGTTTAGCAGCACCGGTAATTAACGCAACTGATTGACTCATGCCAAAAATTAGTCCATTAAAATAAATGTGAACTAATTATATCGTAAGTCACTGGTATTGAAGAGAGGAAATATAAAATAAGGAGTCAAATAACTCCTTATTAGCATGACAACTGCAAACTAGATAGCGTTTGCTCCAAAAGGATCATCAATTGCATAGGCAGGCTCAGTAAACCATTTAGGCCCTGACTCTGTCATGTAAAAATGATCTTCTAATCGCACGCCAAATTCACCATATATACAAATCATCGGTTCGTTTGAAAAACACATGCCTGGTGCCAATAATGTTTTATCACCGCGAACTAAATAAGGCCATTCATGAATATCTAGTCCACAACCGTGACCTGTTCTATGGGGTAAACCAGGTACATTATAATCAGGGCCATATCCTTGTTCGGTAAGATAATTGCGGGCTGCTATATCGACTTGTTCACAAGCAACGCCAATTTGTGCCGCGTTAAAGCCAGCAAGCTGCGCATCTTTTTCATGTTGCCATGCTGCACGTTGTTTTTCACTCGCTTCGCCAAAAACATAACTTCGCGTGATATCGGAGTTATAACCATGAAGTAGGCAGCCTGTATCAATTAAAACCATGTCTCCCTCTTTTAAAGTCTGCGGTTCTTTGACACCATGAGGGTAGGCCGTTGCTTCACCAAAGAGTACAATACAAAATGATGAACCTTTCGCACCAACGGCTTGGTGTGCTTGATTGATAAATTCAGTGACTTGTGTCGTTGTAATGCCCGGCACTAAGATACTCGCTGCTGCTTTGTGAACTTCCATCGTCATGTCTTTGGCTTGTTGCATCAGTCGCAATTCAGTATCAGATTTTTGCATTCGACAGCCAGCGGTAACTGATTTGCTATTTATTAGCGCTAACGAATGCTTATTATTTAGCGCATTTTCTTTTATACCGTCGACGATAAAGAAAGCCGTTGATTCATCAATCGCAAGTCGGTTGATTCCATTGCTCATTGCAAATTTTACAACCACATTATAAGGGGATTCATGCTCATGCCATGTAGCAACGGGAGCTTTGATTGTCATAAATTCGCTTAGAGTGCTCTCTTCAAACCATGGTGCTATGTAGGTGAGCTTTCCTTCTTTGGTTAGTAATGCCCCTACTAATCGTTCAGACGCATACCAAGGAGTCCCCGTAAAATACGTCATATTAGTACCAGCATTGAGATAGATAGCATCTATATCATTGATTTTCATAAGCTCAGATGCGCGGTTGATCCGCTGAATGTATTCATCTTGTGATGGCGCGTCGAAACCTGTTGTCATGTTCGAAAGTGTTGAGAGCGCATCTTTAATTGACGAACCGCCGATACCATTGTTCATAGCATGCCTTAATGTTTAATATAATTAATTTATATTGTATACAAAGAGGGGGCTAAATAAATCATTAAATTCAATAATAAATTTAGTGCTGTTGCGCTATAGTAGACTGAAAGAAGTGCAATAATTAAATAAGGTACTAATGATAAAATGTAACGTTGTTTTTGTTTCTTTACTAATGATTGTTGGATGTGAAAGTGTTGACCATTCATCGCCACAAGCAAGTCAGACAATAGATAAATCGTCAGTCAAAGTTAAACCTTGCCAGCTTTCACCTCCTATTATTGACCGCGACAAGCTCATTGCAATGTTGATCAAATCGGGTGATATCAAAGCAAGTGATTCTAAAGACACGCAGTATAAAAAATTAGATGCGTATATTCAGCAAAAAAACGATAGAGGTATGCCATGCAAAAAGTAGTCGCATCATTCGTGGCCAGTATGATGGCTTTTTCCTCAGTCGCTTTAGCAGCACGCCATACAAAGGGTGTCATTGATGAAGCATTAATAAGCGAGTCAAAAATTGCATATTGGCTCAAAAAACGCGGCGAGATTACCCCAGAAGATAGTGATGCCGAAATACAAGAAAAGATTAGCGCGTATATTCAGCGTTATCGTGCACAAGACAAGCGGCACAATAAATTACCACAAAATTATCGGATCCCGGATACAGCGACAAAGTTTAAACAGCAGTACTCAGCGGCGGCTGTAAAACAAGCCACAGATGTTAACGTTCTTGCCGTGTTAATTGATTTTCCCAATCTCACCTATGCCAACAACGGACTCTCAAGCAATGACACCGATTTGTTTTATAGTGATTATTCATTAGCGCATTATCAGGATCTGTTGTTTTCATCCAATGGATTTAAAGGCCCAGACAATGAAACGTTAATGTCTGTGAATCAATATTATAGTCTTGAGTCTGGAAACACGTTTAATTTCAATGGACAAGCATTTGGTTGGTACCGTTCGAAACAATCAGCTGCTTTCTACGGCGGTAATGGCGACGGTGGATCCGATACTAATGTCGAAGTATTGGTTGTAGAAGCCATTGAAGCCGCGGTGGCCGATGGTGGTGTAAGCCTTATTGATTTCGATAAAAAGGATCCTCAAGATCTAGACAATGATAATATTACCGACGAACCGGACGGCTATATCGATCATGTGTTAATCGTGCATGCTAGTGTAGGTGAAGAAGCGGGCGGTGGAATACTAGGCACCAATGCAATTTGGTCGCATCGCTTTTCGGTGAGTGAAAAGGAAGCAAATATCACTGGCAGTAATATTAAGGTTAAGAACTATACGATTGTGCCAATAGATTCTGGTTCTGGTGTAATTGCCCATGAGTTTGGTCATGATTTAGGACTAGATGACGAATATGATCTTAAGTCAACTTTAGTTGGTTCACCGGTGGGATATTGGTCCATTATGTCTGGCGGGAGTTGGCTCGGTGAACGTCGTGGCACACAACCGACGTCCTTTAGCCCTTTGGCAAGAGATTTATTGCAACAAAAATTCGGTGGCAATTGGCTTAATCAACAAGATATCAATGCTAATACGCTTAACACAGCTGGTATTCAAATTGCGCTAACGCAAGCAAGCGATCATGATGACAAAATCAATCAGGCAAAGATTACGTTGCCATCCCATAAAGAGCTATTTGGAAAAGCACAGCAAGGTGAGTTTCAACTACTTGCAGACCACCAAGACGAGACACATTTTCGCCAAGATTTCATATTAACTATTCCAGATGCGCCTAACGCTCAACTTTCATTGTGGGCGCGTTGGGATATTGAAGAAGGATACGACTATGCAAGGTTCTTAATTAATGGCAATCCGTTGAGTAATGACTTTACCGTGCCATCGTCTACCAATATCTCAGATGTAGCGCACCTTTTGACGGGTAAGTTAACTGACTCGCCATGGACAAATTTGATTTTTAATCTTAGTTCATGGCAAGGGCAACAGGTTACCCTATCCATTGAGTACGTGACGGATCCCGCTGTAGGCGGTTTTGGTCTTGCGGTTGATGACATTAATCTAATCACCGGATCTGATCGACAAGCGATTAATGATTTTGAAACCAGTGTCGAACTCACTGATGTAAAAGGCTTTTCTTCGTTCAAACGGATCTCAGATTATAAAGACGCTGCTCCCGAATACTATTATATACAGCTACGATCGAATGAAAAACTTGATGCTGGATTGGTTGGTGAAAATTACGATCCCGGTATATTGTTGTGGTATCGAAATGATGCATTTACCAATAATAATTCGAGTGAACATCCTGGCCAAGGGTTTATTGCAGTGGTTGATGCAGATCAACATCGTTTAAGTTTTGGTAATACTGAGCGCCAAATACGCGATGCAGCATTTAGCATCTTCCCACAAACACCGCTCCAAGGTGACGAGCATTTAACAGCAAATAGCCATTTTAGTGATGCTGATGACTATAGTTCTCCTGAACAGCCACAAAATGGGACGAAATTACCATTGTGGGGGATAGACTTCTCGGTCACAGCGCAAGACGCAACAAGCCGTAATGCAACCATATCTTTGAGTAGAACGGCGATTGAACTTTCCACCGAGATCGCGGCACAAAGAGTTGGACGTGATGTTAGTTTCAGTCACCAGGCTGTTTCAAGTTACTCCGTTGTCAAGACTAGCTGGGACTTCGGTGACGGCCATACTTCATTATTGACTGCACCAAAGCATCAATATCAAATAGGGGGTCAGTATAATGTTTCTTTAACGATTGAAGATACCTCTGGTGCAACGTTTGAGGCGAAGCAATTGGTAACGGTTGGTGAACAGTTGATACTTGACGCATCACGTGAACAAGACAGTTCAAATATATTTATGGTGAGTGTCACCAGCACGGTATCAGGTGGAATAGCGCCATTTAGTTATCAATGGAACCTTGGCGACGGCAATACATCCAGTCAAGCCACGTTAAATCATGTGTATACCAGTATCGGTGAATATGACATTTTTCTTAGTGTGACGGATGCGATTGGCCAAGAAGTAACGAAAGAACTGAATGTCACGATTAAAAGTGCGCTAAACACTGATTTTACTTATACGGCAGCGAGTCAGGTAGTTACTTTTTCAAGTCAAATTAACAACCCTTCCGGTGATGTCGTCGTAAATTGGGATTTTGGTGATGGGCAGTCATCTACTGAGCAATCGCCAAATCATGTTTATGCAAACAGTGGGGCTTACAATGTCACGCTCAATGTGACTGACGCAACCGCAACGACTAATAAAGTAACCAAACTAGTGATCGTGTCTGGGACATCGAACATATCATCCGTTCAAGACGAAGGTTCCTCCGGTGGTAAGATCGGTTTTGTATTTATTGCCTTGGCAATTGCGGGTCTGCTTCGACGCCGATTTGACTAACAAACTAGTTGTTTATTAAAGCAACGAGCAGGATTTCGTTGCTAGCTTCTTGCTCCGAAATTCTGTTAGAATCGGAGCATAATTTTTGAATTAAATAAAGAGAACAATAATGGGTCGTAGTTTTGAAAACAGAAAAGCATCGATGGCAAAAACCCAAGGTGCTAAGGTTCGAGTTTACTCTCGTTACGGTAAAGAAATTTACGTTAGTGCGAAAAATGGCGGGTCGGACCCAGATACCAACATCTCTTTAAAGCGATTGATCGAAAAAGCCAAAAAAGACCAAGTCCCCACTCATGTAATTGACCGTGCAATTGAAAAGGCAACTGGTGGTGGTGGTGAAAATTATGAAACTGCGCGTTACGAAGGTTTTGGTCCTGGTGGATGTATGGTTATTGTTGATTGTCTAACAGATAACAATAAGCGTACGTACACTGAAGTCCGTAACTGTTTCGTTAAATCACATGCGAAAATTGGCAGTACCGGTACTGTTGCTCACATGTTCGATCACCTAGCTATCTTTAGATACGAAGGTAGCGATGAAGATGCGGCGTATGAAGCGCTGTTAGAAGCTGATGTAGATGTAACTGATATCGAAAATGAAGATGGTAAGATCACTGTTTTTGCGCCTCACACTGAGTTTTTTAAGGTAAAAAGTGCATTGAATGACATGGACAGTGAATTAGAGTTTGAAGTTGAAGAGATAACGTTTGTTTCACAAACAGAGTCAGAAATTGGTGCTGATGATTTAGCTGATTTTGAAAAATTCCAAACGATGCTGGATGATTGTGACGACGTTCAAAATGTTTATCACAACGCGGTGTTGCCTGAATAGGTATTACCTATGCACGAAAAAGCCGACATCAAGTCGGCTTTTTTATTGCATTTAAAACGTTAACGTTTCCACTTTATTTGGCTGAACTCGTCTAATTGTTTCTGATTTGCTTTTAAAAGAACGCGAGCATAGATAAGATCAAATTCATCGTCTTCCATCAAACCGATCCGTACTTCAATATAATCATTATCTAATTGGTCTTGCGTTAAGTCTGCGACTTCTTGCCAATCATTGAACGCACTGACGAGTTCAACAGCAGCAGCTGAATCACATTGTTCAAGATAATAATTAAGATCAGGCTCATCTAAATTGTCTCCAGCGTGCTCTTCAAAGAGATCTAATGCAAAACCGATTAGTAAGTCGCTATCAATTGCTGACGTCTTAGCCATAGTATAATTTCCTAAAATTTGTGGCTGAATTAGCCATATTGTTGGCGCTATTCTAAACCAAAACCTAATGAAGTGCGCGACAAAGATCGTAATCAATGAATAACTGATTAATTTATCGCTCAGTCAGTGCTATACCTTTACTTGATAGTGACTAATCTCTAAACTATGCGCCAATTTAATAATGACTATAAGTGAGCTTCTTTATGACAAAAATTACCATTACACGTCCCGACGATTGGCATTTACACGTAAGAGATGAAGAAGCATTAGCAACAACCGTTCCTGATAGCGCTAAATACATGGGACGCGCGATTATTATGCCTAATTTAGTGCCGCCAGTAACGACCACTGAACAAGCGTTAAGTTATCGTGAACGGATCATTGCTAATAAGCCTACGGGTAGTAACTTTGAACCCTTGATGGTTATTTATCTCACAGATTCAACTTCACCGCAGGAAATGAAGCTAGCCTTCGAGAGTGGGAAAGTATACGCGGCGAAACTCTACCCTGCAGGTGCAACAACGAATTCAGCATCAGGCGTTACTGATGTTAAAAATATCTATCCAGTGCTTAAGATGATGAGCGAACTTGGCATGCCACTACTTGTCCATGGTGAAGTGACTGATAATGACATTGATATATTCGACCGTGAAGCAATATTCATCAGCAAAATTTTATCTAATGTAGTCCGTGATTTTCCTTCATTGAAAGTCGTCATGGAACACATCACAACAAAGCAAGCCGTTGATTTTGTCATGTCAGCTCCAGCAAACGTTGGCGCAACCATAACAGCTCATCACTTATTGTATAACCGAAACCACATGCTAGTGGGCGGCATTAAGCCACATTATTACTGTCTTCCAATTTTGAAACGCAATACTCATCAACAAGCGTTAATTGAGGCAGCAATAAGCGGTAGCCCGAAATTCTTCCTTGGAACCGATTCGGCGCCACATACTAAAGACAATAAAGAGAATGCATGTGGTTGTGCGGGGGCTTACACGGCATTCGCAGCAATTGAGTTATACGCTGAAGTCTTTGATAAAGAAAATGCTCTGGAAAAATTAGAAGGCTTTGCTTCTCACTTTGGCCCAGACTTCTACGGTATTGCCCGCAATCAAGACACGATTACCTTAGAAAAATCGTCGTGGACGGTACCAGAAACATTGCCCCTTGGCAGTGATATAGTCGTGCCATTAAAGGCAACGGAAACGATTGATTGGACAGTGACTGACTGTTAGTGATTAAAAGGGCGCCTCATTTGGCGCCCTTATTTTTAATTTAATTGTTTAACTGTATATTAATTAGCGAATACGCTTGTCATTTGCAGTGATCGCCATATCCTTAATTTTAATAGTCGTGCTTACATTGCCGTCTTGATCTTTGGCTGCAAAGCCTTGTGCGGTTAAACCATCAATCATAGGTGCATATTGTGGAAATACTTCAGCATAATTATTTGATAGGTTTGCTGTATAGTCGAGACTGAAATTTTGAAGGGCATGCATCATGATCATTTGCTGATTCATCTCGCCCGCGTAAGCAGGAAATTCAAAAGTTCCTGATGAGTCAAGCGCAACATCGTTCACTGTCGTTTTTAACTTGGTAATCTTACCATCAAAACCACGGTTAATGATGCCTTCAGTTGAGGCCAATATTTCTGGCAACTGCGGGGCAGAGCTAGATATTCTATTCAATTCGATAAAGCTTGCTTTATCAAGGTTCTGAATCAATAACTCAAGTTCAGTATCAGTTACCAAGTAGTCCAACAACGCATTCTTTACTTTCACAGATTGAACTGCAAGCTTTGTTTCACCAGAAATCACATCAGTATCGAAGCCTTTTGACGATGAAATAGCTGTTAAGTGGTTTACTGACCAACTCTCTAACACCGCTTCATTGTTGAAACTCGCTTCTTCTAACGCGCTAACGGAGTTTCTTGTAAAAGTAAGGCCGCTGTGCGAGTCAATCTCTCCTGCGCTAGTTAGGCTTTTCATCTGGAAACGTCCGCCTTGTTTCATTTCTGCTGCCATTTCGCTAAATGCAAAAGCAAAATCGCCTTGGCTAAATGCCAGATCGCCATCAAAGCTCGCTTTTAAATTACCAATGGTCACAACATTTTCTGCATGATCTTCTAACACAGCAGGACGTATCTCAAAATTGAGTGCGTTTGAATGCGTTAATAGATTCGTGCTTAAGGTTGCCATGTGCTCAATGCTTTCTACTTTTAACGCGTCCACAAAAGATTTACCAGCTCCCTTCGTAAAATCTAATGTAAATTGACTATGCACGAGCAGCGGGTAGCTCGAATAATGATGGTTAACGTAGAAATCTACATCGGCTGGTAAGCTAGTGCCCATTTGGGATGCAACGTTTTTATAGAGCGTGAGTTTGTATTGAACTTTGCTGCTCAGTAAACCGTCTTCTTTAGATTCGATTGATAATGTATATTTATCATTGCTGTTTTGAGCGATTGCTTGTTCGATTTGGCTTGAGAATGCTGAATGAGTGTAAAAAGTGAGACCGCCAAGCACGACAATTGCTCCTGCTGAAAGGCCGATAATTCCATTTTTGGTCATGTTAATTCCAATGAGTAATTTTGTTTGCGGTGTAAGGATAGGTGTATTTTCAAATTTTCACAATTTAAATTTATAACAAACTGATTTTTATATTATAATTGTAGTAATTATAATCGTTGGAGTATCCAGTGAATCTTCATGACAACCACATTGTGTTATTAGGAAATATCGTTAGTAAGCAAAATCAAATTCGCTACTTTGCTGATGGTACCGCGATGTTGCCTTTGGAAGTTATTACTAAACGAAAATGGAGAGATAGCCAGGGTAGTTGGCAAGAACATAGCAATTACTTTAGCGTCACTCTATTAGGAAACGACGCAGAAAACGCAGTCGCTAATGCAAGTGCGGGGCAAGGTATTTACGTACGTGCTCAAATTAGACAGCTGCAAAGTCAAGCGACGACCGGTAAAGACACACTTCAAGCGCAGCAGGTTAAGTTAATACCAAAATCCACAGCCATCAATTGGAATCAAGCCCATCTTGTTGGTACCGTTGTTAAGCATTCAGAACTTGTGCAAACCATCAACGGGATTGACTTATTAACCTTGGAGTTAGATGTATCGAATCTAGATGATAAGACAATTCACACTGCAGTGAAGTTAAAAGGTGCCACTGCCAAATATATCGCTAATCAACTTGCACAAGAAAACGCACCAAAGCTTGCGATGGTAGAAGGCACGCTAAGCGGGCAGTCAAAGAAGGTTGGCGACAGTTTTAATCATCAATACTGGGTTGAAGGGCATACTTGTGTATTAAGTTAGCGTCTTTTGATCTTCCTGATTAATAATGATTAAAGATGCATAATTAAGCGATACGATTATTTGGTCAGGGAGGCTTAGTTGATTAAATCGACTGTTTGTGCAATAAATTGTGAGTTGTTAGTAGTTTATAAAACGTGATGTACCGTGAAAAAACATTCATTAGGAAAGATTATAGCGATCTGAAAAAATTATCGCTCAACCGACAAGCATTAGAAGTCTGCTCTGCCTTTTAAACGCCAATACACATCATTTCTTTGTAAAAACCCGCCTAAATACTTGCGCTTATAGATCATGACTTATTGATAATAATCCCCTAATCTATACTCTATAAATTAATTACCGTGTTAATCGATCGAGGATTCAATTGGATAAAATAAAATGTAACGCGATAATACCAATTGCATTAAGTAAGTGATCTTGTTGTGCGTAGAGAAAATCAGCTAAAACAAGGCGCTCGATTGACTAATAGCTGGCTATTAGGATTGAGAGCAACGCCATTTTAGTTGATTTTAACAAGTACAAGTGGGCAAATATTTAATGCAATTAATGGTATTATTTAAAACCCTAGTAATTTTCAAGAAACGCCGTCTTAACGAGACGTTTTATAGAAGGTATAAAAAACGGCGCATCTAGCGCCGTTTTTGTGATGACTTTAAGGATTATTTAACACGCATCCCCGGCTGAGCACCGTCATCTGGGTTTAGGATCCAAAGCTCTTCGCCGCCAGGTCCTGCCGCTAAGACCATGCCTTCTGACATACCAAAACGCATCTTACGCGGCGCAAGGTTTGCTACCATCACCGTTAATTTACCTTCAATATCTTCTGGCTGATAGGCAGACTTAATCCCTGCAAATACTTGCTTGCTATCGCCACCTAAATCTAACTCTAAACGCAGTAATTTATCGGCACCTTTGACATGATCCGCCTTTGCGATTCGTGCAATACGTAAATCGATTTTAGCGAAGTCATCGAAGCTGATCTCAGGCGAAATAGGATCTTTTGCCAGTGGCGAATTAGGATCAATTTGTGATTTGACTGGTTCTAAATTTTCTTTTGAATCATCAACCATTGCCTCAACATGTTTCATATCAACACGCTGCATCATCGCTTTAAACTTATTAATGCCATGATTAGTCAATGGTGTATTAACGCTGTCCCACGTTAATTCAACATTTAAAAACGCCTCAACTTGTTCAGCAAGACTTGGCACAATAGGTTTTAAGTACGTGATAAGTACCTTAAATAAGTTGATACCAACACTGCAGATGTTTTGCACGTCATCTAACTTGTTTTCATCTTTAACTAACTGCCACGGTTCTTTGTCGGCAATATATTGGTTGGCCTTGTCAGCAAGTGCCATGATTTGGCGCACTGCTTTTGCGAAATCACGTTGCTCATAACACTGCGCAATTTCATCTTTCACACTAATAAACTCATCCATTAATGCTTGTTCAGATACTGTTGCTGCAAGTTTTCCGTCAAATTTCTTGGTGATGAATCCAGCACAGCGGCTAGCAATGTTAATAACTTTACCCACCATGTCAGAATTTACACGCTGTGCAAAATCTTCAAGGTTTAGATCTAAGTCATCGATGCGGCTTGTTAACTTAGCGCCGTAATAATAACGTAAATATTCAGGGTTTAAATGTTCTAAATAGGTACGCGCTTTAATGAATGTGCCTTTAGATTTAGACATTTTAGCGCCGTTTACCGTGACAAAACCGTGGGCATATACTGAGGTTGGCTTTCTCAAACCAGCGCCTTCGAGCATTGCAGGCCAGAACAGACTGTGGAAGTAAATGATGTCTTTACCGATGAAATGATATAACTCAGCGGTTGAATCTTTGTTCCAAAATGCATCAAAGTCAATATCAGGATTCTTGTCACACAGGTTTTTAAAGCTACCAATATAACCAATAGGCGCATCTAACCAAACGTAGAAGAACTTGTCTGTCGTTCCAGGAATGTTGAAACCGAAATAAGGCGCGTCACGGCTGATATCCCAATTTTTAAGACCATCTTCAAACCACTCTGCTAATTTGTTAGCCATCTCTTCTTGTAATGAACCGCTGCGAGTCCATTCTTTTAGCATGGCTTCAAATTTTGGCAATTGAAAAAAGTAATGTTCACTTTCTTTTAATACGGGGGTCGCGCCTGATACCACAGAGCGAGGATTTTTAAGCTCTACTGGGCTGTAGGTTGCGCCACAGCTATCACAGTTATCACCGTTTTGATCTTCGCTACCACAGGTTGGGCAATCACCTTTAACAAAACGATCTGGTAGGAACATTTCTTTTTCAGGATCAAATAATTGCTCAATGGTTTTTGTAGAGATGTAACCATTGTCATTTAAACTGTTATAGATTTTTTCAGCGAAATGGCGATTTTCATTACTGTGGGTTGAATGAAAGTTGTCAAATTTAACGCCAAACTCTTTAAAGTCTGCTTGATGTTCAACATTAACTTGATTGATCATTTCTTCAGGTGTGATGCCTAACTGTTGTGCTTTAAGCATAATAGGCGTGCCGTGGGCATCATCTGCACAAACATAGTGACATTCATGGCCACGTAGTTTTTGAAAGCGAACCCAGATATCTGTCTGAATATATTCAAGCATGTGGCCTAAATGGATTGGGCCATTGGCATAGGGAAGTGCGCTAGTCACTAATATTTGTCGTTTTGCAGTCACGTTGTAAATCGCCTTTTCAAATAGAAAACGCCATGATGGTTGTATAGATTTGAACATTGTGAGCAAGGTCGCTGATTTCAGCTTGATTTGCTGCTTCTTTATACAAACGCATTATGAGGCGTGGAAATGGCGCCAATAATACCTTAGTTAACTGCCAAATTCATCAACAAATTAGCCTCGTTAGATATCGAAAAGTTAATGATTTTTCGGTACAATAGCGCGAATTTTTTAGATGACAGGTTAAATACAAATGGGGCTCTTCTCCAAGAATGATAAATCGCTCGTGTCAACGCTCCAAACGTTGATGAAAAAAGCGACTTTTCCGACTAGTTCATCACCTTTGTTATCCCTCATCAATGTAGATCGTGCCAGAATAAAAAAAGAGATTCTTGAACTAGACATCTCCGCTGAAATTCCTTGTTTGCACCTTAAAACAGAACTCGTTAATTATTTTAGTGATTTGTTCTCTAATACCATCACGTTTTCCGCCATAGACTTGACGATTGCGATCAAGGTTAAGCGCATCAACCAGAGTGAAAAATTAACCCAAGTTAAGCAAGTTATTATGGTTGCATCAGGTAAAGGTGGTGTTGGTAAATCAACCACATCAGTTAATCTTGCGCTGGCCCTTGCACATGGCGGCGCAAAAGTGGGTTTACTTGATGCTGATATTTATGGACCTTCATTACCAACGATGGTTGGCGCCGTGAAGGCTAAGCCTGTCTCGCAAGATGGTAAATTATTAGATCCTATTATTGCTCATGGATTACATACCATGTCATTGGGCTTCTTAGTTGATGAAAATGATGCCACGGTTTGGCGCGGGCCAATGGCATCGCGAGCGCTAGGGCAATTGATTTATGAAACGCAGTGGCCAACGTTAGATTATCTTGTCGTTGATATGCCACCGGGCACTGGTGATATTCAATTAACCATGTCCAGCGATGTGCCTGTGAGCGGTGCGGTTGTAGTAACAACCCCGCAAAACTTAGCGCTTAAAGATGCCCAAAAGGGCATTAGTATGTTTGATAAGGTAAAAGTACCCGTGATTGGCGTTATAGAAAACATGAGTTATCACGAGTGTGACAATTGCGGCCATCACAGTCACCTTTTTGGTGAAGAAGGCGGAAAAGCATTGGCGGCAAACGCCAAGGTTGAGTTGGTGGGACATCTACCACTCGACGGCAATATTGGCCATGATGTTGATAATGGCCGTCCAACGTTAGTATCGCAACCAGATTCAAGCGCAGCGAAAGCTTATTTAGACATAGCCGTTCGTTGCGCCATTAATTTAAATAAGACAAATCAAAGTATTCCATCACTTATTATCGGAGAATAGTATGAAAGACTGTATTTTTATCGCCATTGTTGGCGCGTCGGCCTCTGGTAAGAGTTTATTGGCACAAACCATCGTTAAAGAGTTAATCGATGAGGTGGGAAGTAATCAAATCGGTGTGATCAACGAAGATTACTATTATCGCAATCAAGACCATCTAAGCATGGAAGAGCGCGTGAAGACAAACTATGATCACCCTTCATCGCTTGAACATGATTTATTGATGTCGCATTTAGAAGAGCTACAAAACGGCAATACGGTTGAATTACCGCAATATTGTTATACCACGCATACCCGATTGCCGGAAACGCTGAATATGGGCAACAAGCGCGTTATTGTGTTAGAGGGTATTTTATTACTTACTAACCCTGAGCTTCGTAAGTTCTTCCATGCGTCAATTTACATGGATGCGCCGCTAGACGTCTGTTTAATGCGCCGCCTGTCACGTGATGTTCAACAACGTGGTCGTACAATGGAGTCAGTGCTGCAACAATATAAAGACACTGTTCGCCCAATGTTCTTACAATTTATTGAGCCATCAAAGCAATACGCTGATATTATCGTGCCTCGTGGTGGTAAAAACCGTATCGCGATTGAAATGCTTAAATCAGATATCAATCGTTTATTAAACCGATAATCACCCATAACTACTGCAAGGAGCCAAGCGCATGCGCTTAAGTGATGTAGAAATTAAGAGTTATCTCGCTGAACAGAAAATTGTGATAGCGCCAGCGCCAGATCCAGAAAGTATAAGTGGTGTCACGGTTGACGTGCGTTTAGGCAATAAATTCCGGGTATTTGAAGGGCATAACGCGCCGTTTATTGACATTAGTGGCCCTAAAGCAGCGGTGCAAGAAGCGCTTGATAGCGTGATGAGTGATGAGATTATTCTTGAAGGTGACCAACCCTTTATTCTACACCCTGGTGAACTCGCACTCGCAATGACATTAGAATCAGTAACGCTACCTGACGATATCGTTGGTTGGTTAGATGGACGGTCATCACTGGCGCGCCTTGGGTTAATGGTTCATGTCACTGCACATCGTATCGATCCCGGTTGGTCTGGCAATATTGTTTTAGAATTTATTAATGCCGGCAAGTTACCGTTGGCATTGCGTGCGGGCATGCCGATAGGCGCACTAAACTTTGAAACGTTATCGAGCCCCGCTCAAAATCCTTATAACAAACGCCTAAACGCAAAATATAAAGATCAAACGGGTGCTGTTGCGAGCCGTATTGGACAAGATAAGTAATGAACAATACTTGGGTTAATGGCGTAGCGTCTAATCAGGTGAGTATAACTGACCGTGGGTTTAGTTATGGCGATGGGTTATTTACAACCATTAAAGTCACTGATTCTCGTTGTGAACTATTAACTGAGCATTTGGTCCGATTGCAACAAGGCATCACTGCCTTGGCCATAGCCCAAGTAGACTTCAAGGTATTGCTCGATGAGATAAGCGCTATCGCTAAATCACTGGGCAGCGGTGTTATTAAAATTGTGATAACACGCGGTGAGGGAAAACGTGGTTATTCAAGCATAGGTTGTGATTCTCCAACCGTCGTTGTTAGTACGTCATTATTGCCGGAGATTTATCAGGCATGGCAGCGAGATGGTATTGCGCTCGGCGTGAGTACTATTGCACTAGGGATTAACCCCTTAACCGCTGGCCTTAAGCATCTTAATCGTATTGAGCAAGTATTAGTTAAACAACAAATTGATGAAAATCAGTGGACGGATGCTGTGGTGCTTGATTGCCAAGCTTGTATCATTGAAACCAGTATGGCTAATCTATTTTGGCGAAGCGGCGATATCGTCTATACACCCAATTTGGATTTTTCTGGGGTTAAGGGACTCATGCGCCAACAGGTAATGGCTCATTTGAATGCTGATGGCGTAGAGATCGTTGAAGATCGATTTAAACTCAGTAGTATTACTGACGCTGAAGAAATATTTATGACCAATTGCCTTATAGGTGTTGTACCTGTGGTGGCCATTGAATCGAAACACTATGAAATTGGACGTATAACCCAACAACTACAAGCTATGCTAAATAGTAAGGATACCAATGGCTGACGCGCAGCAATCAAACGAAAATCAATCTAAGCCATCGTCAATCATTCGCTGGTTTAAACGATTGTTACTTGGGGGTCTTCTAGCGATTGTGATTCTTGTGTCGAGTTTGTTTGGCGTCCGTTATTGGGTCAATCAATGGGCTGAGACACCAATTGCGAACTTTAGCGCAGCAGAAATCATTGTCGCACGCGGGGACAGTGCCCATAGAGTTATCAATCGACTTAAGAACGACGGTAAAATAACCCACAGCGAACCGTTTAAAGCGTTATTCATCCTACAACCTCAATTGGCGCAGCTAAAAGCAGGTCATTACGCCATTCCAGCCAATGTTTCACCAACACAATTACTTGAAATACTGGGTAGTGGAATCGAAAAGCAGTTTTCTGTCACATTTATTGAAGGAAGTACCTTCAGTCAATGGTTGACGATCTTAAGTGACCATCCTCAAATTCAGTTTCGTCAACAACGAGTAAAAGATTATATTAAGAGTTTTAATCCAAGTTCTGTCGATGAAGAAAAATATAAATTTGCTCGAGTAGAAGGTCATTTCTTCCCAGATACTTATCACTTCACGGCGAAAACGCCTGCAATTGCAATTTTAAAGCGTGCTAATGTGATGCTTGAACAAAAGTTAACGACTTTATGGCAAGAACGAGACCGAACTGTGCCATTAACAACAAAACATGACGCTTTAGTCTTAGCGTCAATCATCGAAAAAGAAACCGGTATTGCAAGCGAGCGACCGGAGATTGCATCGGCATTTGTAAATCGAATTAATCGCAGAATGCGCCTACAAACGGATCCAACCGTAATCTACGGCATGGCAGATGTATATGACGGCGATATTACCTATGCGCATATGCGAGATAAAAATGCCTATAACACGTATGTAATTAAAGGATTGCCGCCAACGCCAATTGCTATGGTGAGTGAAGGGGCAATTCACGCTGCGTTAAATCCAGCAACAACGCCTTATATATATTTTGTCGCGTCAGGCGATGGTGGTCATGTATTTTCAACCAATTTGAAAGACCATCATCGTGCGACTAAGCGTTATTTAGCGAAATTAAAACAACAATAAAAATCTAGAGATTAGTATGTCAAAGTTTATCGTCATCGAAGGGCTCGAAGGAGCAGGTAAGTCAACCGCAATTAGTCACATTATGTCGGTACTTAACAACCATAAAATAAAGGACGTGGTTTCAACCCGAGAACCCGGCGGCACGCCACTGGCTGAGGCAATGAGAGCATTAGTAAAACAAGCGCACGCTGACGAAGAGCTAACGATTGAAAGTGAACTTTTGTTAATGTACGCAGCCCGCAGTCAACTAGTAGAGCGCGTTATTAAGCCAGCGCTTAACGCTGGGAAGTGGGTTGTTGGCGACCGCCATGATCTATCTTCTCAAGCGTATCAAGGTGGCGGTCGTGGTCTTAAAAATATTATGGCACCCATTAAAAACGCGGTACTTGGTGATTTTAAACCAGATTTAACTCTCTATTTAGATATCGACCCATCACTTGGATTATCACGAGCTCAAGCCCGTGGAGAACTCGACCGTATTGAACAGAACGAACTTAGTTTTTTTCAGCGGGCGCGTGATGTCTATCTTGACGCCGCAGCGACAGATGCCAGTGTAATAAAAATCGACGCCTCGCAGTCCATTGAATCGGTTGCGAAAGATATCGAAGATGCGTTAACTAACTTTCTAGCCTTACAAAAATAATAAGTGTGCATCAATGAGCGAGATTAAGACACAGCAAAGCTTATATCCATGGCTTGTAAAGCCCTATCTTTCATTGGCGAAAGATTTGAGTGATAACAGGCTTCATCACGCGCTGTTATTCCATTCGAGTGTTTCGTTGGGTAAAGCGCAATTGTTGGAACGACTCGTTAAACTCTTTCATTGTGCTCAGATAAACGAAGATAAAGCGTGTGGGCAATGCCAAGACTGTCAGCTACATGCTTCAAACACTCATTCTGATTTCTATCACATTGCTTGTTTAGATAACAAGAGCCAAATTAGCATTGAGCAAATCAGAACCTTAAGCCAAAAAGTGATAGGTACAGGCTTAGTTAATAAGCGCCGTGTGGTGGTTATTGACGGTGTTGAATCCATGACGGAATCAGCACAAAACGCTTTACTAAAAATTCTCGAAGAGCCGCCTTTACATGTGTATTTTTTACTCTCAACGTCTAAGCTGGCACAGGTTTCGGCAACCATATTGAGTCGCTGTTTTAAAATGGCTATCAATCAGCCTGAACGTGCTAAGTTACTTAAATGGCTTGAACGAAAAAGTGGAAAGTCCATAACTAGCGATCAGCTATCCTTGCTTGGCGATTCGCCACTAAAGGCCATTGAAGCCCTCGACAGTGACCAGTTTCTACTAATCGAGCCTATGTTAAGTCGAAGTAATGCTTTATATTTAGCGTGGCAAAATCGCCAACTGGAACAAGCTTGTTCTGAGGCTATTAATCTAGCGCAAGAAATTGAAAAACTTACTAGCCACAAGAGTAATCCAGTGGCGCTTGACGAATGCCTAATGATGATAATTAGATTTAATCACTGGGCTACAAAGGGTCAGTTATTGACTGGCACTACAAATACAGTACTCGCTCCAGCGCTCCAAACGGGCATGAATAAAATTGATACTGTATGTTTGACTGATTTTGATCGTAAAATGAATCAATTGAGGCACCAATTAGCTGATAATACGGGGCTTAATGGGTTAATGCAGTTACGCAACGTTTTGATTGAAATTACTGAAAGAATAATTGGACATTAGGGACGACAACAATGGTATCTATAAGTATTGAGTTTAAGAATGTGCAGCAGCTTTATGGAAGCTATATGCCGTTTGTGAACCATGGTGGTTTATTCTTTATGAGCCAAGAACGCGTGGAATTAGGGCAAATGATTCAGGTTAGCGTAATGTTACCTGATGATCTTGAACCAATTGAATTTGAAGGAAGTGTGATTTGGATTAATCCACTAGGTGCGCAAGGTGGACGACCTGTGGGTTTTGGTGTTTCATTGAATGAGAACCAAATCAAATTACGCTCAGAAATAGAAAAATTACTGGGTGCCAAGCTTAGTGGCGCTGATGTTACCTCAACGATGTAACGCATAATAAACAACTCAATTAAAAAGAAAACCTGAAGAAAATATGTTTATAGATTCACATTGCCACCTCGACAGACTTGATTTGTCACTTTACAACAATGATTTAAATAATGTTATCAATAATGCGCTCGCGCATGGCGTCAACGAAATGCTCTGTGTTAGCGTTGATTTGGCATCTTATCCCGCGATGCTTAAAACGATCGAGTCTTATGATTTTATTCATGCGAGTTGTGGTCAACACCCGCTATATCAAGAAGAAATGGTAAACCCAACAGTTCTTGAGAAATATTGCCGTAACAGTCGTGTCGTGGCGGTTGGTGAAACTGGCCTTGATGCTTTCTATGCGCCAGAAACATTAGAAGTACAGACTCAAAGTTTTATTGAACATGTAGATGTTTCGACTAAGGTTAACAAGCCACTTATTATTCATACGCGCGACGCACGTGAGCAGACCATTGATATATTGAAGCAAGGCCACGCAGACAAAGTCGGTGGTGTTTTGCACTGTTTCACAGAAAGTTATGAAATGGCTAAACAAGCGATTGATTTGGGCTTCTATATCTCAATCTCCGGTATTGTTACCTTTAAAAACGCCAAGGAATTGAGAGAAACGGTTAGAAAACTGCCGCTTGACCGACTATTAATTGAGACTGATTCGCCGTATCTAGCGCCTGTTCCTCATCGTGGTAAGGAGAACCAACCGGCGTTTGTTAAAGATGTAGCCGAATTTATCGCTGATCTGAAACAAGTA
Organism: Psychrobium sp. nBUS_13; assembly: GCF_051201665.1. Classification (GTDB taxonomy): domain Bacteria; phylum Pseudomonadota; class Gammaproteobacteria; order Enterobacterales; family Psychrobiaceae; genus Psychrobium. The sequence continues at coordinate 2,222,720 of NZ_CP179210.1, read as the reverse complement.
TCGGTTGAGCAGTTAGCTGAACAAACCAGCAAAAATTTTCAGGATTTGTTTATTAAATAAGCTTTTTAAATAAAATGGTTGCAGTACTGGTTTAATATACAGTATTATTGGATCTCAAACTTAGAGGACAGATTAATGATCGAAATCGAATATATTGTTAAAGATAAAAGAGGGGTAGAAAAATTGCGCACTGCAGATAAGAAAGCCGCTGACGCTTATGATAAAGCCCTCGATAATGCAGAATTGTTACAGCAAATGCTGCGTCATGACAATGTACTTCCTAAGCTGAAGGAAGATGATCTAGAGTCATTAACCATTTATCTAGCGCTAAATGCGAAGAACGTGGAAAAAGCGCTCAAAGGTAAGCAACCTGATTTAGCTGCTGATAATAACGACAATGTGACGTCGATAGAGGAAGCCTCTTAAGGCATGAGTACCATTGAAAATCGCTGCCGGTTTGCAGACAACCATGCGGCCATCATTTCTCATACAAAAGCTTGGGTCGATAAAGTTATAGTTCGAATGAATATCTGTCCCTTTGCAAAAGCAGAAGTGCAAGCGCAAACAATTCACTATCTAGTTATCCCACCGGCTCGATTCAATAATTACCTCGATAGACTTTGGGATGCGTGCCAGCAACTCGACAAAGACTCGTCGATTGCAACGACGTTGTTGATCTTTTCTGATCCAGAGATGGATTTTGATCAGTACCTTGATTTACTAACGTGTGCACAGCAACAATTAGCGAATGACAATTATGAAGGTACTTATCAATTAGCGAGTTTTCATCCCGACTATTGCTTTGATGAGCAGGCAACACAAGATGCTGCTAATTTTACGAATAGGGCGCCTTATCCTACACTTCATTTAATTAGAGAAGCGGATATTACCAAAGCGCTCAGTAATTTTTTGCGACCGGAGATGATTCCAGAACGGAATATTGAATACACCAGACGAAAAGGCGTAGTTCAGATGCAGTCATTATTAGACTCATGTTATGATACGCCAACTGCAGAATAATCAAAATTATAATAGGAAAATTTATGATTGCGCAACTTCGACAAATGTTTGAAATGCAAAACAAACTTAACGCCGCAATAAACCCCGATTGGATAAATGATCCGTCGCAAGATTGGCACTGTGCCGTTGTTGTTGAAGGCGCCGAAATGATCGATCACTACGGCTGGAAATGGTGGAAGCATCAAACTCCAGATATCGAACAGGTGCACCTAGAGCTGGTGGATATCTGGCACTTCTTAATGAGTGCCGAATTAAAACGTCACCCTGCATTGCCGATTGACGAAGCAATCGTGCAAAGTGCTAGAATTTGGGAAGATCACTTTAATCAAACACATCACACAGGTATGTTTTTGCCACTGGCTAAAGCATTGGTGGGCAAGTCTGCGTTATCTGAAATGCCATACAGTGAATTTTGTAAAGTGATGTCAGTGGTGGAGTTTAATTTTGATGCTCTTTATAAGTGGTACATTGGCAAAAATGTTCTAAATTATTTCCGCCAAGATCATGGTTATAAAGACGGATCGTACATTAAAGTTTGGAACGGGCGTGAAGACAACGAGCATCTCGCAGACGCATTAAATGCATTAGCCTGTGATGCATCGCTTGCTGACAATGTATATCAGGCATTAAGTAACGCTTACCCACAGTAAAGGTTATCTTCAAAATAAGGCAGCGATGATTATCGCTGCCTTTTTTTCTATGATAAATATTACATTTCAACCGCAATAAATGAATTGATGTAATACCTTGCTATTGGGATTGAGAGCAACGCTGTTGTTGTCAATCCCAATAGCAAGCACAGGTGGTCAGTTATTTAATGGAATTGGTATAATTACTAGTTGTCTATCATAATACGCATTATTACTTTCTAATCAGGGAATCTAGATGAAACGTTTTTTAAAGATAGTTCTGGCTATCGTACTCCTAATCATTGTTGCCATCATCGGCTTAGTGCTTTTGGTTGATCCAAACGACTATAAAGCAGAAATCGAACAACAAGCTGAAAAATCGCTAAATCGAAAACTTGCCATTAACGGCGAACTCGGTTGGGTTATTTTTCCAAAACTCGCTATTGGAACGGGTCAGATTGAACTGAAAAATGCGCCGGGTTTTAGTAAAGAAAACTTAGCTAAGATAGATAAGTTAGCTGTTTCTGTTGATGTGATGCCATTATTATCAGGAGAAGTAAAGTTAGGTCAGGTCAGTTTAGACGGTTTATCGTTTAATCTAGAAACGAATGCTCAAGGGGTAAGCAACCTTGACGGTATGGGAAACAACAACGCTTCTTCAACACCAAAGCAAGTAACCCCCACAGAATCTCGTCAGTCCGAACTCCCGAAACTTGCGTTAGCTGGCATTGATATTACCAACACCTTGATTACTGTCATTGATAAGAAATTAGGCACTGAAACAGATCTTTCAATCAAGCTTATTGAATTAGGGGCGTTTGAATTAGGAAAAGACACTACATTAGATGTGATCTTAAATGTGGTGACCAATGAGTTTGTTGGCGACTTAAATCTTAAGGCGATGATGAACGTAAACAAAGACATCTCGACAATCGACTTAAAGACAATGAGCGTAAATGGTTCATTGAAGGGCGAAAATGTGCCAGCAGGTGAAATGAACATAGCGTTAAAAACCAGCACAAACGTTCAGCTCTCGCCGATGATTGCAACGATAGAGCAATTATCGCTTGATGTGAACGGCATGACCATTGATGGTACTGCCTCAGTTGCATTACTGGACAAAACGACCGTGCGTTTTGACCTTAAAGGTAATGAGTGGGATCTTAACCCGCTTATTCCAGCACCTGCATCAGATCAAGAGGCGAGTACTGTACCCACCGAGCCGACGCCTGAAGTTGAACCAGATCTTAGCGTGTTAAATACATTAGATGTCGACGGTAAGCTTGTTATTGCTGGTTTTAAAGCCAAAGGAATTAACATTGGTCAAACGAAATTAGCTGTAAACGTTAAAGATGGCAGCGCAAAACTAGCACCGTTATCAGTAGATTTGTATGAAGGAAATATGACACTTAACGCGTCGGTTAGTCATGATAAGGGCCGTAATAGTTATTCAATCAACACGCAATTAAACGGCGTGCAAATTCTACCTTTACTTAAGGATGCCGCTGATGTTGACCTCTTAGCAGGAACCACCCAATTCAACTTAGTAGCCAAAGGACAAGGGCTAACGGTTAGTAAGATTAAACAGGTGCTTGATGGTCAAGGTAATTTTGCGGTGCGTGACGGCGCATTATACGGTATTAATCTCGCGCAAAAACTTCGCAGCGTAAAGGCTGCGCTAGGGAGTAGTGCCAGTGAAGAAGAAAAGAAAACCGATTTTACGGCGCTCACCGGTGAATTTACGATGAGTAAAGGACTGGTGAACAATACGTCATTACTAATGGAAGCGCCGTTTTTACGTTTAAACGGACAAGGTACGGCTAATATTTTACAAGAGCTTGTTGATTATCACCTTAAAGTCACGTTAGTTGGTACATCTAAGGGACAAAATGGTGGTAGTGATCTGGCTGGTCTTGCCATTCCTTTGAAAGTAACCGGCAGTTTTACTGAACCGAAGTTTGGGCTCGACACCGGCGGCGCATTAAAGGCTAAGCTTGATCAAGAGAAAGCCGCCTTAACGTCTAAGCTCAATGACGCTAAAGTAAAAGCCAAACTAGCTGCTGATAAAGCGAAAGAAGAAGCCAAGCAAAAAGCCAAAGATAAGCTTAAAGACAAACTAAAAGGGTTATTCTAATTATTACGCGTTGACTTTTTATCGTCCAAATACCAAGCCGCTACCTGATTTTAGCGGCTTTTTTGTGTCCAACTATTATTGAAAATTTCGTCATCTAAAACAATGCTAATTGCGTTTAATCACATTGGGTTAAAGCAAATTTTGGTATAACATAGCCCCGCTGAAATAAAAATAAGAGTGTTAGATATCAATACATCGCAAAATCAATATTTGATTACCATCGACTATGGTACTCAGAGTATTAGAGCCTTGGTGTTCGATGGCAACGGTCAGTTGATTACAAAGATCATGCATCAAGTCGTTCCTTATGAAGTGCCGCAGCTAGGGTGGGCTGAACAAGATGCTAACTATTGCTGGCAACAAGTATGTGAAGTATTAAAGGCACTATGGCGAGAATCAAACATCACGCCGAGCCAGATTGTTGGCGTCTCGCTTACCACTCAACGTAATTGTGTGATTCACCTCGATGAAGAGTGTCGCCCATTGAGGCCGATTATTATGTGGCCTGATAACCGGCGCGCCAATAAACTTCCACCATTTTCTCCGTGGTGGAAAATTGCTTTTGGCGTCATTGGTATGACCAAGCGGCTTAGTTACTTTCAGGGCGAATCGGAATGCAATTGGGTTATGCAACATCAACCGGAAATTGCACACCAGTCTAAAAAAATTGGATTTCTGTCTGCATGGCTTAACTATAAATTAAGCGGAGTTCTGGTGGACTCGGTTGCGGCTCAAGTTGGTTATCTTCCATTTAATTACAAAAAGAGACAATGGGGTAACGCTTGGGCATGGCAATGGGAAGCGATTGACGTGACGCGAGAACAAATGATCGATGTCGTCGAACCTGGAGAGACTCTTGCTCACATTAGTGAACAAGCACAAAGCGAGACGGGGCTAATTGCTGGGACCGCAATCATTAGTGCAGGTGCAGATAAAGCCTGTGAGACACTTACGTCTGGTACAGCATCGCCAAATGTAGCGAGTATTAGTTTAGGTACGGCAGCGACAGTCTCTATTACTCAACAAAATTATCGAGAAGCATTTCGCTATTTACCAGCGTATCCATCGTTAGTCGAAGATAGTTTCATTAATGAAATTATCTTGCAGCGGGGGTTCTGGTTACTGAGTCATTTTATAGAGCAATATGGACAAGAAGATGTTCAAGAGGCAAATCGACTTGGTGTTAAGCCTGAAGAATACATTTGCCGACGCATTGCCGATATTCAGCCAGGTTGTAACGGTCTCATTGTTCAGCCGTTTTGGGCGCCTGGCGTGATTTATCCTGGACCCGAAGCACGAGGGTCTATTGTCGGATTTACGCCAGATCACACTCGTTTTGACTTATATCGTTCGTTGATAGAAGGCATCTTGCTTTCGTTAAAGCAGGGGGTGGCTAGGCTAGAACGGATATCCCCAGAGAAAATCGACTTAATTCGCGTTAGCGGCGGTGGAAGTCAAAGTGACGTTGTGATGCAAATTGCAAGCGATGTCTTTAACCTGCCGTGTGAACGTGTTCAAACTCATGAAACATCTGGTTTAGGCGCGGCGATTGCTTGTGCGAAGGGAGTAGGGTTTTATGACACAATAAGTGATGGCGCTAAAGCAATGGTCAAACATGGTAAACGGTTCGAACCCGGTGAGAACGCTGCGATTTATCAAGAAATCTACCGAACTAAAAGTTCGAAAATCTATAGTTATTTAAAATCGTTTTATAAAAAATATTAGGAAAGATAATGAAAGTAGCATTTATTGGTCTAGGTGTCATGGGTTATCCGATGGCAGGTTTTTTACAAAAAGCAGGGCATGAGGTGGTTGTATATAACAGAACAACTGCTAAAGCCGTCGATTGGTGTAAAGAATACGGCGGTGAACACGCGCTTTCACCAGCAAGTGCAGCGAAAAATGCCGCTATGGTATTTTGTTGTGTTGGAAATGATGATGATTTACGCGAAGTGACCGTTGGCAAAGATGGTGTATTACACACGATGAAAAGTGACTCGATCCTATGTGATCATACGACAGCGTCAGCGGATGTTGCGCGTGAACTAGCAGGCGTGTGTAAAACTAAGTCGATTGGTTTTCTTGATGCTCCCGTGTCTGGTGGACAAGCTGGCGCCGAAAATGGGGTACTAACCATTATGATTGGCGGTGAACAAGAAACCTTTGATAAAGTTCGTCCTGTTTTAGATGCCTATGCCCGTTGCGCCGAGCGAATTGGTGATGCCGGAGCGGGGCAGCTGGCTAAAATGGTTAATCAAATTTGTATTGCCGGTGTTGTGCAAGGCCTGGCCGAAGGTGTACATTTTGCTAAGCAAGCCAATCTTGATGTTGCTAAAGTCATCAAGGTGATTTCCAAAGGAGCCGCACAAAGCTGGCAAATGGAAAACCGTTATCAAGCAATGATTGAAAATGAATATGAATTTGGTTTCGCTATTGATTGGATGCGTAAAGATTTAGGGATTGCTTTGGATGAGGCGCGAAATAATCAGGCTAAATTACCGGTCACCGCACTCGTTGATCAATTCTATGGCGATGTCCAAGAAATGGGCGGTAATCGTTGGGATACCTCAAGCTTGCATGCAAGGCTAACGAAGAAAAAAGCTGAATAGTCTTAAGGTGGGCACCTGAATTAATTCAGGTTCCCGTTTGTAACTATCTAATGTTTTACAAGCTGCTCGCATATTCGAATAAGGCTTTTAAAATCGCCATTTTTCGTTCATCAGACCCGTGCTCTAAAGCCAGAGTTTCTAACTGATAAGCATAGCCTTGTCCATCCATCGTATTCATTCGGTAATCGTTCCAGCGCTGTTGCTCTGACTGAGATAGCGTTAATGGGAAGTTACGCGCTCGGTAGCGAAATAGCATTTCATTAAGTCGCTTATCTTCAAAATTGAAATCAATCGCAGGGAGTTGCTCAGGCGGTGTTTGCAGAAGTCTTTCCATCGCATTCTTATCATGATGTGAAAAAAATCCGCCGCTATAAAGCATTAAATCAGGATTGGTTTCTTCTGGGTGTTCATTTTGGATTTGATAAACGTTGGTGACTGTCTCTCGTAGCTGGGGATTTGCGATGAGTAAATCAAGATTCTTTCGGCACAACCCACGGTCAATTCCGTGTTGGTCTGCAGCCTCTTTGGTCAATGTTTTTGCGGGTGCTATGACTGGGCACTTGTTAATGTGAATTAACTTTAAAGCGATTGGCAGAAGGTGGCCTAAATCACTTCGCTTTGTATACATGCGTTCATTGATTTCTTGCGCAGTCAATTCCAAAAGAGGACTTAAATCCATATTGAGATTGACACAGACCATCGCGTTCTTGTTCACTGGATGATAGGCAATCGGTGCGATGTAGGTTGAACATCCCGACGTGGCAGGGATCTTTGAACTAATATGAACTAATGGCGTGAAATTTACTAAATCAAATTGTTTACTTACTTGTGCTTTGCGGCGTAGATTAAAGACATAATCAAAGAGTTTAGGTTGCTTCGTTTTAATTAGTTTGGCCATTTCAATCGTGGCAATCACGTCGCTAATAGCGTCATGCGCGCCTTCATGGGAGATATTATTAGCAGCCGTGAGTAACTCTAGTCGAAAACTTACCACACCTTCGTCATTAGTCGGCCATGTTATGCCGTCAGGACGCAATGCATAGCATGTTCTAACCAAATCAATAATATCCCAGCGAGAACAGCCGTTTTGCCATTCTCTAGCGTAGGGATCTTGAAAATTTCGATAAAGTGTTTGACGAGTAATTTCGTCATCAAAACGAATATTGTTATAACCTGCCACCGTAGTGTTTGGCTGGCTGAATATGTTGTTTATCTTTTCGATAAATTGTGTTTCTGGCATGCCTAAGCGGTTGACTTTTTGTGGCGTTAAGCCAGTAACAAAACACGCTTGAGGTGCTGGTAAATAGTCGTTAGCTAACTCACAATAAAGTTCAATTGGATCGCCAATGATATTTAAATCAAGATCAGTTCGAATTGCCGCGAATTGCGCGGGGCGATCACGCCGAGTGTCGGCACCCCAAGTTTCATAATCGTGCCAAAGGATAGTGGGTTGAGATAAGTTAGTCATAGAAAATGTTTTTATCAGAGTATGCTGCAAAGTCTATCAGCATTAGGGGAGAAGACCAGTCACGTTTTAATCTAGTGCGGAAAAAGGCGCCAATTGGCGCCTCTTTTCCTTATTATCCTTTGAATTGAATTATCAGACCTTGTTGCTCGCGTAATTTATCAAGAAGGCTAAGGCTCAATTCGGTTGCTTCCCGACCATGTGATTCACTTTGTGAGGACATATCAGAAATGGCGATGACGTTCTGATTAACCTCTTCTGCGGCGATTGCCTGTTGGCCGATGGCTTCAGCTATTTGTTGGCTAATTGCCGCGATATCACTAACTTCATGATGTACTTTCGCCAGTGACTCACCCGTTTGCTCAGAAAGTTTGACGCAAGTATCAGACAATTTATTGCCTTCACTCATCGCGAGAGTCGCTGAATCAGACTCTTTCATTAATTGGGAAAGTAGATCGTCGATTTCTTTCGTCGAATGTTGTGTCCGCTGGGCGAGGGCACGTACTTCGTCTGCAACAACCGCAAATCCACGGCCTTGCTCGCCAGCCCGCGCAGCTTCAATAGCGGCATTGAGTGCTAAGAGATTGGTTTGCTCAGCAATTGAGCTAATCTCGTTAGACACTGACTCGATGGAACGACAACCTGATGTCAGATTATTAATCGCATTATCGACTTCGTTTAATTGGTTAGACAGCTGGTTGATTGCATTGGTGGTCTTGTTAACTTGTTCTTGACCTTGACTACTGATTTTCAAGCCTTCGTGGCTCGCATGTGCAGCTTGACTCACCGTTTGTGTTATTTCTTGCACAGTGGCTGACATTTCGTTTGATGCAGCAGCCACTTGCTCTGTTTCATGGCGTTGTTCGCTAAGGATTTGTGACACACTGGCTCCACGCTCTGACGATTGTTGAGCTGTATCATAAATAATTGAGGATATATCGCTTACGCGACCGACAATAGCCTTCATCTCAGCGTCTCGTTTCTTAAAGGCAAGCTCTATAACACCAACGTCATCGTTATTTCCGGAATATAGATATGTCATCAATGGATTATCAAAAATATCTTTCGCCATATTAACAACTCGTAAATACTTTTGGCGCCATGTTATGAATAGACCTGTTGTAGACATTAGAATAATCACTAAGGCTACGCTACCAATATTTATTCCTGAAGAATAGAGATTGAGAAGGCTTGCTGCTGTTGCCGAAAGAATTAAACCTAGGATCCATTGAGTTTGATCGGTCTTCGATTTAGCTTGACGTGGAACATTGCCCTGAGCCAATTTAGGGTAAATCTCATTAGCACGTTCAATGACCTCGGGCTCTGGGTAGGTTCTCACTGATTGATATTCGTGAATTTTACCGCTTTCATCCTTGATTGGTGTCACAAATGCGTTAACCCAGTAGTAATTACCATTTTTACAACTGTTTTTCACTGGCCCCATCCATGATTTACCCGATTGGATAAAACTCCACAGATCATTAAAGGCTACTTTGGGCATATCGGAGTGGCGTACCATATTATGTGGATGGCCAACCATTTCGTCTAAAGAATAACCAGCGATATCACAAAAATGCTGGTTTGCGTATTTGATCCGACTGTCTAAATCCGTTGTAGACAACAAAATATCAGACTTCGAAAATTTCTGTTCTTTACTCATAACAACTTCTCGCAAAAAATTTAAATTATCCTGATTACTTCTCTCTTTCCCTGTAGCAAAGTTTTGAAAAGTAGCTCGTTACCATTAAAATCATAACGACTTATGCGGTGAAAGTATTGTTATAATTCAAATTTATCGGCTTAATTCTTAGTTATATATTTCTAATCAATTTTCTAAGACGCCGTAAACATAGTGTGGTAAGCGCTTTTATTCGTATTGTCGGCAATGAATTTTGCGTAATTATTCTCAAAGAGGCTCAGTAGCGGAAATAATACTTAAGTGTGGCTCTTGTGGCATTCAGTAGTTACAACGGAGTATCTAAACGTTGCTAGTTCTATTCCAATTGGTTATAACGATGAGCGTTGGAGCCAAGAAATATTAGGGTCTGTTGATCTTTTGAGTTCATGTTTGCAGCAATTTGTTTGGGGTTTCTACAAGGCAGAGCCTATGTGGTGTAGCTGGCTCGATAATAGCTCCTGCATTATCCTAATGGGCTACATATCCATGTAGCAATACACGAATAGGCGATAACGCGGTAGAAATAACAAACAAATGCTGCCCGTAGGGTTCACCTAAACGTATTTTGTGCGGCGTTATTCGTCATTCACCTATGACTGCACGGATGCAGGAATTAGAGCGACTCAGGAGGCAAAGCCGAGATAAACTAGGCATCAATCCTCATGCCTCGCCCACAGGGATGTAGGTGCTTATACTCAGTCTGGAACAATGAACATGTGCCCAAAATCCTTTTAGATTGAACAAAATTTGAACCACAAATTTGAACCGCAAAGGTCAACAGACCCTAGAGAGTAATTCATATGATGACACGATTCTAGCACAACAAATTGCAACCTTTGCCTTACTTGTAAATCAAGGAATGATAGAATTGATTTATCAGTAAGGTGAGATATGCCAAACGATCAACCAGTTTGCTGTATTACACAACCAACGCCACGTAAATATAAGTGATTTTATGAGTAATTTTTCAGTCGAGTGTAGCGCGTGTGCTAGTGCCACAAAACTATCTTTATCAGCGATTAACAATAAGCATGAATGCCATCATTGCCGTACGCCATTACTGGATGGCGTGGTCATTGAAATGTTGCCACACCATTTTGTCCCGTTATCCAAGGCTAAGGTACCATTGTTAGTGTTTATGTCTGGCCCTAATTGTTCTATCTGCAAATCGTTTTTTGAAATATTTACCAAGAGCGCTAGAAGTCACTCTGGTAAAGTCCGGTTTGCCCATGCGTATTTACCAAAAAATAAGGCGTTTGCAACCAAGTATAAGTTGCGTGGAGTACCGACTATTGCGCTATTTAAGCAAGGGAAACTAAAAGGAATGGTGAACGGTGGCATGCGGCCAAAAGAGCTATCGCAATTTATTGCAAACTCCTTGTCGTAAAGTTAACTGGTTTCGGTATAATTCATCGAAATTTTCATAATGAGAACATTCTGTGATTGATATTTCATTCTATAACATCGTAGTGCCAATCTTGGCACTCTCACCTTTCTTTGCATTTTCAATTTTGTGCCTGATCCTAAAAAAAGGGCAGTTGTGTCCTGGGCAACACAGCCGCATCCAAGCTGAATTAATTACGATTTGGACGGTAATTTTTGTATCCTTAATGATGGCGGTTGAAACCAGTTTATCTAACTGGTTTATTGGTGTCGGGGTGGTTGGCGGCGTATACGGAATTCTATTAAGCATTTGGCAGGGAAAACTCCCCAATAAGCGCGCTATTCCAGACAAAGCCATTTATGGTGCATTGTTGCCATTGGGGATATATGCCATCGGCATATTATCTACCCAATCAACGCCATTGGTTCTATTGCCAGTAATTGTCACTGGCGCGGTGCTGGCACAATTAATTTTAGTAAAAGCAAAGCATCGTTTAGTCGCGTTCAATCAATTGTTGCCTATTATTGGTGTGATTGGGAGTGTATTGAGTTTAGTCATCTTGGGCTTTGGACTATTTGAAAATGACAGTGCATCATTATTTGAACAGATCACTCCTGAATTATATTGGTACTTTGGATTTTTATTCATTGGTTTAGGATTATGGCTACTGCCACTATTTACCAGTGACGAACAAAGTTACACTTTGTTGGGGGTTGCCACGTTTTTGATCTTAATTTCACAAATATTATGGTATGAAGTTGTTGTAATTATTGGATAAATTGATTTGTTATAATTTTGTGATAAATTGACGATAGTTTCGGGATATTTGCTTTCTAAGATTAGTGCAACACTAAATCAAAGGAAGTAAATATCATGAATAATAAGAAGACTTTACTCGCTACAAGCATTGCTGGATTAATCGCACTGTCTAGTGCCTCAGCATCCGCTGCAGAATTAACTATTAAAGTAACAAACCTAACTCACGGCATGGTGTTCACACCACTGCTAGTTGCCAGCCATGATAGTGATACTCATCTATTTAAAACCGGTGAAGCAGCTTCTGTTGCGCTTCAGAAAATGGCTGAAGGCGGAAGCATTGATGATCTTGGTGCCGAAATTGATGCAGCAAATGGGCATAAAGTAGCTAATCCTAATGCTGGCTTATTAATGCCTGGTAAATCGACATCAGAATTCGACTTGAATACTGAATCAGATACACATCTTTCATTAACCGCCATGTTATTACCAACGAACGACGCATTTGCGGGCGTTGATGCGTGGACTATCCCTACGGAAGCTGGCACTTATACCATCAATGTTAATGCGTATGATGCGGGTACTGAAGCCAATAACGAACTTTATGTTATGGGTGCGGGTATGCCGGGCCAACTTGGGATCCCTGCATTCCCATTAGGTGACGCTGGTGAAAACGGTACAGGCTTATCTACTGAAGACACCAATAAGACGGTGCATATTCACCCAGGAAATATTGGTGATGCAATGCAAGATGGCGGCAAAAGTGATGTCAGCAACACTGTTCACCGTTGGTTGAATCCAGTGCTACGAGTAACTGTAACAGTTAAGTAAGGAGAGATTTATGAAAAATCTATTTAATCCGAAAAAATCGATCATTGCATTGGCCTGTGTTTCGGCGTTGACCTTAGCGGGTTGTGGCGGTAGCTCTAATTCGTCGACACCTGCACCGACACCAACGCCTGCACCTACACCAGCACCAGCACCGACTTATGAATATGAAGTAACGGTAACAAACATTACAAGTAATCAGCCGCTATCGCCAATTACCGTAGTTACTCACAACGATGATTATAAGCCATTTAGTATCGGTGAGCCGGCCGATGCGGCACTTGAGTTGTTAGCGGAAGCTGGTGACAACACAGAAGTGTTAGCGTTATCTACAATTGTTAATAAAGCAAGCGATACCGATCCATTAGGACCCGGTAAAACATCGACCCAAACGATTGAAACGACAGAAACTACATTGAATTTGTCAGTATTATCAATGTTGGTGAATACAAATGACGCCTTTACAGGTCTTAATAGTCACGATCTCACTAACTACAACGTTGGCGATAGCATGTCATTTCGTTTAAACGTCTATGATTCGGGAACGGAAGCGGATTCAGAAACTGCAGCAACAATACCCGGACCAGCGACAATGGGACAAGGCGAAGGCTTTAATGTTGCACGGGATGATCGTGCTGACCAAGTAACCATGCATCCTGGGGTTGTGACACAAGATGATGGATTACCTGATTCAGTGTTGGATTCCACTCACCGTTTTGACAATCTTGTTGCAAGGGTGACTGTTAAACGCGTTAAATAATACCAATTGTATTAAGTAAGTGATCTTGTTGTGCGTAGAGAAAATCAGCTAAAACAAGGCGCTCGATTGACTAATAGCTGGCTATTAGGATTGAGAGCAACGCCATTTTAGTTAATTTTAACAAGTACAAGTGGGCAAATATTTAATGCAATTGGTATAAGATAGGAAAATAAATGAGCCAGCATATATTAATCGTTGAAGATGAAGTCGATCTTGCTAACTTAATTGAAATCACCTTAATCAATGCTGGCTTTGAAGTTTCCAAAGCCAATGATGGGAAAACAGGCCTATCATTGGCGCTTAGCGGTAGTTTTGATCTGATGATGCTCGACATTATGCTGCCAGAAGTTGATGGTCTGGAAATATGCCGTCAAGTACGTTTAAACGATCCATCTACACCCATCATGATGTTAACCGCACGAGATACTGAAACGGATCGCATCATGGGGCTCAATATGGGGGCTGATGACTATCTTACTAAACCTTTTAGTATTCGAGAACTTGAAGCACGGGTTAGAGCGTTGTTTCGTCGGTCACAACTTAGTGTTGATTCAAAGCCGCCATCGCAAGATTTAGTTTTTGGTGAACTGTGCATAGAGCCAGAACGTCATAAAGTCTCATTTCAAAACTCCCCAATCGACCTTACATCAACAGAGTTTGATCTCATTCATTTTCTCGCAAGAAATCCTGGGCAAGTCTTTAGTCGAAGCCAGTTACTCGATTCTGTATGGGGATACAATCATCTTGGCTACGAACACACCGTAAATTCTCATATCAATAGACTGCGCGCAAAACTAGAAGCGTGTGACACTTTGCCAAAGGTCGTCCATACAATATGGGGCGTCGGTTATAAATTCGAATATCTCTAATCACCCAGACAGGAATCATCATGCAATTATTTAAAGGGCTGACGAGTCGATTAATCATCTTATTCGTTCTCGTATTCGTTTCCATTACCTTGATGTTTCTCTGGTTTATGGGCAATTCATCAAGAAGCTATGAGCAGCAAGCAACGCAAGCGCTGCATGAAGAATTAGCGGCTCACATGTTAATCGAAGCGCAAATCTTAAAAAATGGTGAAATTGATCCTAAAGCGCTTAAGTACACCTTTCACAATATGATGTTATTGGGACCTGCATTTGAGATTTATGTGGCGGATACTCAGGGTAATTTACTCGCACATGCTGCGGAAGAAGGAAAAATAAAGCGTGATAAAATAGCATTAGGGCCCATCAAAGCATTTACATCACCAGATGTGCAGTTTCCACTGCTTGGCGATGACCCTCGTCATCCCAATCGGAAAAAGATATTTTCCGCAGCGCCGATAAACTACGAAGGTCAACATCAAGGTTACCTTTACGTCATCATTGGCTCAGAGCTTGAAGATAAAATTATAGCGAACTTAACCAACAATAGATTACTCAATGAATCTTTGATCCTTGGCGGGAGCGCATTATTGTTTGCGCTATTTGTTGGAACAATACTGATCTGGTTAATTACCAGACCATTGTCTCGAATGACCTGTAATGTTCTGATGTATCAAGAAGAGCAACTATGGCATCGCAATCAACAGTTAAATCTAGTGGAAAATTCGACGTCGTGGCTTAGTTCAAATGAAGAAGTGGCGTTAGCCAGTGTCATCGACAATATGTCCGAGAAGATTGCCAGACAGCTTGAACAGTTAAAAATCAAAGATATCCAGCGCAAAGAACTTCTGTCGTATATTTCACATGATTTACGAACGCCGTTATCGTCTCTAACAGGCTATATTGAAACGTGGCAAAAGCAATTCGGCGACTCGGCTGAAGATAGCAGTGCACATTACATTGATGTAGCGCAGCGCAACGCTAAGGTATTAAGTGGATTAGTTGAACAAGTCTTCGAACTAGCCCATTTAGAGACGGGGAGTGTCGAGCTTCATCAAGAGCCAATTGCAGTCGCTGAATTAGCGCAGGACATCATGGACTCTTTTGATCTTCGAGCGCAACAAGCTGGCGTTGAACTTGACGTCAGTCCTAAAGACACCTCACTGCAAGTTGATGCGGATATCGCAAAACTAGAACGCGTATTCGGTAATTTGGTTGCCAATGCAATTCGTCATACACCACCGGGCGGGCGCATTGTGATCCGTTTTGATCTCGTCAATTTTGACAATCAAGAAAAGGTTCATATCACCGTCCAAGATAGTGGTGTCGGGATAAGCAAAGATCAATTGCCAAGAGTGTTTGAAGCCCATTTTCGAGCGAGTAATAAAACCGACCGTGAATCAGGTAATGCGGGCCTTGGATTAGCAATAGTTAAAGCGTTATTAGCACTGCATCATAGTGATATTGAAGTCGAGAGTGAAGAAGAGCAGGGAACCAGTTTTAGTTTCTATCTACCGCGCTATCGAATCAATTAGACTATTGAAATAAAAAAAGGCCAATGATTGACCTTTTCTTCATAGTCATTTCAACGGCATGGTCTAGTTACTTGACTGTGCGTTTTGATAGGCTTCAAAACCGCCATCTAAAGAGTAGACTTCTTCAAACCCTCGCTCAAACAAAAACTGTGCAACGCCTTGACTACTTATCCCATGATAACAACAAACAATGAGTGGCTCATCCATATCCAAATCGCTTAGATGTTGCTCTAGATTGCCTTGGTTTAGATTGAACGCGTTAGGGATACACGCCAATGCATAAGACTGAGGGTCACGTGTATCTACTATGTTGATAGTGCGCTGTGCTTGCATTTCTTGTAATTGCTGAACACTTAGATGCTGATATGCCATTAAATTTCCTGTTACTGCTGTAATTTTCTTCGTTAAGGTTCAAATCGTTCGATATTTGTCATTAAATCCACCAGTGATTGAAAGGATAACTTTCCATCGTCTTGGCGGATGTAGTGCTTATCAAAAAATCGATATTGACCTTGACGATCTATTTGGGTGTTGTTGCCATCTTTGTATAACGAGAAGTAATGCGCGTTGCCTAAATAGAACATGTCAGATTGTTGTGTACTCTTAATGTCATAACCAACACTAATATCGCTCGCTGGATTGCCACATTTAAAGTGGCTTTTTAAAAGCGTCGGTAATACGTCGTAGTGAGATGTTGCTTTAGTAACCTGTTGAGGTTCAAAATTTGGGCCAACAATAATGAGTGGAACCTGTAAGTTTACTTGAGAGTAATCTGACGAAGATTGATTATAAAGTCGCGTTAAATCATTACCTCGATGACCGGTAACCACAACGGTGGTCGTAGTTAAATCGACTCCTTGGAGTAACTCGCCAATTAATCTATCTGTATAATGTAGTGAGTTAACATATTGAGTAGCAAGCACTCTTTGTGGTGCAGAACTTGTTTGCGTAAGCGCGTGGTCGAAATTAAGCAATGTATTAGTACCGATATTCAGTTGCTGACTGGCATAGAGTGTTATGTTGGCAAAGTAGGGGGCACCGCGTTGTTCACCAATCCATTGCGCTAAATCGTCAACGTTTTCTTTATCAACGGCTAATGCGTCTTTATTGGTGAGTTGATCGGCATGAACGCCAAAACTTTTCCTAATACTTTTATTGGTAAGCTCGATTAACGGGCTCGATAATTTCTGTGCGGTAAATGCAGGACGATAAATGGCGGGCAGGCCAGTTTCAAAACCGAAGGTTGCATCAGTATCTTCAAGTGAGTTGGTAATATGGGCTTGTGCAGATAACCCTTGCGCAGACAATGCCGTCAGCTTTGGCATGATTTCAGGTGTCACTAAATCTTCATTGACTCTGGCGACTGTAATAACAAGCAAATTTGTCTCAGTTGCGTGGCACTGTAGCGGACTCAGTGGATAGATAACTGATTTTGCGCTTTTATTGATCATTAAATCTTTTTGATGTGTCTCATCTAGCCAACCTTGACGTTTAATAAAACTGCGGGCTGTCGATTGGTGAGCAAAAGGAAAGGTACGATCAAATGATAATACAGGCCGATATATTGTCGCATCAGCCCATATATGCACCATGTGGCTTAACAAAAACATTACACCAAAAAATGCCGCAAGTTTATTCCCGATGTCCCACTGACGAATGACGTGTAACCTCTTCCATATTAGATTTGCGATGGTGAGTTCAACGACTAATAAGGCAATTAAAAACAAACTTATAGAGCTCCAGCCTATGGTGTTGTTGAGATTAAATCCATCGAGGTCAAACGCAAATAAATTGAAATGTAATTGATAGTTTTGATAAACGCTGCCGTCAATCAAAAGAGCAACAATAGACAGCGTTGCAAGTACCGCGCCTGCGCCGCGCAGAATATGAGAATAGGGGAAGACAAAGGTTAATGGAAACAACACTAAGACATAACAAATAATGCCAAGCAGTCCGAAATGCCCAATCCAAGCCATCAAAACATAAAGTACAGAGATAACGGTTGCTTGACCTTCCGCGGCAAAAATATACCGAACAGCCATCAGCATCGCTAATAAAATATTCGCAAACATGAACCAATGACCCCAGCTAATAAGTCTGGATACTCGGTCTTTATATGAATTTGTATTGTCTACCATAAGATGTTCTATCTATTAGCGAAATTTATATTAGTAATCCGCAGATTATCACACGCACTAAAAAGGCACGCAAGTTGGATAATCATGCGTGCCTTCAAATAGTCGTTAATACTTAGTGAAGCTCAACTTCTACCGAGTTTTCAAGCGCTTTTGCGAAGCTAGCAGCAACTTGTTTACGCTGGGCTGGGCTGACACTATTATTGATGACCGACGTCGCGGCATTTCCAAGTGCCATTAAACTTAGATCTGCTTTTGATTGACTGTTTTCTAAAACAGTTAATAATTGCATGATTAAACTTTCGACTTGTTCGTTAGTGTATTTTGATTTTACAGCCATGTTGCTCTCTTAATTGACTAAGAAGTCGTATCAAATGCGTTGAAGATGGTGCTAATTTGCACAATCTATCGCAAGCTGACAATTACTTCGGGATAATTGGAATAAAACACGGCTATAATACAGCAAATTTTGGCTTGGGACTAATATCAAATGAGTGTATCGATTCGTCATATCATTTTACATCAACTTAACACCACCAGTAACGGTGACGTTACTTTTGAAGCGCGCGATCAAGTATTATCGTTGAATAATGACGTAGAAACCTTAGTCAGCGAATTACATCGTATTTATAACAGCAAACAAGGTAAGGGTTACGGTTTTTTTGCCGACGATGGCGACGGAGAACAAGAATTTTCACGCGCCTTAACGGACTATCTTGACCAAGATAATGACTTCGTTTCATTTTCACAACAAGCCATCAAGCTGCTGCAAACTGAGTTGATGAAATATAACTTTGCAGAGCAAGGTTATTTAATGCTTGCTAACTATACCCATATTGCTAGTAACTATTTATTCGTGGCCTTGATCTCACCAAAAGACTCCATCGCAGTAGATGAAACGTTAGAGGTTAGTGCAACTCAACATCTAGAGCTCAATAATTTGCAACTTGCAGCACGAATTGACTTAACGATGTGGCAAGCACAGCCTGATTGTAATCGTTACATTTCATTTATTCGCGGCCGCGCTGGTCGTAAAGTGTCAGATTTCTTTCTTGATTTTATGGGGTGTAAAGAAGGCATTAATGTCAAAGAACAGAATAAGAGTTTGATGAATGCGGTAGAAGATTATTGTTCGGCTAGTGAATTTGATCGTAGTGAAAAAGAACAATACCGAGAAAAAGTGTTCGATTATTGTAAAGATAAAATCGACAGTGGTGAAGAAATTGGCATTAAATCACTGTCAAATTCGGTTGCTAGCGATGGCGAAAGCGGTCTCTATCAGTTTGTAAATCAACACGGTTATGAACTTGAAGATGAAATTCCAGGAGACAGAACTACATTGCGCCAGCTAAAGAAATTTTCTGGCACCGGTGGCGGCGTTACCGTTGGCTTCGAACAAAAGCATTTAGGGGAACGTGTGGTTGTCGATCTACATAACGACACTGTCACTATTGTCGGGATCCCACCGAATTTACGCGACCAATTAACCAGACGTCTATCAAGTGATAACGAGTAATATTGATAAAACAATGCCTTGATCACACAATCATGGTGCATTTGCGTTACCGTGATTAATTTGCCAGTTTGTTGGTTATAATCTCGATAATTTTAATAGGGTGGACTGTCTTTCCGCCCAACGTAGGAAAATTCATGAAACTTTTTGTAAATAATTTAACGGTCATCGATTACTCATACCTTTGTGAAGAACGCGGTATGGTTGGAGAAAGTCTAATCGTCGATATCGAGTTAGATGGCAGCCTCAATGATGAATGTATGGTGCTTGATTTTGGTTTGGTTAAAAAACAAATCAAAGCGGTCATTGACGACGAAGTCGATCATAAATTATTAATCCCAGCTCAGAATAAATGTATTTCGTTCAATATATTGGAAGAATCAACTCAGATCTTATTGGATCGTCCAGAGCAACTACCGATATATCTTAACTGCCCACATGAAGCGTTTGCGCTTATCGATAAAGACGTTGTGGACGAAAATGGCATCATTGAACATCTAGAAGCCGCCATTATGAAGGTGTTGCCAGAGAATGTAACGGGTTTGGTATTGAAGCTAGCAGCAGAACCAATTTTTGGTGCTTTCTATCATTATAGCCATGGCTTAAAGAAGCATGACGGTAATTGCCAACGTATCGCACACGGACACCGCAGTATTATTGAAATTGAACGAAATGGCGAAAAAGATGAGGCGTTAGAGCATTATTGGGCATTGCGCTGGCAAGATATTTACTTAATCACCGAAGAAGATATGGTGTCTAGTGACGACATTACTGTGCCAGAAGCGCTTGAAGCATTACGCCATGTGCCAAATCTATATAGTGTTGCATACGATGCGCCGCAAGGCCGGTTTGAACTTATGATGCCAGCAGATGTCTGTGAAATACTTAACTTTGACACGACCGTTGAGCAACTGACTCATTTTGTCGCCCATACATTAGCCAATGAAAATGTTGGTGATGACATCAGTGTCATTGGTTATGAGGGCGTTGATAAAGGCGCAATGGTCTGCGCCAAAATAGAAAATTAATAGAAAATTAATAGACAATTTAAGGATATTTATCAATGAAGAGACATTTGCCGTTATTTGTCTTAGCTTGTTGCACATTATCAATTAATGCAATAGGGGAAGAACGTCAGTTGACATCGAACACGTCTCTATCAGGTGATTTCATTCAAGGTGGTATGCTTGTAGGTCAGACTCGCTCTGCATCGTTAGTTAAGTTAAATGATGTCCCAGTCAAAGTCGCCGATAACGGCGTTTTTGTGATTGGTTTTGGCCGTGATGCCGCGCTAAATAATACGCTATCTATAGATTTTAAAGGTGCAAATAAAACGGTTGATTTTACCTTAGGAAAACGTAATTACCGTGAAAGTCGTGTGACAGGGATAAGTAAGAAAATAACTCATCCCAATCCCAAGAACGTAGCTCGCGCACAGAAAGACGCAAAAGAAGTACGGGCGGCAAGAGCTAAATGGTCTACCGCGCAAAACTTTAAACAATCATTTATTTGGCCCGCACCAGGACGAATTAGTGGCGTTTATGGATCGGTTCGATTTTATAATGGAAAAATGGGACGTCCTCACTATGGGGTGGATATGGCATCGCCTATTGGCACCAAAGTCGTTGCACCGGCGGATGGCATTGTACGTCTTTACGTTCCAGATATGTTTTATTCTGGCGGAACGCTAATTATTGATCACGGTATGGGGGTCAGCTCTACGTTCCTCCATTTAAGCAAGGGACACGTTAAACCTGGAGATATAGTCAAGCAAGGCGATCTTATTGCTGAAATTGGCAACACAGGACGTTCAACTGGCCCGCATTTAGACTGGCGAATGAATTGGATGAATCAACGAATTGATCCTCAGCTTTTAGTGCCAAAGCGCTAGCGTCAACCTCATCACTTAAGTTACACTCATAGCCTTTAATTTTTCACGTTAAATTAGGGCTTATTATGAGTGAAGATACTCTTTTTACAAAAATTATCCGCAAAGAAATTCCATCTGATATGGTATATCAAGACGATCTTGTGACTGCTTTTAGAGACATTACTCCAAAAGCACCTACTCATATTTTGATTGTGCCAAACAAAGTTATTCCGACGGTGGATGATGTTACACAAGAAGACGAACTAACCTTAGGTCGGTTATTTACCGTCGCAGCAAAATTAGCCCGTGATGAAGGGATCAGTGAAGACGGTTATCGACTCGTGGTTAATTGCCGCGATTTCGGTGGCCAAGAAGTCTACCACCTACACATGCACTTAATTGGCGGCGCACGTTTAGGCCATATCCCGAGTGTTAAGTCGTGAGTTTTCTGGTAAATCAAGCGGCAATTGACTTTCTGGCTAGCCGTTATTCTTGCGGCAAATTAGCGGCCCCTGCGCCAAATGAACTGGAAGTTTCTAAAATGTTGACGGTGGCCATGCGTGCACCGGATCATGGCGGTTTAAAACCTGCTCATTTTGTCGTCATTAAAGAGCAAGGACTTGACCGGTTAAGTCAGTTATTTGTTCAAGCCATGACGGAAGAAGGTGCAAATGAGATTAAACTCGCTAAGACGCAAAAAATGCCGTATAGAGCGCCATTGATTATTGCTGTTTTAGCAAAAACTGTTGAACATCCCAAAGTACCTCGTTTAGAACAAATCCAAACAGCCGCTTGCGCAACCTTTTCCATTCAACAAATGGCTGTTGCTATGGGATATAATGGTATTTGGCGCACCGGGAGCTTAGTTCAGCACCCTATGGTGCGAGCTGCTTTTGAATTGGCAGAGACTGACGAACTGGTTGGTTTCTTGTATCTAGGGACAGAAGAAGGCGAGGGGCTATGTAAAAAGCCGCCGGTGATTGAGAAAAACGTCAGCTATTGGTAGATATACAATCGTACAAATGTTTGTGAATTTAAATCCGCATAAAAAAGGAGCCTTAGGCTCCTTTTTTATGTACGTGCTAATCAGCTAGTGACTAAAAATTAGCGCTACGCGGTGCGCGTGGAAATGGAATAACGTCACGAATGTTTTGTACGCCAGTGACGTATGACACTAAGCGTTCGAAACCAAGACCAAAACCAGCATGTGGTACAGTACCGTAGCGACGTAAATCGCGGTACCAATCCATGTGCGACAAATCGATGTTCATCTCTTCCATACGCTTATCAAGAACATCTAAACGCTCTTCACGTTGTGCGCCACCGATAATTTCACCGATACCAGGTGCTAATACATCCATCGCTGCAACGGTTTTACCATCTTCATTTAATCGCATATAGAAGGCTTTAATGTCTTTCGGGTAGTTTTGTAGAATAACCGGGCCGCCTACATGCTCTTCAGCAAGGTAACGTTCGTGCTCTGACGATAAATCTACACCCCATTCAACTGGGAATTCGAATTTCTTACCTGATGCTTTTAAAATCTCAATGGCATCGGTGTAATCCATACGGACGAACTCGCTATCAACCATACCTTCTAAGCGAGAAATACATTCTTTATCGACGCGTTGGGCAAAGAATGCCATATCATCAGGACGCTCTTCAAGCACTGCTTTAAATACATACTTAAGCATCGCTTCAGCAAGATTTGCAGCATCAGATAAATCAGCAAACGCGATTTCAGGTTCAACCATCCAAAATTCTGCAAGGTGACGTGTTGTGTTTGAGTTTTCAGCACGGAACGTTGGACCGAAAGTATACACTTTACCTAACGCACAAGCGTAGGCTTCAGCATTTAATTGGCCAGATACGGTAAGGAAAGTTTCCTTACCAAAAAAGTCTTTGTCGTAATCAACGTTACCTTGATCGTTCAACGGTAGGTTCTCGTTGTCTAGCGTACTTACACGGAACATCTCGCCAGCACCTTCAGCATCACTTGCAGTGATTAATGGCGTGCTTACCCAGATATAACCTTGCTCGTGATAAAAACGGTGAATAGCTTGAGATAGCGTGTTACGAACACGAGCTACTGCACCAATAATATTTGTACGCGGGCGGAGATGAGCTACTTCGCGTAAAAACTCAATGCTGTGGCGTTTGGCTGCCATTGGGTAGGTTTCAGGATCGTCAACTAAACCAATGACCTCAACCTCAGTGGCTTGGATTTCAAACGATTGACCTTTACCTTGAGATTCAACAACTTTACCAGTAACGGCAACTGAACAACCAGCGGTTAGAGAGAGTACGTTGCTATTATAATTTTCTAGAGTATTTTCTATAACCGCCTGTACTGGATCAAATCCTGAACCATCGTATATCGCTAAGAAAGAG
This sequence comes from Psychrobium sp. nBUS_13, assembly GCF_051201665.1. Classification (GTDB taxonomy): domain Bacteria; phylum Pseudomonadota; class Gammaproteobacteria; order Enterobacterales; family Psychrobiaceae; genus Psychrobium. The sequence continues at coordinate 2,199,147 of NZ_CP179210.1, read as the reverse complement.
ATCCCTGCTTTAGAATCTCGACGAGTACGAACCCATCCTTTAACTGTGGTAATTTCGCCTTGCGGTACTTTCCCCGCAATAATATCGGCTACAGTGGCCAAACTCATTAAACTATACTCCAAAAATTTTATAAATTAACTGTGCAATATTACTTGGCTTTGTCGAATACACAAGTGCAAATAAGCAATAAATCGCGCACTTTAAGCCGATTTATAAGCTGGTGGGGTAAAAAATAGGCGACTTGCTGCTTTATAGATTAAAATTAACGAGATGAGGTCCTATTTATACCAATTGCATTAAGTAAGTGATCTTGTTGTGCGTAGAGAAAATCAGCTAAAACAAGGCGCTCGATTGACTAATAGCTGGCTATTAGGATTGAGAGCAACGCCATTTTAGTTAATTTTAACAAGTACACGTGGGCAAATATTTAATGCAGTTGGTATTACACCTAGTGTTCTGAGGAAAATAAGGTAGGGCAATGAATAAACGAGTTCTGTTAGATAGATTTCATTTACTGACGTATGCGATGACCATTGTCGGTTGGGCACTATTGATCTACGCGCTTATAGTTTTTGACAATGCCAGGCCAGAAATGGCCACCGTTGTAACTAACTATTTTGGGATTGACGTTCGCCAAAACTGGTTAAGGGATGTTTATGATAGACTGAAATTTCTTTTGTGGTTTTGCGCGGTGTCTAGTTTTCTAACGTTGATTTTTAACTATATCCTCAAAGTTACCCATAGAGAGCGCATCTCAATGGCTATCCTATTGCTGTTTGTCGTTTCTGCGGCCGCTATATCGCTATTACTTATTTTAAATCCGACCGCTATTTAAGGGCTATTAACAAATTGAGATACCATTTTATAAACGGGTACTCTCAAACTGACTAATCTTCTAACAACAGCCGAACTTGTTCAATAATTGCAGCGGTTGCCCCCCAAATAGCGTGTCCCTGACTTGGTTTGAAATAAACGTTAACCGTCAGGTTTGGCCGAATGATCGGTAACATAAAGTGAGTAGGGTTAAACAAGAAGGTTTTAATAGGGACTTCTATAACATCACTCACTTCGCCGACATTCGCAGTGATGTTAGCCCGTTGATCGACAAATCCTAAGTAAGGCTTTATACGAAACCCAGTAATGGTGTCATGAAAGGGCAGTTCTCCAAAGAGGTCAATGTCATCAAATTCGATGCCTAGCTCTTCTTGTGTTTCTCTAATCGCCGTTGTTTTTAGGTTCTCATCCTCTACATCATGCTTACCGCCGGGAAAACTAATTTGGCCGGGATGATGACGTAGATGTTGACTGCGTTTGGTTAAGAGTAAACAAAGCTCGTTATTTCGTTCAATAAAAGCGAGTAATACGGCACTTTCTTTAAGCGGCATATGGGTAATTTTGAGTTGGGTATCCGTCAATGTGCGAAGGCTAAACCGCATAATAAGTTCCTGTCTATTCATGGTTTAATGCCTTGCTCCTTTATTACTGCGCCAACTAATTACGAATGTCTAAACCACTTAGTACCGGCATGATTGACGCTAATTTATCAAAGCATTCCTGATACTCGGCGTCTGCGGTTGAATCAGCAACAATACCACCACCAGCCCAACAATACATGGTGTCTTTAGTCGAAAGTACTGTACGAATGGTAATTGAAGTATCCATGTTGCCATTGGCACTAATATACCCGACAGAACCACAATATATGGAACGTCGTGATGGCTCTAAGGTATCAATAATATTCATCGCACTTATTTTTGGAGCACCAGTAATCGAACCGCCAGGGAATGCGTCACGTAACAACTTGATAGGGGACACATCACTTGGTAACTGCGCGGTGATCGTGCTCACCAAATGATGCACGTTCTCAAAGCTTTCGATGTCGAAAAGCTTTGGCACCTGCACAGAGCCAGCTACGGCGCTGCGTCCGATATCGTTGCGAAGGAGATCGACAATCATTAAGTTTTCGCTTTGATCTTTTTCGCTTGCTCTCAACGTATTCTTTAGTGCTAAATCTTCAACAGGATCCTTACTGCGCGGCATGGTTCCTTTTATCGGCTTGGTTTCAATCGTTTGATGTTTAGTTTGTAAAAAACGTTCTGGTGATAGGCTCAATACGGTGAAGTTTTCTAATCGTACAAAAGCGCTGAATGGCGTTTCATTGGCAGCTGCTAGCGCTTGATAGGCCGCATATTCATCACCTGATTTTGTTAATGAAAAACGTTGTGTGAGATTGATTTGATAACAGTCCCCAGCACGCAGGTGACGCTGTACTTGATGAAATCTCTCAGAGTACTCATCACGATTAATTTGATGTTCCCAAGCAGTCAGGGCACTAAACGTTGAAAGATGAAGTTCTTTTTGATGATAGCTGTTAACCGCATTTATATAATGTTGATGTTCCTCGACATTGGATTGCGAAACAACGCTAATGGTGTCCTTTCGTCTATCAAAGATAAGCGCATGCTTATAAATACCAACAGCCATTACAGGTAGTTCTATATCTTTCAATGATTCGCTATTAATTGATTCGCAATGGCGGCCTAAGTCATAACCAAACAAACCAAGTGCGCCGCCTGTAAAGGGGAGATCTTGATCCTGAACACAAAAATCAAATAGCGCCAACTCTTGCGCCAATACGTCAAATGGATTTTTGCTGGACGTCTTGGTGTGGCCAGTTTGCTTATCAACAATTGTTGTTGTGTCGTCATCGGAGCTTAAAGTCATAATCGGATCAAAGACAATGATGTCAAAGTGGGCGTCGACGTGATTGCTACAGCCGGAATCAAGCAACATTGCCCACGGCAGGTGTGCTAATGATTTAAATAGCTCTCGAGATGAGATGGATAAATTAAGGGGGCTAGTTTGAAACGCTGCGGACATTTTAACCTTTTACTGCTCTTGGACATTGGTAGCACTTGGCTAGTGACTTTATTGCAAGGTATTATATACTGAAATAATAAAAAGTTTTAGCGCTGTCTATCGCGTTAGCAACTTAATCCTAATAAAAGTAATAGTAGCAATCCGAAGGGGATTTTAATGTCAGTAATCAAAAAAGCAGATTTCGTCGACAGTATTGAAGACGCACTGCAGTACATTTCTTACTACCATCCAAAAGATTTCATTGACGCGATGGAAAAGGCGTACAACACGGAACAAAGTAGCGCAGCAAAAGATGCAATGGCACAAATCTTAATTAATTCTCGTATGTCAGCAGAAGGTCGTCGTCCTTTATGTCAAGACACTGGCATCGTGACGTGTTTTGTTAAAATTGGTATGAACGTACGTTGGGATTCAGACCTAACAGTACAAGAGATGGTTGATGAAGGTGTTCGCCGTGCATACAACAATGCTGACAATCCGCTTCGTGCCTCTATTGTTGCCGATCCAGCGGGTAGTCGTAAAAATACCAAAGACAATACACCAGCAGTGGTTCACATAGACATGGTCGCAGGCGATGAAGTCGAAGTGATGATTGCCGCTAAGGGCGGTGGCAGTGAAAATAAATCTAAAATGGTGATGTTAAACCCAAGTGATTCGATTGAAGAATGGGTTTTAAAAACAGTTCCAACAATGGGAGCAGGTTGGTGTCCACCAGGTATGCTCGGCATAGGCATCGGCGGCACGGCTGAAAAAGCGGCGGTAATGGCTAAAGAATCGTTAATGGAGAGCATTGATATTAACGAGTTAATCGAAAACGGCCCACAATCTGGTGAAGAGCAATTGCGATTAGACATTTTTAACGGCGTAAACAAACTTGGTATAGGCGCTCAAGGCCTAGGCGGTGTTCATACGGTTTTAGATATCAAAATCAAATCAGCACCAACGCATGCAGCATCTAAACCCGTGGTGATGATCCCAAACTGTGCGGCAACGCGTCACGTTCACTTTCACCTAAACGGAAGCGGTCCTGCCGATTTACAACCACCGAAGCTCGAAGACTGGCCTGAAATCACTTGGGAAGTTGGTGAAAACGTTCGTCGTGTAAACGTTGATGATCTTGTAAAAGAAGACGTCGCAGACTGGAAAACTGGTGAAACCGTCTTATTAAGCGGCAAGATCTTAACGGGTCGTGATGCAGCACATAAAAAGATTCAAGAACTATTAACCTCTGGTGAAGGCTTACCAACGGGTGTTGATTTTAATGGTAAATTTATTTACTACGTTGGACCAGTAGATGCTGTTGGTGATGAAGTTGTTGGCCCAGCGGGCCCAACGACATCTACCCGTATGGATAAATTCACTAAGATGATGCTCGAAGAAACTGGCCTATTGGGCACTATCGGTAAAGCTGAGCGTGGTCCAGCGACTGTTCAAGTTATCAAAGATAACAAATCAGTTTACTTAATGGCGGTAGGCGGTGCTGCTTATCTAGTATCGAAAGCGATTAAGAAATCTCGAGTAGTGGCGTTCCCAGAACTTGGTATGGAAGCTATCTACGAATTTGAAGTTGAAGATATGCCAGTAACTGTGGCCGTTGATTCCAATGGCGATAATGCACATGAAACTGGACCAGCGACGTGGAAAGTTAAATTGCAAGATCCTGCGTAAGTTCAACCAATCGGTTCAAAAGGCACTCTATTGAGTGCCTTTTTTGTAAAGATCAGGTACAAAGGCGTGATTTATTTGCCCCCCTTATACCAAACTGGTATATCCTGTATCACAATAATAATTCACATTTTTTAAAGGTTTATTGACATGAAAGGTCGATTTTCTAAAATTAACGGATTGATGGTTGCTGGCTTGATCGCAACACCAATGACATTCGCTAAAGGATTTGACGTCCGAACACTTACCACGTTGGACTCAATTCATTCAACAGCCGTTTCGCCAGATGGCACATCGTTAGTTTACGGGCTTAAAGCCATTAATGACAAAACCGCCACATCCAACCTGTATCTCAAACGTTTAAATCAATCACAATCGGATTTGCAACTGACTAATCATGTCTCAACCGAGCATAGTGCTGTTTGGAGCCATGATAATTCCTCGGTTTACTTTATCAGTATTCGCAGTGGTAGTCCGCAAGTATGGAACTTATCTTTAACAGGTGGAGAGGCAAAACAAATCACTGATCTGCCGCTTGCGATTGAAGGTTTCAAACTTGCGACAAATGGCAGAAAAATCGTTTTATCAATGTCATCGTTTTTGGACTGTGCGTCGTTACGTTGTAGTGCAGACAAATTTGCTGCGCAGAAAGCAAAACCCAACGCTGGCAAAGTGTATAACAAGCTCATGGTCCGCCATTGGGATACCTGGAAAGATGGCAGTTACAAACACCTGTTTGTTGCTGATATTACCAATAAACCGATCACTAAAGTGACCAACGTAACGGCAGGTTTAGCAACGGATACGCCCGCTAAACCGTTTTCAGGTATGGAAGAGGTAACTTTCACGCCTGATAATAAACACTTGGTTTATACAGCGAAAGCCCCTTCGAAAACGCAAGCGAGTCATACAAATTACGACTTATGGCAAGTCGACTTAAACGGCGAAAACCTTAAAAATCTCACCGAGAAAAATAAGGCGTGGGACGCGCATCCTACGTTTTCACCAGATGGTCGCTACATGGCTTATGTGGCCATGGAAAAACCGGGCGCGGAATCTGATCGCTTTGCCATCATGCTTAAAGATTTAGTCACGGGTACTGTTAAGGAAGTTGCGCCGTTATGGGACCGTTCAGCCAGACAATTAATGTTCGCACCGGATAGCCGTAACTTGATTGTTACAGCACAAGACATCGGTCAAGTTTCTGTTTTTATGATCAACATTCAATTTGGAGATATCAAACAGATCCAAGGTGAGGGAAGCTCGAGCCTTGTCGGTGTTGCGGGCAATGATGTAGTTATTAAAAAGAAAGCATTAAATAACCCTGGCCAGCTTTACAAGGTGAGCTTTGATGGCGCTCATGTCGAACAACTTACCACTGTTAATAAAGAAAAGCTAAAAGATGTTGATTTCGGACAATTCTCGCAATTCTCATTCAAAGGCTGGAATGACGAGACCGTTTATGGGTATTGGGTAAAACCGAGTAACTATAAGTCCGGTGAAAAATATCCAATTGCGTTCCTCATTCACGGCGGACCGCAGGGCTCCTTCGGTAATTCTTGGTCGACTCGCTGGAATCCGCAGTTATGGGCTGGCGCAGGCTATGGTGTCGTGATGATAGACTTCCATGGTTCAACGGGCTATGGACAGCAATTCACAGATTCGATCAATCAAGATTGGGGTGGCAAACCGTTAGAAGACCTTCAAAAAGGGTTAGTAGCAGTAACAAACCAACAACCTTGGTTAGACAGCACTAATGCATGTGCACTTGGCGCGTCCTATGGTGGTTACATGGTTAATTGGATTGCTGGTAACTGGAGCAATCAGTTTAAGTGTTTGGTCAATCATGCTGGTCTATTTGACATGCGCATGTTCTACAATGTGACTGAGGAATTATGGTTCCCTGGTTATGATTTTGGTGGTAGCTACGCACAAGTGCCGAAAAATTACGAAAAGTTTAATCCAGTTAACTTTGTCGATAACTGGAAAACACCAATGTTAGTGATTCACGGTGAAAAAGATTTCCGTGTTCCTTACGGGCAGGGCCTCGCTGCATTTACCATCTTACAAAATAAAAAAATTGAGTCTCAGCTGATCGTATTTCCAGAAGAGAATCACTGGATCTTAAATAATGACAATAAGGTTCAATGGTATGATGCTGTGATCGGTTGGATGGACAAGTTCACTAAATAAATCACCCATAAGTTCCTGCAACGCCGTTTGATTTTTTAAATCAAACGGCGTTTCTTTATTCAAAATTAAGATGTTTTTATATTGAATGAGCTATTAAACCGCTAAAACGCAAGGTTCTTTTTCTAATTTTAATAGAGTATACTTGCGCACTTGACACAATTTTTATAGGCGTTATATTTTAAACGTTTGTTTAATGATAGGAAAAGTAGTGTGCAGAAAATAGACACAAAAACAAAAATTCTTAACGCTGCCGAGCAACTATTTGCAGAGCGCGGCTTTGCAGATACGTCGTTACGACTTATTACCAGTCAGGCTGAAGTTAACCTTGCTTCGGTTAACTATCATTTTGGCTCTAAGAAAGAGCTGATCCAAGCGGTGCTTGCGAGATATCTTGACGTATTTGCACCAGCGCTTGAATCTTCGTTGCAAGCATTAGTAGATGACGAGAAGCGTGTTGACCAAATTCAAGTGTTTAACTGTTTGATTGAACCTTTATTGGCACTCGATTCATTTAAGCATCAAGGAACGACAGTTTTCCTTAGCCTTTTAGGGCGCGGTTATGTGGAAAGTCAGGGACATCTTCGTTGGTATATCATGACTAACTACGGCAAAGTTGTTGGTTTATTTAATCACGTGGTACGTGAAGCAAATCCGCATTTGTCGAAAGAAGAAATATTCTGGCGTTTACATTTCACCTTGGGATCTGTGGTATTCACCATGGCGTCTAGTAATGCACTAATTGATATTGCAAAAGCTGACTTTGGAGCCGATGTCGATATCGAAGGGCTAATTCATCGAGTTATTCCGTTTATTGCTGCTGGCGTAAGCAGTCCAGCGAAGTAATTCACTAAAGAGCCCACCAATTGGTGGGCTCTTTAGTGTCTAAATTAAGTTATACCAATTGCATTAAATATTTGCCCACTTGTACTTGTTAAAATTAACTAAAATGGCGTTGCTCTCAATCCTAATAGCCAGCTATTAGTCAATCGAGCGCCTTGTTTTAGCTGATTTTCTCTACGCACAACAAGATCACTTACTTAATGCAATTGGTATTACAAAGCATTTTTACAAACTTAGCGGGTCTGTCTTAATTGTTTATTGATATTCAGTTATGATCGAGTCCGTCACAAAAATAATTATAATTTAAGGAAGTTAGTGTGGAAGCCATACATAATTTTTTAACATTTCTCGATGGTTATTTGGGAAGCGCTGATTATTTTCCGTTTCTATTGTTAGGAACCGGTCTATTTTTTACACTTTATCTTGGCTTTCCCCAAGTCAGATACTTTAAACATGCTTGGAACGTCGTTACAGGTAAATATGCAAAGAAAGATGACAAGGGAGATACTACCCACTTTCAAGCACTTGCCACGGCTTTGTCAGGGACTGTCGGTACGGGTAATATCGGCGGTGTTGCTTTTGCATTGTTCTTAGGTGGTCCTGCTGCACTGTTTTGGATGTGGGCAACCGCGTTTTTTGGTATGACAACGAAATTTGTCGAGGTAACATTATCTCATAAATATCGTGACCAAGTTGAAGATGGCACCATGGCTGGTGGTCCAATGTACTATATGGATAAAGGCCTGAACATGAAATGGCTTGCGGTTATTTTTGCAATCGCAACCATTATTTCATCGTTTGGTACTGGTAACATGCCTCAAGTAAACAATATCACTGTCGGTCTACAAGATACCTTTGGAATTGACCGTATGCTTGCTGGTGGCGTTCTTTCCATCATTCTTGCGTTGGTTATCTTGGGTGGTATCTCACGTATCGCCAAAGTTACCTCAACTGTCGTTCCTTTCATGTCTGTGATTTACATTATCGGTGCGTTGGCCGTAATTTTTTATAACATTGATAATCTAATCCCTTCTTTCTTATCAGTATTTGAGTATGCGTTTACTGGCTCTGCAGCCGTTGGTGGTTTCCTTGGCGCTAGCTTTGCCTACGCATTTAACCGTGGTGTAAATCGTGGTTTGTTTTCAAATGAAGCGGGTCAGGGTAGTGCGCCTATTGCTCACGCATCGGCGAAAACAGATCAGCCAGTTGCAGAAGGCATGGTGTCAATTTTAGAGCCATTTATCGATACCATCATTATTTGTACCCTTACTGGTATGGTTATTCTGTCATCAGGTGTGTGGAATCAAAAATTTGAGAATGAATTCCAGCGCTCTGATATGACTTACATGACGGGAACAATTAGCGATAAAGTTGATAGTGATCGCAAAGAACTCTTCAAACTGATTAACGAAGATAAAAGTACGAAAATCGAAAACTTCAGTGGTTCATTTCAAGTTATCGATGGTAAAGCAAATAACACAGGTTACACGTTGTTAGCGTCTCGTTCGATTGCAGAAGACGTAAGTTACAGCATAGATGGTCAACCATTTAATGGCGCGCTAGAAGTTGTGGACGGCGAATTGAGCAATGACGCAGTGGATGTAACTGGTAAATCGCTGGTTCACTCTGCAAAGCTCACGACTATTGCGTTTAAGCAGGGGTACTTCGGTGAATACGGTCAGTATATTGTGTCAATTGGTCTACTACTATTTGCGTTTTCAACCGCCATTGCTTGGTCGTACTATGGTGACCGTGCAGTAACTTATCTGTGGGGCAGTAAATGGGTAAATACATATCGTGTATTCTACGTTGGTGGTTTCTTTTGGGCATCATTCGCTGATACAACATTGGTCTGGACATTAGCAGCTGTCGCCATTGTACTAATGACAATTCCGAACTTATTCGGGATCCTGATGCTTGCCAAAGAGATGAAATCGACGGTTAAAGATTACTGGAAGAATTTTAATCCAAACGATTAAATACATTTTTTGGTGTACTCAATGTCTTAAAGCCCTCACTTCAACCTGAGGGCTTTTTATTTATTTTGAAATTATTTACTTTGAAAAAGTGCTCAGGTAGGATCGATGACAAATAACAATATTAATAGGTCAATCATGGCAATTATTAGCTGCCCATCATGTAGTGAGCAAGTTTCCGACAAAGCCAAGCAGTGCCCCCATTGTGATTTATCACTCACTGAACAAAGCGTTGAGCAAACACAAAGCTCAAAACGTGTTGAACGTATCAAATCTATTCAGTCAATTCAGTTCCAAACAATGTTGGCGCTATTTTTAAGTATTGCCGGGTTTATCTTTTATTATTTAGATGATCCAATCGGTGATCCACACATGCAACAATGGGTAGCAATGGGCGGAATGATCCTAGGGTTCGTGTGGTATTTGATTAACCGTATCCGAATTGCCTACCTTACTAAAAAATACAAGAATGAACGCTAATGAATATTGAACACCTAATTAACGCTATGTCACCGCAGGTTTACGAAGTACTTAAGCAAGCGGTTGAGATTGGAAAATGGCCAAACGGCGCTGCACTTGAAGAAAATCAGCGTGAGCAGGCAACGCAAGCCATGATGTTATATCAAGGTAAGCACTTAGAACAGACAGATCATATGACCGTTGGCAAAGACGGCGTTATGAATCATCATAGTAAATCTCAGTTACGTAATCAGTTTAATGATAACGAGATTTTACGTCAGAAAGTTGATAAATAGTCTGTGATAACGGTCAATTCCTCGGCTAGTCGTGATGAACTAAGAGTCGCGATTGGCCAAAAGCTAATGATAGACTTACGCTACTTTGACAACAAAGACCTTTCTGTAAGCGCATCAAATAATCTTGTCGGCTATCAAACTCAGAATCATACGAGATCAGGTGTTACTAAGCTTCCTTGTGAACTCGCTACATTACTTTGTGATCTTAATATAGGCGGCGTTATTTTGTTTGCAGAAAACTGCGAAACTAAGCCACAAATTAAACAACTTACCCAAGCAATTCAGCAATGTGCCATGCGATCAGAAGCGAATCTACCTGCATTGATTTCAATTGATCAAGAAGGTGGTCGAGTCACTAGATTACCCAAGGCACAATGGCCGAGCTTCAGTGGCAATATGGCGATTGGCGCGGTAACTGAGAATAGTCGAGACTACGCTTTTGAAAATGGCAGGCTCATTGGTGAACAACTCGCTGAATTAGGCATTAACGTTAATCATGCACCAACGGTGGATGTGAATATCAACCACGCCAATCCGGTGATTAATGTTCGTTCTTTTGGTGATGACCCATCGATAGTCGGGGATTTAGGTATTGCGACGGCAAAGGGCTTAAAACATAGTAGTGTCTTAGCAACCTTTAAACACTTTCCGGGGCACGGTGACACACACACTGACAGCCATACCGGTTTACCCTGTGTAAATCATAATGAGCAGACTATCGAATCTGTTGATCTTAAGCCATTTCAACAGGCGATTGACGCCAATGAATGTCCGTTGATCATGACAGCGCATATTCAGTACCCAGTGTTAGACAGCTCGACGATAATCACTAAGCAGGGTCAAGCAATTGTTAGACCTGCCACGTTATCTCGACAAATAATCTCTGAAACATTGCGTAACCGTATGGGATTTAAAGGGCTTGTCATCACTGATGCATTAGACATGGCAAGTATTAGTGATTTTTTGAAGCCGCTGGACGCCGTGTTAGAAACATTTCGTGCAGGCGCTGATATTGCGTTAATGCCGTTCAAAGTTCATAACCCCGATGGCATCAAACGGTTTTATGAACTTGTCGATTCTGTGGTGAAAAACGTCATCGCGGATGAAGAGCTGACGGCTGAAATTATGGGCTCTTTTCAGCGAGTTCGCCATACTAAACAAACATTGCGACAACCAACTAAACCAATGAACTATCTTGCGCATCGCCGCTTCGAGAATAAGCTGGCACAAGATTCACTAATCAATTTGCTGCCTAATCAATCTATCCATCTTAGTCGTATTACTTCATGTAATATTGTGATGCCAAGTATCGAACAAGCACTGGCATTTAAATATGCAATTATGTCAGTCAGTGATAAAGAATTACTAATCAACTGTTATAGCTTACAGCAGTTAAACAATGTCAAAGCACGGCAAGATCAAATGCTAATCATTGGATTAGAAGACAAGCGAAGTGTTGTTGATGCCGGTGGTATGGATGATTTAGACAAGGACTGCCAACAACAAATTGACCAAGATAGAGTAATTAAAACGATGCAACACAGTAATGAAGTTGGCGGTGGCAGCGTATTCATATCGCTTAAAGCACCGTATCATTGCCAGCGATATATCAATATAGCATCAATCTCATTAGCGAGCTTTGATGCAAATTGCTATCAAACAAGTGACGGACAATGGACTGGCGCAGCTTTTGACGCACTTAGTAAGGCTATATTTAAAAAGATTAAGGTAACAGGCACGTTACCCATCAATATTACGCAACGAAGTTTCACCAAATAAGCTAGATCGTTTGGTGATAGCGTTAGATACTTAATTCGCCGGCAACATTAGTTTGCATCATGCTTTTGATATTATCGAATTGTTCGTCGTCACTTAACAACCAATGAAGTTTTGTCAGAGCAGCTTCAATGGTCATATCGCTACCGCTGATCACGCCAATGTTCGCCAGCGCTGCGCCCGTCGCATAACCTGACATATTAACCTTTCCGCGTTGGCATTGACTAAGATTAACAATGGTTATGCCGTCATTATTGGCTTTTTCTAGTACGCTAAGTAGTGTTGGATCTTGCGGCGCATTGCCCACGCCATAGCTAAGCATGATTAATGCTTTTACCGGTTGTTGAATTATGTTGGCAACAACCGACGCGTTAATGCCAGGGTATAGCATTACAACACCTACCGCTTGACTAGTGATGTTATGGACCTGGAAGGGTTTATCACTCACTTTGTTAATTTCACCCTCCACCAACTCGATATTAATCCCGACATTCAGAAGCTCTGGTAAATTTGGTGATTCAAAGGCATTGAAGCCGTCTGCATAGGCTTTAGTAGAACGATTGCCGCGCATCAGTTTGTTGTTAAAGAACAACGTGACTTCATTGATTGGATAATAGGCCGCTAAGAACAGCGCGTTTTGTAGGTTAGACTGCCCATCTGATCGTAGCTGTGCAAAGGGAATTTGAGATCCAGTGACAATGACGGGTTTGGTCAGGCCTTCAAGCATAAAAGACAGTGCTGACGCCGTGTACGCCATGGTATCAGTACCGTGTAGAATCACGAATCCATCATAATCATCATAACGCGCTTTAATATCCTGTGCGATCCGCTGCCAGTCGCTTGGTTTCATATCTGACGAGTCGATAAGCGGTGAGTATTCGTTGATGGTGTAATGGGGCATTTCACTGCGAGAAAACTCAGCAGATTGATTAACACAATCGCTAAGGAATCCAGTCTGTGGAACGAAGCCATTTGGTGATGGCGTCATGCCGATGGTACCGCCAGTATAAGCAATGTAGATTCTTTTCTGGGTCATTACATTCATCTCAACATTTAGTATTGCAAAATTAGGCGCAAGGTTATCACAAATAGTAGGGTCTGTTGATCTTTGTGGTTCAAATTTTGTTCAATCTAAAAGGATTTTGGGCAAGGCATGAGGATTGATGCCTAGTTTATCTCGGCTTTGTCTCCTGAGTCGCTCTAATTCCTGCATCCGTGCAGTCATAGGTGAATGACGAATAACGCCGCGCAAAACACTTTTAGGTGAATCCTACGGACAGCATTTGTTTGTTATTTCTACGACGTTATCGCCTATTCGTGTATTGCTACAGGGATGTAGCTCATTAGGATAATGCAGGAGCTATTATCGAGCGAGCTACACCACATAGGCTCTGCCTAGTAGAAACACCAAACAAATTGCTTCAAAAATGAACTCAAAAGAAAAACAGACCCTACGCAACGGAATGACTTACGGACAAAAAAATGCCAGCAAAGATGCTGGCATTTATCTTGGGAAGTATTTTTTTAACGGCTACATTCCATACAGAAGAGGTAAGCATGTTGAGGATCGTCAAAACTATTAAAGGTGTTAAGGTTTGATTCAACCTGACCAAGCAATTTGCCAAGAACTGTTTGTGATTGTGGTTCTATGCCCATTGAATCAACTGCGGCATTAAATACATCACGATAGAACTGTTCCATCGGTGTTAACGTTTTTTCGATAACCTTCGTTGAGTAATCTTCTAGATTAGCAAGTTGTGCGGCCGCTTTAACTGCGTCATCAAAGTTACCTAGCTCGTCTACTAAGCCAAACTCGTATGCCTTTTCGCCTGACCATACACGGCCTTGAGCAATTTGGTCGACTTGTTCTACCGTCATGTTACGACCTTTAGCAACCAATGATAAGAACTGACGATAACCGTGCTCAATATGGCTTTGCATCAGTGCTTTGAATCCTTGAGGGAGGTCGCGAGTAATTGATAATCCAGACATCTCTTTTGTACCAACGCCATCAGTGTAAACACCGATAGTTGCCAAAGCATTCTCAAACGTATTGATCATGCCAAAGATGCCTATTGAACCCGTTATCGTTGTCGGTTGGGCAATAATCTTATCGCTTGTCGCTGCAATCCAATATCCACCAGAGGCCGCTACGCTGCCAAAAGAAGCAACAACCGGCTTTCCTGCCGCTTGCAATGCAGATACTTCGGTGCGGATTTGTTCCGATGCATACGCACTGCCGCCGCCCGAATCGATACGCAAGACAACGGCCTTAATATCATCATCTAAGCGGGCTCTGCGTAATAGCTTAGATGTGCTCACACCACCAATAGTACCGGTTGGCTGAGAACCATTTAAGATAGTGCCTTTTGCAACGATGATAGCAATATTCGATTTAGTTGGTACATAAGCAGTTGGCATTCTGTCGCGATAGGCAAGGTAATCATTCATGGCTATTTTGTTGTAGCTCATTTTGTTTTCTGACTGACCAACGACATCAACAAGTGCTTTAGTAATATTAAGATCAGAATCGATCACGTCTACTAGACCAATATTTAATGCCGTTTTTGCCATATCACCATCAGCGGCGTTTAATGCGGCTAGGTAGTCTTCAATTGGCAAATTAATTTGCTCAGGCGCCAATTCACGTGCTTGTGCAACATCGTGTACATAAGTGCCCCATAGATCATCTAGCCATGCCATGTTTGCAGTTTTTGCAGCAGGGGACATGTCATCGCGTAAGTATGGCTCTAATGCAGATTTAAAGGTACCAACGCGAAATATATGAGAATTGACTTTAAGCTTCTCTAGCAAACCTTTGTGATACATGCGGTAACGAGAATATCCATCTAACGAGACATTTCCTTCATGATTCATGAAAATCTTATCAGCGTAACTCGCCAGATAGTATTGTGCTTGAGAATAGCCATCGCCGACAGCGTACACTGGCTTTTCACTCTCTTTAAAATCATTAATTGCGGCGCCAATGTCTTGAAGTTTTGACAACGAACCCCAGCTCATGCCGCCAGTCGCAATCACCAACAGTTTGATATTGTCATCAGTCTTGGCGGCCTTGATAGCTTTCAATACGTCTGCAACGAGTGTTTCAGTTTCTTTACTTTGACCATAAATATCACGCGATATTTCATCAAAAGGGTCTGTCGGTTTCTTTTGTTCAACCAGACTGCCAGCAATGTTAAGTACCAAAGCGGCGCCTTCTGGCGGCGGCACAGCAGCGTCCTTACCAGAGGAGGCAAGCAAAACGATGACGATTCCGAAGAAAATTAGGTTAAGGAGCAACTTGCGAGTGTTATTAATTACCCACCAAATTCGGCAAATAATTCTAACAAAAAGATTGGGTTTATCTGACATAAATAGGTTCCAAATGATTAAAACTAATGAGTATTCTTGCGCGATTAAACGATACCCATCATATATACACTGTGTTGAAGCATAACGAAACATTGTTATGAGTGTTAATGTTAAATTGTAACAGTTTTTTGTGAAACTAAGCAGAAATATGGCTTGAATGATTTTATAAACAAGAGTTTACCTTTATAATATCGCCATTCTGATTTTTAATTGTACCCTTATGAATTCGTCACCTTCCATTTCTTTATCGAGTATTTTTAGCCAGGCGTTTGAGCAAACCAAGCGTAATTTTGTCGCTTTTTTGCCGTTGATCGTCACCATTATTTTAATTGCGACATATGCTGCCAACACCTACATTGGTGAAATTGATTTAAGTGATGAAACAGCACTCGCGGCGCTCCAACAAAAAGCAAATATGGTGACCTTGATTAGTGTATTGCTAACGCCGATAGAAATTGGATTTATGTTAATGGGCGTTAAAGCGTCGCGTGGACTTGATTTGAAAGCGACTGACATTTTTGCGATCATACCGTCGAGCCCTAAAATAATTATTCTCGCAATTTTATCTTTTTTCGTCGTACAGTTAGGAATGGCGTTATTTATATTACCGGGCCTTTTTTTACTCGCTATGTTATCGATGGCGCAACCGCTGATGGTTGACTATCGCCTATCGATGGTAGAAGCGGTTAAACAAAGTCTCAAAAAGTGTTATGAACATGCCGGGATTGTTATCCAGATGTATACTCTTTTATTCATCTTAATTGTCGCATCATTTTTTACCTTTGGTATTGCGCTCATAATGACTATTCCGTTTTATGTCAATGCGAAAGGTATCTTGTATTGTGAACTCTTCGATAAGCAATAAACCGTAGTTTCTGGAGAACGTGTTATGAGGTTTGGTTTTGTAGCAAAGGTGGTCGTTGCGCTGTCAATATTGGTCGTTAGTATTGTATTTATTAAAGCGACTTTTAATCGTCAGTTTACTGCTCAAGAACCCATGATTATTGGTAAGCAGCCTTTGCCGACGAAAGACGTGATCCCTGCGTTCTCAGCAATGACCAATGTCACACAAAAGAAACAGGCTTTTTTCAACTTTATTCGGCCGGGTGTCGTTAATGCAAATCGCGCGATAGCCCTAGATAGGCAATATTTGCTTGATCTTAAGGCTGATTTCGATTCACACAGCAGCGCGCCATCCAGATATTTGTCATTGTTAAATCATTACAAAATGGACACTAAAACCTTTGATCTTTTGACATTAGATCAGCTTTTACAGCGCGTTGACATTATTCCAAATGGGCTTGTCATGGTGCAAGCGGCCAATGAATCAGGTTGGGGAACATCGCGATTCGCGCGGCTTGGCCTAAACTTTTTTGGACAATGGTGTTTCAGCAAAGGCTGTGGTTTAGTACCAAGCGCTCGTAATGATGACGCTAGTCATGAAGTGAAAGTATTTGATAGCGTCGACGAATCGATTTCAAGTTATTTAAGAAACCTCAATACGCACCCTGCATATCGTCATTTACGAGATGTTCGTGCTGTGCTTAGAGAACACAACGAGCCAGTAACGGCGTCAAAACTTGCCACTGGACTTACGAGTTATTCAGAGCGTGGTGAAGAATACGTGTTGGAGTTATTACAAATGTTACGCCACAATAAGGCCTATTTATGAAGTTCAAATTATTAGCGAGCGCATTAATCGCTGCGGTTGCCAGCTTTTCTAGCATTAGTGCAGAGAAGGAATCGGCGTTTACTTACACAGGACTCTACAAAAGCCTAAAAACCTCAAAGCAGAGCGAGTTTTCACAATTAAAACTCAATTTTTTGTTGTTGGAAACGGGCGCTCCTCGATTGTGTCCAACGGAAAAAGTTACGCTAGGTGACGGTGAGCATAAATACGAAGTATTAAGGGGGGAAGACGGCGCGTTGCTACTTCCACTCGATAAATCGTTGAAGAAAGACCATGCTGCAATCCGTTTTAGTACAGCCGCAAATGTAACTTGTCATCTGTCGATGCAAATCAAAGTCGCTGGCTTTGAACTAGAAACGCTATCTGGAGTAAAGCTTAATTTGTGGTTTAACCAGTTTGAGGCTCTCTATAGTACGTTAGCGGGTTGGCCTGGTCGCTATTTTATGCCACAGGTGACTGCACTTGTGTTGTCGTTTGATAAAGACACCGAGATTATTTTTGGTGATGCCGCTAATAAAAAAGTGTTGGTAACTAGTCATAAAAAATTAGTCATAACTCATGAAGAGATAGAGCAGTTGAAACAGTCGAAAAAGGCGGTATTTAACGCCAATCTAGTCTCGGTATTACCGACGTTGTCAAAATAGACTAAATCAAGAGAAACGACAATTCATCTATAAAAGGCGCAACTTAGCATTGCGCTTTTTTGTTGTTACAGCTCGACGATTTGTACTGTATTATCAGGAGTTTGTACGATGGGTTTTACTTCTTGATCAAAGGCTGTATCACCACCATCCACCAAATCACCTGTCTGTATATTTTTGAAATCAAATAGCGAGTGGTCCGCTAGGTGGGAAGGAACGACATTTTGCATAGCAGTGAACATAGATTCAATACGCCCAGGAAAACGCTCGCTCCAGTCATTAAGCATCGCTTTTACCGCCTGTCGTTGAAGGTTCTCTTGAGAGCCACAAAGATTACATGGAATAATTGGAAATTCTTTTAAGGTTGCAAATTCGCTAATATCACTTTCAACACAATATGCCAGTGGACGAATAATAATATGTTTACCATCATCACTGCCAAGCTTGGGTGGCATGGATTTGAGTTTGCCTGAATAGAACATGTTTAACATCATGGTTTCTAACATGTCATCACGATGGTGGCCTAGTGCAATCTTGGTTGCTCCAAGCTCAGTTGCAGTGCGGTATAAAATGCCGCGGCGCATTCTTGAACACAAAGAACACGTTGTTTTTCTTGGTTCGATTTTGTCCATGACTATTGAATAGGTATCTTCTTCTACAATCTTGTAGTCAACACCAATTTTCTCTAAATAGTTTGGTAGTACATCTTCTGGAAAACCGGGTTGTTTCTGATCAAGGTTTACAGCCACAATATCAAAATGAATCGGCGCGCGCTTTTTTAACGACATCAGAATATCGAGCATTGCGTAACTGTCTTTACCGCCAGACAAACAAACCATAATTTTGTCGCCATCTTCAATCATATTGAAGTCGCTGATGGCTTTACCAACGCCTCGACTAAGTTTCTTATCTAATTTTTTTAGTGCCTTTTCAGACGACGGTTTTTCGAGTGTAGTTTGTGTAGACATAAGAGACGCTAATCAAAAATAAAGGCCGCATTATACCCAAACCTGAGGCTAAATCCATACCCAAGCCACTTGAAGCTGCATGTTTCAGAGCTCGGCTAGGAATCGAATACAAGGCATGATTTATAATTAATGGCTATTCCCTAATTATGAATCATAACGCGGTAGTCGTTTTCTACCCGAACTCCCTTCGGGCAAGGCGATAAGCGACCAACTACGTCGTTATAAGATATTTATTAAGAATGACTTAACGACATATCTCATACCTCGTATTTGGCGCGCTTCTCGGCTTGCTGAAATAGAGCATCTTCATGTCGCTTGGGTATAACAACAGGTGGACAGTTAATGCGACCTTTTCCTCAAAGTTTGTCAATATTGACTATGACACTGGGCATTCAAAGCCGTCTGGCTTAACGGCGAGGAGATCACAATCAATGCCATCGATAACATGCTCAGCTGTATTACCAATAAACGCTGCTGAGAAACCGGTGCGACCAATAGTCCCTATGATCACAAGCTCAGCATCAATTTCATGGCTGATACGTGGAATAACGTCCTCAGCTAAACCTTCTTCAACGATACAATCACACGCATCAATTTCAAACTCAGCTGCCAGCGCCTTAGTCTTTTCGTCGTGATGTTTTTTAACACTGTCGTTGTATTCATTGCTGTTGAATTCAGGAATTTCAATGGCAATATTGACTGGTGTTCCGGGATACGCATTAATGACTTTGACATTAGCATTAATCACTTTTGACATATCAACGGCGTGTTGAAGTACTTTATTGTTCAAATTGATATGGTCACTGTCTTCGCTTACTGCGTTTACAGCTGTCGCTATTGTGCCATTCACCGGCCAGTCATGATCTTTAACGAGTAATACATCACACGGAGATTTACGCAGTAAATGCCAATCTGTGGGGGTGAAAATAACTGATTTTAGTTTATCGTGACTATGGGTCGTCTTGACCAAAAGATCATGTTTATTAC
The DNA here is from genome assembly GCF_051201665.1 of Psychrobium sp. nBUS_13. Lineage (GTDB taxonomy): Bacteria > Pseudomonadota > Gammaproteobacteria > Enterobacterales > Psychrobiaceae > Psychrobium. Next base: position 2,179,404 of record NZ_CP179210.1, on the reverse strand, counting down.
TTAAGACTTGTTTAATCGCAGCTTCAAAAGGACGGTTGTGCCAAGCGACCGTTGTTTCCATCGGGACATCGCTGTAATCGGTAATGACATCATCTAACCATCGTTGATGCTGACTCAGCACAACTTGTCGCATAGAGTCACGTTCTTTTTGAGATAACATTGACGTCATTTCATAAGAAAGATCGTAAACACAAAGTATTACAGAGATTTTCGCACCATAACTGCGGGCAAGAAAAACAGCACGTTTTAAGCTAGGTTGCTCTTCTTTGGTTGGATCAACCATTACCAGTATATTTTTGTATTCCATCATAATGTAGCTCTCTTTAGCTGTTGACTATTTCTATATTATGACAAGTTTAAAAGATACCCAAGCGAATTTAGATCAAAAAAAATCCGATAAATCATCGGCTTTTTTAAAAAATGGTTAAAACGCTATTTAACAACACCACTCACGGCGTCTAATGCTTCTTTGTCAAGTATGGTGACATACTTACCAGTGACTTCAATTAAATTGTCGCGCTTGAAGCGGCCTAATAATCGAGAAATCGTCTCAACCGTCAACCCTAAATAGTTACCAATATCACCACGGGTCATGGTTAAACGAAACTCTTTGCTTGAAAAGCCACGTTCACCAAAGCGTTCGCCAAGTGAACTGATAAAGGTGGCTAAACGCTCGTCAGCGTTTCGTTGGCTAAGTAGCCTCAACATGCCATGATCATTTAGGATCTCATCACTCATCAAACGCATCATTTGCTGACGTAGGCGGGGCATACGACCAGACAGTTGTTCGACGGTATCATAAGGGATTTCGCACACCATGGCAGTTTCTAATGCGATAGCAAAGCTTTGATGAATACCACAGCCAATGCTATCAAAACCGATGATATCACCGGCTAAATTAAACGACACCACCTGCTCGTTACCATCACTACTTAAGGTATAGCTTTTAAAACTACCGGAACGAATTGCAAAAATAGAATTTAGCTTGTCACCGGCGCTACAAATTATTTGGCCTTTTTGAATAGGCTTTTTGCGCTCGATAATGTTGTCTAGTTGATCCATTTCCGTGTCATTAAGGGAAAACGGAATACACAGGTCAGACATACTGCAGCTTTGACAATGTATACTGCCAACGCCAGCACAAGAACTACTGCTCATTTAAACACCTTCTAAACATATAGGATTAATTATCGTCATATTACCACCATAAATTACGTTGAGCGAAATCAATTTAGAAACCTGAGTAAGGTTTTACTGATCATGAATAGACCATAGCTAATAATGACCAAGGCACTGATTACACGAACATATTTATTGGTGAGTAACGTTTTTAATTGTTGGGAAAAATATCCCATACTGAATAATGCGGGGAGTGTACCTAAGCCAAAACCAAGCATAATGAGTGCACCCGACGCAGCCGAGCCAGACGCCGCTGACCAAGTCAGCGTACTGTAAACTAGGCCGCAAGGTAACCAACCCCAAATCATTCCAAATGGCAGCGCACTGAGGGGGCTTTTGAAGGGGACAAACTTATTAGCAATAGGTGAAATGATTGGCCAAAGCTGTTTGCCTATCACCTCGATTTTGCGAACTAAGTTAAACCAATTGGCCAAATACAATCCGATGGAAACCAACATGATCCCAGCTATAAGTTGCAAGACATATAACAAGATGGAAGATTTAAGCGCAAAGTAACCGACAGAATAGCCAATGAGCGCCCCCGCGAGGCAATAGCTGGCAATGCGCCCGATATTATAGGCTAGTACGTATTGAATGCGGTGAACATGGCTCAGCCGATGATGTAGTGGTAAGTTTGCAGAAAATGCACCAACGACACCGCCACACATACCAAAACAATGCCCAGCGCTTAACAAACCAACAGTCAAAGCGGCCCAAAAGTCGTAATCACTCATTCGTTGGCGCTGTTCTTATCGTCTGATTTTGTTGGCGCGTCATCATCAAATAAAATATTTGAACCTTGGCGATCGAGATCTTCGAATTGGTCACTTTTCACCGCCCAAATAAAGACGTAGCCTGCCAATGCAATGATGGCGATAGCAACGGGTATTAGTATTAAAATAATATTCATTATTTAACCTTCAATAATCGCAATGAATTGCTCACTACGATAATAGAGCTGATTGACATGCCTATAGCGGCGACATACGGCGGTAAATAGCCGGCGATAGCAAAAGGAACTGCGGTGAGATTATATCCGAGTGCCCAACAAAAATTTTGCTTAATAACACGCTTGGTCCGTTTAGCCAGTATTATAGATTTCGCAATTGCCGACAAATCATTATGTAGTATGACAATATCAGCCGATGATTTAGCAATGTCTGCACCGGTGCCCATCGCAAAAGACAAGTGAGCTTGACTCAATACAGGTGCGTCATTGACGCCATCGCCAAACATAGCGACTATTGAACCTTGTTGTTGCAAGTCTTTCAAGTAGGTAAGTTTGTCAGTGGGGCTCTGGCCTTGTTTAATATCGTCAATAGCGAGCTGTTGTGCCACATAGTCTGCGTTAGCCGAATTATCACCGGTTAGCATTGAAGTCTTGATTGCTTGGTCATGCAGATTGCTAATTAATGCGTTACTTTCACTGCGAATTTGATCGCTTAACTCTACACGAGCAATGATTGTGTGTTCATCCGCTAAGAAAATAACGACGCTATGATTACTGCATTCCATTGGGCTATGCTGCGCGCTTGCCCCACAATGATGTTCAACGAAACGCTGACTCCCTACAAAATACCTGCAACCCTCAACCATTGCACTAATCCCACTTCCTTGGACAGTATTCACGTCTTTTGCTTCTAGTAATACATCATAATGGGATGAAAACGCTTGTGCAATCGGATGATTAGAATGAGCTTCTATGGTAGCGATAATTGCTAATATTTCATCAGTGTTTCTCTCTGATGAAATGGCGTTTATTGAAAATTCGCCTGTCGTCAATGTCCCCGTTTTATCAAAACAAATATGGTTTATATGCGTCAATGTATCTAACGTTTTTCCTTGTTTTGCCAACAGGCCAAATTGCTGAAGTCTGGTTGTAGCAGCTGTATAGGCAGATGGTGTGGCAAGGCTTAACGCACAAGGGCAGGTGGCTACTAATACGGCTAACGCGTTCCACAATGCATGTTCTGGTGCTACAAAATACCAACCTACGTAGGTAGCAGTTGCTAGGACTAATATACCGACGACTACGTATTGAGAAAGTGTATCCGCTAAAGTAGCGAGCTTAGGTTTGTCATTGGCAGCTTGCTCTTGTAAATCGATAATTTTGGTAATTAATTGCTGATCACGCTCTTCTTTGACAATAACTTCAATGGCCTGATCATTATTAATTGTGCTGGCAAACACCCAGTCATCAACTAATTTTGAGACGGGGAGTTGCTCACCCGTTAAAATAGCCTCATTACAAGAAGTCCGTCCCACGGCAATAACGCCGTCACAAGGAATCACCTCTCCAGGTTTTACCAGTACGCGTTGTTCTCGCTTTAATGTCTTTGCTGGAACACTGGAGAATTCATTGGCATCTATTAACGTTGCAGTGGATGGAATTAAACGTAATAAATTACTACTACTTTGTGCTGCTTTACGTTTTGCTGCTTGCTCAAGATATCGCCCCAATAATAGGAAAAACGCAAACATACATACCGATTCAAAATACACATCGCCTTGCTCAGAAACGGTTGCGTAGACACTTGCGGCGAAGGCAAGCAATATTGCAATCGACACGGGAACGTCCATATTCAGCCGTTTGGCGAGTAATGCGCTAAAAGCATTTTGATAAAAGGGTAAACTAGAATAGAAAACAACAGGCAGCGCTAACAGCAAACTTACGTATCTAAAGTAACCCTCTAAACCGTCACTTAGACTGCTAGCGCCACCGACATCAAAATAAGACGCCATGGCAAACATCATGATTTGCATGGTTGCCAGGCCAGCGATGGTGAGGCGACGAAGATAAGCCTTTGCATTGGCTACTTCATTTTGCTCAGCAACATCCGCTTTGAAGGGGTAAGCCTTATAACCAATTTGCGCTAATGCTAACAAAATATCGGATAATTTAAGCGATTGATGATGCCATTTGAGACTCAGTCGTGCACTAGACGTATTAACACTGCACTGTTCTACGCCATCTAATGTCGCAAGCTTACGCTCAATCAACCAAGCACAAGCAGCACAACTGACATTTTCAACGGTTAGAATGACTTCTTTTGATTCACCACTTTGATAGGTAAATTCTTGTTCGATTTCAGTAAGATCGTAAGACTGGAGATTTCGAAGTTCATCAGGAACAAGCTCAACGCCTCTGGCGCCTTTTTCACTGCGGTGACGGTAGTAGCCAGTTAATTGATTATCAACAATAGCCTGAGCGACAGCAACGCAGCCAACGCAGCACATATCACGGGCTTTATTGTCAATTTCTACTGTATCGACGAATCCGGTGGGGATGGATTCGCCGCAGTGAAAACAATCTTGTGCTTTATTGCTCATTGACTAGCGGTTAGCAAATGAGTCGAGAAGGGTATCGTATTCGCTTGGAAATTTATCGACAGTTTGTATACGCCATTTCGCATCAAACGATTCCAAATGAATGGTCCATTTTCCACTCAATGCTTCGTCTAAGACGAACTCATAGTGGCCAGCACTGTTGGCTGTTAGCAACAAATCAAAATCTTTTGCTTGTTGTGTGCGATGAATAAAATTCAATTTAAGTGCAGCACTTTGCTTTTCGCCAAAGGTTTGCGTTAACTTGATTTTGTTACCATCAACACTTAAACGAAATTTTAAGGCTAAGCGAAATGCATTTTCTAATCGGGTTAAGTCGACGTTTATCGCTTTTCCTTTTTTATAATAATCTTCAACAACCATATCTGGTTTATTGTCAATGGCAATAAAAAGGGTAGTAACACTGGCAACAACCGCACACATTGGAAGGATAATCAAGACCCACGGCCAAAACTGCTTATACCAAGGTTTAATAGTGCTCACTTAAGACTCCGAAGTTTAAATATATTGACGTTAAACTTGGCCTTGTTTAACGGTAATATACTTTAAAAAAATAGGGCTTCGTAGTTTTACGAAGCCCTATTCGATTCAACAAAATTTATTTTTTGTTAGATAGGCTGTAAACGTAAGCAGAGATAACATGTACTTTATCTTCACCTAAGATTTCACCCCAAGCAGGCATTACACCGATACGACCGTTTGCAACAGAATCAGTAATAGCAGCAGTAGAACCGCCGTATAACCAAATATTATCTGTTAAGTTAGGTGCACCAAGTGCTTGATTACCTTTACCGTCAATACCATGACAACCAGCACAGATACCAAACTTCAGTTTACCTGCAGCGGCGTCTTTAGCATTTACTTTACGGCCACTTAGGCTACGCACGTAAGTTACTACGTCCTTAACGCTTTCGTCTCCGCCAAGTGCAGCTTTCCATGAAACCATGCTACGGCTATCACGACCAACGTTGATAGTTTCTTTGATCTTAGCGAAACTACCACCGTGTAACCAATCAGTATCAGTTAGGTTAGGGAAGCCGCGTTGACCACGTGCATCACTACCATGACACTGCGCACAGTTCTGAATAAACAAACGTTGACCAACTTTTAGCGCTTGTTCGTTCTCCATCAGTTCTTCAACTGATTGTGCTGCAAATTTAGCATACGTTTTACCGTAAACTGCATCCGCTGTGTCTAATTCGTTGACGTATTGATTGATTTCGTTGTTTTCACGAGTTTTAGCATTAGCTGCTTTAACATCGGCTAGTGAATAGTACTCTTTATTTGCACTCTTCCAACCAACGACCCCTTCGTAACCACCAAGACCAAACCATACGAAATAACCCAAGCCCCACACTATGCTCACAGCGAACATAATTGTCCACCAGCGCGGTAATGGGTTATTCATCTCTACAATGCCATCAAATTCATGTGGCATTTCTTTGCCTTCGTCACCCATTGTGTCAACGATAACCATGCGTAATAAATATGCACAGCCAAAAACAACAATTAATGATCCAGCGATAATCCAAGCACTCCAGAAGTTACTCATGTGTACTCTTCTCCTGATTTTTATCTTTCTGTTTCGGTTGCTCATCAGCAAATACTAGGTTTGCTGCTTCATCAAAGCCTTTTTTGCGTCGTGAGCTGTAAGCCCAAGCGTAAATGCCGATAAACAAGATCAGCATTCCCACTGTTACGATGCCACGAAATGTACCGTAATCCATGGGAACTCCTATTTTAAGTTAGTGCCAAGTGATTGAAGGTAAGCGATTAACGCTTCAAGCTCAGTTTTGCCTTTAACAGCCTCTTTAGCACCTGCAATGTCTGCATCAGTGTACGGAACGTCAAACGAATTTTTGAAAATGCTCAATTTGTCTGCCGTTAATTCGCCATCTAACGTGTTCTCAGCTAACCAAGGGAAACCTGGCATATTTGACTCTGGCACTACGGCACGAGGGTCAAGTAGATGAGCTTCATGCCACGCGTCACTATAACGACCGCCAACACGAGCTAGATCAGGCCCAGTACGCTTAGAACCCCATAAGAATGGGTGATTCCAAACTGACTCACCAGCTAGAGAATAATGACCGTAGCGTTCTGTTTCATGACGGAATGGGCGGATCATTTGAGAATGACACTGTACACAGCCTTCACGGATGTAGATATCACGGCCTTCAAACTGAAGAGCCGTTAACGGCTTCATACCATCAATAGGGCGATTCGTTTCTTCAAGAAATAGGTTTGGTGTAATTTCAACCAAAGTACCAAAGCTAATCGCAAGGATAGTAAAGACGCCAAGTAGGCCAGCGTTCTTTTCTACGCGTTCATGATTTAATTTTTTAAACATCGTATGCTCCTTACGCTTCTTCTTCGATTAATGAACCTTTCGGCGCAGTAACAGTTTTAATCACGTTGTATAGCATGATTAACATACCAGTTAGGAAGAATGCACCACCAATCGCACGCATTAGGTAGAATGGCATTGATGCTTCAACACTCTCAACGAAGCTATAAGTTAATGTACCGTCAGAGTTTACAGCAGACCACATTAGACCTTGCATAACACCAGAGATCCACATTGCAACGATGTACAATACAGTACCTATTGTTGCCAACCAGAAATGAGTGTTAATTAAAGATTTGCTGTACATACGAGTGTTACCGTATAGACGTGGGATCATGTGGTACAACGCACCGACAGAAACCATAGCAACCCAACCTAAAGCACCAGAGTGAACGTGACCAACAGTCCAATCAGTGTAATGTGATAACGCATTCACTGTTTTGATTGCCATCATCGGGCCTTCAAACGTTGACATACCATAGAATGATAAAGAAACGATTAAGAAACGTAAGATAGGGTCAGTACGCAGTTTATGCCATGCACCAGATAACGTCATGATACCGTTAATCATACCACCCCATGACGGAGCAAATAAGATAACAGACATAACCATACCTACAGTTTGCGACCAATCAGGTAACGCAGTGTAGTGAAGGTGATGTGAACCCGCCCAAATGTAAAGTGCAACAAGTGCCCAGAAATGAACGATAGATAAACGGTAAGAATATACTGGGCGCTCAGCTTGCTTAGGAACGAAGTAATACATCATACCTAGGAAACCAGCAGTCAATAGGAAACCTACGGCATTATGGCCGTACCACCATTGAACCATAGCATCCGTAGCACCGCCGTAAGCAGAATAAGACTTCAACCAAGATACAGGTATCGCAGCACTATTGATAATGTGTAGTACAGCAACAACTAGGATGAAACCACCGTAGAACCAGTTAGCGACATAAATGTGCGATGTTTTACGTTTCATTAATGTGCCAAAGAAATTGACAGCATAAGCTACCCATACTACCGCAATCGCGATATCGATTGGCCATTCAAGTTCAGCGTATTCTTTAGACGAGGTATAACCAAGTGGTAAAGTGATAACAGCTGACGCGATGATTGCCATCCACCCATAAAAGGTGAAGCTGGCGATTTTATCGCTGAATAACCTGACTTGACAGGTGCGTTGAACAACGTAATAAGACGTTGCGAAAAGGGCGCTTGTACCAAAACCGAAAATTACGGCATTAGTATGTAGCGGACGTAACCGACTAAAGGTTAACCAAGGTGTGTCAAAGTTTAAACTTGGCCAGTATAGCTGTGCTGCAATAAATACACCCACTGCCATACCAACGATTCCCAAAATAACGGTGGCAATCGCGAATTGGCGGACAACAGTGTAGTTATAATCAGCGTGTGATGGAGTTGTGTGACTCATCTTATTGCTTCCAGTGCTTACATTTGCTTGTGAATGCCGAACTCAAAGTTTCGGCTGTAAACCTTATTTATTTTTATAAAAATGCATAAGGACCCGTGCTACATTAATGATGGTTTCATTACGGTTAGACCATGACTAATTTGCAGCGCTATCATACGTTAAAACGGCAGTATTGTAGCTTGATTTAGATCAAAGATGAAATTTGAAGAGGGAGAATTCTGAAATATTTTGACAAATATTAACTAACTGACGTTTTTATACGCAAAAAGTTGCAAAAATATCGCTATAATCCGACCATAAAAATTAAAAAAGTAGTGAAATGAAGCCGATTATACTAGCCAGTTTACTTATTCTTACGGGATGTTACGACACCGTAGACAAAACTGAGAACATCCATAAAATCAATACATTCCAGAGCGATTCATTGGCTCTAACTATTCCACAGGAGCTTTATGCTGAAACGCTCTTTGATGTTGGGATCACATTTGATCAACCCGTCTCAAATATTAAGGGAGAGCTTACCGGAATTTCGATGGATATGGGTAAAGTACCGTTGTTTTTTACGTCGAATAATCAGGATTTGACGGCATATTCGACTAAAGTTTTACTCGGCGCCTGTGCTTTGCCAGTGATGCAATGGCGCTTATCATTGACCTGGCAAGAAAACGGGAAAACTCAATACTTCGAACAGTCGATTACCGTGCAGCGTTAGGTCGATGCTGCGCTTTATTGTGTAAATATGCAATGGCAGATTTCACCGCTTTATCAACTTGATAATCCATGTTAAGTCGATCGTAAGAGCTTAGATAAAACGACATATCAATTTCATGGCGGATATAGCGAGCAGGGAGCTGGGTTAAAGCGTGACAACAAACATCAGCCATAAACTCTTTGTCAAACTCACTGTACTCAGGATGGGAAATCAGATGTTCTATCATCAACTTTTCATAGTAGTTATGAATATCAAGGTCTAAATGCATATATCACCTCATCACAATAGGTCGGTAATTAAAGTTTAGCAGAAGATAGATAAAAAGTACTACTCTTCACCCCAACCTTCTGATTCCTCAAAATCGTATAGCCCTGTGCTTAATGCCGCTTGTTCAACGAGTTGTGCATATTCAGGAACCAAATCACCAATCATGCTATACATAATTGGCGCAAACACGGATAGATTACTATCATCTTGGCTATCGACAACTTCTTGAGCCATCTGACGGTCTGCAAAAAACGTTAATGCCATTATAGCAAGCGTAAACGATTCCAGAATTTCAGATTCTTCGGTAAGGTTATCGAGTAATTTGTTTGAATAAAAATTCGCGCCGCACGCAAAACCATAGCTCCATTCGTGTAACGGGTGACCACTAAGGAAGTTAGCTTCAACCATTTCTTGAGAGAACTCTAAGACTTTCGGGAGTTTATATCCTTCATCAAACACCAAGTCACTGGTGTGATTGTACAACTGCGCCAAAATCATCGTGATCTCATCGGGAATGCTGTCAGTTTCTGCGTTAAAAATAATGGGCAGCCAATCGTTAACTTCAATAGGATCAGGGCTTGCTATGACGGCAAACAAATAACCTTTGACGGCATTTAAACACAGCGTTTGACTAGGCGCTTGGTCGACAAGCCAATGGGATAGTTGTTGTTCTTGTTCGTTGGTTAACTGATGCACGTAAAATCCTTAAGAAAATTGCGTTAATAGATCACGAGAATAACGGTTAGCGTCCGCTTGAAAGTTTACTTGATTTATTTGGTCAAAAAACATTGATTCTTTACTGTTTAATTCACTTATCGTAAGCGTATTATCGTCGAGGGTCCAAACTTGTCGTGTGGCTTGGTAATAAAAAGCAAGAACATCAAATGCTGTAGTGTTGTTGTTCTTTGCCGATTTTTCAACGGCTTTTAACTTGCGATTGATATGAGAAAGCTCAAATTTCAAACGCGATACGTAGAGTATCTCAGCAAAGTACGGCTTTGATTTTATCTGACTAGCAACGATAGCAAGGATAACAACACTAATAATAACCCCTGCTAAATTCAGATTGAAGTTACTGCCGTCAACATCACCGACGAAAAGAATCAAGATTGATGAAATACTCAGCGCTCCAATCATCAATGCTGCAATCACTGCAAAAGTAGTGTACTTAAAATGCTGGCGATAGGTCGCTTTATCAATATCTTTTAACTGCAATTTTTACCCTTCAATGTTACTACGATCAAATTAATGCCGCGAATATTACCAGAACATACAACAATTTCAGTTAAAACCACAAAAAATATCGGTATAATCTCGCGAAATTTACCAAAAGAATCTATTTCAATGTCAAATTGTCAACTTACTGAACATCAATTAGAAATTATTAATCAACAACTAGGCCGTACGCCTCGTGGAATTATTAAGATAGCTCATCAGATGGAAAACCAAATCCCAACGGTTTTACAAACACGAAGCTTAGTGGCGGATAAACCATTTCCGACTATGTACTGGTTGTGTTCTAAAGATCTTCATAAAGCCATTAATAAGATTGAGACTAATGGCTGGACCAAGCATATTGAACAGCGCATCATGGAAGAAGACGATTTAAGGGAAACATTTTATAAAAATCACCAGCAATACGTTAAAGCCCGTTGGGACGCCATGTTACCAGAAGATAGAGCGCGCCTTGAAGAACTAGGATACATAAAACTGTTCGATCAATATGGTATCGGCGGCATTACCAATTGGACAAAAGTACGTTGTCTCCACATGCAGTATGCGCACCATTTATGTGGCGTCAACATCATAGGCCAGTTGATGGATCAAGAATTTGAACTAGACAAACTCACCATTAATATCTAGTGCTAACGTTTTGACTGATATGAGGGGAGTGACAATCCCCAAATGATGGCAGCGCTTCGCAAACCGAACGCTGCTAAGAACCCGCCTAACATAGCAATACTTTCTACAACACCAACCCAATGTAATAACCAATAGATAGAGCCGCCGGCCACGGCTGTGGTTACATAGAGTTCACGGTTACTAAGCACCAGATCATAGCCACAGAGAACATCGCGAATAATACCGCCAAATGATGCCGTTACAACGCCCATACAAACACAGATAAGCGGCGGCGCACCAAGTGATGCAGCGATTTGAGTGCCTGTTACACAAAATAGCGCCAGTCCTAAAGCATCCATCCAAATCAATGCTTTAGTTCGTGATTCGAGCATAGGAGCGACGAAATAGGTCATTAATGACATGAGCATACAGAGGCCAACATAGGTTGCATCCATGATCCAATAAACTGGCACGTTCCCTAATAACACGTCACGAATTGTACCGCCGCCTAGACCTGTCACCGTACCAATTAACATAAATCCCAGTATATCCATTTCCTTACGTGCCGCATCTAATGCGCCCGACACCGCAAATACTGCGATCCCAAAAAGGCCTAGCAAGGTCACCATAAAATCAAGATCTAATAATTGGTTCATACTTCAATCGCTTAAGTAAAAAAATGTCAAAATAATATAGCGTGAATATTAACTTGATGACAATAATATTTATTGTCCGCAATTTTATAATAAAGCTAACTTTAAATAACGTGTTATCTGGTAGGAATATCACAGTTATGTAACTTAATTACACAAAGGCTTAACGCTAAAAGCATAAATATGATGTTGAGCACATTATTAGCCTTGCATTTAGTTTAATAATTTCTAAAGTTAGTATTATTTTTACATCATAATTAAGTTATAATCCGCGCCAATCTATCCATCCTCTGCATTAAGGTATGAAAATGACAGAACAAAATGCGCATTGTGACATTGGGTTTATTGGTTTGGGCGTGATGGGAAAAAATCTTGCGTTAAACCTTGCTGATAACGGTTACACAATTGCTGCTTTCGATTTAGATCACCAGAAGGTCGATGACGTTTTGGCGGCAGACGCCAATGAAAATACCACAGACAGTCCTCGTATCGTGCCATGTCATTTATTTACAGAACTGTTAGGCAAGCTGACCGCACCTCATCTTATTATTCTCTCGATTCCGGCCGGTGCTCCCGTTGATGACGTATGTGGTAAGTTAATTGACGCAGGAATTAAAGCTGACGATATTATTGTCGACACCGGTAATAGCTTGTGGACTGATACCGTCGAGCGAGAAAAACGCTATCGCGGTAAATTTAATTTCTTCACAACGGCCGTTTCAGGTGGGGAAGTCGGCGCTAGATTTGGTCCTTCATTAATGCCAAGCGGAGATCCGTATGCATGGGCGAGAATTGAACCGGTTTGGCATGCCATTGCTGCTAAAGTTGATCCTGAGACTGGTCGCGCATTAGAGCGCACTAGCCATGACCAACCATTAACGGTTGGCGAACCCTGTGCAACTTATATTGGTCCAGCGGGTTCCGGTCATTATGTAAAAATGGTTCACAATGGTATTGAATACGCTGACATGCAGATGATATGCGAGGCATACCACATCATGCGTGAGTCACTCAAAATGACCCCAATTCAAATTGCTGAGATATTTGAGCAATGGAATAACGGAGTATTAAACAGTTACCTGATGGAAATCAGTGCCGAAGTCCTTCGTGAGTTTGACGAAGAAACAAAGTTACCATTAGTTGATGTGATCCTTGATAAGGCAGGTCAAAAGGGCACTGGACTATGGACTGCTGTTAGTGCATTACAAGTTGGCGCGCCAGCGACGACCATCGCGCAGTCTGTGTTTGCTCGTTCTTTATCAACGCTCAAACATGCCCGTATTCGAGCCGCTAAATTACTCAAAGGTCCGGAAATCACACCTGTTAAAACCACTGAGCACGCCAGTATCATAGAGCAAGTCCATGACGCACTGTACTGTTCTAAGATTGTCGCTTATGCGCAAGGTTTCCAGTTAATTAAATTGGCAGCGCGTGAACAAAATTGGCCAATTGATTTTGGTTCAATCGCGAAAATTTGGCGTGCTGGTTGTATTATTCGCGCAGCCTTTTTACAAAAGATCACTGACGCTTATGATCGCGATAGTGACTTAGGTAATTTACTACTCGACGAATACTTCGCAGGTGAGATTGCAAAGCATCAGCATAACTGGCGTCAAGCGATTGCAAAAGCAACCATCGATGGCATTCCTTGCGGCGCGTTTAGTTCAGCGTTGGCCTATTATGATTCTTATCGTATGGAAACATTGCCAGCGAACTTGTTGCAGGCTCAACGAGACTTTTTTGGCGCACATACATTTGAACGAGTGGATAAACTAGCAGGTAAAAAATATCACGTAACTTGGTCACAAGATAAACGTGAAATGTTAGAAGTAGAATAGAATAAATATTTAATTGACTGGAATGGCGCTTAACTCATTAAGCGCCATTTTTTTGTGCTAATAATATTGCAATGGAGATACTTTGCCCCAAAACACTCGGTAAGAAAAAATGGTATATAAAATGATTGTCGGGATCACGATGATTGCCCCCCACAAAATGAAATTGAGCGCTTGCGGCGCAGCAACAGATTCCCAAATTGTTAGCTGACCTGGCACAATGTCTGGGTAAAAACTAAGTGCTATACCTACAAAACACAGAAGATAAATCGCGACAGTTAACGCAAATGGACTCCAACAGCGACTATCATCAGATTCATTAATTGCTTTTCTAGCAATCATCTTGCGAATTTCGAACAACGCAACCACAAAACAAAGTCCGCATAAGATAGGCAAAATCCAATACGCCGGAGTTGTTAACCAGCGATTAAACACAGCATCATTGACCAAAGGGTTGACGATAGATACCGCAATCACACCCAACCAACTTACGAAAAGCGCCTTATAGAACCACTTAATTGCGCGAGTTTGCAGTTCACCTTCACATTTCATGATTAACCACGCAGCACCTATCAGCGTGTAAGCAATGGCGACGCCCACCGCGCTAATGAGGCTAAATAGAATCGACATACCGCTGCTGTCAAAACCAACAATATATTGACCTAACATGTAGCCTTGACTGAGCGCCGCAAAAAGCGAACCGAACTTAAAGGCGCGGTCCCATAACGGCTTGTGGGCAAATAACGCCTTCGCTCTAAAGTCAAAAGCAATACCTCTAAGAATCAGGCTGATCAACAATACTAAGGTTGGTAAATACAACGCTTTAAATACAATTGAATGGGCTAATGGGAAAGCAATAAAGAGAAGTCCCATCGCCATCACCAGCCAAGTTTCGTTGGCATCCCAAAATGGACCAATAGATGCGATCATCGTGTCGCTTTGTTGCTCGTCCTTGAGTGGTATTAACATACCAACGCCAAGATCATAACCATCCAGAATCGCATATAAAATAACGGTTAACGCCATTAATGCGGCGAAGATTATCGCTAAGGGTTCTTGTTCAAACAACTTATGCTTCCTTCTTAACCATTGGAGATGAATAGTATTCGTTGTCACTAATTTCTTCGACTTCAATTGCTCGCCGCGACATCGTGAGTAACGTATGTAGATAAGCCCACATCACCACAACATAGATAACCAAGTAGGCTACAAGTGAAATCATCACATTCTCGGGGGCGATGTCAGTAGCCGCATCTCGAACAGATAGCACACCAGTAACTAACCAAGGCTGACGGCCAATTTCTGTCACATACCAACCAGCGAGCGTCGCAATCCACCCTGAGAAAGTCATCAACACCAGCACTTTTAACATCCAAGGTGGCAATTCGTTACGTTTCATTAGCCAGATACGGGCAGTCCACGCAACAGCCAGCATTAGGAATCCTAGGCCAACCATTAAGCGAAACGCATAAAACACCGGTGCCACAGGCGGGTGATTTCCTTTGAACTCGTTAAGTCCTTTTATCTTACCGTTCATATCATGGGTTAGAATAAAACTTGCTAGATTAGGAATCGCGATTTCAAAATGATTCTCACGGTTCTCTTCATCAATCATCGCAAATAGTAATAATGGAACCCCTTTTTGAGTTTCCCAAACACCTTCCATCGCCGCGACTTTCTGTGGTTGGTGTTTTAAGGTATTTAGCCCATGAATATCACCCACATAAACCTGACACGTTGTTAGAATTAATGCCGCTGTTAAACTTATCTTTAATGCTTTAGTCAGCGCCCGTTTATTATCGCCTTTCAGTAATCGATAAGCGCTAATACCAGCAATCAAGAAAGATGCGGTGAGTCCTGACGCAATTAACATATGCATTAAGCGATAAGGAAATGATGGATTAAAAATAATTGCCCACCAATCAGTTGGAAACGCAACGCCATCAATCATTTCAAAGCCTTGCGGAGTCTGCATCCAAGAGTTGAGAGCAAGAATCCAAAATGCCGATAAGCTGGTACCAATGGCAACAACGATAGTGGCTATTGTATGTACAACAGGTGGCACACGCTTAATTCCAAAAAGCATAATTCCTAAAAATGATGCTTCGAGAAAAAATGCGGTGAGCACTTCATAACCCAATAATGGACCTGCGATATTACCAACACGTTCCATAAAGTGAGGCCAATTGGTGCCAAATTGAAACGACATCGTGACGCCCGTAACGACGCCAATTGCAAAGGATAGCGCAAAGATTTTAACCCAGAATCGATACATCCGCATCCACACGGGATCATCGGTCATGTTCGCTTTGATTTTAAAAAATACTAAAAACCAACTGAGTGCAATCGTAATCGTTGGAAATAAAATATGAAAACTAATGTTCGCTGCAAACTGAATACGCGATAACATCAACGTTTCTTCAATCATGAAGCCTCCTATT
Organism: Psychrobium sp. nBUS_13; assembly: GCF_051201665.1. Classification (GTDB taxonomy): domain Bacteria; phylum Pseudomonadota; class Gammaproteobacteria; order Enterobacterales; family Psychrobiaceae; genus Psychrobium. The sequence continues at coordinate 2,163,348 of NZ_CP179210.1, read as the reverse complement.
TATTATTGGCCAATAGCTTATCCTTAATATCCAACACCTTACTTACACCAGAGCCAAGTTTCATGAGTGTATTAAGGTTGTCTGGGTTCATCGTCTGCAATTCGCCAGCCCATTGGGTTACGGTCTCTAATAAGTCGTGGATCTCTAGCATCTGTTGTTGTGCGTAAGTTTCTTTGGCGTTAGTGGGCTCATCAAGCAAATTGTCGCGTAAAACTGAAAGAGTAGGGTCAACTTCCCGTTTGCGACGTTCTTCAAAAACACGGATTGCCATATCCCAAATAGAACCGGCTGGTGCATAGTATTCTTTGCGATCTTTAGGTTTGTGACTGATGCTAATGAGTCGCCATGATTGAAGTTCTTTGATGCCCATAGAGACGTTGCCGCGAGAAATATTAAGGGTGTCTGCAATTTCAACTGCAGTTAATGGCTGCTCGCTAATAATCATCAAACCATACATTTGGCCAACGGTACGGTTAAATCCCCAACGACTACCCATCTCGCCACAATGCATGACAAAGGACTCGATTTTTGGTGCTATTATCATTTAATTGCGACCTTCTGAAGTTTCAGTAATTAGTGAAACTATACGCTCAAATTGACAAAGATCAACGTTGTTTTAAATTTTTTAACCTTCGATCACTTAGTTGATATAGGTCTAGTCAATCGGTAAATTCGCGTGATTTAAAATCCTAGTGACACATTTCTATACAAATTTACGCTAGCGATAGCGCGCTACTAATGTATTGTAATCATTCCAATATATTTGAGATGAGAATTGGGATGAGTAAATTGTTAACAAGCGTGATAATTACTGCCAGTTTATTCTTGAGTTCGTTAGCGAACGCTGTATCGCCAGCAGAACAGAAGTCATTGAAGTCTGACGTTTTAGACGATAATCGCAGTTTTTTTGTCTATTTACCGACAGACTACGATAAAAACGAAGCAAAAAAATATTCTGTAATCTATATGTTAGACGCTGGTAATGATGATGAATTAGTCGCACAACAAGTTGAAAAGTTGTCAGGAGAGGGGGGGCAAGCAAGCACCAATTGTCGTTGCTATCGCCAACATTCGTCGAGGATATGATTTCACGCCAAGTTATCTAAAACTTGGCCGTGGCGAAAACCGCCGCACGGGTAATGGAGACAACTTTCTATCATTTATTACCAACGAACTCATCCCTAAGATCGAACAGCAATATTCAGTTAATGACACGCGTTACTTTATGGGACATTCGTGGGGCGGCGCATTTACCTCTTATGTATTAAGTCAGTATCCTGATTTGTTTAAGGGGGTATTTATATTTAACCCCAGCTTTGGCAATATCCCTGATGCGTCCAATAAAGCGGATAAGCTAAGCCAAGACTTTATCAAAAATATTCTAAAAAAATAAGTCACTTGAATTTGTTTATCTAAGCGTTGGAGGCAAAGAGCGTCAGCGTTTTAAGAACTCGTTTGATGGCTTTAAACCATTTTTAGAATCACAATTGCCACAACGAATTAAGCTTGTGACTGCCATCAATGACGACGCCGATCATATGGCCAATCCAGAAGTATCGATTCCTAATGCGTTAAAACTAGTTTTTCAATAATAATAGTAATAAAGTAGCTGCCAATATCATTTTTTAATGACAAGGAAGGATGAAGAATGACAGCTATTTCTATTGATTATCAACAAGCACGGAAACTCATGAAGCCCGGTGATGTTATCGCTTTTGGCGGTTCTAGTGCGTTTTCAAAAATCATCAAATTGGTAACGTTTTCAGATGTATCCCATGTTGGCGTTATCTTAAAAACCCAGATTACCGAAGACAACAACGGTTTGTTTTTCAATCAAATTATTGAGTCGACGGGTAAGAAGGGAGTGAGTGTTAGCCGATTTAGCCAAGTCTTAGACGACTATGACGGTGAGGTTTGGTGGTTACCATTATCAGACGAACTGCGAGAGAGTAGATTCGATGTTAATGCATTCTTTGAATTTCTATACAATCAAGCGGATAAGAATCTTAGTTATGACTTATCACAAGCGCTGACATCGGCAGTCGATGTGGTGGAAAAATTGATGTTTGGTGATGTAGATTTAGGCCACAACAAAGAAGATTTCAGTAAATTTTTCTGCTCAGAGATCGTCGCAGCTGGCCTTGAAAAATCAAAAGCAGTTGATTCAATAAACGCGTCAGAGATTACGCCGATTGATCTTTGTCGCTGGAAGATTTATCAAGGTGAATATTACGTGCTAAAAGGCGACCCTGAAAAAAACATTTCACGTTTTAATTCCTCTGAGCCCAACGCATGGAATCGAGAACGGGAAACCTCAACAGAGATTAGTTAAGCAGTTGGCCAGTCAATTGACTGGCTAAACTACACATAATAAAGCACTAAAATTCCTGCCAACATCAGGGCAACCCATACGACCATGGTTTCTGTCGGCCACAACCGAGAGAAATACCCTTTGAGCTGCTCGTTCTCTTCATCATAAGAGTGACCGATAAGTTGCTTGATATAGGTAGTTACACGCAGCTCTATCGATGATAAGCCGCCTGTGATAGCACGATAAATGGTCACCACAAAGTTAGGTGCAAGTTTGCGATAAAGCCAGTCGGTATCGAGATTAGTTGAAGGCAACTCTGGCGGATACATATTTTTCAGATTTAGCCACACAAAAGCCATCGCTGAGAAAAACAGCAACTGTAATTGCGTGAGTACGTGCGTAACATCATAAGGCGAATAACTCGCGTTGTACGGTAATAATGCGTAAACGGTTTGTGCTGGGAATGTCCCAATGACGACACAAAGTGTTGCAGCAATGGCCATGGCAAAAAGCATATTTTTCGGTGGCTCACTAGTCCGAATACCTGAATCATGAGCGAAAAATGCAAAGTAGGGGATTTTAATGCCTGCGTGATGAAATACCCCTGCCGCAGCAAACAGTAATAGTAGCCATACAACATCGTAACCTTGAGCCACTGCAGCGCTCATGATCATTGATTTTGAGACGAATCCACTAAACAATGGGAAGGCTGAAATTGAAGCTGCGCCGACGATACATAAAATTGTCGTTTTTGGCATACTTTTATATAGACCGCCAAGATCAGAGCCATTGATTCGACCTGTCATGTGTAACACAGCGCCCATACTCATCATTAATAAGCCTTTAAAGATCACATCATTAAAAGCATGAGCCACCGCGCCGTTAAGGGCCAGTGAGGTGCCAATGCCTACGCCAACCACCATAAAACCAATTTGATTAATCATGCTATAAGCAAGTACCCGGCGTAGATCATTTTCAATGACGGCATAGAAAATAGGAAAACAAGCCATCGTAACGCCAATCCATACTAAGATTTCTTCGCCTGCAAACCCTCTCGCTAAAGTGTACACCGCCACTTTCGTGGTAAATGAAGCCAGAAATACGGTGCCCGTTGGTGTGGCTTCTGGATAAGCATCCGTCAACCAATTGTGCACAAATGGAAAGGCGCATTTAATGCCAAACGCGATGAAAATCAGCCAAGCTCCAATGCCCAATAGACCATCATGGGATAAACCAATATCCGAAAAGCGAGCGCTGCCCGTTTCGTTGATAAAAATAATTGCACCAGCAAGTAATAACACCCCAGAGAGCACTTTAATCAGGATATAGCGCATGCCAGCACCATAAGCACGCTCTGTGCGCCTTGCCCAAATAAGAAATACTGAGGTTAGCGCTAAGGTTTCCCAAAAGATAAATAACGTCAGTAAATCGCCCGCAAACACAGCACCAACGGCACTGGCCGCATAGCTCAGTCCCGCAACGTGTTGAATAGTATCTTTAAGATGAAGCGCATAAACCACAGCAATAAACGCTGCGAGGTGAAAGAGATAGCCGAAAATAATACTTAACTTATCGACTCGCACTGGCTCTAGTTGATAACCTATGAACTCAAATGTCCAATAGAGACCGGGATCAAGTATTGCCAGTTGCAATGCCCCCCAGATTGGTGTCACGAGCATAATTACGCTACGTAGGTGACCTCGCAAAAATATCGCGGCAAGAGCGCCTATTAACAGCGGTACAAAGGGTGGTAATTGCGGTAATATCGTAGAAAGGCTACTTATCATAGTAGTCTTCCTCTTTCATCAGCACTTTACGCATCAGTTTTGCGATCAGTACTAATACCACGCAGCCAGCGAAGCCATAGAGCGCATAGAAGGCAGGGATATTTTCCCAGTCGTGATAGATATGACGGTGGACAACAAAGTCGACAAGGACTAACAGCGCACAAACAACATAAAATATATTGAGCATCTTTTTAATGTTTTCTGGCTTATCAAAAAAGTCAGCTGGTTCTTTATTATCGTTCATTTAAGATCCTCCCGTGACATGAGTTGAGACGTCAGGAATCAAATTGATCAAATCAATAAGCGGTTGTGGAAAGAAAAACAACGCTAAGCAAGCGACGCTGGTAACACATAACGCAAGCAAGATCGGGAACGGCGCTTCTTTCACTTCCGACCATGACCAAGCGGGCTGCTTACTGTCCGATGGATTAAAGAATGCTTTTATCGGAATAGGCAATAAATAGGCAACATTAAGCAGTGTACTTACCATAAGTACCGCGACAATAATGAGTTTGTCGCTCTCAAGTGCACCAACCACTAAATACCATTTACTCCATGTACCAGCCAATGGTGGTAAACCGATAATACTCATTGAGCCAATGGCAAAAGCAATCATGGTTATTGGCATTTGTCGGCCCAGTCCCACCAATTCACTGACGCTCTTTTTATGAGCCGCTACCATGATAGCACCAGCACAAAAGAACAAGGTGATTTTCCCCACCGCATGGGTTGCAATGTGCAGGCTAGCACCGGCAGCTGCAATCGAAGACGCTAACAATGCACCTACCACAATATAGCTAAGTTGACTGACGGTTGAATAGGCCAACCGCGCTTTCAAATTGTCTTTGGTGATGGCAACGCATGATGACAACAGAACCGTAGCCGCGCCGATATAAAGCATAAAGTCGGTTGTCGCGATTTGGCTGAGATTATCGATACCAAAGATATAAATGATGATTTTTAATATACTAAAAACGCCTGCTTTAACCACAGCTACTGCATGGAGTAGCGCACTTACGGGAGTTGGAGCAACCATCGCAGCGGGCAACCAGCGATGAAATGGCATAATGGCTGCTTTACCAACACCATAGCAAAACAATACTAACAGTAACGCAATGAGTCCTTTAGACTGACTCTCATTGAAAATTCCGCCTGCGCTAAAGGTTAACGTTCCAGCGCTTACCCATGTAGCAAGCACGGCAAACAGTAAAAATGCAATCGAGGTCCCAAGTAAAATACCGAGATAAATTCGGCCACCGCGTTTTGCTGCATCATTGCCTGCATGCGTCACTAAAGGATAGGTTGAAAGAGTAAGCAATTCATAAAATATGAATAGCGTCAGTAAATTGGCAGAGAAACAAATCGCCATTACGGTAGCAATCGCTAGTGCGAAGCAGCAAAAGAACCGTGTTTGATTCTTCTCATTATGACCTCGCATATAACCAATCGCGTATATCGTGGTGATTATCCATAAAAAGCTAGCAACCAGCGCAAATAATACGCCTAATGGTTCTACATTAAATGCTATCGAAAGGTTTGGGATGATGGTTATCCAATGACTTGTCATTGGAATTTGAGCAAAAGTGTTCTCAGTAATGCTCAGTACCACGGTGAATAATAATGTCGCGATGGCAAGCGATGCAGTCTCTCGAATATTGGGGTACTTGCCCAACAATATAACGAGTGCCGCGCCAATCAGCGGCAAGATTATCGCAATATTTATGAGTTGTTCAGGTGAAATGTCAGACCAAATATTCATTAGTTAGCCCCCGTATTGTGCGGTTGGCTGAGCCACTGCGCCGCGGCATCTGCAGCGCCAACGGTTACTGAAGTATCAATACCAAAATAAATATTGGCTAACACCAACACCCACATCGGAATTAGCATCATCAGAGGGGCTTCTTTTATATTGGTTTCTTGTTGTTGCGATACTTTGCCAAAGTAGGCGGCTTCAAGCACACGGCCAATGTAAACAACAGCAAGTAACGAACCGAGTAATAATACAAAACCAATCAACCACTGTTGTTGTTCAAAGACCGCGGTGACTAAATACCATTTACTCACAAACCCCGCTGTCAGGGGAACACCGATGATACTGAGGCCAGCGATAGTAAAGGCAGCCATGGTCCATGGCATAGTTTTTCCAAGGCCTCTAAAAGATTTAATATCAACTGAGCCGACCCGATAGGCCACGCACCCAAGTGCCATAAACAACACGCCTTTCATTAATGCGTGATTGAAAATATGCAGTAACCCCGCCATTAAACCAGCACTTGTTGCCAGGCTAATCCCGAGAATCATGTAACCTATTTGCGCGACACTGCTATAGGCCAACATCGATTTCATATTGCTTTGCAGTGTTGCCATAAATGAGCATTTAAAGATCGCAATGATGGCAAGTACGAGCAAAATGATATCCATACTCATGGTCTCAAATACATACTGCGCCCCAAAGATACTAAAAATAAAGCGCACCATGACATAGACAGCAACTTTGGTGGCTGTGCTGGCTAAGAAAGCACTAACAGCTGATGGTGCATGAGTATATGCAGGAGGCAACCACATATGCAGTGGAAACAGCGCCAATTTGATACTTACCCCAATTAAAATAAACGCCAGACCAGTATTAAGGGTTCTGTTACCTTCAATTAAAGCGATTTTATCAGCCAGATCGAGCATGTTTAGGGTGCCGGTTTTCATATAGAGCATGCCAACACCAATCAAAATAAAGGTTGCTCCTATCGTGCCCATGATAAGGTAACGAAAGGCAGCAATTAGACAGCGTTTGTCTCTGGACAGACTAACCAGTGTGTAAGTCGCTAACGATGAAATCTCGAGAAAAACGAATAAATTAAAGGCATCACCTGTACTTAAAATCCCCGACAAGCCAGTAAGGCACAATAAGTGTGCGGTGTAGAAAAGCGAATGTTTCTCGGTATCTATTTCTTTAGCAATACTCTGGTTGGCATAAATTAATACCAAGGTAGAAATCCCGGACACCAAGCTTAGAATGAGCGCGCTGGCGACATCTATGCGTATCTCAATGCCCCATGGTGCTTGCCAACCACCGACTGCATAACTGACTACGCCTTGATCGAGTGTTGTCATTAACAAGCCAATTGATGCGGCGCAGCTAAGCCCACTTACTAATGTCGAAAATAGCCAACACCATTGGCTTCTTCCTAAAATAAAACAAACAGGCGCCGCAATGAGCGGTAAGATTATTGGTAAGATCGCAAGGTGTAATTCAATCATTATCTGACATTATCCTTATCGACAATTTCATTTTCTTCAATAGAGCCGTAACGCGCCTTGATGCGAATAATTAGCGCTAATGCAACGGCGGTCGTTGCAACTCCGACGACTATCGCCGTTAAAATAAGCACGTGGGGCAGTGGGTTTGAAAAGCTCGTCACTCCGTCGGCTACAATTGGCGCACTACCGCCTGAGACCTTGCCAATTGATATATACATCATAAACACCGAAGTCTGGAAAATACTCAGGCCAATGACTTGTTTAATCAAATTATTAGACGCAATAACGATATAAAATCCCGCCATCATTAATACGATGACAATCCAATAGTTGTAATGTTCGGCAATAAAACTCATTGAATATTCGTCCGTTCAGCTTGATTTGCAAAGGCATAGAAAATGGCAAGTATCGCCGCAAAAACGGTTATTCCCACCCCAAGTTCAATCAATATAATCCCAAGATGTTGACCAGCCACTGGATCGGTGGCAAGTACGTTGTAATCAAGGAAATTTCCTCCTAGAAAGAGGCTTACTAAACCTGTACCAGCGTAAATCAAGACGCCGAGTGCTGACAAAAACTTTAAAAGTGCTGGCTTTACGACCTGAACAGAAATAGGCAACCCAAAGACGAGGGTATAAAGTAAAATCGCAGCTGCTGCGATAACCCCCGCTTGAAACCCACCCCCAGGGCCATAATCTCCGTGAAATTGAACATACAGCGCAAACAAAACGGTAAAGGGAATAATAATTTTAGCGATTACTCGTAATACTAAATGAGACTTGAGGCCCGACGCCATCGTGTTTAATTGCGCTTTAGGTAAACCAAGCAAGCTAAATACACCAATGGCCGCCGCAAAGACAACGGCCGTTTCGCCTAACGTATCAAAGGCACGGTAGCTAGCCAGTACCGAGGTAACCATATTGGGTAGACCAATTTCTTGTGGTGATTTTTCAATATAACGAGGCGCAACGTGTTGATGCGCCGGATTATTTGGATCGCCAAATGCTGGCATATCCATGGTGCCATAAATCAACACCGCACCGGTCAACACAACAACCAATAAAGGAAGTAACTTAGGGCGCGTATTAATCTTTTCTCTGCGGCCTGTCAGTGCAAGCGTGCCTAACATGAGGACAGTTGTAATCCCAGCGCCTACAGACGCTTCAGTGAAGGCTACATCCACTGCGTCTAGATTGATGAAAATCAGCGCTGATAAGAAACTGTAAATACCAAAGAGCATGACAACAGCAAACAAATCCTTTAAAAAGATCACCCCTAACGCTGTGATGGCCAACATGCCCAGTAGCACGATATTAATAAATTCATTCATCATTCGCGCTCCTTTGACTGAGCATCACGGGCGTTTGATTCTGGCAATGTAAATAAGCCACCATGTCTGGCTGATTTTGCAAGCGCATGGGAAGCCGTAGGTCCAGTTAGGAGTAGGAAAACGGCTATGATAAGCAGTTTAACTGTCACTAAATCAAAGTCTGTACGGAGCATTAAACCAGCAACGATTAAAAGTGTAACTACCGAATCGGTGACGCTTGCAGCGTGGACTCGTGTAAAAAAATCTGGAAACCTAAAAAGACCGATGGCGCCGGTCACACTAAAGAAAGCGCCGCTAATAAGTAAAACTGAACTAAGAATGTCTAATATCATTTTATAGACTCCTCAGGATCGTCTGACTCATTTGACGCGGTATACTCAAAAAATCGCAACACGGCAATCATGCCGATAAAGTTGATCAGCGCGTATACAATGGCAATATCTAAAAAGTCAGGACGGCCGCCTAGAAAACCAAGAACCGCAATAAAAAGCGCTGTTTTGGTACCAAACATATTTACCCCGAGAATTCGGTCGTAAACAGTTTCTGCTTTTAATGCCCGAGCCAACGCCAATGCCATCACTGACAACATAGCAATCGACGTTGCAATTAAAACCCACATTAGTCACCACCCTTAACAAGTGAAGATGCTTTATTTGCCATTGCGCCAGATCCTAACTCCGCTATTGAATGTTGCTCTAAGGCATGAACAGTGATGTGTTCATCATCAATATCAATCGACAAAGTGCCCGGAGTTAGGGTAATAGAATTTGCGTAAAGAACTCTCGTTTTTAGCGGTATATGATCAATGGGTAGTTTCACCATTACAGGGTGTAGATTAGTGCTGTTTGTCCAAACAAGCCTCGTCACTTGGAGACTTGATTTAAACACTTGCCCGAGTAACCAAATAACATAGCTAAGGAAATTCAGATTAATGGGGATTCTAGGAAGTTGTCCATCGATACTGTTCATTTTCCAGAGCAAAGCGACAACTAAAATGACCGATAAAGCGCCTAAACCCAATAGTAACGGGGTAAAGAAACCAGACAGCAATACCCAAAAGAAGGCAAGCACTATTCCCCAAATCGCTAAATAAATTATATTCTTATCGTTATTAGTTGACATTTTGTGTCCCAAAATATTGTTCAATGAATACAACAAACTTTTAAATGCTACTACTGCCTCGTCCTTCGCTAATGCTTACGTCGTCAATGCCTAAATTCGGCAACACGTTTTATAGCCGGACAGCCCCTTATCTTTTTTCTATAAGGGATTTTTTAAATAAATTTGAATTGAAACTACAAGTCTTGAAGTTCGATGCTGAGTGAGTCGGTTCTTAAATTATGCATAACCTTTTCAGTAACGTTACCAAAAATCATGCTTTTAAGCCCACTTCGTCCGGTACTTCCCATAACAACGAGTTCTGCTTTAATTTCGTTGGCGCAATGAGGAATCGTCCTATCTGGAGACCCTGCGGTGATATGAATGTTAGCGTCGCTAATACCATGTTCTTGAAGTAGGGTGTCAAGCTTGTCTTCACCTTCTTGACGATGATTTTTAGCATATTCTTCCAAATCAACAATATCTAATTCTTTCAATATTTTTGATACGGGCAGGCAGTAAACAACGTGTAAGGATGCACCAAAGGTGTCTGCCCACTTTTTGCTCCAATGGAAAATGGTAGAATTTAATTGACGATGAGCCGCGTCTTTGGGTGATGGATTGATAGCCGCTAAAACATTGTGCTTATTGCGCCAGCGCTGTTGACTTGCGATTAATACGGGGATTTTAAGTCTGCGAATTAATTCCCAGTCGCAAGGCGTATGAAAGAATGTTTCTGAGCGGTGGCCAGCTTTTAGGATCAAATCGAAATCTTTACCGTCACAGTAATTTAAAACCCAGTTGACAATGTCGTCAGTAACAATGATCTGACTCTCAATGATTTCGTGTTGTTCATAATCAGCAAATATTTCGGTAATTGCTTGATTAAGCTCAGATGTTTGTGCAGCAAGTGCAGCACTATCAACAGCGTTAGTATTATCTGTCTTAATAAAACGGACGACTTCGATTTTTTCCCCAAGTGGGCCTGCGATGTCACGTGCCTTTTTTAACGAACAATTACTTGTTTCATGTCCATCTGAAATTACCAAAATTGACTTAGCCATAATGATCCTTGAAATTCGACATGCTTTTAATTTAGCGGCTAAATATTACGCAGTCAAGGATGAACGAAAGACTAGTGCGAAATAGCTATAATGCATCGAATGTGTATCTAAAAGTCATGATTGTGAGGTCAAAATCCCCTAAGTACCAAGTTAGCTAGCATGAAAGATGTGCAACTATTCGCTTTTAATCACTAAAATTAAAAATCAATCTATTAGACGAAGTGTTTATATCTTAAATCTTTAAAAATTAATATTTTACGTGGTTATTTTTTAAACAACAAATAACCAAAATTACAGTCATAGGATAATGATCAAGGAAGACGCTTTTGACTCCTAACATTACCGAAGCGAAATTGATTAACAACTAGTACCAATTAAGTTACCACAAGCCGAAACATCGCCAGTGGTTGAATTATAGAGCACGCCCAGTTGCGCATTGTTACGATTTCCGGTATCGCCATTAGTACGTAGAACAAAAGAGCATTGTAGATTAGAACTGTGCCGATAAGATTGATAATCCTCCGACGTATTTGTTGCAGAGCGAGGGCCAGTCTCCATCAAGTAGTTCCAAAGCGAACTGCAACCTTGATAAGCTATTAACAGCATTCTTCATCATATTTGGAATAAACACGCGCTCTTTAAGAACTTGGTTAAATTCCTTTTTTGTCACGAGCTGCTGAATGACAGCAGCAGGAAATTCTTTAGAGATTGAGCCAATGCTAAAACGATGCTCCAGCGTTAACGGGGCGGTTCGACTACCACTTTCAAAACCATACACCGATTTAAACTGTTCTTTATTACCGTCAATAACCAGCACCGCGCCGTTAAATGCGTCGTTTTTATGGGCATCATCGACTATGGCTCTAATTGTTGTAGCACTCGAAACACTGACGATTGACGTGAGAGCAAATAGAACGATTGGCTTTATCAGGTTTTTCATGGGCGTGACGTTGATTTCCAGTAAGTTTGTAATCGGACAATATAATCTGTTAATAAGTCATTATTCAACTCGCTTATTAAATTGATTTGTAACGAATTAATAACACTTTCAATAGTTTCAATGAAACCGCGTGTAACCTTGCTAGACACGCGGTTCAGCCCTAAATTCGGAATCGATTTCTCAGCCCAAGGCCAATTAAGAAAATGAAACCTGTCGAAAACAAGCCTTGAAGAAAATTAGCTAAATGAAGGCATCCACTAGCTTTACCATCGAAAAGCAATTCTAGTCCTTCGAGTCGAGAAAACCTCCCATCAGGTAATAATGGGACGGTGTATCCACCAGAGTAAGAAAGAGCAGCGATTAGTTTATCGCCGACTTCAAGCTGAAAATGATTCACATCAGACATATTGAAATAGATACAAGCGAAAAAAAACCACGAACAAATAAGCCATATGCTTGGCCTCAAGACACTTCGACCATAATCTGAAAATATTTGATAAAGATGATCTAGTCCAGCTTTGAATTTTGTGACTTTGAAAAGTGTGCGTCGTGCCCTAAGCTCATCAGCGTGAAAATTTAGCACTTGCAAATAATCTTGATTGTCAGCTGCCAATTCTTTTAAACGGCAGAGTCGTTCGACATCATGCGGATCCTTTATGACATCAAAAAACATATGATCCGCTATCCACTTGTTTACTTTGTTTGGTAGCCAGTTTTTTTGTTCGTTGAAGAACTTATATAGACTAGGAAATTTTGGTGTCTTATGAAATTTAGGAACAAATTTAACTTGTTCAAGTGATACATGATGAGAAAGCGATGTACTTGTCAAGTCGATTACACAGTTGAATTTATTGTCATCTAAGTCAAATCCACTGTTAAAACAAGAGTGCCTAAAACTAATCTCTGATATCTTTTCACTACCTTGAAGAGAGGATAGTAATAGACCGCTCTTAAAGTTTACATGTTGGAAAGAAACAGTTGAATTCCCAAATATTGCGTTTGAGAAAATTACAGAACCTTCGTTAAAATGCACATTATTAAAATCTATAATTCCATTGCCAAAATTGACACTTCCAAAATCTAAGTATGGAATATCAAAATTAGCGCCTGTCATCGATATATCACCATCCCCAAAAGATACATCGCGAAAAATTGGTTGAGATTGACGAAATCTACAGGATTTAAAGCTAACGTTACCATCATTGAATTGTGAATATGCAACTATGAAAGAAGATTTAGAAAAGTCTGTAAAGTTGAAATTTTTTATGCCATTACCCATTTGACAACGTTCTAATAATAATCCTCCTTTTTCTAAAGCAACATTTGAAAAAGTAAAGTGTCCATCCCCAGAATGGCATAACTTCACGTAAATATTTACGCGACTAAAAAGCGCATCATCAAAAGACAATAGACTTGCGTTAAAATATTTGGGAGTCATTCTAAAAGCAGCGTTGGATTGTTCGTCATTTCGGCATTGAAAATTATCAAATCTTATATTTCCAGAACCAAAACGAGCGTTATAAAATGACACGTTCTTAGCTGTAAACTTTGACTGTGAAAAGTCTACATATCCGCCGTCAAATATAGCCCCTTCAAAACTTACTTTGTTTGAACTTGTAATTTCCGCACCAAAAAAAGAAATATCCCCAGTTCCAAAATTAGTGTCTTCGAATAGGACGTCAGCGCCGTCAAATATTGTGAAGGAAAAATCAACGCCACCATTTGGAAAAGTAAATCCTGAAAAGTCGATTCTAGTTAACTTTTCTTCTTTAAGAAGCTTACTAAAATCGACGTTAGAGAAACTGACTTTACATTGCTCCGCCATTTTAAACCACGAATTCCAACAGTCACGGCCTTTTAAATATAATTCGATTGCAATTTTGCTATTAATTACGATCTCTGAAGATTGGTTTTCATCTCTCATACTTCGGTACTCATTAAATAACTCTTTCTCGTTGGCGTCTATCAGGCCGCGTTTAACAAACACTGGAACACTAATAGACATTTTGTTTCCTTTACGTGATGCTTGACGACTGTAAAGGGCGTTAAAGTACTTTGAAGATGCTTTAGCCTCAAATTAATAATGTGGCTAAAGCGCATGTTGAGTTCGTATCATACAGAGGAAAGTAAATCGATACACGCCTGTTTTTATTAAACTTTCCGACCTTGGCCAGACCGCGCTCTGTCTTTGATATTACTCTGAATATAATTCTTATCAGTCGTCTCTGACGAGGCGTGACCTAGTTCATCTGCGAGGTGCTTAAGCGGGCGACTGCCAGCATCTTCGGTTGCGCCGGTATGGCGTAACCAATGGGTTGTGGCGGCCATTAGGTAGTTGGCGTCGTCTTCAAATCCATCTCTTTGCAGCGCCTTTATCGCTAAATCAAAGCTTTCTTCGACGATGCGGCGAATTTGGCGGGCGGTTAAATTACCACTGCCACGTAGTTTATTGAGCATCGATGAATCTTCATCGGGCGAGGGCAGTGATGACAACCCGCGTGATAATCGATAGCGTTTTAAATAGGGCATGTATGCTGGCGGTACGGTCACATCACGGATTTTATTGCCTTTACCAAATACGGTTAGATACCAAAAGCCGTCGTTATCTACTGAAAAATCTGACATGCGTGGTGACCATTTAGCGTGTTCAGATAGCTCAGAAACTCTAAGATACAAGCTTTTTAGCGTGGCGATCACAAACAAGTTACGCTCAAATTTTGGTGATTCTTCACAAGCGTCTTTGGTGATGCCCAATACATATTCCCATTGTAATTGGCTTAGGGTATCTGGTGTTTTTCGCTGCACTTGTTTAATGAGATAAGGACAGCTTTTCTTGACGACTGGCACGTAATTTTTGTCGCAAACTTCTTCCATTTGGGCGTGTTGATACAACACGCTAAGCGCAGTAAAGGTTGAAACTAACGATTCTTGTGACGGTCGATAAGCGTCAGGCTGTGCAGCTTGAAGCGGATTTTTCTTCGTTAAGGATTTTGCTAATTTTGCGACAAATGGACGCCATTTTGAGTTTGAAACTGATTGGCCATTTTTAACAATGAAGCGTTGTTGTACAGACGTACCAATCCACGCTTTATCTGGCTGATAAACAAAATCAATGTAAGCTTCAATGTCTTTACGAGTAACTTCGAAAATGCCTTTGTCATTATGTTGCCAACAGAATAAGCACCAACGCTCAATTTCATTTCTAAAACGTAAGTAGGTGCCGTTAGATTTACGTCCCATTATATAAAGAAATTCCATCACAAAAGAGAGTTCTTTATTGGCAGCGTGAACATTACGATTCGTTTTATTCAAAAAACTAGCTAAGTCTGGATACTCATATTGAAGCTCATCATCATTTAGGAGTCGGCGTTGAGTTTTAAGATTATCGAAGGTATCGATTAGTGGCGTGACAATAAGTGTAGATGGCATGAAAGATAAATCACAAATAAAGAACGCATTATAAAAGCTAGCACTGCCTAATGTCCAATACTCTTAAGTATTGGACATTAGATAAAGCGCGCTGTGTCAATTTGAGGGTAGATATCTGTCTTAGATTACTCTCGTGCAATCTAGGTATAGCAATCAAAGAAATCCTATTTAACATAATATAGATTATGCGCATATTAGTGTTGTACGTAATAGAGGCTTACTTATCATGACTGATCAAAACCTTGGTTTAAGATTTGTAACCTAGCTCCGCTGCTGGTTATCGTTACTTGATAAAGTCTGTCGTACTCTTCATGGTCTACAATCGGCAATTCAATTCCCGCTAAGTTACCAGCCACTGCATTAGTTGTGCTGTTATGGCCAACAACTAATGCGTTCGATTTGCGTGATCTGATTTCTTTAGTTAGGACTTCTAACGCTCTTGGATCATAAGATGTGATGGCCAGTGTCTTTGATTGTGCTACTGGTTTCGCTGTTGCTTGAGTTCGCTTATAGTCTGTCGAATAAACCGTGCTTAATTGAATATGTTCAAGCATCGTTGCTAATTGGTCAGCACGTTGTTGTCCGCAATATGTCAGCGATGGATTTCGATTAGTTTTGTCACTGATGTCTATATCAGCGTGTCTGACTAAATAAACGGTATATGCGTCGTTTGCTACAACGGGATAACTGAATGTTGCTGATATTAACAATGCTATCGACGCTAGATGTTTCATAAACCTTACAACCTTTCTATTTTTGATGGTTTCTACGTGCTATACAGTTTCCTAATAACCTTCGTAAGTTACTGAATAAATGTAGGATACTTCATTTTCCGATTGTTATTTGCGCGACGCTACGTGATTTTTGCAATGTTCTGTGGGACTTAACCTTACAGATTTCACGTAGCATCACCTAAATTTTGTATCTTTAAAGCGCTAATTCCAAATTTTTCTTACAACTTGTCTGAAACATATTTTAGTGCAGCGTTGAGTACTTCATCTTGGCCATCTTTTATGCCAGCAACAGTTTGTTCGACAATCACATCAGGAATAATGCCAATTCGTTGAGTTGGTTCTCCGTTTGGATAAAATACACCTAGACCTGAAATGGCGGTCGTAATATTACCAGGTAATTTTATTATTGAGACATCACCGTCACTGCCATCAGTTGGACGTCCAATAATTGTAGCGCGATTCGTCGCTCGGAATGCCATGGCCGTATATTCTGAGCTGCTAATAGAATTTTCATTTACTAAAACAACGACATGATTTTTGTAATGTTTATCAATTGGTTTTAGATAATCGGTTACGTATTGCTTTATCTCACCGGGATTATTGATGTTAAACGCGGTGAACCGTGCAAATGGAATTTTCTTGTCAACAAGCCAGCCTCCTAGGCTATGTAATACAAAATCTTTCGGATAACCACGAATATCAATAATAAGCGCTTTTGTATCGCCAAGTTCTGATTTTATGGTTTCGATTTCATCCTGTGTGATATTTGATAAGTCGATGTACCCGATATTGTTTTCGAGCACTTTATAACCGATGGATTCGTTTCTAGGTGGACTAAATATGCCAGAGTCCTCAATACTATAGAGTGGAACTACAACACTATGTTTTTGTCCATTTCGGATATATTCTACGGATAGTTGCTTTTCATCAGAACGAACTAGGTCAACAGCAACACGTCTCAATAGCCCTTGTTCAGTAGACGACGGGATATATGGTCTTCGTTCGTTAATCATATCCGAAATTGTAGCGCCGTTAATTGCAATAAGCTCATCTCCGATCTCTAACTTAGGCAGTGTTTTCAGTTCGTTATCGTAAAAGTTAGTTACGATAAGCTTGTTATTGATTATTTCAGTTTTAAATCGTGGAAAGTTTATTCCTTTGGCACTTTGAAATGCGAACAAGCCGGCTAAAAATGCATGTCCATCACCAATGTCAGTGATTAGCTTAGCTAGCGCGAATTGATATTGCTCGCCTGTTTCAGCTAGGTATATGTCAGATAAATGATTACCAAGTGCCCTATTCCAGTCGGTGTCCATAATATCTTTATGTGGAAAGAAATAGTGAATCATATTCCAATAGCGATAGAGAGCAATGAGTCTGTGAGCAGGATCAGGGTAGACATCTTTTTTATAAGGCTTTTCATTGGAAAATGTAGGACCACCAACGTCAGAAGTTAGAACGTAATGTTGCGAACCTTGATGTCGGTTTTGGTAAATATTAGCCAATTGCATGCGCAACTCTGTTGAAATACTTTCTTCATGAAACCATTGTTGGTCTGGTTTGATAACAGCATTATCTGCTGTCTTTTGACAGTTGAAACAAATTGCAACTGGACCGAGCTTATCTATCCATGCTGTTAATAGTCTGTTGCGGTCATCCGTTGATCTTAAGCTGAGATACTTGGGAAGAAAATCAATGAGCTGTTTATCCCAATCTAATTTACCTGAAGCAATAGTAGGATGATGGTATTTCAAAAATCCCCATACTTGGCCTAGTAGAACTAAATTTTCATGCTGTATGTTACTCAGTGATAGCTGATCGGCAATTGAAGTGGTGGAATTTTCTGGAGATACACTTTGCGCACTAACATAGTGCGATACTAGCGATAAATTCAGAGCAAGGGCTGTAATAACTGGGATGAGTTTCATTAAAAATTCCATTTAGACCAATAGTAGTAGCTACGTTTATAGGGCTAAATGGAATAGTTGTCAATAAGATTTTATCGTTAAAACAATAAGTTGGCTGTAAGCACTCTATTTGTTTAGTTCAAGTTTAACCGCTTCAACAATCTTAGCTGGATGCTTTAGATAGTGAGAATGGTCGAGTAATACAGCGTTATCGCCCATTGCTAGCAACATAATCGGAAATGAACGCATTCGGATAAGTTCTTGGATCTCACCAATATCTTCTAATATTTGCTGAGCATCATTACTTAACTTGTCTTTGAACGCTTTTGCAGGCGGTAACAGTTTTAGTTCTGTCATAATGTCTTCAAAGTTTGACGGCGTATCCATGTCACTGTTTTCAACAAAATGTTGCTGCATGATTGAATTAAGTACATTCAGCGCGTGTTGAGGCTGTTTATTCGTTAGCCACGACATGACATTCGCCGCAATTTGTGAGTTCTTCTTACGGCCTAAATTCGCTTCGTAATCTTTTGAGAATTTCACAAGAGAATCACTTTTAACAGCGTCGATTAGGTTCTTGCTTGGGCTGTCTTTACCTGCATAATGTGCAGCGTGCCATAGATGGAGTTCCATATCAGGATACGCTTTGGCAATTTCATTAACCAAAGGCAAGCTGGCGTAGCTCCACGGACAATGTGAATCAAAAACAAAGTAAAGTTGATTTGTCATAACAGGCTCTAAATTAAAAAATTAATGGCGATCTTAGGCGCTTTCAACACGTTTTACAATTGCTACTTAGCTTTTGATCTCACAAAACAAATTTAAGTGTGCCGATTAACGACTTTACGATAAAAAGATATTAAATCTAGAGCCATTGTGCTATTTTGCGCTAAATTTTCAAAGAGTAAATTCCATGATAAATAACCTCGTACTACGTCGCTTACGTTATGCACTCAACTTGCGTGAAGCAAGCATGGTTGAGATGTTTAAACTTGTTGATGTAACAATCAAGGCAACCACCATTAGTGGCCTGTTAAAACGTGAGCAGCAAGATGGTTTTATTGAATGTAGTGACGTTGTCTTAGAGCAATTTTTAGATGGCTTGATCATCAGTAAACGTGGTCCAGCAGATCCAGCGAAAGCCCCTGATCCATCAAATGCTAAAGTGCGCATCAACAATAATCTTATTCTGAAGAAAATTAGAGTGGCATTAGAGCTGCGTGAAGAGCATTTATCTGAAATTATGCAAATCGCTGATTTTAAATTTTCAAAGTCAGAAATGAGCGCATTCTTCAGAAAGCCAGGCTCTCGTCAATATAAGCCTTGTGGTGACCAAATGTTGCGTAATTTTCTGATCGGTTTGTGTGAAAAAAATCGTCCTTCAGAAGATAAATCAGCACAGAAAGAAGATAGCTAATTTTACGTTACAAATTAGCCTGAAAGCGCGTAGAAATGTTGGTAGTGATTTGTTAGCCTGCCAACATTAATTCTTGCAATTGGATTTGCTATGCTATGCTTCTTCGCGCTGCAGTAACAACAATATTGGTTTGCTTGCCTTTTTATCAAGCCAATGCCCAACAACCCTCCTCCCCTGCAACAATTTCTCAGATTAAAGTACATACTGACAATCTAGTAAAGTCATATACTGACCTTAATTGGTTTCGCGGCAATGTGTTAGTGACCGATGATAACAACGTTATACCAATTGCATTAAGTAAGTGATCTTGTTGTGCGTAGAGAAAATCAGCTAAAACAAGGCGCTCGATTGACTAATAGCTGGCTATTAGGATTGAGAGCAACGCCATTTTAGTTAATTTTAACAAGTACAAGTGGGCAAATATTTAATGCAATTAATGGTATTAAGTTTTATCAAGCGCACGGTATTGAAAAATATCAAAATGCTTTTCAGGCAGCCTATAAAAAGGAAGGATATACTGGCTTTATTGGACGGGTGATTAATGATTTAGGGATGGCGCTGATTAAGAAGCAACAATGGCAACAAGCATTTGATCAGTTTCAATACCTTATTGCGCTGTTTCCCAAAGCACCGCAAGCTTACGATAGTTTAGCGTTTGGATATTATGAGCAAGGGAAAATTAGGTTAGCCCAAACCACTTTTGCTAAAGCGCTTGCTATTAAGCCTAACTTTAAAAGTGATTATCGAGCGGATAACTATCAAATTCAATGATAGAAAACTAAATAACACAACGGTGATTACCAGTCAGAGCCAATATTAATATTGGCTCTGAGCAAATAAGTTATGTCTCTTCTTTTTTGAATAGTGTTTCAGTAACGTGCTCACCAAAACCACTACCCGCTTCTAAATAAAAGTTATAGGTTGTTTGAACACCTAGTTTGTCTAATTCTATTTGCTGATCTGGATAATTTGCAATAGCAGACACTTGCCCATCAAAGCCAGCAGCTTTTAGCTGCTCAAGCGCTGTGAGATTCTGAATATGTTTTGGCATAGCCAACATAACCATTTCTACTTGAGAATGATTAACGCGTGTCCAAAAATCGGGATCGGTTGCATCGGCCATGATGACATGACGGCCCCTTTCTTGATGACGGCGGACACTGTCTGAATTTATATCTACACCTGCAACAGAAGTTGGATAACGTTGTGCGATGGTTTCGTAAGCACCTGCGCCAATACGCCCCATACCAAAGATTAATATTTTGGCCTGAAACAATGACATCGGTTGTTCAACTTCAAGACGTACAGCGCGCTCATGTTTAAGTAGCCAATGTTCAATTTTGACATAAAGCTCATTCGAATGCGTGTTGATTGGCGAGGCAATAATAAACGTAAGCGATACAGCAATGGCCATAACCGCAAGCCATTCACCAGAAATCCAACCGGAGGTTGCCGCAAGTGCACACACAATTAAACCAAATTCACTAAAGTTAGATAGCGTAAACGAGTTAAGTAATGAAGTACGAGCGCGTAATCTGAATATATTGGTCATTAAATAATACAAAGCGACTTTTAACGGCAATATTAAGACAATAAGTAAGGCTGCAATTGCTGCTTCCATTGATAAATGAGCGTTGAGTCCAATGGTTAAGAAGAAGCCGACAAGCATCAGATCTTTAAAATTAAGGAGCGACTTTGCCAGTTCACCGGCTTTCTTGTGGGAGGCGAACATCATACCAATAATAAGTGCACCAAGATCCCCTTTTAGACCCGCAAACTCGAACGCTTGATAACCAACTAACAGTGCAAAGAAGAATCCAAACAGTGGCAGTAACTCACCATGTTCAGATTTATTGAGAATTTTATAAAGTAACGGACGTAAAAGTGGTAATAGAATAAGCAAACCAAGCGCCCAAATATTTGGCACTTTTCCAGTACTAATAGCGAGAAATAGCACAGCAAAAACATCTTGCATAACCAAAATACCGATAGATAGTTTGCCGTGAATACTCGACATTTCACCGCGCTGCTCTAATACTTTAACGGCGAATACCGTGCTTGAGAAACTTAGTGCAAAGCCTACCAATAATGCCGTTTCGAAGTTCAAATCAATAAACATTGGTAGACCAAAGGCGCCAAAACCAAGCATGATGCCACTGAACAATAAACTCGTAATAATGAGATGAATTGTTGATGGGCCCCAAACATAAGGCTTGGTTAGGCTTTTAACTTTGAGCTTGAGACCAATTGAAAACAATAAGAGCGTTACACCCAGTGCGGCAATCTGTTCAAGAATAGGAGTCGATTGATAGCCCGCGGCATTTAAAATAAAGCCCGCCGCTAAAAATCCAATAAGCGGAGGCAACCGCAGTTGTAAGATTATAAAACCACAAACAAAGGCAACAGAAAAATAGAGTAATTCCATGAGATTAGGCAGTGCCAACATCAGTTAATGATAAATAAATTCTATCACCTAACTGTAAGGTTCCCAACGCTTTTTTGTCATTTTATGTCAGTAAATAGTCGAGTGTTAGTTACTTATTCGGCGTCGATTGAGAGTTCATCTAACAAGGCATCGCTTTTATCAAGGCTATTGCTGTCAAACATTATGGCGACGAGAATTTGTCCGTTTTCAATACGATGATTTTTGACGTGGGCGTCAACTAATACCAATTGCATTAAGTAAGTGATCTTGTTGTGCGTAGAGAAAATCAGCTAAAACAAGGCGCTCGATTGACTAATAGCTGGCTATTAGGATTGAGAGTAACGCCATTTTAGTTAATTTTAACAAGTACAAGTGGGCAAATATTTAATGCAATTGGTATAACAACGGTTCGTCATATCCCATCAATGTTATCGCGATATGCACTGGGCATTTTTTTAACAGCTGAATTGCCACCTTCTTGTTTAAAGGAGAATTGACAACCGCGTGGTGATATATCGACGATATAACCGCCAAGTAGTGTACCCGCAAGTTTACCGTTGACTAATTTTTGCGAGATTTGTGCAGGTAAATGCGTTTTTTCGCGTTGATGAGTACGCAGTTGTCTATTTTCTATTTTCGTCGGGTAATTAAGAAAGTGAAGCTTTTCTGGCACTGTTATAATATGTTCAATAGTCGTTGAAAACGAGACACATTCGCCGCGTGTCCCTTCCAGTAAATAACGACCAATATCGAGGCCAATTACAGTGGGTTTAATTCTGACGCCACTTAACCCTCCCAGTTGTAAATCTATTACTTTTCCGGGTGTGAGGTGAGTCATAAACTCATTAACATTTGTGGCATCATGGCGCTATTTTATTATTCTTTTGTTTGATTAACGGCTAGTTTGTATCCAAACCAGCTATTTTTCAACACGTTAGTCATTATTTAAAATCAATTAATTCAATATCAAAAATAAGTGTTGAACCCGGCTTTATTTTTCCTGCGTCACGGTTACCGTACGCTAAATTAGCTGGAATAAAGAAACGTGTTTTCTCACCTTTTACCATGAGTTGAACACCTTCAGTCCAACCTGGAATAACTTGGTTTAGACCAAATGAAATGGTTTTATTACGGTCTACTGAACTGTCGAACACCGTGCCATTTAATAACGTACCATGATAATGAACGGTCACATTGCTGCGAGCGCCAGGGTGGTCAGTGCCCTCACCTTGTTCTAACACTTGATATTGCAAACCAGATTCAGTAGTAATTACACCTTCTTTTTGGCCATTGCTGGTCAAAAATGCATTACCTTCAGCGATATTCTCCACAGCAGCTTTTTTGGCTTGCTCTGAGCGGTAAAAGAACCAAGCAACAACAGCAACTAATAACGTTAAAATGACGACTTTTGACATTTTTTTCATTCCAATTAATTTAATTAGCGCAACCATACTTGAAATCAAAAATAAGTGCTAGATTTTCGTACTTTTTATGCAAAGTTGAGCCGTATTTCGTTATAGTAAGTTAATGGTTTTGCTGAGGAAACATCATGAAAAAAATTGTGTTAATTGCTTTGACGTTAAGTCTGGCTGGATGCTACGCCAATTGGCCTGAATTAGACAAAGCCGCCAAAAATATTGAGTGTGACATGGACCAAGTAGCACTGGGAAAGATTGCTAAGCGTTTTAAAGCAGAGAGTAACTTTGACGAAATCTCTAATAGTTATTCGATGGTTAAATTTGATGATGCCATTGTGGTGTCGTTCAACCACAAAAGTAAAATAACGACGATTGCGAAAACGAAATCTGATATATCGCTAGGCGGCTTGATGCGCCGCCAAGGCGATGTAATGGTAGTAAAACGGTGCGTGAAGCAATAATGACAATTATGGGGTTGTCATAGCAATAATATCTTGCGCCAAACTTTGTTTTGGTCGCTCAATGATACGCCCTACTTCTTGATTGTTTCTATAAACAATAAAAGTTGGGGTGTACTGTAAATCATATACTTCGTCAGCTGTCTTTTTATAATCAACGGCAATCAGTTTTGTGGTGATGTTATTATTTGCTGCATGTTCAAGTAGTTTTAGCAAACGCGGAACTTCACGAACACTGTCGTGACACCAAGTACCAAATAGCACATGAATTTCTAAAGGCTCTTTAATCGATTTTAGCGCAGCAACTTCTTTTTCATCAATGCTTAAACCCGTAAACTCTTCGTTAAATTCTTCAAAAGACGTTAATAACTTGCTTTGATTAATCTCGCCGACGAACAATTTGTCTGAAGCGCAAGATGTTAAAGTGACGAACATGGTGCTGGTAAGCATTAGTGCTGACAGTATTTTTTCATTATTATAGATCCGTTTATTTTACTTTAAGTCTGTTATTGGTATCTCGAGAAGTGCGAATCAGTTCGTCACCTTGTGCAAGCGGCCCTAATTTGGCCATGCGATCATAAAGCACGACGTTAACGGTGGCTGCTAAGTTCATGCAGCCTACAGTAGGAATATAGATAACGTGTTCGCACCATGCCACCACGTCTTTATCGAGTGATTTATCTTCAGGACCAAAAATGTAATAGGCATTGTCGGGATGTTTAAAATCAACCAGTGATGTAGCGCCTTCTACTAACTCTATCGCGACGGGAACGCAGCCTTGAGGAAGTGATTCTTTAAAGCTTTCAGTCGCCGCTAATGGAATTCGGCGGCTAACATTCTTGGTGTCGGTATGTAACTTTTGCCCACGGCTCATTGCGGCGTCAAAGCGCTTACCTGTATAGAAAACACCGTCGGCATTATAGCAGCCGGCAGCGCGCATAACGCTGCCGACATTGTCTGGACTTTTAGGATTGGTTAATCCGATAAATGCTTGTTGTTGGAGCTGACTCATTAATCTTTAAACTATATAACTTACGTGGCGACAGTGTACCTTAGCGGTTTTGGCTTGCAAGGTAACAACCAATAATTTTTTAGTTAAAGTCAGTTTGAGACAAAATTGGCATTGGGCAGCTAATCACAGTAACGTTTTCATAGCCGACACGGGTAAGTTGTTCAGCCGCGAAGATTGCTCTTACACCACTTGCGCAATGTAAATAAATTGGGCGCTTAGCATCTTTTTCAAGTGCTAACATTTTCATTTCGAGTAATCCACGAGGAATATTAACACTGTTGGCAGCGACAATTTGTTCACATTCAGCAGGCTCTCGCACATCAATAAGCAAACCACGATTGGTTGAAATTTCCTGAGCAGCGGTCTCTGCGGTGATAATTCGTATTGATGGTTTAATCGTTGCCACTAAATCTGGAATAGTCTTTAACATGTGGATGTTCCTTAGGTAATATGGTGTAAGAATATCGTATCAATCTATATTAGCAAGGGCTAATTTAATGAGATATACTTTTATTAAAATAGAGCCCTAATCGTTGTATTAAGTAAGGTTATTCATGTCTCCAGAATTAATGGCAGAAAAAGCCGCGGTCGTTGAATCCGTATTGAAAATGATGGCAAATCGTAATCGTCTAATGATTTTATGCAGTTTATTGGATGAAGAACGCAGTGTGACGCAACTCAATGACATCGTTCCCCTATCGCAATCGGCGCTTTCTCAACACTTAAGTGCGCTGCGTCAAGCAGAGCTCGTTGCGACCAGACGCGAAGCACAGACTATCTATTATCGTGTTGCCAGCGATAGTGTTCGCGCCATTTTGGCAACGCTTTATGAGCAATACTGCCAAGAGTAATTATTTTATCACCCCGCCGACTTTCATTATTTAAGTATCCCTTTATGACACAACAATCCATTCTTATTACTGGCTGCTCGACAGGTATTGGCCTTGATGCGGCATTAACACTCCATGCACGCGGTTATCAGGTATTAGCGACAGCGAGAAAGCAGCAAGATGTTGATACGCTGATATCCAAGGGCTTGACGGCTTTTCAGTTAGATGTCACTGATTATGGCTCTATCGATGCTGCGTTAGTTAAAATACTGACTGAATCAGGCGGTAAATTAGACTTTCTCTTTAACAACGGCGCATACGGACAACCGGGCGCGGTTGAAGATTTGCCTACTGACGCATTACGTGCGCAGTTCGAGACCAACTTGTTTGGTTGGCATGAGCTCACTAAACGTATTATCCCCATCATGCGCCAGCAAGGCCACGGTAGAATTATTCAATGTAGCTCAGTGCTGGGTTTTGTGTCGCTTAAATATCGCGGCGCTTACAACGCCTCAAAATATGCCTTAGAAGGGTTAACTGATACCATGCGTTTAGAACTTAAAGACGCTAATATCCAAGTATCGCTCATTGAACCCGGCCCTATTGATACGCAGTTTAGAGCCAATGCATTACAAGCGTTCAATCAATATATTAGTGTCGATGACAGTGTTCACGAAGCCGACTATAAAGAGCAAATTAAGCGGTTATCATCAGAAAACCCTGGTGGCAGTATGACATTACCATCATCAGCGGTGACTAAAGCGTTGATCCATTCGTTGGAAGCTAAACGGGCCAAGGTTCGTTATCGTGTAACCACGCCAACAAAGATGTTTGCATTCTTCAAACGAATATTGCCGAGTCGGTGGTTAGATAGCTTGTTATCAAAAGGATAATGGAAATTACGAAGTTTAATCACAAGAATTATTTCTAATGACTTTAATAGCCCAGACTTAATAAAGATAATTGAACTGCAACCCACTTGCTAGTATATTGTATACAATACGATTTAGATAATGAGAATACAATGGAAACAACAAATACAACAGACTGGCGCTACACTGTTATGCCAGCTGTTTTTACATGGCTAAAAGAGACTGACACTGGCGCTTTAGAAATTGATTTAGCGGCTACGCAAAAGTATGCGGCTGATATCTTACGTGTTCAAGGTAAAGGTGGAACACGTATGGGCGGCCTAGTTGGCTCTGGCACACTGGGCGAAAACAGCTACTTAACCGTTGAACAACGCCTTTCTTTACTATCAGCGCTTTCTGAAGTTGCTAAAGAATTTAATGTACCACTAATTAGCGGCGCAGCGGCAGAAACTAAAGAAGAAATAGCAACAATCGTTAAAGAACTGGCGGCCGTTGGTGTTGATACGGTCATGGTTATGCCTCCAAAAACGCAAGAAACGCCGTCTGACGAAGAAATGTATGACTACTATGCCCTTTCAGCATCAGCAGCGCGTGAGTCTGGTATTACTATCATGCCTTACAACAACCCAGACTCTGCCGGTTACCACGCTCTTTCTATCGAACTTCTTAGAAAACTTGCACAGCTACCAGAAGTAACGGCACTGAAAATCTCAACCTCAGATGTGTCGGTCATCGAAACACTGACGCTAGACAACGAAGAATTAAAAGTGCTAGCAGGCGTAGATACAGTAACTATTCACGCGGGTCTAGCTGGCGCATGTGGTGGTATCACTGGTGTTGGTTGTATATTCCCAAAAGCGAGTGTCACGATGCAAGAATACGTCAATAACGGTGAATGGGCACAAGCAAACAAAATCTCTCGCGCTATGAACCCTATTTCATACTTAGACGCGCAACCTTTGTTGTTAGAATACCTAAAATTTGCATTCGGTATTCACCACAACGACGCCACAGGCGGTCTTCGCACGCTTGGTAAGAAATTAACTGAAGCACAAATCGAAGATGTTCGCGCAAGATACGCGCTTGCCAAAGAACGCCTATCGGCGCTTGATTTGTTGGATTAATTGCTGATCGCAAAGCCTTTAGGGGGCTTTAACAATCTATTTTTTTAACTTAGCAACGGTTTCAGAGACGTTAGTCGCGCCAACTTTAATCGTTTCGACAACTGCACTTGCCTCGGTGATCTGATTTTTACTCTTGGCTAATAAATCAGACACTTCTGTCATGCCCTCTTGCACGCTCGTCGTGACACGGCGATTATTTGACACAACGTCCGCTATTTCGTCAGTTGATTTAGTTGTGCGTGACGCTAACTGCCGCACTTCGTCCGCCACCACAGCAAACCCTCTTCCTTGCTCTCCAGCTCGAGCAGCTTCGATTGCCGCATTTAACGCCAGTAAATTAGTTTGGTCTGCAATTCCTTGGATAGTAGAAACAATAGAAGCAATACTTTCGGACTGTTCATTTAGATTCGTCACTTTATCTGAGGTTTCGCCAGCAGAAACAGATATATCATTAGAGATTTTCACCGATGAATCTAGCAATTTGGACGCTTCTTTAGCCACTGTGACAGTCTCTATTGAGGTTTTGTAGGCAACATCGGACGCTTGACTAATGGCCCGCTGTTCAATAACATTTTGAGTAATATCACTAGCGAACTTGATAACTTTTACAACTTTTTTGTTGCTGTCATAAATTGGGTTATAAGTCGCTTCTAGCCATATTTCTTCACCGTTAGCACCTTTGCGCTGAAATTGACCTGCTTTAATTTGACCCTGTTCTAAATCAGACCAAAAGTTCGGATTATCCTCGTAAAACTCATCTTCGCAAAACATACGATGATGCTGACCAGTAATTTGCTGTAGTGAATAGCCAACGGTTTGGATAAAGTTTCCGTTCGCTGTTAGGATAGTGCCATTGGGTAGAAATTCGATGATGGCTTGAGAGCAATGTAACGCATTAATGATAGCGTCTTGAGCCATTGCGTCATTAATTTTTGATGTAACATCGGACGCAATTTTTAGAACCTTTGTCACTTTTGCATCCACACTAATTGGGATGTATGTAGCTTCCAACCATACCGTATCTCCAATTTTATTACGTCGTTCAAATGTTCCCATTTGCGGCTGTCCAGCTTTCAGTGAAGGCCAGAAATCTTTATACTCTGCTGAATTAGCATACTCTGTTTGACACATGACACGATGATGCTGACCAACCACTTCATCTAAACTGTAGCCGGCAACAACGAGAAAATTTTGATTAGCGTCAATAATGGTACCATCAGGCGTAAACTCAATTACCGCAACATGCTCCTTAATAGAATTAATAACAGATAGCGACTCACCAAGTAATCCCTCTAATGAAAAAATTTTTTCCTTTAACTTTGTTTGAAACATAAGAACCTCACATCTATAATAATGAATCAAATTACTACCCAATAGTCGCTAGGCAATCTTATTGGGTAACCAAACAACCTACTTACAACCTATAGTATGGTTAATAAGTCGTCAATAGTTACTTTTAACTACCATATACCGAACGCAGGACAAGCACAGCCCAGAGGAAAATATTTCTTCGATTGAGTAATTACATGACTGACGTAACCACAATCTTTATCTGGATCGGAAATTTAACCAGCCCCTTTATTCCTTGCTTCATCTAATGCGTTAACTCACCCACACATAAGTATGCTCTTAATTAATGAGCAGGTTTCGGCGTATTAAGTTCGACATGGGAGTCATATCAACGCCAACCTAAACCGCAGATTGCTGGTGCAGGTTTTGCGCCTTTTGTTTATTGCAAAAAATGCGACAGTAAAATCTGTCGGGTTTCAGGTTCTTGATACTCATTGAGCTCTCTCCCTAAATTTAGCAGTAACTGCTAAATTTAATGGCGACAACCGTAATCAGGAGAAAGCCCAATGAACTTTTACAATAGCACACATCCTTACTACTGCGGTATCGATTTACACGCGAGAATACTTTATGTCTGCATCGTTGACAATAATGGCCAAACCATTGTTCATAAAGAAATATCTGCCGATGCAAATAAACTACATACCTTACTTGAACCCTATATTGGCAATATTGTTGTTGGCGTTGAGTGCATGCAGTGCTGGTACTGGTTATCCGATTTCTGCGATGATATCGGCGTCGATTTCATTCTTGGCCACCGCTTTACATGACAATTTCATCGGGAATGAATTTGAACAGCGTAGCTGGCCCGAAGGGGAAAATACAAGGATGTATTTTCTAATGCAATACATGGTGGTAAAGCGAAAAACGATAAAATAGATTCCTACAAAATCGCCAAACTGATACGCGGTGGTAACTTTCCATTAGCATACACCTACCCAAAAGAAATAAGAGCCACAAGAGATTTATTACGCAGACGCATGAAGATTGTCAGGCACGGCTCTGATTTAAAGGCTCATGTGGTTAACACGACCAGTCAATATAACCTTCCGCCTAATCGGGTTAACCTTAAAAATATCTGCGCAAGAGAGCAATTAAAGTCAACCTTTCCTAATCCTGTCGTTCAGCGCTCCATAGACCTTGATATGGACATTCTTGACCACTATGCCAAGCAACTAAGTAAGCTCGAGTGGTATATCGAGCAACAAGCTAAACAACATAATCCTGTTCATTATCAACTGTTAAAAACAATCTCTGGCGTTGGGCGTATTCTAGCGCTAACCATCATTTATGAAATCGGTGATATTACACGCTTTAGTTCAGTACAAAAATTTGCATCCTATGCACGATTAGTCAAATGCAAGGCTGAGTCAGCAGCAAAAACTTATGGCACATCAGGCAATAAAATAGGGAATGCTCATTTGAAATGGGCTTTTTCAGAAGCTATCGTACTTCATCTGCGTGGAAACAAGGAAGCAAAAAACTATTTACAAATACTGCAACGACGTATGAGTAAAGCAAAGGCTTTATCGGCATTCGCGCATAAGCTTGGTCGATGTGTTTTCTACATGCTAAAAAATGAAACGGTGTTTGATGAACGAAAGTTTTTAAAGCGTTAGTCACGTGATGGAGTGAGCTCGAACGTCTAACTGGGCAAAGCTGAGTACCCATCAAACTCGCGAGTACCAATAACTTTCACAACATCGAGTTTGTGTACCTCTACGCTAGACCCCGTGCGCTTGATTAGACGCTCCATCAGCGTGCATCACAATTAAATTTAGTTGCTTACACCTTAACTAAGCTCGGTACTAACTGGATACGAAATATCGTAAGCCCGTCACTTGAATGATGCTAGATTAAGGTTAACCGATGAATGTCTCGGCTTTGGCTTCCTGCGTCGCTCTACCTCATAAATCCATTTATTCGTAGTGCCCCTTTAACGCACTCAAGGATGGTAAAGCAAAGGCAGCGATGAGATCGCATTAAGAGAGCCTCAATATGTGTTTGCTGTAAGTAATTAACAGCAATAATGACAGACGAAGTAAACAAATAAAGTTAATTGATTATACCAATTGCATTAAGTAAGTGATCTTGTTGTGCGTAGAGAAAATCAGCTAAAACAAGGCGCTCGATTGACTAATAGCTGGCTATTAGGATTGAGAGCAACGCCATTTTAGTTAATTTTAACAAGTACAAGTGGGCAAATATTTAATGCAATTGGTATTAGACAATCGACCGCTACGCGGCCGAAGAAGTTACTAATGCCTATTGACTCGAGAAGGGCTCATATGTGTTATATGCCGTTTTAAACCACTAGGCCAATCCCAGCCAAATCGTTGAAATGCTAGAATTAATATTAAACCATATATGGCAAATATTGCACCTGTTTCGTCAATAAAATATGGTGTTATTTCATTACTCTTTGTTAAATCATTGAATACATGAAATATGAACAAGTTATGACTTGTATGTATAAAACATCCAGTCCATAAGCTACCAGACTTTATACGAAACCAAGTATAAATATATGTATTACCAGTAAGCATTAAAGTAAAACAGAAAAGCTGAAAAAATATAGGTGAACCAGTACCATAATTACCAGTAAGAATTAGTGGAAAGTGCCACACAGACCAAATTATACCAACAAAAAGAGATACTTGATTGGGAGTGTAATTCTCTAACAATCGAGGAGTAAGGTAACCTCGCCAGCCAATTTCCTCACCTAGAGCTGAACGACCAGAATAAAAACTACCTTCAAGAATAAGTAACATCATAGGTATGAACGATAATTTAGTCATGAAGTTAGATTCAAAGCCTTTGAAACTTCCAAGCTCAGTTACCCAAATAGCCCCATAAACAATAATTAACGAGACTATAGGAATAAAAAAGCTAATAAATAGATATGAAATTTTCCCAAAGCCAAAATAGAAACCTTTGATAGTTTTGTTAATTAATAAATAGGTAATTATTGATGCCACTCCAGGACACCACATTAATCCAAAGGTTAGCCAGCCATTATCACTTACAGAGATCCAATAATAGAATATTGAACTAAAAGAAAACGTTAAAAGAAGATATAAACTAACTTCCTTTGTTAAAGATACTTTTCCCTGTGACAATTTACACTCCAGAATTGAGGCTGCAATCAAAAGGCATATAACGCCTTACTAATGGGCGCTTAAATGCTTGGCTAAAATTAGCGACGAAGGAGCGCAAGCCTGCTGTTTTGCGTCCTTTGGTTTAGGCACTTGTTATATGCAATTTTTGATTGATTCGAACTCTTTTGACGCCATTGTTGGAACAAACTCGGTAATTTCGTAGTTTGCCACGTTTGCAATGTAAAATGGGTCTTCTTTTATGATTCCATCCACCTCAGCTTTGTTAGATGCATTAACTAAGATTATTCCACCAGTTCGGGGTACTTTACGACCAGATGCTATGAATTTTCCTGAAGCATAATACTTTTCCAGAAACATGACATGCTCATTGATAAGCTTATCAACTTCAGATAACTCTGATTTGTATGTTAAAGATACGATAAACACTGAACACTCCTTTGCATATAACAGTATATTATCCATAATTCACGATAGTAACGGATTATGGCATTAAAAATTAAGACCAAGAATAATAATAAAACTATTATATGTCAAAGGTTTAATATTGTGAAAAACAGCACGGATTCATCATTATTTTTGTAGAAACTAAGCATTGCGTCATACTCAGCATGCCTGCGCTGAGTATGACGCAATCATATAAAAATGGTAACTACTCAGCACTTCAAAGTTAGTGTTTTAAATTAATTGAAAAATAAAAAATGATCGACTTGCTTGATCATTCTGAGCCGTTATTCTATGGGTCTCTCTATTCAGTAGTTTGAGCAATGAAAATAAGCGGCATCGATATTGAAAAAAATATCGACAACATAAAAAAGCAAATTGAGACGGATAAAACATTGTCCCCATCAATGCGTGCCGCTATCGATTTATTGTTGCTTATCGTCACTTTATTGTCCCAACGGTTAGGCCTTAACAGTCGAAATAGCAGTAAACCACCATCATCAGATCCTAATCGAAAAAAGAAGCCTAACGCTAATAGTTCAAATGCATCGGGTGGGCAACTCGGTCATAAAGGAACAACTTTACCGCTTGATGAACGACCTGATATCAACCATAAAATAGTTCTTGATAGAACGCTATTACCACCAGGGAGTTATACCGATATGGGGGTGGAAACCCGTCAGGTAGTGGATATAGAGTTTAAGCGCGTCGTAACTCAATACCAAGCCCAAATTCTTGAAAACGAATTTGGTAAGCGATTCGTTGCTCCATTTCCAACGGGGGTTAATAGTCGAATTCAATATGGTAATGGGCTAAAGGCTCACGCGGTTTACTTGTCTCAATATCAGCTACTCCCTTACGAGCGTATTCGTGAATATTTTACCGACCAACTTAACATTCCACTGAGTAGTGGCAGTCTGTACAACTTCATTAATACAGCTTACCGTCATCTCGATGAGACGAATGCGCTTGAATTCATCAAGGAAAGTTTGAAGCATGAATCAGTGCTTCATGCTGATGAAACAGGCATTAACATTAACGGTCAACGTCAATGGTTACACAATGCATCATCATTAAAATGGACCTATCTATCGGCTCATGAGAAACGAGGTTGTGATGCCATCAATGCCATTGGAATACTACCCGACTTCACTGGTGTGATGTGTCATGAACACTGGAAGCCGTACTATCGTTATGATTGTCAACATGCTTTATGCAATGCTCATCATCTGCGAGAACTCACACGTGCATACGAACAGGATGGCAAGAGCTGGGCTGAAACGATGCGTATTTTTTTAATAGAGCTTAATCAGGAAGTTGAAGATAGCGGTGGAGTGATTAGCGACAAAAGACAATTAATGAGTCGCCTTCAATATCGAGATATTTTAAAAGAGGGTGAACACGAAAGCCCTCCGCCAGCGATAATCGTCGGGAAACGTGGACGCCCTAAGAAATCAAAATCGCGCAATTTATTAGAGCGATTACAGAGTTACGAAGATGATGTACTCAGATTTATGGTGGATAAAATTGTGCCTTTCACGAACAATCAGGGTGAAAATGATTTGAGAATGGTGAAAGTTCAGCAAAAGATATCGGGCTGCTTTAGAAGCAAGCATGGTTCCGTCATGTTTTTTGGCCTTAGAAGCTACCTGTCAAGTTGTAAAAAACAAGGGGTCAGTGCGTCTACTGCTTTGTCATTATTATTAAACGGAGCACTACCAAATATCTTCCCCCCTGCTGAGTAGTTACATAAAAATTTAGTAATGAAAATCAATTGATTACAAATAATACAATGAAGAAAGCAAGTATTGTTGTGCTCACCTTCCACAAAAAATTGATTTTTCATATAAACCTCTTTTTTCCAGTAACTTCGCGATGTAATACGAGTTAAGCGATTTAGCCTACAAACTGAAAAAAGTTATTTATATTGGACTAAATTTTTCATTATGTTTTCAATGTCTTTTTTACTTGGGGAAAGCGTGCATGTAGTGGTACAGTGAATTTGGTCACTTAAATAGAGGTGTTATCATACGCCTCATCAACTTTAGGTGAATCAATGAATACTAGAACAAGACCAACTTATTCAGCAGAATTTAAACTCGAAACAGCTCAACTTGTTGTTGATGAAGGATACTCTGTCAGAGAAGCTTCCGAAGCCGTCGGAGTGAGTAAATCAGCCATTGATAAATGGGCACGACAATTAAAGAAAGAGCGAAACGGTATAGCAGACCAACCGACTGCATTAACACCTGAACAAATAAAAATTAAAGAACTCGAAAAACGCATAAAACGGATTGAATTAGAAAAAGAAATACTAAAAAAGGCTACAGCTCTCTTGATGTCAGACTCCCTAGACAATTTGAAATAGTCCAGGCGTTACAAGAGAGCTATGATGTAAAAACAGTCTGTGAAGTCTTTGATATTCATCGTAGTAGCTATGGTTACTGGCGTAAAAATTCAAAAAACGCCAGTCATAAGCACTTAAAAGCAGAATTAATGGTTCGCGCTATTTTCTCGGAAAGTGGCGAATCAGCAGGAGCCAGAAGCGTAGCTCAGATAGCAACGACTAGAGATATGCCATTAAGCCGCTACCGAGCAAACCGCATTATGAAAAAGCTTGGCCTAGTGAGTTGTCAGATACCTAAGCATGCTTATAAGCGAGGTGGAAATGAGCACGCAGCGATACCGAATCACTTAGACAGACAATTTGTTGTTAGCGAACCCAATCAAGTTTGGTGTGGAGATGTGACTTTTATATGGGCAGGTAATCGTTGGTGTTATTTAGCCGTTGTGATTGATTTGTTCGCCAGAAAACCTATTGGTTGGGCGATGTCTTACTCACCTGATACAGCGCTAACTAGCCAAGCATTAACAATGGCTTTTGAGTCACGAGGGAGACCAAAAGGCGTGATGTTTCATTCAGATCAAGGCTGTCATTATACGAGTAAGAAATATCGTCAATTACTTTGGCGATATCAAATCAAGCAAAGCATGAGCAGACGAGGAAACTGTTGGGATAACGCACCGATGGAAAGATTCTTTAGGAGTTTTAAAACAGAATGGATGCCCACTGTAGGTTATCAATCTTTAGTGCAAGCCAAGGCGGCAGTAGTGAATTATATTACAGGATATTATAGTAACGTCAGGCCTCATCAATATAATGGCGGTTTAACTCCAAATGAATCGGAACAGAGATACTGGAAAACTTACAAAACCGTGACCAAAATTAGTTGACCACTACAGCATTAACAAAAAAAGGCCGAAATCAATCGATTTCGGCCTTCCCTATCTCACTTTAAAAAGTAAAAAATAACGCTAATTATTCTTCAATTTCCATGGTCATTAGTGATGCGTTACCGCCTGCGGCTGTGGTGTAGGTACTGATAAATTTAATGACTGTCCTTTAACTCACCATGCAAGAATACGTCAATAACGGTGAATGGGCACAAGCAAACAAAATCTCTCGTGCCATGAATCCTATTTCATACTTAGACGCGCAACCTCTGCTGTTAGAATACCTAAAGTTTGCATTCGGTATTCATCACAACGACGCCACAGGCGGCCTTCGCACGCTTGGTAAGAAATTAACTGAAGCACAAATCGAAGATGTTCGAGCAGGATACGCGCTAGCCAAAGAACGCCTAGCGGTGCTTGATTTGTTGGATTAGTGGTTGATATTAACATTTGAAACTTAAAGCCTCGATAATTCGAGGCTTTTTTTATTGAATAGAAAGCGCTAGTCATGTGGAGAAGCTTTTTTATGCAGTTGTTAACTATCTTACTTCGCTAGTAGTGATAACGACAGGAGATTAACGTTAAATACGAATCTGATACGGCATACACTAAACGATTAGTTTCATCTATACGCCTAGACCAGAAACCAGATAAATTTTCTTTTAAGGGCTCTGGCTTACCAATACCCTCAAATGGAGTGCGCTTGGTATCATTAATTAATTTATTAATTCGCTTTAACGTCTTTTTATCTTGTCCTTGCCAATAAATGTAATCACTCCATGCTTCATCCGTCCATGCAAGTTGCCTAGTCATCAGTGAGATCTCGATATTGAATTTTACCGGAATTGTATTGCGCTATTGATTTCGATAAATGCGCAGCATTAGCTGGTGACTTTAATAAATGAACCGTTTCCATTAAGCTATTGTAATGTTCCATTGACATAACAACTGCATCCTCGGCGTCTCTTCGAGTTATCACGGTATAATCAACATCATTTACAACGTTATCCAAGACAGATTTGAGTCCATTTCGTGCTTCAGTGAAAGATACTATACGCATAGCGCACCTCATTAGTTGTACATGCAATAAGACAAGTCTAACTAATTGATGATACATGTGCAATATATGGAACAACCCCTATTCTGTTCCGTTTAAGAAATTTTATGACTGTCCTTTATTTGACTGTTTATTTGACTGTATTTTGAGTGTGTCATACAACGGTTCAAGCAGTTCGCTACAACGAAGCATCCAACTTGACATGGTTTTACGATTAATCGTTATGCCGATATCGCCAAACCACGTTTCTTGTCGATACAACGGTAAGCCAAACTGATACTTACAGGTAATGATTTGACTGAGTAAACTTGGCGTAGCAATACTTTTAGGGATAGGAGTTGACGGCATTGGCGCTATCTGGATATCACTTTGTATGCCCTCTTTTTCACACGCTCTGCATGCGTATTTGGGACGAACGGTTTTAATAACCTTGATATGAGCAGGTACAAATTCGAGCGTTTCACTTTCTGCTTCACCCATTTTATGTAACGCACTTTGACAGTGACTACAGACTTTAGCGTCGTCGTGTAAATCAACCACCACCTCTTTGCGAGGTAAGGCCTCGGGTAATGGTGTGCGCTTGGGTTTTGCTTTTTCGGTGTGTGGTTCATCATTGGCGATGAGGAGCGCTTTTTCTGTGTCAGACAGCGTTTCTATGTCATCCAATTGAGCTTCTACTTCGTTAAATACTTCACCAGCCCTGCCATTTTCTCTGACTTTTTGCCGTATTCTTTGGCAATCTTGGCGTTATACGCATCAAGTAGTTCTTGATAGAGAGACTTTTGCTGCGCTAACTCTTTATTTTGCTTTTGCACAACGTACTGCAACTCAAGCAGCATGCTCTTGAGTTGTTCTGGGTCGTTGGGCAATGAGTTGGCATCAAATTTCATGCCGTCAGTGTAGCAATGTTATAGCGCCATTGTGACTGTTCAGCTCAAATAGAAAATCAGATCGTGTCAACGATCGTTGACTTGTGTATTGCGCTATCCCAGATCGGACTGATAATGTAATTCTTGATGACCAAGGACATCGTAACCAGACAATAGCCAAGTGAGTTGTTGCTCTGTTAACACAACATCCTCGCTATCAAGTTGACTTGGCCATTTGAATTTGTGTTTTTCAAGGCGTTTATACCACAGGGCAAAGCCCGTTTTATCCCAATAGACTAATTTCAATTTATCTTTGGCTTTATTAGAGAATAAGAACAGTGCGCCGGTGTAGGCATCGTATTTAAGCTCTTGCTCTACAATAGCAATAAGGCCATCGATGGACTTTCGAAAATCGACTACATCGCGATACAGATAGACAGCGCTTGGATTAACAAACATCTTCATGATGCAACCCCTTAAGCAGCTGTGCCAAGTACACTGGCGATGTTGATTGTGGTAAGCACACCTTGGCGAGGCCTACAGTAAGAACAATAGGAGCTATTTCTGTATTAATTTTGACGGTTGAGTGACGCTGACTTTTACAAAGCTTGATGTTTCCTTAGTTAACTTCTTCTTAGTTGCATAAAAGGCTGTGGTTGAATGTTATTGTCGCGGCAAAAATCACTAACGCTCAAGCCACTGGATTGGTGCAGATTAATGATGTCTTGCCATTGTTCGAGGCTTCGATGTTTACTCATGTTAATCTCCTTAATAAAATTGGAGATACCCTATCCAAGATCACTTATGAAAGGTATGTGTCTTTGGCGAGACGCTTACAGTAATTCTGGTATCGCTGTGATTTCATTGGTTTTACTATCAACGGCTGTTTGTCCTAGCACTAATTGATGCTGGCAACTCCATGCACTAACGGTATGCAAGGCACTTTTTCTATCTTTTGTTGTAAACGAACGACGTGCAGTTTTTCCATCAATGGCAATGATATCAGCACCTGTGGTTTCAATAAGTGATGATATCCAAGATTGAAAGGCATGCTCTATTTCATCTGCTTTTAACCGACAAATAACACGAGCAATAGTGTCATGTTTTGGAATTCCTGCATTGAAAGTACCGTATTTTTTTAACCAATCAAGTTTAACCAATCAAGTTTTAAGCGCCCAAAGTCTTCAATGTCCTCCCATCCTTCTGCACCAGATAATACAGCGCTAATAGCTAGCAAAAGAATATCGATAAGTTCATGCTTTTTACAGCGTTCAATGCGAGGGTCGGTAATTGAATTAAAGTGTTTCAGAAAAGTTGTGCTCATATTAAGTGACCAAGGTGATTATTATGCCTTGATCTGATCGCTACTTGTTCTATAAGTTCAATTTATAATGATCTTGCCGTGTTAATGAGTTAAAGCTACGTACGCTTCCCTATCCTGAATACCATCAAGATCCGAATACAGTATCGGCAACTTATCGAGCGGAAATTCAATTTCGTTATTCCCAGCTAAATGAACAACCATGTAAGCCATGAAGCGGCCCTAGCATTTAATGCTTCAAGAACCGGTGCTTGTTACAGCATCCGATTTACTTGACTTGTTAAGTTCCAAATTCCACGTTACTGAGCCTTTTACTTCCTCATAAAGATCACGTAACACCTCAACTTTTCTGATTAATCTAAAAAGCCCTTCTTTAGTGCCATTTTTCACATAGACTTCATACCACGCCTTATCTTCTGTTTTGTAGTAGTTTTCTAATGCATAATTCATTAGCTGAGGGTTAGCATCTTCAAGCCCCGCGACAAATAGTGAAATAAAGTTAGGCCGTAACCATTCATTAGATTTTAATGACTCTAAGACCTCAATATCCTGAAAAACATCACCTTTCTTAATAGTCGAAGAGTAGTCGTCTTTTAGAATCACAAGCTTTCTAGGTACAAATATACTGCTAGCAGTACCGCCATTCCCCCAATTTTGTTCGTAAAACCATACATCTGCACCATTCTTTTTAGGAACTAATTTGGGAACTTCCTTGGCTATGATGGTCTCACTCCTATAAAGGGTTTTACCTCCCCGCATACTTTTAACAGGGACGACCAGTTCAATCCGATTCGAGACAGTATTTCCACAGATACCGTAACCAACGATCATCCAACCAACTTGTCCTTTTTCCGAATTTATTGCTTTAATTTTTGGCTTATCTTGTCGGCAGCTAAAAAAGCGCCCTCCATAAGAGCTGCTATGAATGAACTTTTTATTTTCATAAACGCTATAGCTTATGAGCTGCTCTAATCCCTTAGAGGTTGTAACTTCCTTACTTGCTACTTTCAAAGAGTAAGTATCTTCACTAATCGTGAATGTATTAATATTTTTCTTTGCTAGGGAAAAGCAAGAGAAGAGAACTAAGGAAAAACCCAAAATGTATTTCATCATATGCACTTACTTCAATTGGAACTTAACAGATAATCAGACTCCCTCCACTAATTGCTATACTAACCGCGCAATTGTTACTTAATAAATTGGAGTCTCAAATGAAAATTATACGACAACAGTCGGTGTCGATTTAGCAAGAAATGGTATCCAAATCTTTGTATTTTATACAAAATTTAATGATTGTCCTTTATTATTTTTTATTCTTTAGTTTTGTGTCCTCGCTTAATTTCTTCTTATGCAAGGTGATTAACGGCTCCAAATTTTTTCCTATTTAAAACTAGCACTGTCAACACCATTAACCCAAACAAAGTACCGATTGGAATTATAATGAGCAATAGAATTGAATATATTATTAGCGCCCAAAAAAAACCAACTCTTCCGATAATTTAAGCCCACAACGGCAATTGCCAAAAGGATTAAGCCCACCATACTTAAGAGAGCTCCTATTGCTGTAAACATAGCTGCTGATGTCATCTCTTCTGGCGCTATTTTAGGATCATTAGTTCCAAAAAGAGTTATCTCTTGAAATGAAGAGGCCATTGTAAAATAGGAATCAGCGATTCCCCAAAGTGGTGCCCCAAAAAGCAATAACCCCAAGATTGCAACGTATTTCCCTATAATTTCTTTTTTCACATGCTTCCTCTATTTAGTTCCGTTTAAGCGCCTTACTAGTTTTTGTTCGCATGTCGCTTCGTTAATGATATTGATAGAATTCGTTTTATAAAGCAACTGTAATTTGTCCGACTTGAAAACCCTTGTTAAGTTTTAGCTGCCACGTAACTTTCACAGTTATCGGAAATTTATTGACGGTCCTTTATTTCTTCGACTCGCTCTCTACCAGCTGTAAGTGGCGCTAACCGTGTATTGCTCACCGCGTCCTGGTGTCCCGGAATTTCTTCGAAAGATTCATCCCAAGGGTTATCAGCCGCAAAACTAATCACTAAGCCATCAAGCGATTCTGGGGAATATTTCACTGTGATATGGGTGAAAAAGGCTTCGTCACTACCATTACGTAAGATATTTTCTTGTTGCTTACGCCACTCATTATCAACACGAATTTCAATCCGCTCAACAGGATCCCAGATAGCCCCTAACGTGACACGATGATCAGGATAGTTTAGCGCGTAAAAGCTCGCATCGATATTCGCATCACCATAATCTTCTGATTTCTTCAAAAAGGTATAACTCGTAATTACTTTTGCGCTGTCAAACTGCTGAGTCGCCAGCAACTCTAACCCCAAACTGTTTATATCGACAGGATTAGCTGAGCGCGCTGAGGTTGAATTAGCGTTATAAGTCCAGTCGGTTAAGTTATTATCTTGACGATAAAAAATAGCAGAGTCTAGTGTCCAAGAGTCTTGATCTAACGCTACCCCTAATTCTATGTTTTTAGTTGTTTCACGCTCAAGATTATGATTACTTCTAAATAAGCCACCGGATTCGCTACCACCAATAGCGGTATAACCCGCTACTTGACTCGCCTCGGCATAAGAGAAATACACCGTTTGAGAAGAGCCATCAGCTTTAATGCGATGCCAAGTGACATCTCCAATGAGCGATACGTGTGAATCATCACGATTTGTATCATCAAAAGCAGCACCAAAACGCCATGTTAGCTTTTCGTCATTGGCTAAAGTCTGTTTAAACTGAGGTAAAACACTCACTTTATAGTAATTACGCGATGTGAAGTTATTCTCAAGCGTCGTAGACTCGATAGAGTCTTTAATAAACTGCGCCGAATAATTCCATGCAAAGGTATCTGTTTGTGCATGATGACCTGACAAACCCACCGACGTCACCTTTGTTTCATGGAACGCTTGAAAGGCTTCAGGTTTCTCACGAGAAAAAACATAATGATCGTCATGACGACGAGAATAGGCAGTAACTTCAAACGAGCTATCAGTGGCATAACTTTGCTTATGATTAATCATAAACAATTTAGCACTGAGGTCTTCTGTCTCATTAACGTTAAAAGGCGTGTACATATTCGGCCAGCCAAAAAACTTATCTTGGGACCCAAAAAATACATCGGTTTGTGAAGCGGGTCCGATTAATTGAACACGGCCAGAAACTCGCTGGAAATCGTGATCGCCATTTTCAATGGTGCCGTCACTTTCTGAACGCGAAAAGTCACCTTCAAAACCAATAGACCAATCGCGAGCATTTTCTAGTGGCTTACTAAACCCGGCGTGTACACTTTGCATGTTAAAATCGTTATTGCCTAGGCCAACAGAAACGCTACCGGCGGAGTAAATCGGTTTCCAACCAAAGTTAACCGTCCCCACTGAACTGTTCATCCCGAATAAGGCGTTATCCGCTCCGGTTAAGATGCCAGGACCACTCAACATTGTCGGCGCAATGGGAATTTCTGAGAAATAATGCCCCGTTTGCGGATCAAATAACGTCGCACTACCCACTCTAAATCCCGTATTTTCAAAAATACCACCACGAATGGTTACATCAGCTTGCGCTTCCGCCATATTACGTGACTGCAAATCGACACGAGGATCATATTCCAAATTAGACACTGGAGCATCAAAGGTCCCTACAGGCTTTTTGTTAGCGGTGGTTGAACCTTCAATATTGATTTTTTCAATGTTGTTTTTTTTAGCATTCTTTTCATTGATCATGCTTTCACTATCTACATCGGCCGATGCCATTGAAACAGCCGATAAGCCACACAATAAAACAGGCACGCTAACTTTTACTATTCGAATCATTTAAATTTTCTCTTTTAATGCAATGCTATCTGGAAGCAATTCGATTACTGTGCACAATCTACTTAACCAATTACTCCCCCTGATTTAAACAAATAGAGTAAGATGAACCGTAGAGACTGTTCACAGGCAATAATCACGATGTGGGCGCATTATATCTGAACTGGTGAGCGTTTCCATATAACAATTATTCTCAAATAGAAATTATACGCCTATTTTATCAATCCAAATTTCACAATAAAAAGATTCTAAATCTCTAGGCTATGCGAGAAACATGACAAGACAACAAAGTAACAACTCAAACATCCAACTAGAAACTATTTACTTTGCCGGGGGTACCTTTGGTGAGTGCAGGAATTTATGAAGCACTTACCTGGTGTTATGGCTACGCAAGCAGGCCGCGCTAATGGTACAAGCAACAATACCAAAGACGATTACGACGGCTATGCTGAACAAATTTAATGACTGTCCTTTACTTGTGGTGAAACAGATTATTAAATTGTAGCGATTTATCACGTTTTGCTGCTTCCCCTAGCCGATCCAAACGAGGCAGCAATACTTCCACGCTCTGCGTCATGGTCTTACTCCTGTTGAATGACTTTCTCTTTGTCAGCTCCCTTCGCTCCACATACTCCGCCACGTTGATTTTCTCACCGCTTTGTTCGCATGCTTCTTCACTACTATGAAGC
This sequence comes from Psychrobium sp. nBUS_13, assembly GCF_051201665.1. Lineage (GTDB taxonomy): Bacteria > Pseudomonadota > Gammaproteobacteria > Enterobacterales > Psychrobiaceae > Psychrobium. The sequence goes on along the minus strand of NZ_CP179210.1, from coordinate 2,120,027 downwards.
TGTCTGACTTCCAAAGGGTTATCATTATCGGCTACGTCGAACTGACTTCCCGATAAAGTGTTTGCTGCGCAAACGCTCCCTTTGGATCTCCCGAGTTCCGCATAAAAGACATCGCCACATGCATAAGGTCTCTGACTGCGAAGAGTTGAGGGTTAACTTGCCTTACCCTCTCGCGGTATAACGTTAACCATCATATTGCCTTCCCCATCAGACAACTAGGTCAGCACTCTTGACGATGATTTCGCAGCTCAATACTTAGCCTATGGTTTCCCCTGTCAACGCTTAACTCGACACCTTACGATGCAAAGCCCATGACTCGGGGTCTTGGCGGCTTGCTGAGCCTTACCAAGCAGAGGGCTTTCACCTCCAATCTTCTACCGATTTATCTCGGCGCACTGACTGTCCTTTATTTATTTTTGCTGGTGAGCGTTGAACGCCTTGTTAAAAGTCTTAGTAAATTTCATTAATTTTTAAATTTGATAAAGACATTAACTCCACACCAATTTCATAAAAACAACCGTCATCTGGCGACCACCTATCAACAACATGATACCGACCTTTTTTCGAAGCTTCGAAAATCCACTGCGAACCATCAAAGCCCATAGTATCTAGCGTTGTAGGTTGCCCCCAAAACTGGCAATCACTTTCGAGTTTGCTAATAATGTTTCTTGCTGTTTCGATGGGAATTTTTATTTTTTGATTATCCACAATTCGACCAGAATCATATCCACCAGCCCCGTCAGTTCGCTTGACATAAAATATATATTTTTCATCTTCGATAGATATTCTGAAGATCATTGGTTGGTGAAATGTTGGTAACCAAGTGAATCGGTACTCATGATTTGTAGCGTTAGCTAATGATGGCTCATCCATACTAGCCAAATGCTTCCCATACCATGATTGGACAAACGAATCCAAATCTTCGTGTTCTGATAGAAGCCCGTCAGGAAAATATTTCCCTGTTGGTTGTGTAGTGCAACTAACTAAAAACAAAATTATAGGTACGATATATTTCATAGTTTTAACGCTCTGTTAACAGGCAAAAAATAGTGATTAAAATTAGCGACGAAGGAGCAAAACCAACTGTTTTTTGTCCTTGTTTAACAGCTTGTTATGCCTCATTCATTTATGACCTTTTCAATATTTTCTATTTCAATACCACTTTGTTCAAGTAATTCATAATACGAGACAGGTACATTATTGACGTTCAAATTAATAGCTAAGTTTTGTATTAGCGGCTCGGGTAGAATATCAGCATAAACTTTTGCAGTTATATCTAACTTGCAGGAATTAATAGATCCAATAATCAGTTTTTGTCGTGATTTAACATTACGCTTAGGCTGAAGAGCCCTTAATTCAAAGCTAACATTCCAATCATTTTGCTCGCCTTCAACATGTAGTTGTTCACTAGCCAATGCACCAAAGTCATCGATTGAAAAAGAGATACCACCACCACGCTCCTTTTTCGGAACTTTAAGTTCGAATTTATCATTACTAGTTAATTTAACTTCATCACTTTCAGTGTTTAATTTCATATCGATAAAAATATCTCTGGCGCCTATCACTCCATTATTTTTTAGAGCAAAACCTACAGATTTGAACATAGATTTTTTAATTAAATACTCAACAGATTCCTTATAAAATTCTCTATTTGATTTTTTTAGTGCAATCCGACTTACTTTGTCCTCGTCAGAACTAGTCAACGATGAACTACTATAATCAGGTATATCATCAATATCTTGAACATCAAAATAATCGACTTCTATAGTTATTTCTTTTCCTAAGTAGTCTCCTGAATCCGAATCGAAGAATTCAATTTCTATCTTGTCACCATTTTCACTAGCTAAAGCATTACTATCATTTGCATCAGCAGCAATAAGGGTTCTTAATTGGATTTCTATTTGCTTAGTTAATTTATCTCTGAATTCAATTTGACTAGAGTAACTTTCTACTAGTGCCTTTGGAAAAGTTTTATTTTTAAACTCTCTCAATTTCGCAAGTTGCTCTAGATCGATTTGTTCAGGATCTTTTTTTACTTGTGAAAAATAAAGCATTACAGGGTGACCTTTTCCCGCGACTCTCTCTATTTCTTCTAATGTACCACTGTCTGCAACACCTGTAGGACTTCCGATTCGAGTCCAGAATACACCTATGACAAGATCACAATGATCGACTATTTGGCGATTTATTACCTCTTGAGGTCTGCTGCCATATTCAGGGGCTGTATGTGTTTCCCACCTCAATGGTAGTAAAACAATTTTTCTTTCTGGAGAGTTTAAATCATTCCACTCTTGGATTGTTTTTACTGCAATCTCTCACTCTTCAACTACATCTGATGGAGATGCAATTAAAACCCTAAATACCTTTGCTTCATATGACATGCTCGATTCCTTGATTTGAGGTATAACAGTGTATTTATCGTGCATGCACAATAGATACAACACCTTGTTTTTAATTGAGGTAAAAATCTAACAGTAAGCTACTTATAAATCAATGATTTAAAATTTGTATTTTGTTTTCAATGTACTTTTTCTCTTGAAGAAAGCGTGCATTGCGTCATACATTGCACATCTGTTCAATGTATGACGCAAACTTAAAGTAAAGAAGCGATTAAAATCAAGCGATTATGGAACTGGCATTGTAGAAATACGTGCATACCCCTGCTCGCTTTCTATACAATAAAGAACACTATTTAGTAAATATTATTGTAAGTGTATAAATAAACAGTTTAAGCAATCAGTTTCAAACTCAAACAAAAAGGCCGAAATCAATCGATTTCGGCCTTTTCTTTTTCACTTTAAGAAGTAAAAACTAACGCTATTTAGTCTTCAATTTCCATGGTCATTAGTGATGCGTTGCCGCCTGCAGCTGTGGTGTCGGTACTGACCGTTTTCTCAGTTACCATACGCATGAACAAGTTATCGTGATGCGATGCTGTTAATAACGGTAAGATTGCGCCGCTGCGAGCTGCTAGCTTATCGTTAATTAAGTGCATTAAGCTGGTGTTGCTATCAACAATAGCACCAGTGACATAATCGTGTGCAACAACGGCGTCTAATTGCTCTTGGCTAGCGATTTGGAATACACCATCGATAATGCCGATCTTTGTAAGGCCAGTATTGATAACATTAGCTTTAGTGCTGTTGTCATCGTTAACGATAGCAATCACGGTATTACCAGCGGCGAGTGCAGCAATCAATGACACAAACCAGAATTCAAATGACGTTTGCTCATCGCCGATGTGAACCAATACGCCGCGAGATTCTAGGTATAGCTCATTAAGCTCACCTGTTGGTCCCGGTAAAATCGTTGGATTGGTTAACTTCTTCTCAGCGTCAATCAATAAGCGACTCGCTTTGGCGATAGTTGCTTCGAAATTTTCTGTGGCTGAAAACGCGCTGTTGTTTGATACATGAGCCAATAGCTGACGTAGTACAGACAAGCGCGTGTTAACATCGCTGTGTTGCCATGATTTTTCAGCATTTTTACTGCGATTTACAATGTTGCTTACCGCTGGGCCTGAAGATTTCGCAAATACGCTATTCAATGATGCAATAGTTGCGTCATCAAAACGTGGCGTTTGCGGCGCATCTAATTCACGTACTAGACGTGTTAGGTACGCTGGGCCACCGGCTTTAGGGCCTGTCCCAGATAATCCACGACCACCAAATGGTTGAACACCAACAATAGCGCCAATCATGTTGCGGTTTACATACACGTTACCAGCGCGTGAGCGAGAGGCTAAGAATTTTGCTTTTTGGTCAATACGCGTGTGAATACCCATGGTTAAACCAAAGCCTGTGCTGTTTACTTCGTCGATAACTTTTTGAACATTATCGCCTTTAAAGCGAATAACGTGCACACAAGGACCGAATACTTCTTTTGTTAAAACGCTTAAGTTTTCGATTTCGTATAAACGTGGTGCGAAGAAGAAGTTACCTGTCTCGCCCATGTTTGGTAATTCACAGGTGTAATGCAATTTAGCTTGTGGATGCGTACTTAGGTAATCAACATGGCTGTGCAATGCGCTAAACGCTTTGTCGTCGATAACTGGACCAACATCACTTGATAGGAATTGTGGATCTTCTACGTGTAGCTCTTTCATGGCGCCAGTGATCATGGTGATAACTTTATCGGCAATATCTTCTTGCACGAATAACACGCGAAGCGCGCTACAACGTTGACCAGCTGATTGGAAACCTGATGCGATAACATCATCAACTACTTGCTCAGGCAAGGCCGTTGAATCAACGATCATACAGTTTTGACCACCCGTTTCTGCAATCAATGGCACTGGCTCGCCGCCACGTGCTGCAAGATCCTGAGCGATACGAGTACCAGTTTCTGTTGAACCAGTAAACATGACCGCTTTAATACGGTGATCTGGCACTATCACTTGACCCACTTTGCTACCGCGAGCAATGACTGGCAATACCACATCTTTTGGCAAGCCAGCTTGTTCCATTAATTCAATGGCGCGCAGTGCGACTAAGCTCGTTTGCTCTGCTGGTTTTGCAACAACAGTATTACCAACAACAACAGCGGCTGCTACTTGACCAAGGAAGATGGCTAGTGGGAAGTTCCATGGGCTGATTGCCAGTACAACGCCGCGTGATGCGAGGCGCTCATCACTCATTAATTCTTCAGCGCGAGCGGCGTAGTAACGACAAAAATCAACGGCTTCGCGAACTTCTGCTACGCCATCCACTGGAATTTTACCCGCTTCTTTAATACATAAAGCGATGAGCTCGTCTTGATTTTCTTCCAGTAAGTCAGCTGTTTTACGCAATACATCAGCGCGAATGTTAACAGCGGTTTGTGACCATGTTTCAAAAGCAGTTTGTGCATTGGCAACAAGCTCGCTCATGCCAGCTTCATCAACGTGCGTGATGTAACCAATGATTTCGCTGTGATTAGCTGGGTTTGTTACTGGTTGTGAACCTACTGGCACGTCCTCAGCATCGATTTGATGTTTAGCAAACCAGTTATCTAAATTGGTTTTCATGACTGTTACATCATCAACATCGGTTAAGTCGATGCCTTTAGAGTTTTTACGCTCGTCGCCATAAAGATCGATTGGCATAGCGATTTGCGGATTGTATTTATCAACCCACGCACTAACCGTTTCAACGGGATCCGCAAGTAGTGATTCAACGGGAATGTCTTCATCAACGATATTATTTACAAATGAGCTGTTCGCGCCGTTTTCTAATAAACGACGAACTAGGTAAGCAAGTAGATCTTCATGTGCGCCAACTGGTGCGTAAACACGACACGCTACTTTTTCACCTTGAACAACTTGATCATACAAAGACTCGCCCATGCCGTGTAAACGTTGGAATTCGAATCCAGTCTTATCACCGTCAGTCATTTCTAAAATGGTGGCTACGGTGTAAGCGTTGTGCGTTGCAAACTGTGGGTAGATAGAGTCGCGATAGCTAAGCAGCTTCTTAGCACAAGCTTGGTAAGAAACATCGGTTGATGGCTTACGAGAAAATACTGGGAAGTCTTCTAAGCATTCCACTTGAGAAATTTTAACTTCGCTATCCCAGTAAGCGCCTTTTACAAGACGTACCATCATTTGACGGCCTGCGCTTTGGGTCATTTCACGCACCCAATCGATAACGAAGATTGCACGTTTTTGGTAGGCTTGAACCGCAATACCAAAACCATCCCAGCCATCTAAGTCGTTATCTAGGAATACCGCTTCAATGATGTCCATTGAGATGTCTAAGCGATCAGCTTCTTCTGCATCAACGGTAAAGCCGATGTTGTAGCTCTTAGCAAGTAGCGCTAGCTCTTTTAAGCGTGGAATTAATTCTTCCATCACACGCTGGCGATGTGAAAACTCATAGCGAGGGTGAATAGCAGACAACTTAATTGAAATACCAGGGCTAAGTTGTGGACCACGACCGTTAGCTGCTTTACCAATAGCGTGGATAGCGCCAACGTAGGCATCAAAGTAACGATTAGCATCGGGCATGGTGCGAGCGCCCTCACCTAACATATCGTAAGAATAGGTGTAGCCTTTTGCTTCTTGTTCAACAGCACGTTCAACGGCTTCACCGATGTTACGACCCATAACAAACTGTGTACCCATGATTTTCATGGCGTAACGCACAGCTTTTCGGATCACCGGCTCGCCAAGACGGCCAACGGTGCGTTTTAGCACGTTAAATTGCTGTTTCTTATCGTTGTCGGTGTAATTCACTAACTTGCCTGTCATGAGTAAGCCCCATGAAGAAGCATTAACGAAGATAGAGTCGCTGTTGCCGATGTGTGCGCTCCAATCGCCATTCGCTAATTTGTCACGAATTAGGTTATCTGCTGTTACTTTATCTGGCACACGCAATAGTGCTTCTGCCAAACACATCAATACCACGCCTTCTTCTGTCGATAAGGCAAACTCGTTAAGTAATGCGTCAACACCGCCTTTACCTACTTGGTCTTTACGAATGTTAACAACCATTTGACGAGCATGTTCCCACGCACGGCTTTTCGCATCAATATCAATCTTTGCTAATGGCAGTAAGTGGTTAAGAATAGTGTTTTCATCACAACGATAATGATCGCGGATCGTTTGACGAATTGGATTGGTGGCAGTTAATGATTGTGTAAAAAGCATTATTGTCTCCAGCAGATGGCTTATTCGTTTGAATTATTATTATTAACGAATTTCAGAATAAGCGTTAGTTTAAATAGTGGAACGATTTTAGAGAATTCTCAGCAGAATGTGCTGGTTAATTTCGCTGTTTTACCGTAAATTGTCGGGTATTACAGTCCCCAAACAGTAGATTATTCTGAATATGAGCTCATTGCCTAAAAACAAGCCGCTTGATCGCATCGATCTTAAGATCCTCGCAGCGTTACAAACTAATGGCAGAATTAGCAACGTAAACCTTGCTAACGAAGTCGGCTTAAGCGCCAGCCCTTGTCTTGATCGCGTTAAGCGCCTTGAGAATGAAGGCTATATCGAACGCTATGGCGCAAAACTCAACGCCTCTAAATTAAAATTTGGCATGTCAGCCTTTATTCAAATTACTTTGGATCGCACCACCAGTGAGCTGTTCGACAGCTTTGCTAAATCAGTGTTAGAAATTAACGAAGTGTGTGAATGTCATATGGTGGCTGGTGGCTTTGATTATTTGGTTAAAATCAGAATTGCCGATATGGAAGCGTACCGTCAAGTGCTAGGGATGATTGTCGATATTCCAGGTGTTGCTAAAAACCATACTTATGTGGTGATTGAAGAAGTTAAACAAGATCACGGCCTGCCAATCAAACCAGAATAGCTAAGTTATATTCTGATGATATATCCCTGATACTATAAAACCCAAAATAAGACGTTTAGATGGCTAGACACCTAAACGTTTTCACTTTATAGTGAGTTCACTGGCTCAGCCACTCAATGATTAACCATAAGGTATTGATGTAATGGACTCTGTTTTACGCGCAAAATCTGAAGACGCTAAATTTGGCGTTTACTTTATTGGCACCACGCCACCGCGTGATGGTGTGCCATTAGAAAAAGTAGAAGAAGTTGCAAACAAGCTGGTTGCGCGCTTAGATAAAATCGACTTTGATGGGCTTATTGTTTATGACATTCAAGACGAAAGCAGCCGCACCGATGTAACGCGCCCTTTTCCGTTTAATAAAACCTTCGAGCCGTGTCATTACTCGCAAATGCTAGGTTATAAAACCAAAAAGCCTGTGATTACCTATAAAAGCGTTGCCTCACGTGATGAGTCAGAGTTTAATCAATGGTTAGATAATAGCTGGCAATTATACGGTGTACGCGACATTGTGCTGGTGGGTAGTCCTTCGTCTAAAGGGCAACAAAAGCTATCACTCAACGCTGCTTATCAAGCCCAACTTAATCACCGCCATAACTATTATGTTGGCGGGGTAACCATTGCTGAGCGTCACGCTAAAAAAGGTGATGAACACCTTCGCTTAATTGAGAAAGACAAGCAAGGCTGTGAGTATTTTATTTCACAAGCTGTATACGACGCCCCTGCCACTATCGATATGCTATCAAGCTATGCACGTGAGTGCCGCGCGCAGAACATTCGCCCTAAGCGTATGGTATTGACGTTTACCCCTTGTGGCAGCGAGTCGACAATGGATTTCATGAATTGGTTAGGTATATCTATCCCAGAGTCAACGCGCTGGCGTATTTTGGAATCGTCTAATCCATTAGCTGAATCGATTAAAGTGTGTCGCAATAATTTAAACCAAATTATTGAAGCCGTGATGCCGCTTAATATCCCATTAGGACTAAATATTGAAAGTTTGACCAATCGCAAAGAAGAAATCGATGCGTCAATTCGCTTATACAAGCTGCTAAAAGCCACATTAGATATGGCATTAGCAGAGCGCGAACTTAACTCGATTGACTCTTAATTCAGCTATTTCAGAGGTTTCCGTATTATTTCTGGAAACCTTACCTTTCAAATGATGTGAATAATTGGTTTATGCGATGAATATGTATCGTCATAAAACACTCATCAATCTGTCATAAAAGTTTTCTATCTTGTCTGTAATTTATCAGCGTGAGTTTACTCACGATTTAAACTAGACCACTTAGGTAGGAATTCCTCATGAAAAAATTTGCAATTAGCGCACTTGTTGGTGCATCGATTTTGTCTGTTGTTGGCTGTCAAAGTACTGATACAGCAGCGGTTAAAGCGCCAGTAAAAAAAGCTGTGGCGAAAGTTGTTAACAATAACGATTTGTTTGAAGTGGCTCATGATGGTCGCTATTTCGTATTCGATGATTTTGCGACTTATCAGCAGTTTTTAAGTGTTGGCGAAACAGCATACCGCAAAGTTTATATTGGTGATGGTCCACACGGCGAAACCTTAGTATTTGGCCTTACCGGTAAAGACAAAAAGAAAACAGCGGGCATTGCTGGTATTGATATGTACCGCGGTAACTTGAACGCAAGCAGTGATTTCTACGGTGAAATTCGTTCTGAAGATGGCCGCTTATATGTATTTAGTACATACGAGGACATGGTTGAAACAAGAAAGCTTGGCGATGCTATTTACCGTTTCACCCAAATCGGTGCCGGTCCAGACGGAGAAACGGTTGTTTTTGTATTAAACAAATCCAATAAAAAGAAACGCCCTGATGCACTTATTAACGCCTTTAAAAAACGTAATAATCTAGGTTAATTTCTAATGTGTATTCTCATGAAGATGATCACTCATTCTCACCGAAGCTGATCAGTTGTTCTCATCCATACTGATCACTCTTCGGTGCCATTTTGCGGCTCGGTAACATTGTTAATTGATCACGACGTCTCCGTCAAGTTCATTTCTAATTTTCGCATTGATTCTCCCTGTAACTCAAAACGCTGTGAACGATGAATAAGCCGATCCATAATGGCATCTGCATAGGTGGCTTCACCGATCAGTTCATGCCACTTAGCCACAGGCAGCTGACTCATTATGATCATTGAACCTTGTTCGTGTCGTGCGTCTATTATGTCTAGAAGATCGCTGCGCTGCTGACTCGTCAACATTTCCATTCCCCAATCATCCAAGATCAAGATCGGTGTCTTATTGAGCTGGGCAAGGAACCGAGGATAACTTCCCTCGCCGTGAACTTGCCGTAGCTGCTCTTGCAGCCCTTTGATTCGGTAATAGCGTGCTGGTATGCCCTGTTGGCAAAAGTAATGCCCAATAGCACAGCCTAAAAAGGTTTTGCCGCAGCCTGTCGCGCCGGTAAAAATAAGGTTCTGATGGTGCTCAAGCCAATGTCCTTCAAGCAAGCTGCTAATTTGTGATTTAACAATGCCACGGCTCGCTCGGTAATCGATTTGACTTGGATGAGCAGCCAATCGAAATTTAGCATGCTTGACTAGGCGCTCTATCTTACGTTGCTCCCTGGTTGCAATTTCTTCTCCCAGCAATAGTGATAACCGATCATGAAAACTTAAGTCACTATATAAATGTGGCTGCTCTTCTTGGCGCGTTAGGCTGCTGAGAATGACGCTTAAACGTAAATTACTAAGCTGTTGAGTTAATTCGATATTCATCATATTTCCCTTAATGGTAGTAGTTTTGTCCACGGACATTGTCATGCTTGATATCTGCCAATAGATCGATTTGCTTAGGTTCACGTTTTTCTTGGTCTAAGTTCTTTTTCAGTATGATTTTTACGTTTGCTAGTCGGTAACCTCCAGTGTCTAGGGCCCGTTGACATGCCGCGTTTAGGCGCTCTTTTGAATAGACCTTGTTTAAGCTCAGTAAGCCAAAGCAGACTTTATAGCTTTGTTGTGGATGAGCTTTACTGTGCAATTGATAGTCGACCCACTGCGAGACATACTCACCGAGCGTACTCGCCCATTGTTTTAAGCGATCTGGCGTCCATTTAGCGTAATCTTGATGCGCCTTAGGCATATGCTCCACTTGAGTGCTGTAACCTCCGATGCGGATTGAACGAAGATGCTGGGCAATACATTGATTTTGATAATAAAGTTTTACAGTCTTATCACTGACATGCGCCTCGACTTGCTTTTTAAGTAGCCCATACGGCACTGAGTAATAGTGCTTATTCACTTCAATATGGTAATCAACATTTACTTTGACCTTTTTTATGTAGGTGTACTGGTAAGCGTGTCTCGGAAGAGGCCTCATGGCGGGCAGCTCATGGGTATTAAACTCTGTTGTTCTGTTTCCTGGCAGTTTCTGGAAAGGCTTGGTGTTTAACTTCACAAGTAATTGGCTGACCCGCTGATTGAGCTGCGTTAAGCTATAGAATGTTTCATGGCGTAATACCGCCATTATCCAGCGTTCGACGATCAGCACACCATTTTCAGCTTTAGCCTTGTCTTTGGGCCGCAACGGTCTTGCTGGAATGATTGCTACATTATAATGTGCAGCAAGCTGCTGATATGTTGGGTTTAAGTCAGAGTCATATTTACATGCTCTTGTTGTCGCTGAACGCAAATTGTCAGGCACAATAATATCGGGAATGGCACCTAAAAACTCGAATGCTCGAACATGGCTCATTACCCAATCTTCAAGCTGTTGGGATAGCGTCGCTTCAGCAAAGGTAAAATTAGTACCACCCATCACAGCAACGAATATTTGTGCGCCGCGAAATTCACCAGTTTGTGGGTTAACAATGGGGATTGTTGGGCCACAGTAATCAATAAACAACTTCTCACCGTACTTATGAATCTGTCGCATCGACGGTTGTTGACGTGACAGCCAGTCTTTGTAAATACGGCACATCTGCGGATAGCTATAATGATTAGTGGCATTTCGCTCGAACATACTCTTGCCACAGCAACTGTTTAGTAACGCCTTTACCCTTTAATTGACTATTGAATTGTGACCAGTTTGGCAGCGGGATCGCAGTCCTAGGTTGGATTTTGGTTTGCAAAAAGCACTTATTGAGTTTGATGTCGTCCCAAATTGGTGGCAACGGCCATTCCTCTATACCCATGAGCTTAGCGCGGTTGACATAGGTCGATACAGTACCGGGTGAGATAGACAAGCTTGTACCGATTTTACGGTGTGATAACTTGGCTTCATATTTTAATCGAAGTATTTCTTTAAGTTTTCGCATTGATATTGACTCTGCTGGCATAACGACTCCTTGATAAAAATGGAGTAAACATTATGCGGTTATAACAATGCAAAATGGCAGTATTGAAAGCAGTCATTTGAAATTAGCCTAGCTAAAATCAGTGATCAACATCAATGAGAAAAGGTGATCAGCTTGAATGAGAATGTGTGATCAGTTTCGATGAGAACAGGTGATCAACATCCATAAGAATATGCATCTAATAATCTTTTCCATAAAAGCAACTTAATTGTTGCTTTTATCTCTCTATATTAATACCTTAAACCACCACTACAGATAGTAATATCTTCGTCGCCTGAGGTTTAAGGAAAAGGCATGCTCAATAAATTTCGTTATATATTATCTCCTATCGCGTTACAGGTGGACGAAAATTGGGGAGCGTATATTCAGCTTATTGATTATGAACATCGAGATTATATCGAAGATGTGTTGTGTGAGTATTTTGATATTGAATATGCCTTTCGCTCAAATGAAGATAACACTGGAGATTACGTTCTATATTTTGAAGATAAATATAAATTCAAAACTATCGAACAAGCGATAACTCAAATCAACGAATACCACAAAATTAATAAAAGAGAATATAAGGTTATCTAGAGCACTTGTCATTTATCTCTGTCAATTACAAAAGCTTCTCCTACAGCCTCTCGCAGAGACGGTTTATTAATAGCCTGCGCACTTAGTCTAGTCACGATACGTGGTTGCAGCACGTCGTTTAATTGATTGGGATCATTAACCGTTGGTTCTAACCACATATTGTATTGATGCGGCGCTAACATAGCTGGGCTAGCCTTGGTGTGAATATTGGCAAATTTTGGATGCGGTGCATTGGTGATAATAGAACATGAATAGGCTAACTCACCTGTCCTTGGGTGACGCCATAAACGATACAATCCAGCAAAGGCCAAGGCTTCGTCAGTGGCAGTCATGTTGTGATAGCTTACGGCTTTTTTGTTGACGAATTGAGTTTCACCAAAGCCTGATGCTGGAATAATGCAGCGTTGACTGCGATAAGATTGATACCCTGCACTACCTGCTTGATTCACCTTGTCATAACGGGTATTAAACGATGTATAACGCGATGGTTTAAAACCTTTATCATTCGGTTCAAGTAGTAACCACCATGTGGCGTCTTGTAACCGACGTTGTCCTTGCTCTTCAAGTATTACAGACACTGGCTGACATGGTGTAATGAAAGGTGAATGCCGCTGCTCTTGTGGATTATCAACCTCTAGACCTTCTAATAACAGCTGTACAAATGAATCATCATTAACATTAAATCGTCCGCACATAAAAAACTCTGTTTTACTTAGTGTTGTTACTTACTGTATATTTGAACAGTTAACAACTCAAGCTGTAAATCGGATTTAATCGGCATATAATTTTTCCAGTCTGATTTTATTCGTAGTGGTTAGTAAGTTAATTGGCTTGATGATAGTGATGGCTACGACGTCTATACGCTAAGAAATCCATAGCTTTTTAGCATTAATAACCTTCCATTCCATACCTGTTTTCTTCAAATGAACAAGGACATCACGTGAACCGCATAGCCCTAAACATCGATAGCCAAACATGACGACTGCTTCTTCGTTTTTTTCATCAAGAATAACCCTAGATAATGTGTAATATCCGCCAGCTTTATACTCTTTAGAAAAACGCTCCCAAAAGTTATTGCGCTGCTGAATATCATCTTGAGATGCATCAATATAGCGAGCAGTAATCATTATCGGTTGCCATGTCGGCTTTCCCTGCTCACCACTTGTAAGGAGTTTACTAAGTGAGTTAGATGGTAAATCTTTGAGGTTTAAGTAGTTAATTAACTCGTTAACTGACATACCTTTAGCCATGCCTAAAGTATATCGATCAGAAATCAAGACTGACTGTCTCGCATCTTGAAATATTTCATTGAAGATATGCTCATAAACTTGATGTTCAAGTGATATGCCCTGCTCCTGTTTAGAGCAACCAAAGAGCACTAGAAACAAGATAAACCACAATTTTTTTATATTCATAAATGAAATATTACTCATGTGTTTTCATGCGTAAGGTATCGATAATCTCGCGTCGCTGAATTGATGAGAACGCATAATAATTAAAGGTTATCCTTTGTTGATCGCGTCCTTTCAAAATAACCGTACGAAACAAACCTAAGAATGTACTCAAGACTTCAAACCCATGATAATTTTGCCAGCTCATCATTTCTTTTTCGCCATAGTTAATATAACTAATTGCGCAGTCTGAAACCTCTATGCCGTGTTCTATTACTTTTCCTTTGCTGGTATTAAATACGACAAGCCAAATAACCAGTAAGGCAGGAATACCAATGTAAATTCCAGCATAAATATATAGAGTTGTCTGATTTAAATCTGGTTGTTTTACACTTAATAGTGCGGCGGCTATGAAGCCAATAATAACAGACATAGACAGCAGCACACTTTGATTAATACGGTAGATAATATTCTGCCAACGGCTTTGTTGATAAACTTTTTGCATTGTATATCCCTATATTACAATCAAGTTTCAATGGGGTTCAAACATAGAGTAAAAATGATTATGTTGCAAAGAGTTAATGCTAATTCAGCGTTAAATAATAGTCGTAAAAAGAAAAGATCCAATGCCACGAATGGCATTGGATCTTCATTGTATTAGCTAGGTTGTTTTTAAAAACTTATAGCTCAAAATCATGGGTGTAACGCAAGCCAAATTCGCTGCGATCATTGCTGCGAACGATACCAACAAAACCAGCTTGTTGTAAGCGACCTTGATCGTATACTTCATTAAATACGTTTTCACCATATAGGCTAAGTGACCACAGAGCATCGGCAGGCTGATATTTAACATTAAATCCAGCTAAATCTCGCGATGAAATTTCTTCTGTTGGGTTGTTAGATGATTGCCCTTGCATGCTTGAGCGATAAGAGTAATCCGCGTTAAATGCTAACGAAGCACCTGAATCAAGTTCAACATAATAAGAGGCAGCTAATGTTGCTGTATATTTTGGTGTTAATGCTGGAGTTGCACCAAGTTCAATGCCTGTTACGCCATCGTCAATTTGTGATATTTCAGCATCTAAATAGCCAAATGCAGCGCGAATATCGAAATCGTCAGTAACATTAAGTGTTGCTTCAATTTCAATACCTTTAGCTTCTGATTCACCAGCATTTTCAATGATGGTTACAAAGCCACCGCCTGCTGTAGGATCGCTATACGGTAATGCTAGATCGCTGTACTTAGTGTAAAACACAGCTGTCATTAACGTTAGGTTATCAAGAACTTGTCCTTTAAAACCAACTTCATAGTTAATGGCTGTTGTTTCATCAAAGGCTACAAACTGCGCTGCACCGCCAAATGGACGAGGTGGGAATCCGCCTGTTTGGTAACCCTTTTGAATCGTTGCATAAACATTGTGACCGCTATCTAATCGATAAGCCGCATTTACATCCCAAGTGACTTCGCTAAAGTCTGCTTCAACAAATTTGCGTTCGGCAAAACTTGGGAACATCGCATTCGCTTTTTTCTCATCGCTTGAATAACGTAAACCACCACCAATATCTAGGCGTTCAGTTAAGCTGTATGACATATTAAAGTACGCGGCATATGACGTTGTTACTTGGTTTAAATCAAAGTAACCGTAATCACCAAATGAATCATCACCATTGGTTAGTTTGCCATTTGGGGTATTCCATGGGCTAAAGGTCCAAGGGCCTGATTTTGTGTATCCGTCTTCAGTGAAATAATACAGACCAGACACGAAGTCCATGTTGTCGAATGTACCATTTAATTGTAATTCAACAGACTCTTGATCAGCACCACCTACTTCAGGAAATTCAGACAGATGTAATACAGTGCCGTCATCATCTAAACCACCTTCGTAATCAGAGTGACGTTTACTGATAATAAATTTTGCATCATATTGTTCATTGATGGACCAGTTTGTTGTCAGCGCCGCGCCCCAACCCGATGCTTCTGTTGATTCTAAACCAGCGACTGCGGTGCCTAAATCATCAGGATTAGTAGGTAATAAAGATTCGTTAAGTAGTGGAAAATCGCCATTGAAAGGGTCGTTAGCATCTAATGCGTCAGTCATTTCAATCGTATATGGACTTTGCCCTGATTTGTTATCTACGGTATCAACGGCAAATACAAAAGAGAGATCTTCTGACGCCTGGAATTTAGTGGCAATACGCCCACTAAATTCATTTTCTTCACCAATTTCACGTTCAGGGTTATCAAGATTGATAGCCGTACCAACACCGTCACGTTTTTTATAAGCGCCACTTGCTGAAACGCTCCACGCATCAGTTAGTTCGTTGTTATAGTAAGCCGTTGTTTCAACGCGGCCACGTGAGCCAGCTTTAGCACTGATGTTGAATACGTTTTCATCGCCAGGTTGCTTTGTAATTACATTAATGGCACCACCCAACGTATTACGGCCATACAAGGTTCCCTGAGGTCCACGTAAGACTTCAACGCTAGCAATATTCGGCAATGATAAGTTGGCTCCCATTTGGCGACCTAAATAAACACCATCAACATAAACACCCACACCAGGATCGGTAGTGATGATATGGTCTTGTAACCCGATACCGCGAATAAACACTGATGCGTGAGCTGTGTTACCAGCACCAAAACGTGAAATATTTAAGTTAGGCACATATTTTCCAACATCATCTAAGTTTGAGACGTTGTTGTCATCTAATAATCCGCTGTCAATAACAGTAATAGCTGTCGGCGTTTCTTGTAATGATTCACTACGCTTACGTGCTGTCACCATAATGCGTTCTACATCATTTTTAGTGGCCGTTGGTTTTTCTTCTGGTGCAGCTTGAACGCCCATTGCGCTCGACATTGCTAATGCTAGTAGTGAAACTTTAGTGCTGATAGATACAGCGGTGGTGTGTTTTGACAAATTCATTGCGGTTACCAATTAGATTAATAAAGGAATGTCTTTGCCACACTGAGGGAACGATTCCACCTCATGCGGCAGCGCATACTAACAGCGATATTAGGCAGACTCAATATTTTTCATCAAAAGACTACAACATGGCCACCTTAGCAATAGAAAATTCTTATTTGCTCTTTTTCTAAATTAATGTACTGTATATTTAAACAGTATTTATTAATTTGTATAAAAAAGGTTATTTGTGAGGACATTTTCATGAATAAAAAATTAGCAGGCCTCATTGATGGCCGTAAAATTTGGTTAGGAAATCAGCAACAGCTTGTCGATGAATTTTGCTCAACAGGCTATTTGCTATTAGATAAAAAACTAGGTGGTGGCTGGCCCCAACATGGTGTTACTGAATTGCAAACGGCCAATGGTATTGGAGAATTGCGCTTACTGGCCCCTTTTTTATCGACAGTCGCAACAACGCAGCAACTCATTATGTTTATTAACGCACCCAGTGTGATTAATAGTCAAATGCTTGCTTTTAATGATATTGAACCTAGTGCAGCAGTGATGATAAACACCAATGATGACAGCCAACAGTTATGGAGCGCAGAGCAAAGTTTACACAGTGGTTGTGTCAGCATTGTGGTGTTATGGCAGCAACAATTTAGTAGTTGCCAAATTAAGCGCCTAAAACTCGCCGCAAAAGCAGGAGGATCCCGTTTGATCGTTATTCGCCCTCCCAATCAACTTAGTGCCCTGCCAGTTAACTTAACACTTGCACTGATGCCAAGTGATAACGGATTAGATATTACGATAAAGAAACAGCAAGGCCATTGGCCACAGCCGATGTTTACGCTTGATATGAGTCAACAATGGCCAGATCTCGTCACCAACAGAACCTACGATAATGTTATTGCATTAGCTAAGCGTCGAGTCAGCTAATGTTGTGGTTATTTGTCGACTTTCCGCAATTACAACTCGATAGTGTTGATGACAAGCGGTGTGAACAACAAACACCAATGATTGTTGTTAATGGCCAGCACAATGCGGTCGTACAGGCTAATCAAGCGGCAATTGATTGTGGTGTTCGCCTTGGTTTTGGCCTAGGGCGTGCTATTTCACTTAGTCAGCAGATGCAAGTGATTAACTACGACGAGAAACTCACGAATAAGCTGTTAGCGCAAATTACGCAGTCTGCTTATCAAGTCATTGCGGATATTGCTCTGATGCCGCCTCATGGGCTTTTACTACGCTTGAGCCCAATGTTCGTGCTCTACGATGATTTAGCAGGATGTTGGCAACGCGTTCAAGAATGGTTGAATAGTTTACAGGTCAATTATTGCGGGGCAACAGCGTTCAACCCTCAGGCTGCTAAGCTTATAGCTAGCGCGCAAATATTATCGCAAACACAAATTAGTGATGACAAGCATCTTATTAACCAATGGTTATCAAAGACCCACGTTAATGCACTTAACACCAGTGAGAAAATCATCGAACAGTTGTTAGCCATTGGCATCAGCAATGTCGGTGCATTACTCGATTTACCGATGGCACAGCTAGCACGTCGTTTTGATAGTGATTTTTTAACTTATATCAGCCAAATCAAGGGAGACATTCCACTAGTTATCGATTTTTATTTACCGCAAACCCCCTTTTGTTTTTATCGCGATCTCAATTATGAGCTTCATACGACAGTTCATTTAACACCTGTGTTAAGTAAAGTATTAGGTGAGCTATCAAGTTATTTGCGTATTAGAGACAAATTGGCTTTGTCGATAGAATTAACCTTAAAGTTACGTGATAAACCGGCGCTTGTCGTCACTGTTCATAGCAGCCAAGGAGAGCAATCAGCAGCGGCATGGCTGACATTAACGCAGTTGCAATTAGAGCGTGTTGAGTTAAGCGCCCCTGTGATTGCCCTTGAAATTAATTGTCACGACACCAGCAGTAAAACAACCGTCAGTGAAGATTTATTATCTCAAGCCAGTCATGGCGCTAAGCGGCAGCGCTTATCTAAAGCGCAGTTACTGAGCCTGTTACACGCTAAACTTGGTGAAGGTAATGTGACTCAACTTGATTATCACAGCAGTCATTTACCTGAAGTGGTTAATGGCCTTGCTGTTTCAACGCCACACAGCCGTTGTGAGGCGGTTGAGCTATCGAGTATTACCGAACAGGTGCGTGGCGGTTTGCGTCCCAGTTATTTATTGAATAAACCAGAGCCTTTGACGATGGCGGTTAGTATTTTTCACGGGCCAGAACGATTATGCAGTCATTGGTGGCAAAAAAGCCCCGTAACACGCGATTATTATATTGCCAAAAACAGCCAGCAGCAGTGGTGTTGGGTTTTTAAAATTCCCAATGGCCAATGGTTTTTACATGGCTATTTCGGGTGATATGCGATGAGTTATAGCGAGCTATTTTGTCAAAGTAACTTTTCGTTTCTCACGGGCGCATCTCAGCCACAAGAACTCGTCACACAAGCGGCTTTTTATGGTTATGACGCCATAGCGATTACCGATGAATGTTCAGTAGCTGGGGTTGTGCGTGCTTATAGTGAAATAAAAGACAATAAACTCAATATTAAGCTCATTGTTGGCGCAGTGTTCAGACTTGAAGACTTAAAAGTGGTGGTGCTGTGTCCCGACCGTGATGCTTATGGTGAATTGTGCCGTATTATTAGTAATAGTCGTCGCCGAGCGAATAAAGGCCATTATGAGTTATCAACGTGGGATCTGATGTCGTTAAAGCGTGCATTACTGCTTTTTATTCCCAGTGGTAACCCTAAAAGCGATGAACATTGGTTAACGTGGTTAGTAAAGTACCATCGCGATCGCTTGCATATCGGATTAACATGCTACCTCACGATGGGAGAATCTCATTATCATCGTCATTGCGTGGGGTTAGCAAAGACTCATCAGCTAGATGTTGTGGCTTGTGGCGGCGTATTAATGCACAGCAAGAAGCGTTTAGCGCTGCAACATACTCTACATGCCATCAAAGCTGGCTGTGACATCCAGTCACTTGGCAGCAATGCGTTATCTAACAGCGAATATGCCCTTAGACCACTGCATCAACTTGTTAAACTCCATCAAAGTGAATATTTAATTAATGCCTCGTTGCTGGCTAATCGTTGTCATTTTGATTTATCACAGCTGCAGTATGAATATCCCAGTGAAGTACTGCCTTCAGAACACTCAGCTGATTCTTATCTGCGTTTATTGGTGGCTAAAGGCATTAAAAAACGCTTTCCAGCAGGCGTTGATGAACATATTCAAGCAACTATCGATAAAGAACTATCACTTATAAAGGAGCAATCGTATCAATATTTCTTTTTAACCGTGTATGACATTGTGCAATTTGCTAAGCGTGAAGGCATTTTATATCAAGGTCGTGGCTCAGCGGCTAATTCCATTGTGTGTTATTGCTTAGAAATCACTGCCGTTGACCCACGGCAGATATCTGTATTGTTTGAGCGATTTATTTCTAAAGAGCGTAACGAGCCGCCAGATATCGACGTCGATTTTGAACATCAACGCCGTGAAGAAGTGTTTCAGTACATCTATCAAAAATATGGCCGAAAACGTGCGGCGCTCGCCGCGACGGTCATTACTTATCGCTTAAAGAGTGCAATTCGTGATGTAGGAAAAGCACTTGGCCTTTGCGAAACTCAGCTTGATTACTTTATCAAGAATCTAAATCGCCGTGATCAAACAACACCTTGGTATGAGCAACTTAGCCAACACGGTTTAGATTTATCCACGACCCTTGCTCAACATTTTGTTGATTTAGTTCATGAAATTTTAGGCTTTCCACGCCATTTATCACAGCATGTCGGCGGCTTTGTTATTTCTTCTGGGCCACTGCATGAACTCGTGCCTGTTGAGAATGCTGCCATGGTTGATCGCACGGTGATCCAGTGGGACAAAGAAGATCTACAAACGTTAGGTTTACTTAAAGTTGATGTACTTGCTCTTGGTATGCTTAGTGCCATTGCTAAAAGTTTTACTATGCTCAATAAACATTATGGGCATGATTACAACATCGCAGATATCACCCGATACGGCGATGATCCGCAGGTATTTTCAGATATTTCTCGCGCCGACACCGTTGGTGTGTTCCAAATAGAATCGCGAGCACAAATGAGTATGCTGCCGCGACTAAAACCACAGTGTTACTATGATTTAGTCGTGCAAATAGCCATAGTAAGGCCTGGACCTATTCAAGGCGATATGGTGCATCCCTATTTAAAAAGGCGCGATGGCATAGAAGCCATTAGTTATCCATCAGACGCAGTAAAGGCAGTGTTAGAACGCACACTCGGCGTGCCAATTTTTCAAGAACAAGTTATCAAGTTAGCCATGGTGGCCGCAGGATTTAGTGGTGGTGAGGCGGATCAGTTACGCCGAGCGATGGCAAAATGGCAACGTAATGGCAAACTCTATCCATTTAAAGAAAAACTACTAAACGGCATGAGTGAACGTGGTTATAGTGCCGAGTTTGCTGAGCGTATTTTTAAACAAATTTGTGGCTTTGGGGAATATGGTTTTCCTGAGTCTCATTCCGCTAGTTTTGCTGTGCTTGCTTATGTTTCTGCGTGGTTAAAACATTATTATCCGAGTGTATTTTATTGCGCGCTACTCAATAGTTACCCAATGGGATTCTATTCACCAGCACAGCTTGTCCAAGACGCTAAAAGGCATGCCGTCACTGTCTATGAGGTTGATATTAATGCTTCTAGTTATGATCACACCCTTGAAGCAGTCGATGGAATCGATTCAAAACAACAGCCATTTGCCCTGCGCTTAGGGCTGCGTCAAATAAAGGGACTCAGTCGTCAAGCGGCTGATACTGTCGTTGGCCATCGACCAACGACTGGTTATCAAAAGCTCAGTGACATTAAAGGGTTGGGTTACGAGCAACAAACTGTCACTCAAAAAGATCTCAATGCGTTAGCGAGTAGTGGCGCGCTACATAATTTTGGTGATAACAGATACGTACTGCGATGGCTAATGATGGATGATTTATATGATTTACCACTGTTTAGACAACTAGCACCAAGTGTGCATGATAAAGCACAGCAACCTGTTTATATTACAAGCCCTGATGATCAAGATAACCTCATCGAAGATTATCAAACTCTTGGACTTAGTTTAAACCATCACCCCATTGCCCTACTTCAGCGTCATAATCAGTTAGGTCGTTTTACACAAGTGCAACACCTCATAAATATTCCCCATCAAAAGCCAGTCACTGTTATTGGTGTTGTCACAGGTAGGCAATCACCAGGAACAGCATCTGGTGTTACTTTTGTAACGCTAGAAGATCACACGGGCTCAAGTAATGTTATCGTTTGGCAAGCAACGGCTCATGCACAAAAACAAGCCTTCTTAACATCACGTATTTTGAAAGTTCAGGGGATTTTGGAGCGTGAAGGTGATGTTTGCCATATTATCGCAGGCAAACTCACCGACTTATCGCATCTGTTAGAGAAACTCAACCCTAAAGCGCGTCACTTTCACTAAATACAGCTGATTCAATCTCTGGTGCATATTGCTCACAAAGCTGTATAAATGGTAACGGCTTGCTGAAATAGTACCCTTGAATAATATCGCAGCCTAATTCACGTAATTTATCGTACTGCTCTATTGTTTCAACACCTTCAGCTACTGTACTCATATGGCCTGACTGAGCGATTAAAATTATCGAACGTACTAACGACAGGCTTTGCTCAGACGATAAACACTTCATAATAAAAGAGCGATCTATTTTTAATTCACTGATTGATAACTGCGTGAGATAACTTAACGACGAATAGCCAGTACCAAAATCATCGAGTGAAACATCAAAGCCACGATCCCGCAGTTTCTCAATCACAGCTCGAGAACGCTCCATTTCTGAAATCAAGACATTTTCAGTGATCTCTATTGTCACGTAAGCGTTAGCTAATTGGTGCTTCTTAGTGATTGCACAAACCTTTGCCACAAAATCTTCGTTAATCAACTGCGCTGGCGACACGTTAATAGACACCGCAATTGGGCTCGCATTGTTATTGTTATATAACGCAATATCATGGCAAGCTTGTTCCATTACAAAATCGCCAATTGAATCTATCAAACCAACATTTTCTGCTACTTTAATAAACTCGTCCGGCGCAATAAAACCAAGCTCACTGTTGTGCCAGCGAATTAATGCTTCAACTCCCATGATTTGGCAACTTGTGGCACAAATCTGTGGCTGATAAACCAATGACAGTTCATTATTAACAAGCGCTGTTCTCAGTTTAGTCTCAATTAATAATGCCCGCTCTAATTCCAAATGCAGCGATTGTTCATAGAATAAGAACTGGCCTTTTTGCTGCGCTTTTGACTTATAAAGTACCAAATCCGCTTTGCGAATTAACTCGCTGGCTTCAAGTCCATCATGTGGATACATTGAGATGCCAATGCTTCCGTTAACATGAAGTTTATTGTTAAATATATCAATTTCCCTTGAAAACACTTGCTGAATCGCCAAAACCTTTTCTTTAGCGTGTTCATAATCTATCAACAAAGGGAAACAAAAAATAAATTCATCGCCGCCAAACCTGAACACATTATCTTTAGGTCCTAACAATTCGCTAAAGCTTTCGCCAAGCACCGACAGCAACCTATCACCAGTCGCATGACCATAATGGTCATTAATCTTTTTAAAATCATCTAAATCAAAAAACATCACCGCCAATTGCGTGTCACTTTCAAGGCATAATGTAATGTCGGATTCTATCGAAGACTCTAACTCACGGCGATTTCGTAACTTAGTGAGCGGATCATGGTTGGCTAAAAAACGTAATTGTTCTTTATTATCATTTAGCTGATTAACGTGGCGTAAAATTTTAGCTTCATAACGTTTAAACCGTTTTGCCGTATTACGAGAGATCACAAAACACACGGCCACCAGCATCAAGCTTAAAACGGTGCTAAGCAACAAAATTTTAAGTAAAGTTTCTTCGTTCTTGAGTTCTAAGTCTCGTTTGTGATCAACAAAATATTGGTTTACGGCTTCCAAATCAATAGAACCGACTAGAGTCCAATGCCAATCAGGATTATGGCGCGCATAGGTAATTTTACCCGTTAATAATCCATTATCATCAATATAAGAATGCGATGAATCAATAAACTCACCGTCTAAGAATAACGAATGTCGTTGTTTTACATGAAATATTTCACTTGTAGTCACTTGGCCGATCATTACAGGATCGTTATGAGAAATGTAATTCAAATCATCATTGACAATAAAATAATCAAAGGTCAAATTAGAGCGGTTTAGCTGTAATCTAGCCAACATTGTATTTTGTAATTGCGTTTCGAAATCTACAAGGTATTCGCCGGTTCCTAAATACCAATCAAGCGGTTCAAAACGCTTGAGGAAACCAACTTTAAAATACGGCCTGGTATCTGAATCGGGTTTTTGAAACCACCAATGATAAAAGGTTTCATCGCGCTCTTTCATCAGCGCAACCATATCTTTTACAATCTTAGTGCCCTTCACATCCACCATATCGGTGATCGAAGTGCCTTCTAAATCTGGCTGGATAGGCAGTAATTCGCTAACGCCATCGAGTGATGTCGCAAAAAAATACCCTCGTCCTTCTAAAAAACGTACATTACGTAATGCGTCTTTAATTCGAATTCCAATTTCTAATTTTGGTAACGATTGATTACTGCGATAAATACCCATTGCAATTGCATGTGCTTCTAAGACACGTTCTCGTATATCATTTTGAAGCTGTTCTGTTGCGGTATTCTTTTCAAAAGACGTATGACTAGATAACGCATCAATTTGATTTTTTAGTAACAGGCGTTGCTGACTAATGGCGTTATTCGATAATCTCACTATGTCCCGCTCAAGTGCCGCCTTATTCTCTTTGATTAATAACATAATCATGACCGCAGAAAACAATACAACAACAGTGATAGGCCCATATTTAATAAGCTTTAAGATGTTTTTATTTGATGAAGTGTTAATCAAGTTAACATCCTATTTTTTTAGTAACAGAAGATGATTTATTAGCGAAGACCACCACAAACAACATCAAGACAATGAAAGGTAAACTCGCGGTAATTAGCGTAATCCAACCGAAGTTAAATAAGATAACGCCCGCCAGCAGCGACACTAATGCTTGTGTACAGAAAATACTAAAATCATTGATAGCTTGTACGCGAAGACGTTCGTGACTCTCGTAAGATTTTGGCAATAGCAGCGTGCCACTAGAAAATAGAAAATTCCATCCAATTCCGAGTAATACCATCACCCACCAATAGTGCATGACGCTATGACCAAGATAAGCAAAAAGCGCGACGGCTAAATAACATAACGTACCAATGAGCATCACATTAAGAAGCCCTACTTTACGAATTATCCAAGCCGAGAATAATGACGGTAAATACATCGCGATAATATGACTTTGTACTACCCATTTTGTTTGCTCTAATGTATGACCATCAAGTACATGCATACTCAAAGGCGTTGCAGTCATCACATAACTCATCACCCCATAGCCAATTGCAGCACTGGCAAGTGCAACGAGAAATATTGGTTGACGACAAATATCGATAAGAGAACGAGGAGCTCCTTCAATAGCACTTTCTTTCACTTGAGTTGGCGTAATTTGGGTGATGGCCATCATGCTCAATAGAATTAAAACGGCAAGTCCGACGAAAGAGCCGACAAAACCGTGGGTCGAATCTATCCAATCTTTTCCAGCTACCGCAAGTTCAGGACCAAGCATAGCCGCAAAAATACCGCCAACCATCAACACAGATAATGCCGTTGCATGATCTTTTTCGTCGACACTTTCTAAGGCACAAAATCGCATTTGCGCAACAAATGACATACTAAAGCCAAGGAGTACACTTCCAGCAACAAGTAGCCAAAATGATAGATAATAGGCGGCGCTTGCTGATACTAATGCACCTATCACCGCAATAGATAATCCAATAAGTAGACTTACTCGACGACCAACACGATTTGTAAGCCGATTCGCCGGAATAACGGCCATCGCTACGCCAATAATCAGCGTAGAAATTGGCAACGTCGCGATTTCAGGATCAGGTGCTAGATGCTGCCCTAAAATTCCACTTACTAGGACCATTAATGACGTCGCACACATCGCCAGAGGCTGGGCAAAGAATAATAGCCAGATGTTTTTAGATAACGCTAAATATCGACGACCGACGATGGCACTCATACAAAGTGCTAATAAAGTAAACAACAAAGTATAAGACATTAAGCCCTCAACCTTACGTAAAAATAATAGAAAAGTATTGTTTAAATAAACTAAGTCATACTAATAGCACGGTAGTAAACCATAGATGTAACCATTTGAAAATAGCTAATAAAAACTATTAGCTTGTTATACTCGTTTCTCCAATTGTTCGATAAAGCAAGATAGTAGCCGCTGAGTGGACACTACATCAAATGAACTTACTGCCAAGTTAAGCTGATGAGAAAACGAAACAAGCACCGCGTATTTCATTAGAGAAGCTCTCTCAGCCAAGTCTTTAGCAAACAAACTAGGGTCTGTTGATCTTTGTGGTTCAAATTTTGTTCAATCTAAAAGGATTTTGGGCACATGTTCATTGTTCCAGACTGAGCATAAGCACCCACATCCCTGTGGGCGAGGCATGAGGATTGATGCTGGGTTTACCCCAGTGAATGACGAATAACGCCGCACAAAATACTTTTAGGTGAATCCTACGGACAGCATTTGTTTGTTATTTCTACGGCGTTATCGCCTATTCGTGTATTGCTACAGGGATGTAGCTCATTAGGATAATGCAGGAGCTATTATCGAGCCAGCTACACCACATAGGCTCTGCCTTGTAGAAACCCCAAACAAATTGCTGCAAAAATGAACTCAAAAGATCAACAGACCCTAATATCATTAATATTGTTATTAGCTAACACCGTTCTTGCACGTAATTCAAAATCACGTCCTATGGCTATTGATGTTTCACTCGGAAAACGAATCGGCTTGACCAGAACTTCACTGTTCGACGACTCTTTTGGTTCATCAATCTCGTAGCTCAAATGCCGTTTAAGCATCTTTAATAAGGATTCTTCAAGTGATGACTTAAGCAGGTAATCACTAAAATACACTTGACCATTTAATGCATCGCCGCCTTTTAACTCAGATGCCGACACTGCAACTAATGGCAACTTATCATCGAATCGACTAAGGATTTCAGCCGCTTGCTAGCCATTGAGTTTTGGCATTCTAATATCTAGCAACACTAAATCGTAGCGCTTATGTTTTACTGCATCTACGGCAGATTGACCATCGGCCACTGTGTCTACATGTAGACCAAATTCAACTAACCATCGATACAGTAATAATCGATTATCTTCTATGTCATCAGCGACGAGAACATGTTGCCCCTTAAAAATGACTTGAGTATCTTCAATTTTTTTATCGCAAGTAATCGCCTCTTGTAAAACTTCTACATTACGAATCGCAAATGAAAATATGGATCCTTGTTCTAAAACACTGCACACTTCAAGATCACCGCCCATGAGATTTACCAGCCGTTTGCTAATTGCAAGTCCCAGCCCAGTTCCACCATATTGATCAATATTTTGGTCTTTAGGCTGTGCAAAACTATCAAAAATTATCGACTGTTCCATCGGACAAATTCCAATACCGGTATCTTTAACACAAAACGTTAGTTTTAGCTGTTCATCGATATAAAGCGCCGAAACTTGTACGCTAATTTTTCCACGATGAGTAAACTTGACTGCGTTACCGATCAAGTTAAAGAGTACTTGCCGTACTCTCGCTTCATCAATCAACACTCTGTTAGGCACGTCATCATCAATTGTTAAATCATATGTAGGGTCTGTTGATCTTTTGAGTTCATTTTTGCAGCAATTTGTTTGGGGTTTCTACAAGGCAGAGCCTATGTGGTGTAGCTGGCTACACGAATAGGCGATAACGCCGTAGAAATAACAAACAAATGCTGTCCGTAGGATTCACCTAAAAGTATTTTGTGCCGCGTTATTCGTCATTCACTGGGGTAAACCCAGCATCAATCCTCATGCCTTGCCCAAAATCCTTTTAGATTGAACAAAATTTGAACCACAAAGATCAACAGACCCTAAGATCTTTGCTTGCAATTTCAATCTCAAATATCTTACTAATCTCCTCCATGAGATTATGTAATTTACATGGCGCAAGTTGCAAGTGGATTTTTCCAGATTCAACCTTAGAAAAATCCAAAATATCATTGATCAATAGCAATAACGCGTTCCCCGCATTATTGATAGTGTCTAGATAGGACAGTGTTCTATGATCCTGAGCATCGTGAGAAAGTACTGCGTAAAACCAATAATAGCGTTCATTGGCGTCCGAATTTCATGACTCATGTTTGCTAAAAACGAAGACTTTGCTTTATTAGCATCAATCGCTTCATTACGCGCATCAATAATCATTTGTTCCATTGCCACACGGCTAGTGATGTCGACAACTAGCGTTAACATCGCGGGTCTATTATTGAAAGTAATTGGCAACATCGAAAGCATCATCGTATGCACCTGTGACTGCCACTTAAAATCTAACGTTAGTTGCTCTATGCCATCCTCATTAATCATGTTGCTAAAGAATGAAAAATCACGAGGTACATCAAGGAGTTCAACGAAAGGTTTCCCGACAATATCCCGCTCTGTATGTTGTAATCTTCTAATACCTGCTTATTTGCAGTTTCGATAAATCCTTTATGATTCACGACCATCACCTGACTGGGAAGAGAGTCAAGCAACAACTTATAGTGTGCCTGTAGTTCTTGGCGAGCATGGGTTTCACGCAGTAATTTTTGATACCACCAAACAATTAAAGCGATGAGCAATAGTGCAATCACAAAAATCAATGAGTATCAAGCGCGTAGTCCACATGGGACACAAACTTACTACTGCCCCAACGTGCTATGATCGCTTGCTTTTCACTATCAGATACAGACAATAACGCCTTATTAAGAATCGAAATCAACACTGTATTATTCTTATTAACACCAAAGGCAAGTTTCGAACTGAAAGGCGTTTGCCCAACAATACGAAGATTATTCATACCTTGTGATGCCATATGAAAACTTGCTTGGGCAAGCGTCGCAAACAACACATCAACTTTTCCTGTGGCTACCGCGTTCAACCCAGCATCAATATCACTGTAATGTGTGAACGTAGCGTCAGGAAAGCTATCGCCAATGCGCTGTGTATAACCGTAATCGTTAATCAGGGCTAATCTTAAATTTGCGACACTTTGCATATCACTGACATATTGTTGTGAGTCACGCATCACCAGTACGATCGGACTAGAAAGGTAGGTATTGCTATATAAGGTTCCATCACCGATATCGGACTGAAATATTTCAGAAATCATCGCCACCTGACCTTGTTCAAACATCGTCACCGACTCGTGCCAGCTTTTCCCTATATCGCGTTTAAAAACAACACCAAGACGTTCTTCAAATAGATCAAGCATCTCAGGAACGATACCGACATAATGACCTTGAGCATCTAATCCTTCGTAAGGTAGCCAATTAGGATCACCAGTCATTGTGATTATAGGGTTATCTAATAAAAAAGCTTTTTCTTTTAGCGTGAATTCAATATTGTTACGATCAAATCGGTCAAATAACACCTTACGAGATCGGGCCATATTGAGTCGAGAGAATTTCTCTTTGCGGTCTTCACTAATACTCGCCAGCGCTTTGTTAATTATATCGGTTAAAATAGGTTCAGATTTATTCACAAGCACATGAATATTACTGCGCCCTGTGTGGCGCATTGACTGAACAGGGGGATATCAACGATATTATTTTGATTGAGAATATATGAAATAGTCTGATAATTATTAAAGAGAAGATCTGCTTTGCCTTAGACGACTGCATCGATTGCTTCGTACAATGTATCAAATTCAACAATTAAAAATTCTGGAAATTGTTGGCGAATAAAATCAGCTGTCACAAAATCACTTGGAATAGCAATGCGTTTAGCACCTAATTCCGATATTGGTGTATTCTCGTAACGTTGATGGGCAAAGAAGTAATCGAGCACTTGTAGATAAGGCGCAGAATAATACCGATTTCTTCTCGGTGTGCAATATATTTCACACCAGTTAACAAATCTAATTGTCCCCTTTTAAAGGACTTTAAGTTGTTACTCCAATTGTCAGACTTAAACAGTATCTCAAGCCCAGTAAGCTCTCCAATTACTCTTAAAATATCTATGTCAATACCACGGATATGACCAAAATGATCTCGATACTCAAATGGCGGCCAATCTTCGCTAATACCAACAGTGATCCGCTGATGTTTTGCTATCCACGCACGTTCGACGTCTGAAAGAGACACTGTATTAACGTCAGTGAATCCGCTTAAAAGGAAATAATACCAAGTTGACAAAGTTATTGCCTTCATTTTTTTTCCTTCGCAAAACAAGATCACAAACTTAATCAAATTGGTATAACTACATAACGCAATGCACGTACCAATAATTTTTTGGAATGACATTCTATTGGTCAGCGAGCACAGTTAAAAACTCATCGATGTGCTCCAAAAAAA
Source organism: Psychrobium sp. nBUS_13 (assembly GCF_051201665.1). Classification (GTDB taxonomy): domain Bacteria; phylum Pseudomonadota; class Gammaproteobacteria; order Enterobacterales; family Psychrobiaceae; genus Psychrobium. The sequence goes on along the minus strand of NZ_CP179210.1, from coordinate 2,089,940 downwards.
TATCAACTATTTGTGGATCAAAGTGTTTACCTCGTTCTTCCTTTATATAATTTAACGCATTCGGCACTGACCATGAATCTTTATAAACACGATGGTGAGTTAGCGCATCAAAACATCAGCTAACGCTACTATTCAGCCATAAATGTGAATGTTTTCGCCACTCAGTCCATGAGGATAACCTTTGCCATCCCATCGTTCATGATGCTGTAGCGCAATTATCGACGCTGCGTTAATAATTCGACGTTTAGATTTGGGAAATAACGCCGCCGCTTTTGTTGTATGCGTTTTCATGATTTCAAATTCAGCATCAGTTAAACAACCGGGCTTTTCTAATATCGCCTTATCGCAACCTTACCAATATCGTGCATTGGTGCTGCATGATAGATCATCCAAACATCCTCTTCACTGAGCTGCGGCATATATTGCGCCAGTAACTTAGCACAATCTGCAACACGTCTTATATGTTGTCCAGTTTCATCAGAGGTCATCTCGATCATTTCCATTAAAACATGGATCATATCTCACTGGAATTGTTCAATTTCATTTAGCAAGCGCTCTTCTTTATAATCGAATTTATGAGTGAGCTCTTTTATGCTTTGATGCAATAGTTGACGATTACTGGCAAGTTCGAGATGCGTATTGACTCGCGCAATGATTTCGTCAGGATGAAAGGGTTTTACAATATAATCCACGCCGCCAAGCGCAAATCCTCTTGATATTGATTCGACATCAGTTCGAGCAGAAATGAAGATAACGGGCGTATTCGCGTTCTTATCAGTTTGATGTATTGCTTTGCAGGCATCAAAATATCTAACAAAATTAGAGCGAAAGACTCTTTCTTCGCAAGCTCAATAGCGTCATTACCACTAAGAGCAAACGACAGCGATAAGCCCTCTTCTTTTAAAATACTCAACAACATCTTGACGTTATTAGGCACATCATCAACGACTAAGATTTTTATATGATCGCGAGTCATCGCTAATCCATCAACTTTTTAATGGGCTTAAACTTATTTGCCCTATTTTAAAGTTATTTCAGCATACTAAGTAATATTTGCACTCACCATATCTTGTTTAAGATCAATAAAAGAACAACTAAAGTGCCATTTTAGCTAGTAGACCAATTAGTGATGTTGTGGTCACTGAAAGCAAAGAGCCTAACAATACATATTCTGTTAGATTACGATAACTTGCCTTATTGAGCTCGCCAAATCTAAATATCGACTTAGCCGCCAATATGAACCCTATTACGGCATATTGGCCAACTAATACAAATGTTAACATTAGCAAACGCTCCAAATAGCCAATAATTTCGCCACCAGCAATTAAACCTTCGTTCTCTTCTCTATTAATCGGAGAATACGTCGCTAATAACGCACTAATCATGCTAGACGTCGGCTTTAAAACTAATAGATAGGCGATAACAACCGCCAAATGTTTGGGCTCAATTTCCTTTATGAGGCCGTCCCATAGCGATAAGAGTTCAATACCGTGAACGTGAATCGCTAATAACAACAAAATAATACTGTGCAGTGCCTGCGCGACTAACAATACTCGCACTCTAAAGCCCATTAAATAAACCATGGCATCAATTACCCAATGGGATAATGCAAGAAGTAAAAATAGTGATATTAAAGACCCTGCATCTAACGTCACCCATGCTAGTACACAACAACCGACAATACCTTGAACAAGGCTGTGTTTTATCAGGCTTAACGACATCAAGCCGCGTTCTTTTCGATTCTCTAGCCATCTACTAGGTTGGCAATAATATTGAAAAAAGACCTGAGCTATTACTAACGCTGCGAATGTCATCCATAAATCATTCATTGTATTAACGCCTTTATTTGAGTTTCAATGTAACTGATGTTTTGTTCGAGTAAATCAAAACGTGCCGTTTTCAACGATCGAGAAATAGAGACTCGCTGCGCACTAAGTAAATCTGCAATTTGTTGCTGAATCAGCTCAGGCTGGCGGAGTTTTAATTGAACAATAGCCGCTTGTCTTTGGGTAAATTGACTCAGTTGGTGATCCGCATAATCAACTAACAAATCAATACGTTGATTAAAATCATTATCCAAAGAGGTTACTTGTAAACAACGACTCTTTAGTTCATCTAACCCCATTCCTGATAAGGTAAATGCATCACCTGTTGAATTTCCAATCTGATGCCTAATAACATCATTATCACTAAGGCCAATACTCACCCGACAATCAAAATGATCATCGCGCTCTTTTAGCGCCAATCGAATTAACAACGCATATTTAAACGCATTAACCGGATCATGGATAATCAATTGAAAACTATCACCACGCATTAGCTGGAAAGCATTATTGACGTGTTGTTCACTGACATAAGACAACACGTTATTGAGACTATAAAGTAGATCGTCATAGCCTTCTTGACTGATCTGACGCGATTTAACAATGTCGCCAGTGAGCACTGCGATGAGTGATGAATCGACTAAATTCGCCATTTTAGAACCTCTTGTCGATGTGAATGAGAATGTGTAATGTCTTGATAGTAACCCATATTAGTTACACTTACTACATGTAACCTATTTAAGTTACATGTGTTGTAAGTACCCCGATTCGGTTACTCATACCAATTGCATTAAGTAAGTGATCTTGTTGTGCGTAGAGAAAATCAGCTAAAACAAGGCGCTCGATTGACTAATAGCTGGCTATTAGGATTGAGAGCAACGCCATTTTAGTTAATTTTAACAAGTACAAGTGGGCAAATATTTAATGCGATTGGTATCATAGCGTGCAACATCGAATAATACGCACTGATGCTTTTCGAGAAAAAAGTCGAATGATCTGAAGAATCTAACCCAGGGGGAATATCAATTGAGCTTATTTGTAGAAAGATGGCGGTGAAGGAGGGATTCGAACCCTCGAAGGCTTGCGCCTTACACACTTTCCAGGCGTGCTCCTTCGGCCACTCGGACACTTCACCGTTTTAGATATTTAAAGTACTTAGTAATAGTTACTCGTGTACTTATGGGTATAGGCCGAAGAAACACGCAAGGCATGCAATCTAACCCTTGGCGCCCACTCGGACACTTCACCGTTTTAGATATTTAAAGTACTTAGTAATAGTTACTCTTGTACTTATGGGTATAGGCCGAAGAAACACGCAAGGCATGCAATCTAACCCTTGGCGCCCACTCGGACACTTCACCGTTTTTATAACTTGAATAATCAAGCATCACATTAGACAGAGGCTGTCTAACAATGGCGCTAGTTTAAGTGAACCACTCGATTAAAGCAACGCTTGTTTAATCAAGTGGTTACTAATCAACCTGCACCTTTTAGTGTGTTAGGCGTTACCCTTTACTTTCATTTTGAGCTCGGCTGCAAAATCTAGCATACGGCGTAACGGGATCAACGCACCTTCGCGTAATGAATCATCAACAAAGATTTCATGTTCAACCGGGTTTTCAGTCACTAATGCATTTTCAATCGCCTCAAGACCATTCATTGCCATCCACGGGCAATTTGCACAAGAGCGACACGTTGCACCCTCACCTGCGGTCGGCGCAGCAATAAATGTTTTGGTTGGCATAAGCTGTTGCATTTTATAAAAGATACCGCGGTCCGTTGCAACGATAAATGATTCTTTATCAGAAGCTTGCGCTGCTTGAATCAACTGGCTCGTTGAACCAACCGAATCCGCCAATTCTACTATTTCTTGAGGCGACTCTGGATGAACTAAAACTTGTGCATCAGGATATACCGCTTTCATATCAATAAGCGCTTTGGTCTTAAATTCGTCATGTACGATACAATCACCTTGCCACAACAGCATGTCTGCACCCGTTTCACGTTGAATATATCCACCTAAGTGACGATCAGGTCCCCAGATGATTTTTTTCCCTTGCTCGTCTAAATGCTCAACAATCTCTAACGCGATGCTAGAGGTGACAATCCAATCAGCGCGTTTCTTAACTGCAGCGGATGTATTTGCATAAACAACCACGATGCGGTCAGGGTGTTCATCACAAAAGGCACTAAACTCATCAATAGGACAACCAACGTCAAGTGAACAAGTCGCTTCTAGTGTTGGCATTAATACCGTTTTTTCTGGGCTGAGAATTTTTGAGGTTTCCCCCATAAACTTAACGCCAGCGACAATTAATTTTTTCGCTGGGTGTTCTGCACCAAAACGCGCCATTTCCAAAGAATCAGAAACACAACCACCCGTTTCCTCTGCTAATGCTTGAATTTCTGGGTCGGTGTAGTAATGCGCAACAAGTACTGCATTTTGTTCTACTAGCATTCGTTTGATATTTTCTTTTAATTCAGACGTTCTCTTTGGAGACAACGCTAAAGGTTTCGCTGGAAATGGATAATCCAATGCCGTTTTTACGGGTACATCTAACATGTAAGTGCCTAGTGATCTTTTGCTAACTCCGGCGGATTATAAAACAATCTCAGTAAAAAGCTATTAGTTGGATCGTAAACTAGGCGCAAAACCACTACTAGCGGCTAACGTTTCCCCATGTTAGACTTTTGGCTAAGGGAGATTTGATTGATATTGGATAATGCATCGTTGTGCACTCAAGTGAAATAATAATAAGGAATATCCTATGTCTGAGCGTTTTAATATAGTCATTGCTGACGACCATCCACTTTTCAGAAGTGCATTACGCCTATCCAGATACTATATGGCTAGAAGCACATTCTGCTGACACCTTACAGCAAACATTAGATAACAACAGCAAACTGGATTTGATCATTTTAGATCTTCAAATGCCCGGCTCTCACGGTTATTCAACATTAATACATCTGCGTAGCCATTACCCTGCTATTCCAGTCGTTGTTATTTCAGCCCATGAAGACACTAAGACAATCGCTAAGGCAATGCACTATGGCAGTTGTGGCTTTATCCCTAAATCTACTTCGATGGACGATTTAGCCAGTGCACTTGATTTAATATTGCAAGGAGAGACTTGGCTACCTGCGGGATTGGATTTGTCAAAAGAGAATATCTCCGAAGAAGGCGATTTTGCTAACCGATTAGCAGAATTAACCCCTCAACAAAACAAAGTGTTGCAGATGTTTGGTGAAGGATTACTCAATAAGCAGATCACTTATGATTTAGAAGTCTCTGAAGCAACAATAAAAGCCCACGCTACAGCGATCTTTCGAAAGCTTAATGTACGAAATCGTACTCAAGCCGTTATTGCATTAAGTCGGTTAGAAGTAAACAATCCCGTGCTCTAGCGAATCAAAGAACCAACCAATAAAAAGGCGACACAAGGTCGCCTTTTTTGATCTTAACGACTAAGCGTACCTCTACGTCTCACTGCAACCATAGACAACAATATTAGCGCCATAATGAAAGATACGCTACCACCGCCTCCTCCACTACTAGGACGAGATTTCTTATACATTGACTGCTGTTAATCGGCCCGATGACTCAGCGGATTTTCTTTCGATCGCACGACGTTGCTTGTTAACTTGGTCAATCCCATGTTGTATAAATACGTCATCTTCCACCACTAACAATGACGTTTTTTTTGTGACAATTGAATACGCCATTGAGATATCGGTAATGGCTTGTTCGCTGTCACTATCACTACCTAGATAATCAGATAACGCCTCCAATGACTAATACCATTAATTGCATTAAATATTTGCCCACTTGTACTTGTTAAAATTAACTAAAATGGCGTTGCTCTCAATCCTAATAGCCAGCTATTAGTCAATCGAGCGCCTTGTTTTAGCTGATTTTCTCTACACACAACAAGATCACTTACTTAATGCAATTGGTATAAAAATATTAAAATGCCGATCCCCAAGCCATGCGATCAAAAATAGCAAACCAATATATCCAATAGAAATTAAGCCAAGCAAGCCACTACTTTCAACCATTTTAGTTATTCCTTATTACCAAATCTTATTATCATTCGGAAGCTACGTTACGCAAGTAATGGGCGCTTGTCTTACTCAATTTTTTCAGTGCGCTTTGTTTAACTCACCATTAAACAAGGCTTTACTACTGTGCCTAAAGTAGTCTATAACATCTACACACTGTTGAGGCGTTTAGCGATATACCAATGTCTAATAGCAGTAAAAGTCCGCAAAAAACATACTTTGGTTGATTATAAGAAGAAAGGATAAACCATGACGAGCCCAGAAATTTTCCCAGTAGCAGACAAATTTGCTGAAAACGCGCTAGTAGACAACGATAAATACCAAGCGATGTATCAAGAGTCTATCGACAATCCAGACAAGTTCTGGGCTGAGCACGGCAAGCGCATCGACTGGATCAAACCCTTTACTCAAGTAAAAAACACCAGCTTTGCGGCGCCTAATGTAGATATTCAATGGTTTGGTGATGGCACGTTAAATGCTGCGGCTAACTGTTTAGATCGCCATCTTGCAAATAATGGTGACGACGTTGCCATTATTTGGGAAGGCGATGACGCCAAAGATCAACGCAAGGTAACTTATCGCCAACTACACAATGATGTGTGTAAATTTGCCAACGCATTAAAGACCAAAGGCGTTAGCAAAGGCGATGTAGTTTCAATCTACATGCCAATGGTGCCAGAAGCCGCTGTAGCAATGCTTGCGTGTGCTCGAATTGGTGCAGTGCATTCCGTCATTTTTGGTGGATTCTCATCAGAATCAATTTCATCACGCGTGATTGATGGTAATGCAAAAGTCATTATCACTGCAGACGAAGGCCCACGTGGTGGACGTTTAGTTCCTCTCAAAGTGAATATCGATGATGCGTTAGAAAATCCAGCAGTAACCTGCGTTGAAACAGTTATTGTTTTACAACGTACTGGTAACGATGTCGGTTGGGTAGAAGGTCGCGATGTTTACTGGCATGATCTTGTCGCTAGCGAATCTAACGATTGCCCTGCCGAAGAAATGAACGCAGAAGACCCACTGTTTATCCTGTATACCTCAGGTTCAACTGGTACGCCTAAGGGTGTATTACATTCTACCGGCGGTTACATGGTATATGCGTCGATGACGCATGAATATGTTTTTGATTATAAAAAAGGCGATGTTTACTGGTGTACCGCTGATGTTGGTTGGATCACTGGCCACAGTTATATGGTTTACGGTCCACTTGCCAACGGCGCAACTATTGTCATTCATGAGGGTGTCCCTAATTATCCTAGCCCTGCCCGCTTAGGTGAAATCGTTGATCGTTACCAAGTTAATCAATTATATACTGCTCCTACGCTCATTCGTGCGCTTATGGCTAAAGGTGAAGAGCATTTTGACAACTTCGACGGCTCTTCGTTACGTGTACTTGGTAGTGTTGGTGAACCAATCAACCCTGAAGCTTGGCGCTGGTACAACGATGTTATTGGTAAAGGTAATAGCCCAATTGTTGATACGTGGTGGCAAACAGAAACAGGCGGCATTCTAATTACCCCGCTACCCGGCGCTACCGCAACCAAGCCGGGCTCAGCGACTCGTCCATTCTTTGGCGTACAGCCTGCACTTGTTGATGCGGAAGGTCAAATTATTGAGGGAGAAGGTGCCGGTTCATTGGTCATTCTCGATAGCTGGCCGGGTCAAATGCGTTCGGTCTATGGCGATCATGAACGCTTTATGATGACCTATTTCCAAACGTTCCATAATATGTACACCACTGGTGACGGCGCGCGCCGTGACGAAGATGGATACTACTGGATCACTGGTCGTGTTGATGACGTAATCAACGTTGCTGGTCACCGAATGGGCACAGCCGAAGTTGAAAGCTCATTAGTCGGTCATAAGGACGTTGCAGAAGCTGCTGTTGTTGGATATCCCCACGATATTAAAGGTCAAGGCATCTACGCTTACGTTACGCTAAACGATGGCGTAGAAGATACTGAAGAACTGCGTAAAGAGTTAAAACTATGGGTTCGTAAAGATCTTGGCGCTATCGCTGCGCCTGACTTATTACAATGGGCTCCAGGATTACCGAAAACGCGTTCTGGAAAGATCATGCGCCGCGTATTACGAAAAATCGCCGCAAATGAAATCGATGAGCTTGGCGATTCTTCAACACTTGCCGACCCAAGTGTCTTAGACGGACTCATCGAGCGCCGCCAAAATACATAGTCTATTAAAAGCACAAATAACAAAAATGCCGCTTAATTCGCGGCATTTTTTTCTATAGAGTTTACTAAATCACTTAACTATTTTTATATGCTGTATTAGCGGCTTTAATAAAACCAATAACCACACGCAACATAGAGTCCGTAAAGCAATAAATACGTTTAATTGAAAAACATACGAATCCGATCGAGATCGGCTTGAGTATCAACACCTGCTGGCGGCGCTTGCTGAGCTACACCCACCGCAATCTTTTCACCGTGATATAGCACGCGTAATTGCTCCAATGCCTCTATCTGCTCAAGTGGCGATGGCTCCATTTTAAGATAATCACGAATAAAGCCAGCGCGATAGGCGTAAATACCAATGTGACGATGATAATTTTTCGCTAATAATTCTTTATTTGAACGATGATTACCGTCACGATCAAAAGGGATCGGTGCTCGGCTGAAATACAACGCGCAGTCGTTTTTATCACACACTACTTTGACTGCATTCGGGTTATCAATGTCAAGGTTTTCATCAATAGGCACGGCAAGTGTTGCCATTGGTACATCTTGCTGCTCGACAAGTAAATTAGCCACTTGAGAGATATTCTCACAAGGGATCATAGGCTCATCACCTTGCACGTTCACAATAATATGATCGCTGGCTAAACCAAGTTTCTCTACCACTTCGCCAAGACGTTCAGTGCCTGACTCGTGCTCACTGCTCGTCATACAGACTTCGCCCCCAAAAGATTCAACTGCTTCTTTGATTCGCTCATCATCTGTTGCAACGACAATGTGCTGTGCCCCAGACTGTTGTGCCCGTTCAACAACCCACTGAATCATCGGCTTACCACCGATGTCTAAAAGTGGTTTACCAGGTAACCTAGAAGATTGAAATCGCGCTGGAATGATTACGCTAAAAGCCATAAATTTACTCCTCGAGCGCTGTTGCTTGTTCTTCCAACAGCACAGGAATAGAATCATTGATAGGATAAACTAGGCGATCAAACTTACAGATAAGCACATCTTTTTCTTTATTAAACTCTAACTTTCCTTTGCAAACCGGACAGGCAATGATGCCTAACAAATTAATATCAAACGCCATGATGAATTTCCTCTAAATGTTCTTTAATTTTTTGTTCTATATTATCGTCAAATACCGCTGCGACAGGTAAATAACACCAGGTATCGTCAGAAAATTCCCGGCACTTAACCGCGTCTTTCTCTGTCATCAGTAACCACTGCGAGTCAGAGATCAGCATAGACAGCTGCTCATATTCGTAATGCTGGTGGTCAGCAAATCCAACATTATTTTCTGTTTTTATCCCAAGTGTCACTAAGGTATCAAAAAATCGCTGCGGATAACCGATACCAGCCATCGCCACCGATGATTGTTTGGCAATGTCTACTGTCATAATTTCATTGGTTTTTACGGAGCGCCATTGCTCAGGCGCCAACGTCATTAATGCTTCACCTTGATGCGGTTGCGCGCCATTACAAATTTTTAATAGCGCATTATCCATGCGCCATTGCCCTTCCCGATTAGGCCCCATCGGTAATAGTAGTCCATTACCAAAACGTCGCTCGCCATCAATGACAATAATCTCTGCATCGCGATGTAAGCGATAATGCTGAAGCCCATCGTCACTGACGATAAAGTCTAACGGCTTGCCCAGGCTCTTTGCATGCTCGATTAAGCTTTGCGCGGCGTTAACACGATCCCGCCCGACAGCCATCAAACAGCCCGTTTGATTAACTATTAATTTAGGCTCATCACCGCACTCTTTTGAATCTGTCGCACTGCCCACAATTAGAGTATTTTGATTAGTACCGCCATAACCACGGCTTATTACGCCGACGTTATAGCCTAATCGTTGCATCAATTTAACGAGCCACACCACGACGGGTGTCTTGCCATTGCCGCCAACCGTCAGATTTCCAATGATGATAACTGGCACGGCTACTTTTACAGTGTCTTTGATTCCAATGCGATAACACATACGACGAATGGCAGTAATCAACCAATAAAGAATCCACAAAGGAGACAAGACCAATAATAGTGGGTTAAATTTTTGCCAAGATTGTTCAATAAATCCTTTCACGGTCTAACCTTGAGACTGCTGCATAGCATGAAGCTGATAATAAGCCCCTTGCTTTTTAATAAGTTCTTGGTGGGTACCACGTTCAATAATATGACCTTGGTCCATCACCACAATAAGATCGGCACTTTCAATAGTCGATAAACGGTGTGCGACAATAATAGAGGTTCTATCTTGTTGAAGGGTTTGGAGTGCATTTTGGATCAAACGTTCAGACTCTGTATCAAGCGCCGACGTTGCTTCATCTAAAATTAACATCGGCGCATTTCTTAAAATTGCACGAGCAATGGCAATGCGCTGACGTTGACCGCCAGATAAATTAGCGCCATCTTCACCAACAGGACTTTGCAGACCTTCAGCTAAGTTCTCTGTAAACTCAGTCACATTAGCGGCCTTTGCGGCTGCTTCAACTTGCTCTGGTGTAACTTCACATGTCGCACCGTATGCAATATTGTTGTATATACTGTCATCAAATAACACGACTTGCTGTGTCACTAGTGCAAACTGCTTACGTAAGCTATCAACGTCGATCTCATTGATTGAACGATTATCAAGTTCAATCGTGCCTTGTGGACTTTCATAAAAACGCGTAAGCAAACTCGCTAACGTTGATTTTCCACTTCCTGAACGACCCACTAACGCAACAGTTGAGCCAGCTTCGATGTCCAAATTAATATTTGAAAGTGCCTGTTTATCCGCACGTTGATAAGAAAAATTAAGGTTCTTAATCGTCAAGCTTCCATTTGAATGTTCTAATTTAACCTTACCGTCGTTAATCGCATCGTCCTTATCCAATAAATCAAACACACTGGCACAAGCCGTTAAACCGCGTTGTAATTCAACATTTACCTTTGAAATTTGTTTTAACGGGCGCATCAAACTCCCCATCGCAGTGACCAAAGCAACAAAAGCACCTGCCGACAGCGATTCAATCACATCATCCAAACTCAAACCGTAGAGCACACCAGCAATTGCTAAAGAGCCAATGAGTTGAATAATCGGCGTACTCGACGCACTTGCCGCTATTAATTTCATGCTTTGCTGACGATTAACATTATTCACCTTATCAAAGCGAGTAGTTTCTTTGTCTTGTCCGGAAAAGGCTAAAATGACTTTATGTGCCTTTAGCATCTGTTCGCTGGACGTTGTTACTTTCCCCATTGCACCTTGGATATTTTTACTAATTCGGCGAAAACGTTTAGACACCACAGCAATAACGATCCCAATGATTGGACCGACAAGAAAGAAAATGAGTGAAAGTTGCCAGCTGTAATAGAACATTATGCCCAGTAGATAGGCAATCGTTGCGCCCTCTCTAATCAACACAATGATCACTTGATTAGTGGCACGGGATACTTGCTCAGTATCGAACGTAATCTTCGAAATGAGTGAACCACTGCTAATTTTATCAAAATAACTAACCGGCAAACTCAGCATTTTACGAAATAACTGTTGTCGCATGGTCATGATAACGTTGTTACCAACCCACGCGAGCAAATAGGTAGAAATAAAGCTCGCAATCCCTCGCACAAGAAAGACCCCAATGACAAAAAAAGCACCCACTTTAAGAAAGCTAGTGTCATTTCCAGAAATGCCACGGTCGACGAGCTCTTGGGAGTAATAAATTAAACTAGCGTCAACACCGGCATAAATAATGAGAGCAAATACTGCTAGTGCAAGCGCAGTCTTATATTGAAAGAAATATCCAGCTAGGCGCTTCGCCACAACTTTCGAATCAAAGGTAGGAGTCGATGACATTTAACTCGTTGTCCTAAATAATAAATTAGCACCATTCTAGCGCTAACGTTGATAATGACCAAATGAAAGATCGCCATTATACCAAAAAGGCGACCTTTGGCGTCTGTAGTTGATTATATAAGGACCAGCTTGTCTAAATTCAACCGTAATTTGGCCAACCTCGGCAGTATTAATTAATTTCGTGCTTGCGCGTCGATACCGACTCATGACCAAACTGGCTGGAAAGTGCCATTGATTAAAGCTTGCGGTGCTGACAATTGCGAATTGAGGACTCACTAAATGAATAAAATCAACGCTTGATGATGTCTTACTACCATGATGCGGAACCTGCAAAATCTGTGCTTGCCACGTTTTATCAAGCTGTTTCACCAATAATTGTTCGGCTCGCCTTTCTATATCGCCAGAAAAAAGAGCGCTTCCAAACTCATTTTTAATATGAATCAAGCATGATCTGTTATTTTCTGTATCATGACTTTTAGGGAGTTTCCCTAACGCTTTCGTTAATTTGATCGCTAAGCCTTGCCACTCAAAAGAGCCGCCATTACAGATTACATCACGATTAGTTATCACTTGAGCGAGCGGAAAACGCTCAAGCAACGATTTCAGACCTGCACTATGATCACTGTCATGATGAGTCACAATAATATAATCGACATGTCCGACCTCGCGCTGTGCAATAAAGGGAATCACGATGTTTTGTGCCATCGTCGAATGCTCCCCTAGCACATTTCCCGTATCAATCACCATGGCGCGATTTCCTTTTTGAATAACACTGCTATTGCCGTGACCAACATCCAAAAAGTCGACCCGCCACGCTTTAACATCGGTATGAAAACGGTTGGAAATCAAACCAAAGACTATCGCCATGATAAAGCACAACATATATAACGAATATTTTGCGTTCACAATTTTCAGTATCAAAATCATAGAAAAGCCTATAATTATCAACACTAACCAGCGGCTAGCCGCTATCCCTTGCCAGACAAAATTGGCATTACTTATCCAAGTCAGCAATTCAAACAACAGCGTCAATACCGTATCTGTAACATGAAATCCCCAATCGGATAATTGAAACAACGATAACTGATCACACAATGTCGCCAACAACCCTATTGGCAACACAATTAGGGTAATCACGGGCACCGCGACGATATTAGCAATTGGAGCAATTAACGAAACGCCACCAAAGAACAGCATTTGTATACCACACAAGCCGATGACAAGCATGAGTTGAAGCTTTAACAATTGACCGACCCATTGAATGGCCCGTTTTTGGAAATTCATTCTCTCTAACTGAGCCCTACTTGCGAACCAGTTACTACAAGTGACAACGCATATCAATGCAAAAAGAGACAACCATAATCCTTGTGACAAAAATCCGAGCGGATTAACTAGGCCAATGATGAATAACGTAATTGCGATAATTTGGAATATTGCAACGCGCTGAGCGAGACACACAAAACAACTCGCTACGATTAACATGACTAATGCCCGCACAGTTGGGTAACTAAAACCAGCTAATAAGCTGTAGAAGACTCCAACGGAGATGGTGCTCCCCATAATACATAAAGTAGCTAAATGATTATGACGTATACACATTCGAATTAATGGCCTAATAGTCATCATTGCCATCAAACACACAAACCCCAAATGTAATCCACTAATAGCAAAGAGATGACTCGTGCCCGTGTGCTGAAGAACCTTCCAATCGTGCTGATTAAAGTAGCGCTTATCACCAATAACTAGCGCGCGCATAAACCTCATCGATTTGTAGTTATCGGAAACCTCATCGAATCGCTGTGCCAACTGAGCGCGTAAATTTGTCGAATCAGCAATGATCTTTCCATCAGTAACACTGACCGTTGCAATTACGTTATTTGACACTAAAAAACGCTGATAATTAAACGTCCCTTGATTAAATAATCCAACTAATGGCTTTGCTTTAATGGTTAACGCCAGCCTTTGTCCTTGGTTCAGTTTGTGTTGACCGGGCCATATGACTTGGATTCGACTATTACTTTTATGCACCTCATTACCATCATTTATCTGTGATAGGTCAAAATAGAAGCGATTGTGGTGTTTTCCTTGAACTGGCAGTGAAACAATCTCACCTTTTATGCTAGAGTTTGCCGTTAGTAACGTTTTTAAATCGGTAAAGTGAATATTTATCGATATAATACAGATAGATAGACCAGCAATGAAACTTGCCGCCAAATGATGAGTCTTAAGTAATATTATTGCCAACACAAGAAAGCTACACGCCACCCAGTAACTTGGGAGCGTGGGCCAAAGTAATATTGATAAGAAGCCAGCGGTCATTGCTAGCATTTGTCTTTCCAAAGTCATAGTTGAATAAGTATATGCCAAGAAAAACAATTAAACGGTTAATGCCTGATCATGAAAAAATTCGTGATCATAAACATTTGCGCTATTTAGGTTCACGCTTGCATGATCCAAACCTGTGGCATCTCAATCGTCGTGGTGCGTCAGGCGCTTTTGCCGTCGGGCTATTTTTCGCGTGGATGCCAATCCCGATGCAAATGCTCTTTGCAGCAATATTTGCTGTGGTGTTCAGGGTCAACTTGCCATTATCAGTCGTCCTTGTATGGATTAGTAATCCATTGACTATGCCGCCGATGTTCTATGGTGCTTATCTACTGGGCGTCAAAATACTCGGCAGTGAAACGCATGAATTCAATTTTGAAATATCTGTCGATTGGTTTTTGTCGAGCTTAGGTACAATCGCCCCACCACTATTAACCGGTTGTGTGGTTATTGGATTAGTATCTAGTGCAATTGGTTACGCATTTATTAGGATTCTTTGGCGCTTATCAGTGATCAGAGAATACAAGCAACGACAAAAGCGCTAACCTACTAAGCGATCAAAAAAGGCATTTTTTATACGTAAACATCCACTTTCACCAATCTATCTATTGCCCCAACACTAAAGCGGGTTTTATCTTAGCCGCGTTAGACGCCGGATAGAGTGTTGCCAAAAAACTGATACTTAACGTAGCACCCACTAAAATGGCCAAGTCACCTAATCTAAATTCAGAGGGCAACGCATCAATAAAATAGATATCACCAGATAACACTTGAATAGAAAATGAGTGTTCTAAGCATTGGACGATTTCTGCCAAATTTACGCTGACTAAACTACCGAGTATGCCCCCTAAAATACAGCCGAAGGTTGCATTAATCATTCCTTGCACAATAAAAATTTGTTTAACTTGTCCTTGAGATAGACCCATCGTGAGCAAAATGGCAATTTCACTTTCTTTATCGTTTACAGCCATGACTAACGTCGACACAATATTAAAGCTAGCAACCGCAATTACGAGAACGAGAACAATATAAGTAATCATTTGGACCAATTTAATGTCGTTATATAAATGACCTTGTTTTCTCGTCCAATCACTCAAATAGACATAACTGCGTACGTTTCTTCCAATATCGCGAATAATATCTGTCGCACTAAAAATGTCATCAAACTTAAAGCGAACCCCTAGAACGCCATTCTCAACGTTGGCTAGTGTTCTTGCATCGTCTAAATGAATATACGCTTGCAGCGCATCTAATTGACCGCCAAATTTAAAGCTACCCACCAAATTAAAATTTGCGACCGTTGGTGATGACAACCGCCCTTTGTCACCTTTTTTGGGAATCATGACCGAAATATTGTCACCTAGCTCAAAGTTAAATTTATCAATCAGTCCCTGTCCAAGAATAATGTTATTTGCACCAGGCGTTAACTTTTCCCAAGCGCCAGCCGTCATATACTCCAAGCTCGACATAACCTGAGCTTCTTGGCTCGGTAAAATTCCGTCTAACGCTATCCCTGACAAATGACTTCCTTGAAGCACTAATCCTTTTACTGCGATCACAGGAGCGCCATCAATCACACCAGGCAATTGCTTAAGATCTGCAACCACGCTTTCCCAGTTTTTAATTGGCTCTTGAACTGCCACTATTTCGCCGTGAGGAACAACCGAAAGCAACCTGTCTCTTAATTGCTGCTCAAAGCCGTTCATGGCGGACATAATAACCAGTAAAACAGTGATTCCGATGGCAATGCCAAACATCGCGGTCATCGAAATAAATGAGATAAATCGATTGGATGATTTAGCCATTAAAAAACGAATCCCGATGGCACTACTAAGCCCAAATGTTAAACCCAATTTAGACTCGTTATTCATGGCAATTATCCAAAGAGGCTAAACTACCACTACTTAGGTTTACGACACGGTCAAGTTTATTGGCTAACTCATTATCGTGTGTAACCACTACAAAACTAGTGCCTTGTTGGTCACGTAGTGATTTTAACAACTGAAAAATTGCTAATGCATTTTCACTATCTAGATTCCCTGTCGGCTCATCGGCAAGGACTAATGCTGGTTTATTAACTAATGCTCGAGCAATAGCAATGCGCTGCCTTTCACCACCCGATAACTGGCTAGGTTTATGATGCCCGCGGTCGCTTAAACCGACGCTCTTTATCATCTCAATGGCACGAGCTTTGGCAAGTTGTTGTGACTCACCCGCGATCAACAACGGCATCATCACATTTTCTAGTGCGCTAAATTCAGCTAATAGATGATGAAATTGGTAAATAAAGCCCAACGATTGATTTCGAAATATCGCTTGCTTATTTTTGCTCAATTGATGAATATCTTGACCTTCAAATAATATTTCACCACTGCTTGGTTCATCTAACGTTCCCAGCAGATGCAGCAATGTCGACTTTCCTGAGCCAGAACGACCAGTGATAGCCAGTAACTCATGGGAATTTAGCGTAAGATCAAGCGCTGACAAGACATTGACTTGGTTATCACCATCTTGATACGTTTTAGAAATACCCGTACAGGTTAATAGCGGTTTATTCATGTTTTAATGCCTCAGCTGGCTCAACTGCGCCTGCTTTATAAGATGGGTATAACGTAGATATAAGCGTTACTACAATCGTTGCCAGAACTAAAATGCAGACTTGTTGATAATCAATCACGATGGGTAACCCACCTGTAGGATCAATTGGATTAGCGACAATATTAAGGTTAAATGCATGCAATATCGTATTGAGGTTATAGGTCAACAATAAACCTGCTATCGTGCCAACAATCGTACCAATTATTCCATTTAGCGTGCCTTGAGCAATAAAAATTAACGCTGTCTTTGATCTCGACAAACCTAACGTCGACAAGATTGCAATGTCTGTTTGTTTTTCAGTCACTAGAATAACGAGTGCGGAAATTATATTAAACGCGGCAACCGCAATAATGAGACTTAACATCATCCACAGCATATTCTTTTCCATACGCACGGCGCTAAATAATTCGCCATACTCGTTTCGCCAACTTGATAGTTCTATATCTTGTGAAGCGGCTTTAATTTGAGATGCGACGAGTAAATCATCAAATGAGTTGTTAAGAAATAATCGGTAACTTGGCTCAAAGCCTTTAGGTAATCGTAATAAACGACGAGCATCTTCAATATGGATCAGCGCAATGGAAGAGTCTGCGTCTGATTGCATTTCAAAAACGCCACTAATAGTAAAGTTGCGTTGACTAGGCATGCGGCCAAATGGTGTAAATACACTTTTTTCTGCGGATATAACTCTAATTTTGTCGCCAACGCGTACATTAAGTTGACGTGCGAGTATTCGACCAACAATAATCCGATATTTGCCGGCGACCAACGTCTCGAATTCGCCATAACGCATGTTGCTTGCCAGTGGATTAACGGCTGTATCTTCAATGGGATTAATGCCTTGCAACATCACTGCACTTAATTCGCTGTCACCTTGAATCATTGCCTGTGACATTAACAATTGAGTGACACCAATTACCTGTTCAGGGGACTTTAACGTTGAGATTTCATTATCCTTAACATTAGTGGCCACAAGATGCGGAACAGCCCCTAATATTCTGTCTTTAAGTTGGCTCTCAAAACCATTCATTACCGAAAGCACAATAATCAGTGCGGTAACGCCTAGCATGATCCCACCAATAGAAAACAAGGTAATAAAATTTAAAAATCGACTGCCGTTTCGCGCTCTCGCGTAGCGCCAGGCAATGAGGTATGGGGTAATATTCAATGTAAACCTGCTTATTTTACTCACATGTAACGGTTATTGACTCTTCATCACTCGGAAAATTCAAACTATTATCAAGAGATTACTTGTGACGCCAACTAAAAACGTGAATAATAAAAATATTAGGCGATGATAATGGCATTGATTCGTAAACCCAAGTTTTATTTGCCATTGTTGCGAACCAACGTAGTAAAAAGAGGATGGCTCGTGGATAACCAACAACAATTTTTTTCAATATCTCATGCATTTGAGTTGAGTGTTAAAACGCTAAGTTCGTCGTCTATACCAAGTGACGCCGACTTCGTAGCCAATATGCCTACATCGTTCAAACTCGCGTCTCAAATAAATCAACTTGATCGACATACTATAAAACCACTACGTAGCCTTGGTGAACACGCAGGTGAGTTAAGTGATTTTTTAGCGCTGCAATCTAAAAAAATTGATTTAATGATGAGTTATATTTTAACCCTCGATGAAGGCAGTAAAGCAAGAAATCAAGGCACCAGTTTTGGTGGCAGTAACATCACTTTTATCAATCAATCATCAATTGCAAACGATACATTACTCGAGCTAAAGTTGTTTATTGAAGAATGTAACAGCGCGATTTATGCCATAGGAAAGGTCATTGACACACAACCCTGTGATGACGGCATGGTCATTAATGTAGAATTTGTAAAAATCGACGAAGAAGATCAAGAACAGTTGGTTCGTAATTCTCTACATATTCAAACCATTCAATTAAAACAACGTAGTGATGCACGAAAACCTGATAATGATGAGTAATTCATCACAGGTTAATTTGGCGAGATTAAGCTTATGAGGTTATACTAACCACATCATTTATTAAGTATTTTTACCAATGTCTCTGATCCGCCAATTTATTGCTTCTCTGCCAGATTTATCTCAACGTTCAAATCAAAAACTAACAATCGGCAACCTCCAAGGCAGCGCACTAGCGCTAACACTTGTAGAAATGGCGAAGCAACAATCATCACTGACCGTATTATTGTGTAATGATACTGCAACCGCACTAAAACTTGAGACAGAATTAGAATATGTTGCGGCTGAACATAACTTGCCTGTCATGTTATTTCCTGATTGGGAAACGCTACCATACGATAGTTTTTCGCCGCATCAAGACATCATTTCTCAACGCCTTGAAACCTTGTACCATTTACCGAGTATGGAACATGGCATTATCTTGTTGCCAATCGCAACAGCCATGGCCAAGCTAAGTCCGAGCGAATTTATTAATGGCCACACCTTACTTTTAAAGACTAACGAAGAGCGTGATCCAAACAGATTAAAGCAAGCGTTAGATACGGCGGGTTATGAAAATGTTCATCAAGTGTTGGCACATGGTGAATATAGTCAACGGGGTTCAATTCTAGATATCTATCCAATGGGCAGCAATAAGCCCTACCGAATTGACTTTATTGACCATGAGATTGATTCAATCGCATTTTTTGATCCTGAATCACAACGCTCTACGGATAAAGTCAGTGAGATTAGAATTTTACCCGCTAAAGAGTTTCCAACTCACCAAATGGCGGTAGAGCTATTTAGAAGCCACTGGCGAGAACGCTTCGACGCCTCTAATGAACCGGAATCTATCTATCAGCAAGTCACTAAACAGATATGGCCTGCTGGCATTGAGTATTATCTACCGCTATTTTTTAAAGAATGTGCGACACTTTTCGATTATCTCCCAAAGGAAGCGACTCTATTCACCGTTGGCGATATTCACGATAGCGCTAATGAATTTTTTGATGATGTTAAATATCGTTATGAAGAACGTCGTTATGACAGAGCACGCCCTATTCTTGAGCCTCAAGAATTATTCTGTCGTGTCGATGAGTTTTTTGGCAAGCTCAATGAATTTAATCGCATCGCTTTTGACCACTTACCGGCGTCACAACAAGCTGGCCATTTCAATCTCAATGCAGTAGCGATTAGTGATATTAGTGTTGATCACAAACAAAGTCTCCCAACGGGTAAGCTACTAGATTATTTAAAGACAGAGCCCAACCGAAAAGTAATCTTCTGCGTTGAATCACTTGGGCGTGCGCAGGCGCTATTAGAGTTGTTAAAAAAAGACAATGTCACACCTGTCGAATGTGAAACTGTTGCGCAAGCACTGTCCCACGCCATAAGTGTTATCATCGCGCCATTAGAAAACAGTGTAGAGCTATATGATGACAATATCGCGTTTATCTGTGAAAACGAATTGTTTGGTATTCAGGTTTCACAGCGCCGCCGCCGTGAAAAAGCGCAAACGATTTCCAGTGAAGCAATAGTTCGTAGTTTAGCTGAATTGTCTATTGGACAACCAGTTGTGCATTACGATCACGGTGTCGGTCGTTATCAAGGTCTTACCTACATTGAAAATGGTGGCATCGATATTGAATATGTCACTCTAGAATATGCTAACGAAGCAAAGCTTTATGTACCAGTGTCGTCCCTCAATCTCATTTCGCGCTATAGCGGATCAAGTGAAGAAAGCGCACCACTGCATAGTCTTGGCAGCGACAAATGGACAAAGGCCAAACGAAAAGCAGCAGAAAAAATTCGCGACGTTGCGGCAGAGTTGTTAGATGTTTACGCGCAACGTGCCTCGCGTAAGGGGCATCAATTTAACGTCGATTTCGATGAATACAATCAGTTCTCAGCGAGTTTCCCTTTTGAAGAAACCGTTGATCAGCAAAACGCGATTCTACATGTCGTTAATGATATGCAAAAAAAGAAACCGATGGACAGACTCGTCTGTGGTGATGTTGGTTTTGGTAAAACGGAAGTAGCAATGAGAGCCGCCTTTGTTGCCGTTAATGATGGAAAACAAGTAGCGGTCTTAGTACCAACAACGTTATTAGCACAACAGCATTTCGAAAACTTTCGAGACCGTTTTGCCAAACATGCCATACGGGTAGAACAGCTATCTAGATTCAGAAGCGCAAAGCAACAAAAACAAGCCATTGAAGATGTTGAGAACGGAAAAGCGGACATTGTCATTGGCACGCACAAACTTATTCAAGGTGACATTAACTTTCATGATCTAGGGTTATTAATTGTCGATGAAGAGCATCGCTTTGGTGTGCGTCAAAAAGAAAAAATCACTTCTTTACGCGCCAATATCGATATATTAACGATGACGGCAACGCCTATTCCACGTACGTTAAACATGGCAATGAGTGGTATGCGAGATTTATCTATCATCGCCACACCACCCTCAAGACGATTATCGGTAAATACCTTTGTTAGACCCTATGACGAAGCATTAGTCAAAGAAGCTGTGCGCCGTGAAATCCTACGTGGCGGTCAGGTCTATTTTCTTCATAATGATGTCGATAAGATTGAAGATATGGCACAAGACCTAGAGCAATTATTGCCAGAAGCGCGTATTGGTATCGCCCATGGCCAAATGCCTGAGCGGGAATTAGAAAAGGTCATGAGTGATTTCTATCACCAACGTTATAATCTCCTGCTATGTTCTACGATTATTGAAACGGGAATTGATATACCAACCGCCAATACCATTATTATTAACCGTGCCGATAAGTTTGGCCTTGCTCAGCTTCATCAACTTCGCGGCCGTGTCGGGCGTTCACATCATCAAGCGTATGCGTATCTATTGACGCCACCACCTAACCAAATCACCAGAGATGCACGAAAGCGCCTTGAGGCGATTGAGACTCTCACTGATCTCGGCGCTGGTTTCGTGTTGGCAACGCATGATTTAGAAATTCGTGGTGCGGGTGAATTGTTAGGTGATGACCAAAGCGGCCAAATCCAAACTATCGGATTTAGCCTCTACATGGAAATGCTCGACGGCGCGACACAAGCGCTTAAGGACGGCAGTGAGCCGAAACTGGACAATCTGTTACCGCAAGGGGGCGATGTCGACCTAAAAATCTCTGCCTTATTGCCTGAAGATTACATTTTTGATGTAAATACTCGACTCTCTTTATACAAGCGAATTGCCAACTGTAAAGACAGTAAAGCGCTTGATACCATGCAGGTTGAGCTTATCGATAGGTTTGGATTATTACCAGAGCCAGCAAAGAATTTGTTTACCGTGTCATTAATCAAGTTGCGCATTGCCGCTCTGGGCATAAAACGATTGGAAGTTGGTATCAATGGCGGACAAATTGTTTTTGGCGAGAAAACCATTATTGATTTAGGGTATCTCATGTCATTGTTACAGACTCAACCAGCAATCTATAAACTTGATGGTCCGACTAAATTGAAATTCGCCATAAAAACCGACAATGCCGCCGATAGATTAAATCTAGTCAACGCGATGTTAACGGAATTTGAACGTAATACGACGGAGAAATAAATGAAGCATCCTATTAGCGCGTTATCATTAATGATTGGCGGCTTAATGTTAATGCCTGCCAGTCAAGCAAGTGAGTCATGGTTTGAAGTCGAGCTGATTATATTTGAACGTGTTGGGGAATCAACCAAGCAACAATTTAAGGATCCACTAAAACAGTTTTCAGCCATGAAAAGTATCGACATTGTCGATAATGCTTTTTACGGCGTTACCAAGCCCTGCCCGGTGTTAAGCCAATTTGAACGATTTAGTCTCACGCCTTTACCAGCGCTAAACACTCAAATAGATTCAATAGAGCCTGTACTTGATACGCCTGCGCTCACAAATGACGAGCAAACCACTAAGCTCATTGCGCCTCCAGAGAAAACGATTGTTGAATGTATCGCACCTGATGACAGTCTATTGACTGAGGCGTTCAACATTAGAGCAATACGTCAGCAAGAGCGTCTGAGTTTGGATAGCGTAAAAGACAACTCTGTTATTTCAGCCCAAACGTCGGACACTCTATCACTTGCACAGCAGTTAACTTCAGGTAACCCAGCGTTAGTAACTCCGCCTTTAGAGGAGGAAGATACAACAGTAAATTCGTCAGATGTTAGTAATGATCTCGTTAAACCGGAAGAACTCGACGTTATAGCCCCAACCTACAATCCAGATATTTACGTGGCCTACCCTCAGACTTTTGATTTTAATGGCGTTTCTTATCAGTCGATTCCAGCGGCAGAGCGCAAGTACCAAACACCATTAACTGTATTTCAAACTATTGAGCAGCTCCCTCAGGATGCCGCCAGTGGCTTAACGAAAGAAGAACCAGACGATGCACAACCAGCACTGGTGCATACACCTGAATCGCCATACCTTTTAGATCAATCGCGTTTAGAAATGACCGAGCTCGTTAAAAAAATGCGCTGGCAAAAATCAACCAAGCCCATTATGCATATAGGGTGGCGTCAACCAACCTTAGCTCGTCACCTCGCTAAGCCGATTCATTTGTTTGCTGGGGAAGATTTTTCGAACCAGTACAATGAACAAGGTCAAGATAAAGCACGGTTACTCGCCGAAGCAGATGCGTTAGCAGAAAGTAAAATGCTTGAACAAACGGACATGGTAGCCACTACTGTCGAGCAAGCCGTCGACAAATTGCCTAACGAAGTGGAAACGATAAATCAACCGCTACCCGCTATCAATATTCAAGAGATAGTCGCAGAGTTAGCTCAGGATGAAACAACTGACACGAAACCACTTTGGCGCTTTGATGGTTTTCTAAAGATCTATCTAAATCATTATTTGTTTATCGAAACAGATTTCGATTTACGTAAAATAGAACAAGTAGAGCAGCAGATCGCAGCAGATGACGTTGACAATCTGTCTAATGATACCGTCGTAATGACTACTGAGTCACAAGCTTCAAATATGCTTGAATATGCTCAAAAACGCACTAGATTGGTCAATCAACTAACGAGTCATCCGATGAAACAACATCGCCGAGTCCGTTCAAAGGAAATCCACTATTTCGACCATTCAACCATGGGTATGATTATTCAGATCCGTCGCTTCAAAATACCCGAACCGATAACAGAGATAGCTCCAGAATAAAAAAATGGCGTATCAATTGATACGCCATTTTTTTGTCATTCGTCTAATACCATTAATTGCATTAAGTAAGTGATCTTGTTGTGCGTAGAGAAAATCAGCTAAAACAAGGCGCTCGATTGACTAATAGCTGGCTATTAGGATTGAGAGCAACGCCATTTTAGTTAATTTTAACAAGTACAAGTGGGCAAATATTTAATGCAATTGGTATAAAAGCCTACTGTGAAGTAACTTGAGCCGGCTCAATGTTACGCTTTGACATCGCATTGCCGACAGCTTTTACCAGTGTCGCGAGAGGAATCGCGAAAAATACTCCCCAGAATCCCCATAAACCACCAAAGAGTAATACCGCCACAATAATTGACGTTGGGTGCAAGTTAACAGCTTCGCTAAACAGCAATGGAACCAAAAGATTACCGTCTAGGGCTTGAATCACACCATACACAATAACCAAATATCCAAATTCAGGCGAAATACCCCATTGAAACAACCCAACTAAAAATACGGGAATGGTAACAATTGCCGCGCCGATAAAAGGTATGAGTACCGACAAACCCACTAACACAGACAATAACGTCGCATAGGCCAGTCCCAGAATCGTAAACGCGATATAGCTAACACCACCAACGATAACGATTTCAATCACCTTACCGCGAATATAATTACTAATTTGTACATTCATTTCAGCCCATACTTGGGATGCTAATCGTCTATTCGCCGGAATGTAGTGCTTCGCACTGTCAACCAAGAGCTCTTTATCCTTCAAGAAAAAGAAAATCAACAGTGGGACTAAAATGACGTAAATCATTAACGCGACTAAATTCACTATTGATTTAAATGATTGGGATACGATGCCCTGTCCTAAATCGATTACATGCGTTTTAGCGCTATCAGTGACACTTTGGATCTGCGTTGCATTCACGTAATTTGGATACTTTTCGGGTAATGCCAGTAAGAACTGTTGTGCCTGTGACAACATTTCAGGCATATCACTGCTCAATGCAACGACCTGATGCCAAACGCTTGGCAGAATCCCAAATACAACCAACATAATAATCGCAGATGCAATAGCCAATACTATCACTACACTGATTGTTCGTGGGATCTTATGTCTCGTTAAAGCGGTCACTGGGCGCTCTAATAAATAAGCAAAGACGATAGCAACCAACAATGGCATCAGAATATTAGCGAAAAAATAAATAGTCAACGCGACAGCGATTAAGATAAACACCAGCGTAACGGCGTGTGGATCAGAGAACTTTCGTTTATACCAATTACTGATCAGTTCTAGCATTAAATATTCCTTAAACCATAAATTTCGACATTGAGCACCACGTGATTTGCTGCTTCATCTGTTTGTATTTCAACCAGATGTCCCATCTTTTTTAAAATCTGGGGAACATCTTGGATAGACCCAGGGTCAGACAATAAGATTCGACAATGAGTTCCCACTTGGGCGTTTTTGACAAACAGTTTTGTTTGCACCAAGGGGATTGGACAACGGAATGACGTAAAATCAAGTATTTTCAATGCAATAGTACAATAAACTGCGGTAGACTATTATTACCTGTAACGCAGAAAACCTCAACGTTTACCCAGCAAACTCCGTTAATTAAGGGAAATTTAAATTGCCAAGTTCTGTGACTAAAAACAAATCACCACGTCGGTTTCGCCAATCAGCAATAAGTTTATGCTTGTTACCATTTTTTGCATGGCAAAATGTCACATCTGCACAGGATGGCGCAATCAAACTACCAGAATTAGGCACAGTTGCCTCCTCGTCACTGACTATTGAAAAAGAAATTCGAATTGGTAAAGCGTATAAAATGATGATGCGTTCGCGATTACCCATCGTCAATGACCCACTTTTAGAGCAATACATCAACGATGTTGGCCTGACGCTCGTCGCAAATGCCAATGATGTCAAAACACCCTTTGAATTCTTTATGGTCGAGAACAAGGCGATCAATGCCTTTGCTTTTTTTGGCGGTCACGTCGGGATCCATACTGGACTCTTTCTGTTAGCAGACAATGAAAGCGAATTAGCATCAGTATTAGGACACGAGATCACGCACGTTACGCAACGCCACCTTGCCCGCTCAATCGAAGCGCGCGAGAAAACAAGCCCGGCAACTATGGCTGCATTACTTGGTTCTATTGCTTTGGTGATGGCGGGTGCCGGTGATGCTGGCATTGCTGGTATACAAACATCCCTGGCACTTTCTCAACAGCTAGCAATTAACTACACTCGATCCAACGAACGGGAAGCAGATCGCATCGGCATTGCGCTTACCGCCAAGAGCAAATTTGATCCGGCAAGCGCGTCTGTGTTTTTTGGTAAGATGGCAGCTCAACATCGTTATTCATCTAAAATGCCTGCAATGTTACAAAGTCACCCTGTTACCGAATTACGTATTGCTGAGACGAGAGTTCGAGCGCAATCGTATAGTCCAGTAGCCATCAGCCCCAATCTGTCGTTCTTATTGGCTAAGGCAAGAATCATGGTGCGCTTTAATGACACTACAGACGATGTAATAAACCACAGTTTAAAAATGAGTTTTAATAACAACGAATCAACCCATCAGATGGCGTATGACTACGGAAAAGCGCTAATGGCCTTTAAATTAAAACAATATGACGTTGCACTTAACTTAATTCAACACCTACGTAGAACTGAACCTGATAACCTATTTTTTATCGACACATTGTCCGACATCTATCTCGGATTGAAAAAACCACAGTTAGCAATTAAGTTACTCAAACATTACACCAGCTACATGGCAAACAACTCTGTCATTGCTCTTAATTATTCCAGCGCATTGCTCGAAGCGAATCAGTATTCAAAAGCAATTACCGTGCTTGAGCGATTTTTGAATACGCATCCGCATAACATCCCTGCGTGGTCAATGCTGATTGATGCAAATCGCAAGGCTGGTAAACCCATCGAAAGAAATATTGCAAAAGCTGAACACTTTGCGTTGTATGGAAACTTTGAACAAGCGCTAAAAGAACTCTATAAAGCGCATAATCAAATAAAAAATGACCAAATAACGCAAGTTAAAGTTCAAGCACGCATTAAACAATTACGACAACAAGAAGAAGACTTGAAAAATCTTAAAATATAAGCAAAGATCCGCCGCAATTAATTTAATAAAGAGGCTGTTATGTCCAAAATTTCAATTTTTCACAATCCCCGTTGCTCTAAGAGCCGACAAACATTACAACTATTAAATGACAACGGCGTTGAACCGGAAATTATTGAATATCTAAAAGTTGGAATGACTGCAGATACCGTCAAAAGCTTAATGGCTCAACTTAACCTAAGTCCACGTCAGTTTATGCGCGTAAAAGAAACTGAATACAAAGAACAAAGCCTTGGTAACAGTGATATCACTGACGCAGATTTGATTGCAGCGATCGTCGCTACCCCAAAACTACTAGAACGTCCAATAGTCGTCAACGGTGACAAAGCAGCAATTGGCCGTCCTCCAGAAAATGTATTGGAAATTATTTAATGCGTGATAAAACTAAACGCGTGTTAATTCTTGGTCAAGCCGGTTACTTTGGATTACTGATCTTTTTACCGCTTTGGCATTTAATTTTAGTGCCATCAGAAATGAATAAATACGTGACCTTTTTACTAACGGTAGGCCCTTTATTACTGCCGCTTAAGGGGATTTTGAAACGCCAGCCTTATACCTATGCTTGGTCTAACTTTATCGTTATGTTTTATTTGTTACACGGGCTAACCTTGATCTGGGATCGACCTGACGAACGCCTGTACGTCATTGTTGAACTCGTTCTTGCGCTGATGATGTTTATCGGCTGTTCTTATTTCGCAAAATTTCGCGGACAAGAGCTTGGACTTAGCATCCGTAAGAAAAAAGATGAAACACAATAGATTCTAAATTTGCTGACAAAAAAACCGCTTAAATCAGCGGTTTTTTTATAGCTTCAACGTGTCTTTGATAAAGGGAATCGTCAGTTTTCTTTGTGCCTGCATCGATGCCTTATCCAGACGGTCAAGCGTATCAAATAGCGTTCTTAAATCACGGTCTAGGCGATTAAATAGATACTTAACGACTTCGTCAGTTAACACCAAGCCCCTTGCTTCACCGCGTTGTTGCATAGCCGCGAGCTTATCTTCATCAGACATCGAGTGCACTTGGTAACTTAAGCCCCAACTAAGGCGCGAAACAAGATCTGGCAATTGAAAGTCATTTTGCGTGGGCGAATGATTGGCACTAACAACTAATGTACCCCCTGCTTCCTTTACACGATTGTATAAGTCAAACAGTGCTTCTTCCCACAGTGGATTTCCAGCAACATTGTCGATGTTATCAAGACATATTAATGGCAAACTGTCCAAATTTTCCAAGATTGCAACGCTCATCGAAGCATACATTTCGAACGGTATATAGAAAGTTTGTAAACCTTGCTCCTGTGCAGACGCACAACACGCATGCAGCAAATGAGTTTTACCGGATTTTGCTGCCCCCCAAAGATAGAAGAACTGGCTATGAGATTGATCACCAAGCGAAGACATTACATTAAGTAACTCTTCATTGTTTGCTGGGTAGAAACTTGCGAAAGTCTCATCATCTGGCAAGTAGACTGGCAAAGACAATTGACTAGGGTTTGACAAAGGGGTATTCCGACTCATTTAAATATCAAGTTAAGTGTACATTGCACGTCTCGCAGAGGCAACCAACAAACAGACAAAGCCACTTAACCGCAGATAATTTAACCTCGCCATTCAAACAAAACAAGATCGGGATCGTAATTGGTAATTGAAGCCATTTTGCTCCCAAGGTTAATAAGGTCTAAAAATGCAGATTCGTTACCCAGTAAGTCAATCTTAAATTGATATTCTTGCCCTTTTACCTTAACTAATACAATCTGTTCCACTGCTTTTATACTATTAAGATAATCGATGATATCAGCATAGCGGGTTAGCGAATCGACATTGGTTAGTGTCAATAAAATACTGCCATCACCTGCCGTCGTATCAACGCTATATTGCTGCGCAAAAAAATCGGTGCTTTGATTAATCACTTGAGCAAATGCTTGTGCTATCGACGGAGTTTCGTCTGTGCCTGTCATACTAATCTGAGTACTTGTTTGACCAAAAATATCAACCTCATTGCCCATCTTAAACACTGACCAAGACACATTATTACTAATGCCATGATTTGTTACTTTAGCAAGAATCATATAATCAGATTGATAACGCGCATTCGCACTCGCAACTTTATCTTCAAATTGGCCCCACACATCACCAGCTGATACAACTAACTGGTCATCCAAGTCCCATATTGGCACTAACAATGGTAAGCCACGTGTTTTTGCAACGGCTTTAATTTCCGCTAAGACTTCGCTGTTCGATTGCTCATTTACAATCTGACGTATTCCATGTTCATCTTCGTAAACTAACCATAGCATGACGGTTGGCCTTTCTGCGTCCCAAAGAGTAAACCCGTTGTCTTTCAAAAGTCGGTCAATGAGCTCTTCATTAAAGCTAACGTTTAGGACTGAGCCGCTGTCGCCACTCTCAAAACCAAATTCAGTGGCGTAAGACAGCGCCGCTTTGATCTCTTTAAGGATGGTTGGGTGCTCGGTTATTTTGCCTTGACCAGACACTTTAATGAGAGTTTGGCCAAACATTGTTTGAATAGCTTGATTACGCGCTGCCGTCGATTGATCATTCACCGCGATTGCGCCATGATAAAGCGAACTTTTATCTTGCGCTTGTGCATTGAAACTTAAGGATAAGCTACTGACAAAAAGTATCGATAAAAAAAAGAAAGATTTGTTAATCACGGCGATGAAAGGATCCTTATTAATGTTGAACCAAAGCTTAGCATAATTCTGTAAAATTAATCACTAAGCAAATTGTTGAAGCCAGTCTACAAACCTAAGGTTTATCTCTGCTGAACAAAGTATTTCTATATAAAACACAGCTTAGCGTGCGCTGCATCACCTTAGTTGTCACAAACGCCAGAAAAAACGTGAAATAAATCTCATTTTTTCATGTTCTAAGTAGATACATTACGCTAGAATACGCGCAATTTTTATGGCTAAGCAGGAAAATTCAAGTGAGCAACTCAAAATCCTTAAGTTACAAAGACGCTGGTGTTGATATTGACGCAGGTAATGCACTCGTTGACAACATCAAAGGTGTAGTAAAACGTACACATCGTCCAGAGGTGATGGGAAATATTGGTGGTTTTGGTGCACTGTGCCAATTACCAACTAAATATAAAGAACCTGTATTAGTCTCAGGTACCGACGGTGTTGGTACTAAATTACGCTTAGCAATTGATCTAAAGCGTCACGAGAGTGTCGGCATAGATTTAGTCGGTATGTGTGTAAACGATCTAATCGTACAGGGTGCAGAGCCACTCTTCTTCCTAGACTACTACGCGACGGCAAAACTTGATGTTGATGTGGCAACGCAAGTCGTAACAGGCATCGGAAAAGGCTGTGAGTTATCTGGTTGTGCTCTAATCGGCGGCGAAACGGCTGAGATGCCGGGCATGTATCATGGCGATGATTATGATATGGCTGGTTTTTGCGTAGGTGTCGTTGAAAAAGAAGATGTCATCGACGGTACTAAAGTTAGCGATGGCGACGCATTGATTGCGTTGGCGTCTTCTGGCCCTCATTCAAATGGCTTCTCACTAATTCGTAAAGTATTGGAAGTAAGCGGTGAAAATCCTTCGACCATGTTAGATGATAAATCAATAGCCGATCATTTAATGGAACCAACGCGCATTTATGTTAAAAACTGTCTAGAAGTCATTGCACAACACAATGTACATGCCCTATCTCATATCACAGGCGGTGGGTTCTGGGAAAACATCCCTCGTGTATTACCCGAAAATCTTAAAGCAAATATTAATGGCAATAGCTGGCAATGGCCATCGATTTTCAACTGGTTGCAAGAAAAAGGTAATATTGATACCTACGAAATGTACCGCACTTTCAACTGTGGTGTAGGCATGATCCTTGTAGTCCCACAAGCTGATCTAGATAGCGCCCTAACTCAATTTAAAGCACTTGGTGAAAATGCTTGGCATATTGGCGATATCGCTGCTCGTGAAGGTAACGAAGAGCAAGTTTCAATTAACTAAGGCGTTATCATGTCTAAAAAAATTGTCGTGCTAATCAGCGGAAATGGTAGCAATTTACAAGCGATTATTGATGCTTGTGAAGCCAATAAAATTAATGGTGACGTGGTTGCCGTTATTTCTAATAAGCCGCAAGTATATGGTCTTGAACGAGCTCAGAATCATGACATCGTGCATGCAGTAGTTAATCATCGCGATTATGACACACGTGAAGCATACGACGCTCAATTAGCGAATGTCATCGACGAACATTGCCCAGATTTAGTTGTACTTGCTGGGTTTATGCGAATACTTACAGAAGCGTTTGTTGAACGCTTTGCTGGGAAGATGCTCAACATACATCCCTCTTTGCTGCCTAAGTACCAAGGGTTGAATACTCATCAGCGAGCAATTGACGCAGGCGACACAGTGCATGGTGTTAGTGTCCATTTTGTCACTGCACAACTAGATGGTGGCCCTGTGGTTTTGCAAGCGAAGGTCCCAGTTTTCGATAACGATACGAGTGATGATTTAGCAGCGCGCGTTCATGAACAAGAACATCGGATCTACCCTCTCGTCGTTAGTTGGTTTGTAGAAGGACGTTTATCAATGCAATCTTGCAATGATAAACACGAAGCATTCCTCGACAATAGTGTATTAGGTGAAGAAGGATATTCTCCTAATTAGACTCCGTAACTTAGTGTGATAAAAGGCGCTTTTACAGCGCCTTTTCTTTAGAGATCTCTAGGGTCATTGTACTTTCGTTACCACCAAATGGTGCTTCACATTCAACCAGATATGTGCCGCCATTCGTCACCCAGCGTCCATCTATGTTAAACGTGCGCTCACCATTAAAAAATTCACTGTTCCATTTCAATGTTTTCAATCCTTGCTCATCAAGCACGTCAGCACTGTGCTCTTGGCAATATTTATCCACTGACTTTATTGACGTAAATACCTCTTCAGCTACGACCAAAGTTGAAATGAATGTGAAGCCAACAACCCATTGATATTTTGTCATTATTTAAAAACTTATAATTAATTCAATAACGATTTTATATTATCGTTGACAATAATAAAGGGTTTAGTTATAAAAGTTCCACGATTATAAATAATCAACAACATTTACGAACAAGATCGTACCTAAGTACGGCGCCCGTAAATATTGTGAGTTAATTGATATTGAGTTTTCAAGCGATTGACCACCCTTCAACTTACCGCCAAATGACATACTTACCTGCTAAGTTTGTTGCTTTATATTGCCTGTTTTAAGACTTGCCCAACGTGGCGTTAGGAGAATTTTAGTATGTGTTCCATTTTTTCAATATTTGATCTCAAATCAGATCCTGCACAATTACGTGAGACTGCTCTTGAGATGTCCAAATTAATGCGCCATCGCGGTCCTGATTGGTCTGGGATTTATGCATCTGAAAAAGCAATACTTGCCCATGAACGTTTATCAATCGTCGATGTTAACAATGGAGCACAACCGCTTTACAACGAATCTGGCAGTAATATTCTAGCGGTTAATGGCGAAATCTATAATCACCGAGAACTTGGTGCTGATTATCCTGACTACCCTTTCCAAACAAAATCTGACTGCGAAATCATCTTGGCATTGTATCAAGCACACGGTACGCAATTTCTAGACAAATTAAATGGCATGTTTGCATTTGCACTCTATGATGAAACACAAGATCGTTATCTATTAGGGCGCGATCATATGGGAATCATCCCAATGTATACGGGATATGATGAGCACGGTAACTTTTATGTTGCATCAGAAATGAAAGCCCTGGTCCCAGTCTGTAAAACAGTAGAGGAATTTCCACCAGGTCATTATTTTGATAGCAAACAAGGTGAACTGGTTAAATATTATCAACGTGATTGGACTGACTATGACAACGTTAAGAATAACGATGCTAGCCCAGCCGCATTAAAAGTCGCATTAGAAAACAGCGTAAAAAGACAATTGATGTCAGATGTACCATATGGCGTATTACTTTCTGGCGGTTTAGATAGTTCTGTTATATCAGCGATCACTCAACAATTTGCTAAAAAGCGTGTCGAAGATGACGACGAGTCTGGCGCATGGTGGCCACAACTACATTCGTTTGCTGTAGGTCTTGAAGGCTCTCCAGATTTAATCGCTGCGCAAAAGGTTGCTGAACACCTAGGCACAGTTCACCATCCAGTACATTTTACAATTCGTGAAGGTTTGGATGCAATTAAAGATGTTATCTATCATCTTGAAACCTATGATGTCACGACAATTCGTGCGTCAACACCAATGTACTTAATGGCCCGTAAAATTAAAGCGATGGGAATTAAGATGGTGCTATCAGGTGAAGGTTCTGATGAACTACTCGGCGGCTATCTCTATTTCCACAAAGCGCCTAATGCTAAGGAGTTTCATGAGGAAACTGTCCGAAAACTCAATAAACTGCATATGTTTGACTGCGCACGAGCCAATAAAGCAATGTCAGCTTGGGGCGTTGAAGCGCGCGTCCCCTTCTTAGACAAAGAGTTTATTGATGTTGCGATGACCCAAAACCCTGATAGTAAAATGATTACGAAAGAGCGTATGGAAAAGCATATATTGCGAGAAGCATTTTCGGACATGTTGCCTGAATCTGTTGCTTGGCGTCAAAAAGAGCAATTTTCTGACGGTGTTGGCTATTCTTGGATTGACGAATTAAAAGCCCATGCCGATCACGTCGTAACAGATGCACAATTAGAAAATGCAGCGTTTAAATTCCCTTATAATACGCCAGACAGCAAAGAAGGTTACTTGTTTAGAACTATCTTTGAAGGCCATTTTCCGAATGACACCGCAGCTAAATGTGTCCCAGGCGGCAAATCGGTGGCATGTTCTACGCCAGAAGCATTAGCGTGGGACGAAAGTTTTCAGAATATGAACGAACCATCAGGCAGAGCAATCGCTGCTGTCCATAACGATAGCTATTAAAATTTTTATAATTTGATAAGCACGTTACAGTTTTGCTGTAGCGTGCTTTTTTAATGACTCAAATCCAATACACTGCACCAACCACCCAATAGCAACACTAAAGTACTATTGATCGTAATTTTTTAGTGCCGTACTATTAGTCTCTAGGACTAAAGTCGCATTAAGTAATCATTCAAGGATCGATTATGAATATCAAAACTCGTTTAGTTGGTGCATTCGCACTTGTTACTTTATTAATCGTTGGTGGACTCGTGTCGCAATTTATCACCAGCAATAAAAATGTCGAGCAGACATCTAAAAGTACCGCACGTTATTTGTCTTATATTCTTGCTGATGAATTTAGGCAAACTTCACAAGATTTAACACGCCTATGTCGTAGCTATATTGCTACTGGTGACCAACAATATTTTGACCAATATTGGAGCATCGTAAAATGGCGCTCTGGTGAAATTGCTAGACCCAGTAGCGTAGATCACCACCTCTACCCCAACGTCATTCGTAAGCAAAGCGATATCATGAAAGAATTAAATTTCTCAGCCAAGGAATTTAGTTTACTTGATGAGGCATCTAATAACTCAAATGCGTTGATTGCGACCGAAGATCAGGCAATGCGAGCAATTCAAAGCAATAGTTTTGCTTCCGGTCCTCATAGCCCTCGCGATGATGAGACTGTACGAGAATTTGCCTTAAGAATCGTATTTGATAACCATTATCATCAAGAAGTCTCAAATATTATGACGCCCGTTAATCAATTCTTTGCTGAGCTTGATCAACGAACCGCAGCTGAACTAAAACAATCTCAAAATGAGGCGCTTAATTGGCTTAGCGTCAACACTATTAGCCAAGTATTAATCTTGCTAATAGTAGCGGCGATCTCTGCGTTTCTATTCAAAATATTGTTTGCGCCACTTAAGACTGCCATTAGCGCAATGATCGACATCGCTGAAGGCGAAGGCGACTTAACAAGACGACTGGAAACAAGAGGCAATGACGAAATCTCTTCATTAGGTAACGGATTCAACCTATTTGCCGCAAATATACAAGCAATAATCAGCCAATTACACGTTTCAATTAATGATATTACTCACTCCTCTCATCAAGTATCCTCTACCGCAAGTGAAACAAATAGCGCTATTGGAGAACAACGCAACAGCATTCAACAATTGCTCGTCTCTATTGAACAAATTGTCCCTGCTATTAGGGAAGTAGCAACGTTAGCGACGAGTGCAGTAGATTTAGCAAATGGCTCAACAACGACGGCAAATAGTGGCCTGTCCGTTGTCTCACAAGCCGACAAAAACATCAAAGAACTAGAAAACGAAATCACTAATGCAACAAGTGTTATTAATGAACTAGCTGAAGATACCAATAACATTGGTTCAGTTTTGGATGTGATCAAAGGCATTGCTGATCAAACCAATCTACTTGCGCTTAATGCAGCGATTGAAGCAGCCAGAGCTGGTGAACAAGGTCGCGGGTTCGCCGTAGTTGCCGATGAAGTCCGTACTCTTGCGAAAAGAACACAGGATTCGACCTCAGAAATACAAGAGATGATAGAACGCCTTCAGATCTGTTCTGATAAAGCCGTATCAGCAATGGAGCAGAGCCGACGTAAAACGCAACACTGTGTTGAAAACACCAATGACGCTCGTGTTTCACTTGATCAAATAAGTAGTGATGTGGATGCCATCAACCAAGTAAATTCCCAAATAGCAACGGCAACAGAAGAGCAAAATGCGGCAATATCAGAAATGCGACGTAATATTAACGATATTAATAGTCACGTAGAAGAGACAGCATTAGGCGCAAAAGATACCTCAATGAAGAGTGAATACATGACAAAACTGACAGGTGATATTGAACAAGCAATTGGGCAATTTAAGGTATAAAGCAACCTTGACCTCACAAAAAAGCCTGATTGTAAATCAGGCTTCTTTTTCACTACATTTCCCAATATGCTTCTTCTAAACTATCTTCTCGCTCAGGCAATCCCTTAGAAAGCCGCGGCGAATGTTGGTTAAGCATTTCAAAACTCACTCGATTAGAATATTTACACACTTGTGCAAACGACGAATAAGTTAATGAATTCTTTAGATGCTTACTCGAATTAGGAAAGTGCTGTTTATGGTAATGGTTAGCAGCCATGTCATGTAATAAAGCCGATAACGCACCATCGCCAGCGCCATTGGTATTCTTAATTTTATCTGGTCCACCCATGTAAGGCTCAATATGAGAAAATACCATCATTGGCTCGCTACACTCAGTTTTAGCCATTGCACGGCTAAATTCAAACTGATTAAAATCACTAATCGCACCCGTCTTTAATGGGTTCGACGTTTCGCGCTTCAGTTCATAATCCGTATAACCACTTAAATAAAGTCCTTCAGGGCCTGCTGTTAGTAACACCAAATCGGCAACTTTAAGAGCCGCTTCACTAGCTAATAACGGATCTGACAACCCTGTTAACGTTTCTGCTTCTTCTTCGTTCATCGCTAACACTGATACGTGCTTTTCGATAAACTCTAACCACCATGATGGGTTTTGAGCAATAAGTTGTTTTGTACCCAATGATAAAACAACGGGTACACCATGCGCATTCGCTAACTCTACGGCTTTTAACGTTGCACTATCGATTGTATCGCCCTGGCCGACTCGCATTAAATACGAACTAATCACCAATGCAGAAGAGCTTGCAATAACATTTTCATCAATATTGTCCGACGTTAAGGCATTTGCCATACCTTGGTTGAAGGCAAATGTACGCTCGCCATCTTCGCTAATCAAGGTAAAACAACGACCAATTGGACCTGACACTGGCTGTAATAAATCAAGGTCAACTTTTGAGGAAGTATTGCATAGATACTTGTAGGCATAGCCCTTCGCGCGGATAGGATCACTAATGACACCAAATAGAACACTGCGGTTATCAGATAACACTGAGAAGTTGTGAAGCGTATTTCCGATGGTTCCACCAGCAAACTCGTGGCTAATACTATTTTCTGCCAATAACGCGTTATATACAGCTTCAGCTTGTTTATCGTCAACTAAGCAAGATGTCCCTTTAATAAGATCAAACTTATCTAAAAAGCTTTGATCAACGGGTGCTTCAATATCCACCAACGTTTGATCGATTCCACAAATGTGGCTTTCTATTTTTGGCTTTTTACCACTTTCCAGAACCGCTTTTGGAGTTGTTACAGGAAAATAATGCTTAATTTTTCGTTGACCGGGAAATTTCATGCAGCTGCCTAATAAAATTTAAAAGGCTCAAATGGTGAATCATTTGAGCAAACGCGCGCATTTTAGCGCAATCTCAATTCTTACTGTAATAAAAAGATTAATATTATGAATTGATGAGTAAAACTGTGACTCAAGTAGGTTGTTTCTTTGCATTATTGGCACATTAAAATAATGCCATAAAAAAACCAGCCCTAAGACTGGTTTTTATAAAGTACGCTATAAGCGTTTACGCTAGTAGTGCTTTAATCTGTTCACTTACAGCACTCACTGCTTGTGTACCATCCAAACTATGGTACTTATTCAAACCAGCATCAGCGGCTTTGGTGTAGTACTCAACTAACGGCTTAGTTTGGTCATGATAAATACCTAAGCGCTTGCGCACTGTTGACTCTTCATCATCTGGACGAATTGATAACGCATCACCTGTTACATCATCAACATCAGCAACTTTTGGCGGATTATAAACAACATGATAAACACGACCAGAACCAGAGTGTACACGACGACCACTCATACGTTTTACGATTTCTTCATCAGGCACATCAATTTCGACAACGTGGTCAACATCAATACCATTTTCCTTCATTGCATCAGCTTGTGGAATCGTACGCGGGAAACCGTCAAGTAAGAAACCTTTCACACAATCTTCTTGTGCTACACGCTCTTTTACCAAACCGATAATCAATTCGTCTGACACTAATTGACCTGCATCCATTACCTTTTTTGCCTCAAGACCTAACGGTGTACCAGCTTTTACTGCCGCACGTAACATATCACCGGTTGAGATTTGTGGAATACCAAAAGTATCCATTAGAAATTGAGCTTGAGTGCCTTTACCAGCGCCCGGTGCGCCTAATAAGATAATACGCATGTAGATCCCCTATCGGATTGCAGAATTTTTAATTAATCACTGGATAATACAGTACAAATCAAAGAAGTACAGCCAATCATGGTTAGACTTTAGCCAGATAAGCGAATAAATTGTCTTAAACTATTTTTTCTATAAAAAAAGCCAATGAATTGCTTCATTGGCTTGATAATTTAACACAATTTAAACCGCTGATTACGAACGAGGTAATGTTGGGTAATCTAGTCCCAGCATGTTACGCATTACACGAACGACCTGACAGCTATAACCAAACTCGTTGTCGTACCAAACATATAAAACACAGCTATTATCGCTAGTGATTGTTGCTTTAGAGTCAACCACACCTGCGTAACGTGAACCAACTAAATCAGTCGATACAATTTCGCTCGATGTCGTGAAATCAATTTGATCTTGTAATTCTGAATGAAGTGCCATATCACGAAGATAAGTATTTAACTCGTCAACGTTAGTACCCTCTTTCAAGTTCAAGTTCATGATAGCCATTGAAACATTTGGTGTTGGAACACGAATAGCGTTACCCGTTAATTTACCCGCTAATACTGGCAATGCTTTAGCAACGGCTTTTGCTGCACCTGTTGACGTAATAACCATATTTAATGGCGCACTACGACCACGACGCGGTGATTTATGGTAGTTATCGATAAGGTTCTGATCATTGGTGTATGAGTGAACCGTTTCAATATGACCATTAATGATGCCAAATTTGTCATCCATTGCTTTAAGAACTGGCGTGATAGCATTTGTAGTACAACTTGCCGCACTAACGATACGTGCATCACCAATCATGTCATCGTTTACGCCGTAAACGATATTGTCGATATCACCTTTTGCTGGTGCGGTTAACAATACTTTTGACGTTCCTGTTGATTTAAGATGCTCAGAAAGACCAGCTTCATCAGTCCAGATACCCGTATTATCAACAACTAATGCGTTATTAATGCCATATTTAGTGTAGTCAATTGAATCAGGAGAATTTGCATAGATAACTTGAATATAGTTACCGTTTGCAATTAGTGCATTGTTTGATTCATCAACTTCAATCGAACCGTTAAAAGGACCATGGACTGAATCACGACGCAATAAGCTAGCACGCTTTTCTAGATCACCACCTTTACCACGAACAACAATAGCACGAAGACGCAAGAAGTTTGCTTGTCCGCTACGTTCAATCATCAAACGCGCAAGTAAGCGTCCAATTCGGCCAAAGCCGTATAAAACAACATCACGCGGCTCGGTAGATTCGTCTTTACCGATAAGTTCTTTAAGCTCTGTAGATAAGAACTCTACAGCCTTATCGTAGTCAGTGCCGTGTTGCTGGGCAAATTTAATCGCGAGTTTACCTAAGTCAATGCGCGCTTGGGCAATGTTTAATTCATTAATTGCTTCGAGTAGTGGAAAAGACTCACGTAAACGTAATTTCTCGCCAGTGTGCTGACGAACGTTTCTGTGCGCTTTGATAATATCAATCGTAGAGGCAGTTAATAATGGACGACCGTAAACAGTGATTTCAACACCTTGACGGCGGAACAATTTACCTAACAATGGTTGCATCGCTTCGGCTAGTTCCTGACGCTCTTGCCAGCTGTTCAAATATTTATCTTGAGTCATTAAAGCTTCCTTAAGTGGTCTAAATAAGTGGTCTAAATTTGTAATGCAAATAAATAATACGTAAAGTGGTATTAACAACGTATTGGCGATAAGTCACATCGACGTTACACCATACAAAGTAATTAATTTTGGATAATTACATCCTGCTTACATCATTTTATTTATCAGTCAAATATTCACTGAAATTCAATGAAATAACGCGATTAATTTTGGCGGCTATTCTATAGCACAAAGCCCGATATTACTAGCGTTTAGGCGGGTTTATTAAAATGTAATATTTTAATCAGGACTGAAAGTTGAATACAAAAAAAACGACATTGATAACCAGCATTATTTCGTTATCACTTACAGGATGCTTCAGTGACGAAAAGAGTATCTATGGCATTTGCGAAGATCACTCAGCTATCTGTAGCGATATTGAGACTAAAGGATGGTGCAAAGAAGAGCGTTCATCCTTAATACGTAATAGATACCTACAGCTTACTAAACCAGAAGATGAACTAAATCTTTATCATAGTCTCGTCAATTGGCGAAAATTTAGTAAATGTATTGAAACCGCTTCAAACATCAAACGAAGAAAGCTTAAAGATCGTGATCCCACCAAAGCGGCGAGCTTTGTTAACTCTGTAAAAGAAATTGAAAAATTAGAACAATTAACGCAAGCCAGTACCCTGCCCCAATTATTGTATTATCACTGGGCGCAAAGCGGTGATGAAGTTAAGATTGATCGCTTGTTAACGCTAGATAAACAAGACAAGCTTCAAACCACTGAACTGCAAATGATGATCGCGTCTTATTATCGGAAAATTGACCGTAAAAAAGCAGCGACCGCTCATTATAAAGCATTAGCATATTTGACTAAGGACGATCTAGATACACTCGACCATAGCGTATTTGCGTCCTTATCAACGTATTACTACCAAGCTAAAAAATTTAAATTATCATATATTTGGGCGCAAGTTGCGGTAAAATATGGCTTAAAGGCGAATCTCTATTCATCGCTAACAGGGGAGCTTCAACGTAAAGGGGTTTCACTTGATGAACTGGATAAAAAAGCTGATCAGCTCTTTGATTCAATTCAAAAACTTAATTTTCAACCACCAAAATAGAACGTAGAGCACTATTTGTGTAATTTAATTACACAAATAGTGCGAACCCCGTTGCAAAACTGGGGGTAGTTATGTCATATTGCCTGTAAATAAATTACAGGCATTAATCTTTATGAATGTTTTAGAGCAAATTCAGCTTAATTTAAATAAATTAAGTCGCTCAGAGCGCAAAGTAGCAGACGCTATTCTCGCCTCGCCCAAATCAGCTATCCACTCCAGTATTGCTACACTAGCCAAACTTGCAGATGTCAGTGAACCAACTGTCAATCGCTTTTGTCGCCGCATG
Source organism: Psychrobium sp. nBUS_13 (assembly GCF_051201665.1). Lineage (GTDB taxonomy): Bacteria > Pseudomonadota > Gammaproteobacteria > Enterobacterales > Psychrobiaceae > Psychrobium. The sequence goes on along the minus strand of NZ_CP179210.1, from coordinate 2,048,798 downwards.
GACACGAAAGGATTCCCCGATTTTAAACTTCATTTAGCACAAAGCCTTGCCAATGGTACACCGTATGTCAATCGCCATGTCGAAGAGAGTGACAGCGTCGAAGATTATACCAACAAGATTTACGAAGCGACCCTAGCCAGTCTTGACCGCAGTCGCCAAATGGTTGACACAGCAACGATTAATCGTGCAGTTGACATTCTTACCCAATCTAAACAGATTTCATTTTTCGGCCATGGTGCTTCTGCTGTGGTTGCGCAAGACGCGCTTAATAAATTCTTTCGTTTCAACGTTCCGGTTCAAAGCTTCCAAGATGACTTAATGCAACGTATGAGCTGTATTAATTCATCTGACGGCGACGTTGTCATTTTAATTTCACATACAGGGCGTACAAAGTCTCTAGTTGAACTTGCGATGATAGCTAAGGAAAACGATGCAACGGTTATCGGGATCACGGCGACAGACTCGCCGTTAGCCAATGAGTGTAATTTAGTGATTTCAACTGAAATTCCAGAAGACACGGATTTATATATGCCGATGGCATCTCGTATCGGTCAGTTAGTAATCATTGATGTATTGGCAACCGGATTCACATTACGTCGTGGAAGTAAATTCCGCGATAATTTACAAAAAGTTAAGCAAGGGATCAAAGAATCTCGCTTTAATAAACTACTCGACAAATAAACGTGGCAATCACAATACTGGGAAAATTATGTATAGACGTACTAAAATCTTAACCACCTTAGGGCCATCAACTGATACACCAGAAATTTTAGAAAAACTGATTAAGGCTGGCGCTAACGTTGTCCGTTTGAACTTTTCACATGGTAGCGCTCAGGATCATATTGATCGCGCGAACATGGTTCGTGCAGCAGCAAAGAAATTAAACACTTATGTTGGTATTTTAGGTGATCTGCAAGGTCCTAAAATTCGTGTTGCACGCTTTAAAGAAACAAAAATAGAATTAACGGTTGGTGAGACATTTACACTAGACGCCGAGCTTGATAAAAACGTCGGTGACAAACATCAAGTAGGATTAGATTATAGCGAACTACCTAATGATGTCGACCCTGGTGATCTATTATTACTAGACGACGGCCGCGTTCAATTACGCGTAACAGCAATTGAAGGAAGCCGTGTTATTACTGAGGTTGTCATCGGTGGCCCATTATCAAATAACAAAGGTATCAATAAGCAAGGTGGTGGGTTAACCGCTGACGCGCTAACTGATAAAGATAAGGAAGATATTTTAACCGCCGCTGAAATTGGCGTTGAGTATCTTGCTGTCTCATTCCCGCGCAATGGCGATGAAATGCGTTATGCACGTAATCTTGCTGAAAAAGCTGGGTTGAATACTAAGCTCGTCGCAAAAGTAGAACGCGCAGAGGTCGTGGCGACTGACGAAGCACTTGATGATGTTATTCTTGCTTCAGATGCCGTGATGGTTGCGCGTGGTGATTTAGGTGTTGAAATTGGCGATGCAGAACTTGTTGCCGTGCAAAAGAACATTATTGTTCGTACTCGTACGCTCAACCGTATCGTTATCACTGCAACGCAGATGATGGAATCAATGATCAACAGCCCTATGCCAACACGTGCTGAAGTGATGGATGTTGCCAATGCGGTACTTGATGGAACAGATGCTGTGATGTTATCAGCCGAAACAGCCGCCGGTGACTACCCTATTGAAACAGTACAAGCGATGGCAAATGTTTGTTTAGGCGCAGAAAGCCACCCTTCAATAGCAAAATCTCGTCACCGTGTTTCAGAGGAATTTGTAACTGTTGAAGAAACCATCGCACTATCAACGATGTATGCTGCAAACCACCTTAAGGGTGTAAAAGCCATTGTTGCATTGAGTGAATCAGGCCGAACGCCAAAATTGATGTCGCGCATTAGCTCGCACATGCCAATCTACTGTTTATCACGTCATCATGCAACGTTAGCCGCTGCAGCGCTCTATCGCGGTGTCTATTCGGTATTCTTTGATTCTACAACGATTGAAGATGACAAACTAACAATGGCGGCAATGGCCCAGTTAAAACTCGATGGACACGTTGAAGAAGGTGATGTGGTTATGTTTACCTGTGGTGATTCAATGGAAACTGTTGGTGGTACTAATACCTGTAAGGTGCTAACCGTTAAATAACAAATTTAACTGACTAGCAATCAAAAACGGCGCTTCATGAAGCGCCGTTTTTTTGTTATCAATCATAAATCGTTGGGATAGGTTGTCGTTTGTGCTCAGTTCGTTGATAAATTCCAATCAATTTATCTTCAATGCATTTATCAACGACTCTTCCCTCTAAGAAGTCGTCAATTTGATCATAGGTCATACCTAACGCATCTTCATCCTTTAACTGGGGTTTATCACATTCCAAATCTGCGGTAGGTGCTTTATTCACCAATTGCGCTGGTGCGCCAAGTTTCAACGCAAGCGCCCTAACCTGACGTTTGTTTAGACCAAATAAAGGCGCTAAATCACATGCACCGTCACCAAACTTTGTATAGAAGCCTGTAATGTTCTCAGCTGAATGGTCAGTACCAATCACTAGGCCACCCACTAAACCAGCAACGTGATACTGAGCTGACATCCGCATACGGGCCTTTAAATTTCCTTTAACAAAATCTTGATTCGTTTGCGTATTTAACACTAGGTCATTAAGCAATGTTTGATGGTCAATCGCGTCTGCTGCATCTTTTACGTTAATGGTAATTGCTTTAGTCGGTTGAATAAAAGCGATGGCTAATTGTGCTTCGTCTTCGTCGCGTTGCTCGCCATAAGGTAATCTTACCGCGTAAAATGCATACTTATTGTCAGACTGTTCATTTAACCCATCTATTGCTAACTGAGCTAATCGCCCCGTTAATGTCGAATCAATACCACCACTGATCCCCAATACTAATGCATTGGTATGACTTTCGATCAAACGTTGTTGAATAAACGTGATTCGGCGTTCAATTTCAACGTCTACGTCTATGGTGGGCTGAACTTGCATCTGTGAAATGATTGCTTCTTTGATCATTGGATTCATTACTCTATATACGATTGATTACTTATTAACTACATCTATACAGTCTCACAGAGATATAACTATAAAACTGTTTATGCTTTGTACTATCCGCGATACCAATGGTTCAAACCATCAGCTATCAAAGGATCATCATTGTTTAATGCCAAATAGGTATCAACTTTGCGATGGAACAAATAGGCAACGACTAAAGGGGAAACGCCAATGTCGACCATTGCCGCTTCTATATCCCTGAGCATATTACTCATCGAACGTTTACGACCATGTACCTCAAAAATAAATTGCTGTTGCAATTTGGCTAAGCTTTTAGCGTCCATTGCTTTATCATCTTTTTTTCGAGCCCCCTTACCAGGTAATAAATACAAGCTCTGAGCATTCGTAAACTGCTTAACACCTTGCTTTAACAACGATTTCAACGGCCCATCGCAAGGAATGACCTTACCATTTAATTTACCATTTCTATCCCTCAACAGCCATTTATTTCCTTTAATATCTTGCCTAAACGTTCGGCAAATCGTCGCTAACGATTGTCCTGACAAAATTTGAAGACGCAGTGTAAATAGATATGTATTTGAGGCTGGCATTTTACTTGCGCGATAATAGATACCTTTCAGTTGAGCCCCCGTCAAAGCAAACTCTTGTTTGTCCGTTCTATCATTATTTGACTGGATTTCTTTATTTATTCTAAGGTTCTCTATCGGCTGGCGCGTTAAATAATCCATTTGTACCGCATATTTAAAAAGTTGTTTAAGATAAACAATCACTGACGTTGCCATACTAATTTTACTAGCATCTAACAATGGATTGATAACTCTCAACTCAACAATCCGTTGATTGATTTTTGCCAATTGAACGCTGCCAATTTGAGGTAAAATATGCTGTTCAAATAACCGACAAATTTCATGACCATTTTTGTACTTTGCAGTAATAAATTTAGCCCCTAAAAAGCGCCAAAATTCTTTCACTTTTACTTGCTCTTTTTCCGCCGCAAATTTCATTGCTTCAATATCGTTTCCAGCTTTTACATGAGGCTCAATTTGCAACGCAATTCGTCTTGCTAAACCTGCATCCATTGTCTCACTATTGCCAATAAAATAATTTACTTGGCGTCCATTACGACCTCCAACACGATAAAAAAAATAGTAACTCGCTAGGCGAGAACCATCTTTTTTAACGACGCCTAAGCGTACATGAAAGCCCTTAAGTACATTGTCGTTTATGCGTTTAACCTCAGGAGAGCAAATCGCAATAACATGTTCGGTAATTCTTTCATTTTTATTCATGTCTCACCAAAAACACTTGAACATATCACAAGTGTAGCATGTCACAAATTCAACGCAAGCAATGAAATTGCACCTTATAGGGCAATCAGACAAAAACACCCCTCCTAAATAAAATAGGATTATAAAAATCCATTTATTGAGTAATCTAAACTAATATTTGGTGAATATTCTTGCCTGCTCGGCATCATTTAATGGTGAAAATGAACGACGAAGTTAGCATTATTGTCGAATATAAATGGTGTTCCTAGGCGACTAGATTTATAATGCGACATTCATTTTTTATTCACTGGATTGCCATTGTCATTCTTAAATTTTGGGTTAGATAAACGTCTTACCTCTTCTATCGAACACCTTGGTTTTGAGCAACCAACACCGATCCAATCACAAGCAATTCCGGTTGCAATGACGGGCAAAGATATTCTTGCTTCCTCCCAAACTGGTTCGGGGAAAACACTCGCATTTTTATTACCAATTATGCAGCGGTTATTACGACAAAAAGCCTTCTCAAAACGTGACCCAAGAGCGTTAATTTTAGCCCCTACTCGCGAACTCGCATTTCAGGTCTATCAAGACTTCAAAAAGCTAACCGGCGGCACTAATTTAAAAGCGTTTTTAGTCGTTGGCGGTGAAAGTTTTAATGACCAAGCAAAGGTCTTAAAGAAGGAACCGGATATTATTATCGGTACACCAGGTCGTATGGCTGACCATCTAGAACATCGTCATATTGCCTTACATGGCCTTGAGGTATTAGTGCTTGATGAAGCCGACCGTATGCTTGATATGGGATTTGCTACAGCACTACGTCATATCAACAAAGCTGCTGATCATCGTAAACGACAAACGATGCTCTTCTCAGCAACTATCGACGACAAAGCGATTAAAAACCTGAGCGTAGAAGTATTACAAGATGCCAAGCGTATCGAAGTAGGACGTAGTATCGATAAACATTCAGCTATCACTCAAACGATGTATTTGAGCGATCATCTCGATCATAAACAAGATCAATTAAAAGCTCTGTGCCAACAACCTTTTGAGCAAATGCTTATCTTCACTGCAACTAAAGCCGATACAGAGCGTTTAGCTACCCTATTAAGTGACTCAGGGATAAATGCAGCCGCCTTACACGGTGACTTACCTCAATCACAACGCAATAGCGCAATGGACGATTTTAAACGAACAGTGACTAAAGTGCTTGTTGCAACAGATATCGCTGCCCGTGGTTTAGATATAAAACATGTGAGTCATGTTATTAACTTCGATCTTCCTAAACATCCTGAGGATTATATTCACCGTATTGGGCGCACCGGACGTGCAGGAAGCCAAGGTAATGCCATGAGTTTAGTCAGTAGTAAAGATTGGGCAAGTTTAGAGCGAATTCAATTGTTACTAAAAACAACGTTTAAATTTGGCGCTTTAGAAGGACTTAAAGCTAAATTCAAAGGCATCAAGCCAAAACGTCCAGTAAACGTTAAACCAAAGACAAACAAGCCAAAAGACATTAAGAAAAAGTTTAAGTCACAAGCCAATACAAAACCTAAAACGAAGAAACTAGACAAGTCTTTTGTAGAACGTGTTGAAGTTGGTCACATTCCTATGAAGCGTAAACCGAAAGCCGTAGATTAAATACTACACTGGATGTATTCAGCATCGATATGACGCTATTATCGTTTACTTAAAAAAAATGCCGCAACTTAAATAAGCTGCGGCATTTTTATTGCTCTAAAAGGCCGTTAATTTATTGTTTAACGACTGTGGCATCAGCAACTGGTACAACGGTACCGCCACTTCCGATAAAGGTTGCCAGCTCGACTTTGCATTTCTATCAACACCTTAGTGTTCCCTTCAACCGTACTACCACCGCCCAATTCAACGCTATTCGTCAAAATTGAACCATGATGACCATCAGTGAAACGAACGATACCTGCAACGCCTTCCGCATTCATCGTTGTTTCACTAATCGCATTAAGTGCCATTAGCGCAGCAAGCGGTTCGGTGCCTGAAAGCGGGGAATTTACTGCGCGATTTGGCACAACTTGATCAGGTAAGTTAGATGCACCATCTCCAACAACTTCCATTACATGCATTGCCATCGTATTACCAGCAATTGTTGTTGCATAGTTGATTGGATCACTTGCGTCAACTGCGGTTTGTGCAGCGAACGCAAACTGAGTCGAAAATGGTCCATAAACACCGTCAACCAGCGCGGTGTATTCCGGAGCGTTCGCTTCTTTAAGTGCAGCGAGTTGATCAGCTGAAATACCTTTTGCTGTAGCCGCCGCCGATAACAAGTCTTGGAACGTAGACGATGCTGTTAGTCCATCTTTAACCGTACCGCCAAACGAACCAGATTCAAGTAAGAAGCCCGGAATACCACCACCCGGCGCAAGGAAAGACGCGGCTTTAATCCCATAAGGATTGCCAGGGATTTCTGCGCCCGATGCAGGATCTAACACTGGTTTGTTTGCATTAGCAACGAAACTTACCCCAGTAATCGCACCTAAAGAATGACCATAGAAGCTGACATTAGTTGGATCAATTTTCAATGAAGGATCGTTTGATTTAGCATTCAATGCTAAACGTAGCGCAAGTAGGTCCATCTCAGACTGACGTAAATTATCGCGAGCGGTTAAAAGGCTAGCTAAGTTTAAATAAGTTGTAGAATTTCCCGGAATAGTTGTTTCTTGTGGTGTTCCACGGTTTAACGTGGTATCCGATGCACCAATTGGTAATACCCCCAAAGGCGTCGTCATTTTACCAACTCGCTCTCCATGTAGTGGGTGGTCAATAGCAACAACAACCACACCGGCCTCTGCCATCGCACCAGCAAACGCTAATAATGTTTCTTTTGTCGTTGTGATACCATGTTGATAAATCATTACTGGCCAACCCGCCGCTGGCATCTCTATTGGGTCTTTACCTTGAGCTGCACGTCCCGCATTAATAACACCGACATTAGGTGCCGATATGAGCATAGGAATTTGCGCAATAGATTGAACTTTAGGTAGTGGGTTAAATTTTGTCAGATGACGGACTGAGTCTAAAGGAACCGAAACTTTCGTACCCCCTACGTTCACTTCAACTGTGAAAGTCATACCGACTAGATTCGCTGGATTATTTTCAAAGGCGCCACGACCAAAAGCTGGTGCTTGCGCTGCGTATTGGGCCGCAAATGACTCGCCAGCCAATACACCTGACGCCAATGCACCTAACACTGTAATTGGACTATCACCCATCGCTTCAAAACGGCTGAATAATTCAGGGCAATTCACAGGTGTTGGTGATGGTGCATCCGCAGTAGTCACACACCCGTCAGCTGTCGGTTTTTTCAAATATTGAGGGGCATGTAGAGTAGCATTATAAATTGCTGCGCGACTTGCACTTTGAAAAGCTTGTAGTCCAGCGTCGGTAGCTGGATTAATCTGTCCTGCACCAACCAAAATTTGACCAGCGTTAAAGGTCGTCGAAGTAAACGGAGTCACTACAGGAGCATTTGCTAACATGCCCAACTTTGCAATATCAAACACATCGCTCGTTGACTGAGTAGTAAAACCAGCAGTATAAATTAGGCTATCTTTATCAACACCAGCACCGTCTAATCCATTTTCGTAAGAGTTTACAATGGTTTGAAGGCTCAGCTGACTAGGTAATGGTAAAGGTTTAGTGTTTACATCTATTCTTACTGATTCGTACGACGATGAAGGCGCAACCGCATTGCCATTTGAGTCCATCACCAGATCGGTGACGGCAACTAAGTAACCTTGGCTCGCTTTAAATGGCTTAATTGGTACCATTACAATCTGGTTACCAGATAAAGTTGTCACAAAATCAACACCAAATGTTAATTCTGAACCCACTTTACAAGCACTTACAGACGGCGCTGTTGTACATTCCGCGTCAGGTGATAATGGTCCGCCTAATGTGGCTTCGAAAACCCGAACAGCGCCTTGCTGAGCAACGCTAACAGGGTCAACAGTTACACCCTCTGCTGTATCAACCGTAATAGCCATTGGCGCCACAGTTGACCAACCGTCTAATGCACCTATCGAAGTTGAAGGATCGAAATAGTTAATCGGAGTGCCTGCGGCAACCGTTTCCCCAGGCATATTTAAGGTGCCATCGGTTGTACCGCTAAATAGCAAATCATTTGGAACAGGAAGTACTGCATTGGCTGGATCAAAACTGATTCGAGACAAGGGTAACTGACCTTGACCACTATCAATAACTTCTTGCTTGATTTCGGCAACGGTATCGCCCCCACCACAGCCTGTTAGCCCTAGTGCACTCGCAACTGCGACACTAAGTAGTAACTTTTTCATAAAATTCTCCATTTCCTTTAGTTATTATTTTTAATTCTCTCGATAAGCTTGCTAGAATAGCGCGAAAATTCGAGAGCAATTTTGGATAATTGTTATAGATTAGGCTCAACTTAACCTAAAGAAAGCTAATAATCTACACCTTTAAAGCACTAATTTAAGTAAATTTTGCTGTAAATTCAGCCGAATATTTAAAACGAGCGTTTAAAGAGCAAAATTCATTTAGGTAAAAAGCTCTAAAACCTATCATCAGGAAATTCTTAATGTTTGATTTTACTTGTCATAAAAATGCATTACACGAACGTGTTATATTAATTACTGGCGCCGGCGATGGTATTGGTCGCCAAGCCGCTCTATCCTATGCTGAGCATGGTGCTACGGTAATATTACTCGGTAAAACAGTTGCTAAACTCGAAGCCGTATACGATGAAATCGTTAATGCAAACTATCCACAGCCCGCAATTATCCCGCTAGATTTAAAGGGCGCCACGAGCCAACATTATCAAGACATGGCCGATACGATTAAACAACAGTTCGGGCGTTTAGATGGGCTATTACATAACGCATCTATTCTCACTGTGTTGTCCCCTTTTAATGAAGTAGAAGAAGATAGTTTTGATGATATTATGCAAGTGAATGTAAAAGCGCCGTTTATTATGACTCAAGCGTTACTACCATTAATGCGTAATACTAAAAATAGTTCTATTGTCTTTACATCGAGCGGTGTTGGGCGAAAAGGTCGCGCTTTTTGGGGCGGTTATGCTATCTCAAAATTTGCAACTGAGGGCATGATGGAAACGCTTGCGGATGAGATGGGCGGCACAAACGTTCGAGTTAATTCGATAAATCCAGGCGCCACAGCAACACTAATGCGTGCTCGAGCCTACCCAGGTGAGGATGCTAAGACGCTAAAAACACCACTTGATTTAATGCCGTTATATCTTTATCTAATGGTAGATGACAGTGTTGAAATTAATGGTCAGTCTATAAACGCCCAATAGTATTAGAATAACGAAAGATTTGGTGAGGAATCATCATCGCCACCTTTTCCGGCCGCTCGCTTTCTTTTGCTGCGTCGTTGACATAACCGAATCACTTTCGATTTGTCGGCATCACTGAGGTGATGCCAATAGAACCTCTCTTCTCTGCTTCTAAAGCATCCTTTACAATACCCACGGTTATTAACCTCACAAATACCAATGCAAGGACTGTCGATGGTAAAAAGCTGGAGTTGATCGCGCAGTTCGTTTTTCATTCAACTATCATTACCCAGCTTTTATCCCATTACAAGCTAACTTATAGCAAAATAACGTAACGCTTTAGTCGACAAAATGCCTTTTCATTTACGCAATCCAAATCAACTGTGTTAATGTCGTTACACATTCCATTCAATTTTATCTAACATGAACAAACATTTTCGCCTCGTTATCTCTTGTCCTGATCAAGTGGGCATCGTTTCTAAAATCAGTCATTTTATTGCAAATCACAACGGCTCTATCACCGAAGCTAATCACCACACCGATATTCAAGACAATTGGTTTTTTATGCGCCATGAGGTTGCCAGTGAAAGTTTTACCCTTTCTCTTGAAGCGTTCAAAAAAGAATTTCAACCGCTTGCTAAAGAGTTAAACCTCGAATGGTCGATTACAGACAGTCAAAGCAAAAACAGTGTAATCTTAATGTGTAGCAAAGAATCTCACTGTTTAGTCGACATTCTAAATCAATGGCACAGTGGCGATTTAGATTGTGACATTGCCTGTGTCATTTCAAACCATGCTGATTTTCAAGATTTAGTAAAATGGTACGGCATTCCATTTCATCATGTACCGGTAACCGCTGATAAAGAAATACACTTTAAATCAGTGAGTAATTTAATTAACGATTATGAGGCGCAAACGATCGTACTTGCGCGTTATATGCAGATTCTACCGAGTGATATGTGCGACAAGTTTCATCACCAAATCATCAATATCCACCATAGCTTTTTGCCATCTTTTGTCGGTGCAAAGCCCTACCATCAAGCCTATAACCGCGGTGTTAAATTGATTGGTGCGACCTGCCATTACGTTACACAAGACCTTGATGAAGGACCCATTATAGAACAAGACGTTGCACGTGTTAGTCACCGAATGACACCACAAGACATGGTTCGATTAGGAAAAGATGTCGAGAAACGGGTGTTGGCAAATGGCCTAAGAATGCATCTGGAAGGACGTGTTATAGTGCATGACAACAAAACGATAATCTTGGATTAATCATGACAGCACCTTACCAGGTCACTGCAATAAAGGCTTTCAACGACAATTATATATGGGCTATCCATCAAGACCAGAATGATAAATGTGTTATTGTCGATCCCGGATCAGCAAATAAAGTATTGGAATTTCTAACCAATAATAAATTGTCACTCGATGCCATTTTAATCACACATCACCATCATGATCATGTGGGTGGAGTGAACGCACTCCAAGCCCACTTCCCGAATACGCCAGTTTATGGGCCATCAAAAGAAGCAAGAGATACGGTAACCCATCCATTAACGGAGGGAGAAGTTATCGATATAACCGCATTTGAGATGACGTTAAAAGTGTTAGATGTGCCCGGACATACACTAGGGCACATTGCATACTTTGATGAAAGCTCATTATTTTGTGGAGATACACTATTCTCTGCAGGCTGCGGAAGAATGTTTGAAGGAACCCCTAAAATGTTTAGTAATTCTCTTACGAAGCTCGCTGCACTGCCAATAGATACATTCGTGTATTGTGCTCATGAATATACGTTAAGCAACCTCAATTTTGCCCAAGCTGTTTCTCCAAATTCAATTGAACTTAAACAATATATCGCAAGCTGTGAAGAAAAGCGGTCTAGCGGTTTGCCAACAATTCCAAGTTCAATTGGGATCGAGTTGTCCGTCAATCCGTTTCTTAGAGTCAATAAACCTGAGGTTATTGAATCACTTAATAACAAATTCGCAATCCATCTCAATGCTCAAAGCAATTTAGATCAAAACTTTAAATGGTTAAGGCAGTGGAAAGATAGTTTCTAATGCAATAAGCACTAAGCAATAATCATGTTCAGGCCATTAAACTTCGACTGTTTTCGGCCATATGCATAGTTCATTCAATCTATGCTATTGAATAGTTGTTCATTGCGATACAATATCGCGATTTTATTGTTTATTGGAATTTTAACTTGAGCAACGTTAGAAAAATCGTCCTACCGACGTTATTAGTATCTTCGTTAGCTGGTTGTGAATTGACCTCACAACCAGAACAACCGACATTAGTGGTAGCGCCAATCGAAGAGCCAAGACATGCAGAGCCTGTCATTAGCGAGCCAGTTGAACCGATCGTAGTACTCCCGCCAACACCGCAGGAAGTCGCTAACTTATGGCAACGCATCGAAATGCAGTTTTCATTGCCTCAAACAGATAATAAACAAGTAACAAGCCAGCTTAACTGGTATCGAAAACACCCCAAATACATAGAGCGAATGTCCAATCGTGCTGAGCCCTATCTATTTTTTATTGTGCAAGAAATTGAAAAACGTGGCATGCCGCTTGAAATCGCATTACTGCCGATTGTAGAAAGCGCATTTGATCCGTTTGCGTACTCCCACGGCGCAGCATCTGGCATGTGGCAAATCATTGGCGACACAGGAAAGCGTTTTGGTCTGAAAAACAACTGGTGGTATGACGGAAGACGTGATGTTGTAGCGTCAACACACGCTGCCTTAGATTATTTACAGTTCCTACATAAGCACTTTAAGGGCGATTGGCTCCATGCACTCGCGGCCTATAATTCAGGCGAAGGCCGAGTTGGTAGAGCAATCAAGCGAAATAGAAAATTAGGTAAGGCAACAGATTTTTGGTCGTTAAAGTTACCCAACGAAACTCGTGACTATGTGCCCAAACTGCTCGCGCTGGCGAAGTTACTAAAAGCACCAGATGAATATGGCATCGCCTGGCCAACATTAGAAAATACTTTACAGGTTGAACAAGTTGCTACCGGCTCACAAATTGATCTTGCACTAGCAGCAAAGCTTGCAGGAATGAAATTAAAAGATCTTTATCAACTCAATCCGGGTTTCAATCGTTGGGCAACTCCGCCTAATGGCGATTACAAACTTTTGCTGCCAGTCGAGAGCGCCGCTGAATTTAAAGTTGCATTGAAAAAAACGCCAAAGAAAGACCGACTCCATTGGACCCGATATCAAATTAAGTCTGGAGATACGATCGGCCAAATTGCACAACGCCACCAGACCACATCGTCCATAATCCGTCAAATCAATGGCTTTAAGGGTAATAACATTAGGGCTGGAAAATTTTTATTGATTCCTATCGCATCAAACAACCTTAGTGACTATCAATTATCTGCAGATTCGAGGCTCGCAGCGACGCAAAATAAGAAACGTGGCCAATTAAAAACAACCTACATTGTGCAATCTGGCGATAATCTTTGGGATATCGCTAGAAAATTTAAAGTTAGTCATCGCAGTATTGCCAAATGGAACGGTATGGCACCTACCGACAATCTCCGTCTGGGTAAAAAGCTGGTAATATGGCAAAACACCGGAATAGCAAGCTCAGGACCAGGCAACAAAGTGTTACGCACAATAACTTACCGAGTAAGAAATGGCGATTCTATTGCACGCATTGCACAAAAATTCAATCTAAAGATTAAAGATGTTGTCCGTTGGAATTCACTCAATGTTAAAAAGTATTTACAACCTGGCCAACACCTAAAATTGCAAGTTGATGTAACTCAAATCAATTCTTAACCTATAGATGAGCATAAGGCTATTGATTACATTAGTTTTATGCTCATTTTCATATCATTAAACACCTGTTTCCTTTAGTAAACATTTCCTCAAATGTGAAATTAATTCACTTATTTTGTTGGGTACAGAGACGCGCTGGTGTAAGATGGCGTGATAATAATAGTCGAGCAAAAGAGAAATGTATGATCAGTGTATTTGATATGTTTAGTATAGGTATCGGTCCTTCGAGTTCACATACCGTTGGTCCAATGCGTGCCGCCTTTAGGTTTACCCAAGATTTAGAGCAGCTCAATCATCTTAACAGTGTCACACATGTGAAAACTGAACTTTATGGTTCATTGGGGCAAACTGGTATCGGACACGGTACTGGAAAAGCGGTAATTCTAGGGCTTGCTGGCTATGAACCTGAAACAATAGACCCTGAAATTATTGATCCTTTTCTAGACCAAGTTGATAAAGAAGAAACAATTAAATTACTCGGTCGTCACCAAACTGACTTTCCTCGAAAAAACGCAATTGTTTTTCATCGCCGTAAAAGTCTGCCTGTTCATGCTAATGCAATGGAATTATTCGCCTACAAAGGCGAGGAGCTACTCTTTAATAAAGTGTATTACTCTATCGGTGGCGGTTTTATTGTTGATGAAGAAGAAATCAAGACCTTTACCAAAGATAAAACAGATGCTGACCAAGCAAAGTACCCGTTCAACACATCAGAAGAATTACTCAACCAATGTAATACACATGGCCTGAGTATTTCAGCGCTAATGATGGCGAATGAAAAGACCCTAGCACCCGAATCAGAAGTCGTTGAGCGCCTATCAAGCATATGGCACACAATGCGCGCGTCGGTAGAGCGTGGTTGTCGCCGTGAAGGTATTCTGCCAGGCGGACTAAAACTTCGCCGCCGTGCAGCATCATTACATCGCCGTCTACATGTTGAAGAAGGTAGTAACGTTGATCCTCTATCGGCAATCGACTGGGTGAATCTCTTTGCAATGGCAGTGAATGAAGAAAATGCTGCAGGCGGTCAAGTAGTGACTGCGCCAACAAATGGCGCTGCTGGTATTATCCCTGCTGTTCTGTGTTATTTCGACAAATTTATTCAGCCTGTTACTGACGAAGTTGCGGTTAGATACCTACTCACTTCTGCAGCCATTGGCATCTTATATAAAAAGAATGCGTTGATCTCTGGTGCTGAAGTAGGATGTCAGGGTGAAGTTGGCGTGGCTTGTTCTATGGCCGCAGCTGGTTTAACGGAGATAATGGGCGGCACCATCGATCATGTTGAAAATGCTGCTGAAGTTGGTATGGAGCATAACTTAGGTTTGACTTGTGATCCTGTAGGTGGCCTAGTACAAGTGCCATGTATTGAACGTAACGCAATGGGTGCTGTAAAAGCGATTAACGCATCGCGCATCGCAATGCGTGGCGATGGGCAGCACAAAGTATCCCTCGATAAGGTAATTAAAACCATGTGGGATACAGGAAATGATATGAAGAGTAAATATAAAGAAACAGCTCGTGGCGGTTTGGCGGTCAATATCGTTGAATGTTAATAAACATTTAGTATTAAATTAAAAAAGCGGCTTAAGCCGCTTTTTTTGTACATTTTTATAAATTATCTCAAAGGCAGTTTAATGTCTTTAAACAGCGCTTCAACCTGATCATGATCACGTAAGCTGGCGGCTTGTGATACTAAGTTTTTCGTCAAGTGAGGCGCAAATTCTTCAATAAAGTCATACATGTAACTTCTTAAAAAGGTACCACGTCTAAACCCAATTTTCGTTGTTGCATGGCCAAACAGATGATTAACATCAATAGCAACAAGGTCTTTATCCAGTTCTTTGTCAATAGCCATCGACGCGAGAACACCAACTCCGAGACCAAGTCTCACATAAGTTTTTAATACATCGGCACTGGTTGCAGTGAATACAACATTTGGATCTTGCCCTGCTTCGTTAAATGCAATTTCTAAATCTGATTTATTTTGGAAGCCAAAAACATATGTTACTAATGGGAATGCGGCGATGTCTTCAATTTCTAATTCTCGAACACGACTCAGCTTAGCTAACGGATGGTCAGGGTTTACCACAACTGATCGTCCCCAATGATAACAAGGCAACATAACTAAATCTTCATAGTAATGCATAGATTCAGTAGCAATGGCGAAATCCGCTTCTCCCTTAATTGCCATTTCACTGATCTGTGCTGGCGTTCCTTGATGCATATGTAAGGAAACTTTCGGATAATGCTTAATAAACTTGCCGATAACTTCTGGCAGCGCATAACGGGCTTGCGTATGAGTTGTAGCAATATTCAACGCACCTTGATCTGGTTTTGTATGTTCATAAGCAACAGCTTTGATACTTTCGACTTTCGATAAAATATCGTTAGAAATATTGATAATTTCTTGACCAGCTTTGGTAACATGCGTTAAATGTTTACCACTTCGACCAAAAATTTGGATCCCAAGTTCATCTTCCAACATTCGCACTTGTTTACTAATGCCCGGTTGTGACGTAAACAAACTCTCAGCAGTAGCCGATACGTTTAAATTATTGTTGCTGACTTCGACGATATATCTTAACTGTTGTAACTTCATACTTATTAACTCTTGATTTGATGGTCAATGACAAGATGTGCCATTAAACTGTTGCACTCACTATATTCTTATTTGTTATAACAACTCTAAATATAAATTAAAAAATGAATATAGCAAGAAGATTCACTTGTTATTTTCTATTCCTATCAACAATAGTTAGTACATCTTTCTTTTAACGGTAGATTTTTCAGGTTAACAAGCGGTATGATAATAAGTACATGCGTCTAACGCCTTTTTTTATAAGACATATTTATGAGTACATCAAATAATAACAATATCGATTACAAGAAAATCTTATCAGCAATCAGCTATGATATGCGAAACTCACTGACGTTGATGTTTCAGTCTTTACAGACCGTTGCGAATCAGCCGCAAGCGACAAAGACACTTAGTACTGAGGAATTGTCAGATATCAATTATCAAGTACAACGTTTAAACGGAAACTTAACACAATTGATGGCGCTGTATAATGTAGAAGAAGATCGACTAATGATTATTTCTACGGAAGAAATAGTGAGTGATGTCATCGAATCGGCTGTCTTTCAAAATGATCTTTACACCCAAAGTAAAGGAATAGAGATTCAGGTTCATGTCGACGATGATCTACATTGGTGTTTAGATCGTGACCTAATCGCTTATTTAATCGATGACGTACTTAGTAATGCTATTCGCTATTCTCAAAAACGGATTGATATTGATGTTTCTATCGATGATGGACAACTTTCAATTGCAATATCCGATGATTCAAATGGTTATCCGAGTGCAATGATTGAAGCAGCAGCCGCTCCAATTGATGAACTTGCGTCTAGTTTTGGACGAATGGGGATCGGATTGTTATTTTCAAAGCTCATTGTGTTGTCCCATGACAACTACGGAAAAAGTGGTGAACTCGTATTAAACAATGATGGTAAGCTGGGCGGAAGCACCTTTACTATTGTATTACCGTAAAACAAGGGACAGCAAATGACAGTATATATTATTGCAGGCGTCGGCTTTCTAGTCTTGATGGTAATTGTAATGACTGTAATGCAGCAGCAGAGTAAGCGCATCGAATCTGAAAAACGCACTGAAGTGTCACGTCTCACTTTAACCATCGATGAGACAGAAGATCTATTATCGCGTATTACTAATATCCCTGTGACCAAAGCACTGATGATAATCATGCATAATCGTATTTTGGAAACTCAAAAATCTATCTTAGCAATTAATGGCGATCGAGCTATCGCTGCACAAGTGAACGACAGACAACAATTAATTGAATCGATTGTTAATTCTTTTCGATCTCAAGGTTTAGATACATTTCGGTTACCAAATGATGATCGAGAAGTTTTACAAATGGTACAACTTATCAAAAAACTTAAAGGATTAATCAATAACGAACACAAACGTGGCCGAATTAATCCTGACGTGTTTGGTAATGAGATTAAACGTGCGGATCTGATGCAGATAAGGATTAATATTAATTCAATTATCGGTCGAGCTCGTGGCGCAATTGAAGCGAAGCAATCTGGCTCCGCTCGCACCTATTTGGACAAGGCTATAAAAACGCTTCGTGCAATAAATTCAGAAGGTGATGGATTCGTTAATGCAAAACTAGAAGAAGCAGAGGGAATGTTAGCCAAGCTAGACCAAGTTAAAATTGAACGTGATGAACGCGCTAAACGTGAACAAGACGAGAAGACAAGCACTGATCTCGATATCCTCTTCCAACCAAAGAAGAAATGGTAGTTGTACTCTTCAACATATTGCTCATAAAAAGCCGCTCTAATGAGCGGTTTTTTATTATCCAATCTACAATCTATTTCTTTTTAGTAGCTCGTTTTGCTTTCTGATGTTCAATCCACTTACCACCCTCATAAGTCGCTGTCCATCCGGTAGCTTTCTTCTCAATTTCTGTCATTACATACTGAGATTTATTTTTACGGCTATAACGTACGATGGCCATGTTACCATCAGCATCTTTTTGCGGAGCATCAGCGAGATAATAGAACTTCGATGAAATCCGATCTCTAAAGCGATGAAGCTCAGCAACTTGTGGCGCTCTAGTTTCACGTGCTTTAGGGAAGGTATGTGCAGCTAAGAAAATACCTGACGCCCCATCGCGCAATACGAAGTATGCATCGTTCTTGTCGCAGGGTAATTCTGGCAAATGAACAGGATCTTCTTTTGGCGGCGCTACTTCACCACTTTTTAAAAGTTTTCGTGTATTCTTACATTCATCAACATTAGTACAAGCGAAATACTTACCAAAGCGGCCATTTTTAAGCTCCATATCATGTTCACAACGATCACATTCGATAATTGGCCCATCATACCCTTTAATCTTAAAGGTACCTTGTTCAATTTCATTGCCACCACACGCAGGATTGTTACCACAAACATGTAATTTTCGAGCTTCATCAACAAGGTACGAATCCATCGTTGTATCACAGATGTGACAACGACGACGTTGCATCAATGCCTTATTTTCAGCATCATCATCAGCAGCAACCACGTCATCACCTGATGTTAAATTGATGGTGGTCTTACAGCGCTCTTTAGGTGGTAAATCATAACCAGAACAACCAAGGAATACCCCTGTTGTACCTGTTCTTATGCCCATCTTTCGCTCACACGTTGGACAATCAATATCCGTCAACACCATATTGTTAGGACGCATGCCGCCCTCTTCTGGTGTTAGATTCGCCTGATCTAATTGCTTAGTGAACCCTTTATAGA
The DNA here is from genome assembly GCF_051201665.1 of Psychrobium sp. nBUS_13. Taxonomy (GTDB): domain Bacteria; phylum Pseudomonadota; class Gammaproteobacteria; order Enterobacterales; family Psychrobiaceae; genus Psychrobium. Next base: position 2,030,071 of record NZ_CP179210.1, on the reverse strand, counting down.
AATTGTTCAATGAACCTTTCCAGTCCATTTCACCATTAGCGATCAAATCAAGCTCTTGTTCCATTTGAGCAGTAAAATCATAAGAAAGTAATTCTGTGAAATTCTCATTCAAACGATCGGTAATAATTTCACCCATTTTCTCAGCAAAGAAACGGCGGTTTTCAACTCTAGCATAACCACGATCTTGAATCGTCGAAATAATCGATGCATAAGTCGATGGTCGACCAATACCACGTTTTTCAAGTTCTTTAACCAAACTGGCTTCGTTAAAACGTGCTGTAGGTTTAGTAAAGTGCTGCTTTGGCTCAAGCTTTTCTAAATTCAACGTATTACCGACACTGATCGCTGGTAAATTTACTTCTTCTTCGGCTTTACGCTTAACGGCAGTTTGAACTCGAGTCCAACCATCGAATTTGATAATGCGTCCGGTCGCTTTCAGTTGATACTTATCAGCTGACACTTTTAACGTCGTAACGTCATATTTAGCCGGAGTCATTTGACAGGCGACATATTGACGCCAAATTAGCTCATATAGACGCTCTGCGTCGCGTTCCATTTTATTTAATGAAGTCGCACTACGAGAAACATCACTTGGTCTTATCGCTTCATGGGCTTCTTGTGCACCCTCTTTGCTACCATAGAAATTAGGGGTTTCTGGTAAATATGATTTACCGTATTCACTTTCAATATGGCCTCGTGCAGCGTCGATTGCATCTTTACTTAAATTAGTCGAATCTGTACGCATATAAGTAATGTAACCAGCTTCATATAAACGCTGTGCTAACATCATTGTCTTCTTAACGCCAAATCCTAAGCGGGTACTTGCTGCTTGTTGTAGCGTTGATGTAATAAAGGGCGCTGAAGGACGTGACTGACTTGGCTTGTCTTCACGCGAGCTAACCGTATAAGCTGCATTTTGTAGCGCATTTAAAGCAACATTTGATTCCATTTCACTCACAGGCTTAAATGCTTTACCGTCAACCTTAGTCACTTTCATAGCTAACGCTTGGGTATCATCTGTCATCAGCTGCGCATGCATATCCCAGAATTCTTCTGGGTTAAACGCTTTAATTTCACGTTCGCGTTCAACCACCAACTTCACGGCAACAGATTGGACACGGCCTGCCGACAATCCACGCGCGACTTTTTTCCATAGAAGCGGCGACACCATGTAGCCAACAACACGGTCTAAAAAGCGACGTGCTTGTTGCGCGTTAACACCATCAATATTTAACTCAGTTGGCGTATCAAAGGCTTCACTAATCGCATTTTTAGTAATTTCATTAAAAACAACACGTTTAAAACGACTGTCGTCGCCACCGATAACTTCACGAAGATGCCAAGCAATGGCCTCCCCTTCTCTATCCAAATCCGATGCTAGGTAAACATAATCAGCTTTTTCAGCCAGAGACTGTAATTCACTAACAACTTTTTCTTTACCAGGTAGAATCTCGTAATGCGCATCCCAACCACCTTCAGGATCTATGCCCATTCGGTTGATCAACTGCTGTTTATCACGCGCCGTTTTATACTTTTCTTTAGCCGCTGGCTCCATTTTACGAACTTCAGCTGGCGTCTTGGTAAATTTGTTCTTTTTAACTGCACCGGATGTTGGTAAATCTCGAATATGACCAACTGAGGATTTAACGATGAAGTCTTTACCTAAATATTTGTTAATAGTTTTCGCTTTGGCTGGCGATTCCACTATTACTAATGATCTTCCCATAAGAAAAAAATGTCCATTGATGGAGTGAGAATATGTATTGGCTCAATTTATAGAGACTAATAAGCAATAATTCAAGATGTTATTTGTAATAACCCCATAAAAATTGCAAATTAGCCACATATTCGAGCTGATCGCTCGTTTATAACACAAATTAAAACGGCGCATCATGCGCCGTTGTTGGTCTAATCTCTGATTGGAATGCTACGTGACACACCAGTTCTATTTGGCGCTGTGATTGTTACAGTTAATGAACTGCTATCGGATTCATCATCTTTCTTCAAGGTAACGCTACAACTATTAATCGCAAAGCCAGAGCTATTTCCTACTTCACATTCCGATGGCCCAACTATAGATCCATTACCAGTTTCAAAGTTGATTATTGTCCCATTTGGCAACAAACCATTAAACTGATCGGCAGCATAAACAATTATTGTTTTATCGCCGCCAGAAATATCTACAGTTTTGTCATAATTTGCTGGATTAAACTTGTCCGTTTCGTGAGTAGCTGTAACTTCGATAAAACCAAATCGAAAATCTGCTGCAGCACCCGACGCCTGTAGTATTGTCACATTCTGATATACATGCACCAATTCTCGAGAACAAATTCCAGTAGCTTCGTCATCAACATGGCACAAAACACCATTGTAGAGTTTATTACCTTGATCAAACGTATCATTACTATTGAAATCTATTGGTTGTTCATTGTCCCCACCTGGCTCAAAACATACTTTTTCTGATGTATCTTTTATATTTTTCTTATAACATTTTGCGCCCACATCCGCTGCGCCCGGAGATACCGCATCAACAGTAAAACGACCACCAAATACACCGTCCTCGTTTTCGTCCCTAAACGCTTCTGTCAAATCGGTAAATGCTTCATTTTGTGTGTAGTATCCTGACCCATCACTATCACTAAAAGATTCTTCTCCTATTGCATAAGCCAAAATAGTCACTCTGTTCCCGTACACATTGCCTAAGCCACCATTATCGTTATTTTCACTATTATTGTCGTAAAAACAAGGTAGGCCTGCTGCGCTTAAACCTGTCACAACACCATTAGAATTAAGACATTGGGCCTCACCTATCATTTTAAGCTTAGCGTTGTCATCTGTAAATGCTGGGGACGGAAGACGAGAGCCTTGACTACGCCATTGTACAGAACACGCACCATTTACGGTATTACAATTGCCTTCAATAAAACCAAACTCAGTTGTAAACGATACTGTCGTTCCATCTGGAACTGGGTTATTAAAATGGTCTGCGAGCCTAGCCGTAATTCCAACTTCAACACCATCTGTTCTGAATGTGTCAGGATTTAATTCAGTTGCAGATAAGCTAAAGCTATTATAATCAACGACCCCACTAGAAATAGATAATTGACCTGAAACAGTAGAAATTGCCTTATCGTCTTCCAAAGTTGCAACGACTCTAACCGGCGTCGGGACAGTACCCGCTGCAACAATCACGTTTACTTCACCTTTATCGTCTGTTTCAGCTTGCTCTTCGGGTAGAATAGTAATTCCGCCAAGTTTAGTCGTTAATTTAAAATTAACAACGGCGTTTGGTACTGGATTAGACAAGCTATCAAAGACTGTAAAAGTTACTGTGGTAGTCTCACTACGATTCAGCCCTCCAGTCCCTTTTAGAGCCAAAAAGGACGATGTAATATTTGTGAACTGCAAGCTGTGAAGTTCGGCCTTCCCAACAGTTAGATTAATATTTTCGGTTAAAACCGTTTGACCAATTGTTGACGTAACATTGATAGTGTCCACTGAGCCACAGCCATTATCTTTGTAAGTGACAGTGGCCACACCGTTAATCGTTTGAACTTCGCTCGCAATTTCTGCTTTCCCAGCTTGAACACATGCCGATGAAAACTGCACACCAACTGGTTGACTCAATGGACTAGCGTTTCCACCAACCACCTCATTAATTGGGACCTCCAACGAAGCTGTTCCATTAGGTCCTATAACTGTGGGTGTAAGTCTTAGCTCCCCCATTACTACATTTGCAACGGTAACTGCCGCAGAAAAGTCAAGACTTGCGTTTACTCCGTTTACACTTGCGTTTACAGTTCCAGCGCCATCTTGTGCTCCGGCATATAACAATACAGATGCGATACCGTTACTATCTGTCAATGCACTACTCGTTTTTAACTCACCTACTTCGTCAACTAGTGAGAAATCAATTTTTACCCCGACCGCGGCAACACCACTATTTGTCAGTGTCGCTTGCAATCTTGTCGGCTCCAAACTACTTACATTAAGAATCTCTTTTCCGTCTGAATCAACCATTTTCAGGACTAAATTAACAGGCTGAATTTCTTCAACAGGGTTGGACGTAGAAAAATCAAGAGAATCTGTTAGGTCATCAACTGTTGCCGTGGCTGTACCAGCACCAACTGTATCTCCAGCATATATTTCTACCTTTGCAATACCTTGTGCATCTGTTAGCGCGCTAGTTACCAATAATTGTCCTATATCACCGTCTAAACTAAATGTGAATTTTTTATTAGCTACAGGTTTATTGTCAACTGTATATAATGCCGATAGCCATTGAGGCTGACTGCCGTCAACGTTAGTCACAGTATTTCCGGCGGTGTCAACCATGGTTAAAACCACGGTAGATTGAGGCGTTGTCGGCGTAGTGCCATCTCCTCCATCCCCACTAGAAGTACTGGATAACTCGTTACCACCACTACATGCTATTAAAAACAGCGCAAAGAAAACGATTGAAAAATAATGAAAGGTCTGACGCATTGGGCATTCTCCCTGCCGAAAATACAACAAAAATTAAAGCAATTATGTCGATGTTAGAGAATTTATGTCAAAGATGCAAAAGGATTTTAGATAAAATTCAATGCATTAATCTTTCACTGCTAAAAGATTTTTTATTAATAACGTCTATGCTTGATTATTGCTTTTGCAATAATTAAACATTTGCTAGACTCCAGCGGGTGTATCGATGATTCTCATTAACAACCTAAAATCAGATACCTAATAATAATTAAGGATTACCATGAGTAATAAAAAACCTTTAGGCTTAACGATGAAAATTCTCATCGGCATGGGTCTAGGCATCATTATCGGTGCCATCATCCAATTTGCGATGGGTGATGTTAAATTCGTCCAAGACAATATTGTTAACGGCTTGTTCCACGCTGGCGGAAAAATGTTCGTTAATAGCTTAAAAATGCTAGTCGTGCCGTTAGTGTTCATTTCTCTAGTTTGTGGAACGTGTTCACTATCTGATCCAAGTAAGTTGGGCCGACTAGGTGGCAAGTCCATTGCGTTATATCTAACTACTACAGCCATCGCTATTACGTTGGCAATTGCCTTGGCATTAGTGATTGCACCAGGTGTAACTGACCAAGCCATGACCAGCGCAGCAACTTTTAATGCCAAAGAAGCACCTTCATTAACTCAAGTATTAATTAATATTATTCCAAGTAATCCAATTAATGCGATGGCAGAAGGCAACATGCTGCAAATCATTGTATTCGCATTATTGTTTGGCATAGCTGTTTCACTTGCTGGTGAATCAGGTAAACGTATTGCAAGTTTATTTGAAGACATGAATGAAGTAGTAATGAAGATTGTTAACATCATTATGAATCTTGCACCATACGGTGTGTTCTTCTTAATGGCCAAATTAGCCAGTGAGATTTCGCCAAGTACTTTCTTAAATGTTGCTAAATACTTTTTCGTTGTTCTCCTAGCATTAGGTGTTCACGCCTTAGTGACTTACCCAATCATTCTCAAATTCCTAACAGGACTTAATCCAGTCATTTTCATTAGAAAAATGCGCGACACGGCCCTGTTTGCATTTAGTACGGCAAGTTCAAACGCGACAATTCCGGTAACGTTAGAAACAACCACCAAAAAGATGGGTGTTGATAACTCTATCGCGTCGTTTACCGTACCGTTAGGTGCAACCATTAACATGGACGGCACCGCAATCATGCAAGGTGTTGCAACCGTCTTCATCGCGCAAGTCTATGGCGTTGATTTGTCGATAGCTGATTATCTAATGGTAATTTTGACTGCCACTTTGGCATCAATCGGAACAGCGGGCGTGCCGGGCGTTGGTTTAATTATGCTTGCTATGGTGTTACAACAAGTTGGCTTACCAGTAGAAGGCATTGCACTTATTATTGGTGTTGACCGTCTACTGGATATGACTCGAACCGCGGTAAACGTTACCGGCGATAGTATGGTGACGGTTATCGTCGCTAAAACTGAGAAAGAGTTAGATACTGAAATTTATAACGATCCATGGGTCGGCAGAAAAACGGAATAGTTGTTTCTATTTGTTCTAATAAAAAGGGATGCAATGCATCCCTTTTTTATTGCTTCGAATCAATCGAAAATTAAAATCCTTTCCATTGACCAAGGCGATTGACGACATTATAAAGTCCTTGCTCAACCGATGTACTTGCAGCTTTACCCAATTTTTGAGACAAAGTCTTAGGGACATTATATTTCACTAAGTAGACTTGCTTATTTTGCGCTTGTGAAAGTAACCAGTCATCGCTCGTGCTTAACTCGTCAACAAGACCAATCTCAAGGGCTTGTTCACCATACCAAGTTTCACCTGTTGCCACCTTGTTTATATCCAATTGCGAACGGTGCTTGGCAACATGGTTCTTAAATAAACCGTGAACGTCATCAATTTCACTTTGAAATTTTTCACGATCTTGATCGGTATTTTCGCCAAACATAGTGAGTGTTCTTTTATATTCACCCGCCGTCACTTGCTCGAAATCGATATCATTTTTCTTAAGCACTTTACTAAAATTAGGGATCTGAGCAATAACCCCAATGGATCCAATAATTGCAAAAGGAGCGGCGACAATTTTGTTTGCGATACAAGCCATCATATAACCACCACTTGCGGCAACTTTATCAACAGCGATAGTTAACGGTATGTCACGTTTAGTGATCCGTTGTAACTGACTCGCTGCGAGTCCATAACCGTGCACGACACCGCCGGGACTTTCAAGACGCACCAGCACTTCATCATCTTTCTGTGCACATTGGACAATTGCAGTAATTTCACGTCGTAACCCTTCTACTTGGCTAGCGTCCATCGAACCATTGAAATCAATTACATACAAATTAGGCTTAACCTCATCTTTCGATTCTTTAGCTGCCTTCTTTTGCGCTTTTGCACGTTTTTTTAGCTCATCCTTAGGCAATATTGTCTCTTTAAAAGACTGCGCAGTATCCTCTAAGGCTTCCGATAAGTCTATTAGCTCTAACTGCCCTTTTTCCCCCTTCCCCTTGCTACCAAGAGCAACGATAGTCACCAATACCACAATAATTGCAACCACAATGGTGACCGCTTGAGCCAAAAACAACCCATAATTAGCTAAAAATTCCACAACTTATTCCTCTATAAAATACTTCGCCGCAGTGTATCAGTCTCCTAAAACCCTCGCTATATTTATCGCTAATTAGATGTTTCATCTCACAAACATCAGGTACAATGCGCCAATACGTTTCCTTCATTAAAGACAATTATGCTTATTCGAGTTTCCTACTTTTATTTGATGTTATTTTTCATCGGCACTTTATTCATTAATACATCAGTTTCCGCCCACGGCGGCGACGATCACACCCATTACACTCGCGAACAGGTCGCATGGCAAAAACTTAATAATGGCGCACTATTAATTGACGTGAGAACCGCCGCAGAATTCAAGGAAAGTCGCTTAGACAAAGCATTACATATACCCTACAAAAAGGTTGTCCAAACGCTAAAAATTAAGAATATTAGCAAAGAATTTCCCATTGTCTTGTATTGCCGCAGCGGCAACAGAGCAGGAAAAGCAATAAAGATGTTAGTGAAAGCTGGTTATTCTAACGTACACAATGGCGGCGGGATTAGTGCCCTAAAATCCGCTCATGCGCTACCTCAATCGTCACAGAAACCCCTTAAGTAATCATGTCTTCTAAAAATCTATTAATAATCGGCTATGTTTGGCCAGAACCTAAATCTTCCGCTGCTGGCAGCAGAATGATGGAATTAATTGCACTTTTTAATGACCAAGGCTATCACATTACCTTTGCCAGTGCGGCGCAGTTATCAGAGCATATGGCTGATCTTGACGACTATAATGTCGACTGTACTAAGATTGCCCTAAATTGCAGCTCATTTGATATTTTTGTCAAAAAATTAGCCCCTGAGATCGTGATATACGATCGGTTTATGATGGAGGAGCAATTTGGCTGGCGTGTCGAACAACAGTGCCCAACGGCGCTGACCATCTTAGACACTGAAGATCTCCATACACTGAGATATGCGCGTCATGATGCATATAAAAACGATCGAGAAATCAATCAACATGATCTCAATAGTGACATGGCAAAACGTGAAATAGCGGCAATTTATCGTTGCGACCTCACCCTCATGATATCTAAAACGGAAATCGAATTACTGACCACTCAGTTTCAGGTGCCGCCACAGCTTCTACATCACATTCCGTTCATGTTGGACGTAGATAAGCTAAATGAGCCTCGTCCTGAATATTCTGCGCGGATTGACTTTATATCCATAGGTAATTTCAGACACGCGCCCAATTGGGATGCAGTACGCTACCTCAAAGAATCGATATGGCCATTAATTCGCAAAAAGTTACCTAAAGCACGATTAAATGTATACGGAGCGTACCCGCCACCAAAAGCAACGCAACTTCACAATGAAAAGCAAGGGTTTCTGGTAAAAGGTTGGTGTGATGACGCCCATGCTGAAATAAAAAAAGCCAGAGTGCTGTTGGCTCCACTACGATTTGGCGCTGGAATCAAAGGGAAATTGGCAGACGCTATGATCAACGGCACACCAAACGTCACAACGTCGATTGGTAGTGAATCCATGCATGAGAATTTACCGTGGAGTGGCGAGATTAGCGATGACCCCGAACAGTTTGCAGAACATGCCATTGCACTCTATCAAGACAACGATCGTTGGCTCGACTACGTCAACAAAGGTGATGACATTATTCGAACGCTTTATGATAAAAACAGTTTATCAAGTGCGTTAACTAACCGTGTGAATGATCTCATTGCGAACCTTCAAAGTCACCGACTTAATAATTTCACTGGCAGTATGTTGAAGCACCACCACCACAAAAGCACAAAATATATGTCCCAATGGATTGAAGCGAAAAACAAAGACTAGCTCATGACCAGTTATACTCTGCGCCCCTATCAACAAGAAGCAGTCAAGGCCACTGTTCGTCACTTCAAGAAAAGTGATGAGTCCGCCATTATTGTATTGCCAACGGGTAGCGGCAAGAGTTTGGTGATCAGTGAACTGGCGCGATTAGCTAAACATAAGATCTTGGTGCTTGCTCACGTGAAAGAACTCGTTGAGCAAAATCACCAAAAGTATGAATCCTATGGGCTAAGCGCTAATATATTTTCAGCCGGTTTAGGTCGCAAAGAATCACAACATCAAGTTACATTTGGAAGCGTCCAATCTGTCGCGCCAAATCTTAACAAATTTAATGAGCATTTTTCGTTAGTCATTGTTGACGAGTGCCATCGTATTGGTCAAGTTGACGATAGCACCGACTCTCAGAATCAATATCAACAAATAATTGCACACCTTAAAAAAATAAATCCATCGTTGAAACTGTTGGGGTTAACCGCCACACCATACCGCATGGGAATTGGTTGGATATATCAAGATCATTACCATGGTTTTAGTCGTGGCGACGACAACAGTGTATTTAGACATTGTATCTATGAAATGCCCCTTGGGTTAATGATTAAACAAGGTTTTCTTTCAACGCCAACGCTAATTGACGCTGCTATAGCCCATTATGACTTCTCAAGTATCAGTCAAAATCGTTTTGGCAGTCAGAGTGAAAAAGCTCTCAATACACTGCTTATAAAACATAAACGGGTTACAAAATCCATCACTGAGCAAGTGGTAACGCTCAGTGAAGACCGAAAAGGCGTAATGATTTTTGCTGCGACGCTTAAGCATGCTAATGAAGTCATGGATTATTTGGCAGAGTTTGGCCACCAACACACAAGCGCTCTTATTATCTGCGATACCGACAATACTGAACGCGACCAAATAATAGCTCGGTTCAAAAAACGGGAAATAAAATTTTTAGTTAACGTTGCTGTATTAACTACAGGATTTGACGCACCCCATGTCGACCTCATTGCCCTACTCAGACCGACACAGTCGGTCAGCCTATTTCAGCAAATAGTAGGCCGCGGCTTACGTTTATGTGATGATAAAAAAGATTGTTTAATAATCGATTACGCCAATAGCGGATTCGATATTTTTAGCCCCGAGGTTGGTAGCGAAAAACCAAGCAGTGATAGCGTCGCGGTATTAGTCCCCTGTCCTGTATGTCAATTTGGCAATACTTTCTGGGGAAAAGTAGACCAAGATGGCGACCTTATAGAACACTATGGTCGCCGCTGTATGGGATTTGAAGATAACAACGGTGAACGCGTCCGGTGTGATTATAGATTCCGTTTTAAAGAATGTGGTCAGTGCGGTCAACAAAATGACATTGCAGCGCGTGTATGTCAGCATTGTGATCACGCCATCAGCGATCCTGATGATTTGTTGAAAAAATCATTATCTCTAAAAGATGCGATGGTCATCAGATGCCAAGCAATGACGATGGCTAGTCTTAGTACTGATCCCAACAAACTTAAGATCACCTACGTCGATGAAGATGGCCATGCTCTGACTGAGACATTTAACTTTTCACACCCCAAGGCGTTACTGGCATTCAATCGCCAATTCGGTGGCCGAGTAGCTCAGGGAACAGTATCATTTACGTTCACAACCACCAGCGAGGCTATCGCCCTGTCAACAAGGATCACACCGCCGGACTTCGTTATCGCCAAGAAACAGAAATACTATTGGAAAATCCAAGAAAAGATCTTTGATTACCAAGGAAACTACCGAAAAGCCAATCAAATGTAGGGCCTAATACAATTTGTTAAGCGCGATTAGTTAATGCGATGAGACCCGCAATTTCATCAGTATTCAGAGAGCGAAAATCCCCTACCGCTAGCTCGCTCAAAGTGATATTTGCCAAGGATATTCGCTTTAAATGGGTAACATAAAATCCCAAGTTACTGCACATTCGGCGAATCTGTCGATTTAGCCCTTGGGTTAAGGTAATGTTGAAACTTAATTCATCAAGGAGTTTAATTTCACAGGCGGTTGTTTGTTTGCCCTTGATCATCAGGGGCTGATTCATTTTTGATACAAATGCGGTATTAAGCGTTAGATTGTTGGTGCGGCAATTGTGAAAGTTCGGTTTTACGATAACCTCATAACACTTTGCCTGCTTAAACGCAGGGTGTAACAGTCTATTGGTTAGTTCACCGTCATTCGTCAGTAAAAGCAAACCACTTGAATCCTTATCTAATCGACCGATAGGAAATACACGGGGTAACGATGTAGGAATAACATGGCAAAGACTACTTGGATCCTCGACATTTAAATTACAATCAATGCCAACCGGTTTATGATAGACAACATAGTGTTTCTCACTAAATACGTCTATCTGTTTGCCGTCAACCCTGATCTTATCGCTGGGAGCTACAAACGTTAAATGCTGCGCAATATTGTCATTAACCTCGACACGACCAGCATCAATTAGGCGAGATGCTTGACGACGCGAACAATATCCCGCCGCGCCAATCATTTTTGCAAGGCGCATTAGCTCCCCAAAATCTTAAACGGTAACGACAATGCATCATTTGCGCCTTGTCCTAATCCCCAGATAATCGCTGATAAGCCAATGACTGTCATTAAGTACCATGCTGCAGAGATAATCTGACCATATCTGTCTAGCGGTAATAATCGCGTTTGATGGCGATATTTATATTCAAAGAAAATTTCAATAGAGCCAATCGCTAACAAAAACCCTAAAAGTGCGAATCCGAAGGTGTAACTCACATATACCCCGAGAGCAGCACCGAGCACACAAACTACCAAGCCCATCTTTGAGTTAACGGAATAAGCAATGCTTTTTAGCACATGGCCGCCGTCGAGCGGTAACACTGGTAATAATTGGAAGAGGTTTAATAGTGCGTTAAAAGCGGCAATGCCCCCCAAGATTTCGATACCAGTTATCCAGTAAGCGACTAAAAGACCAAGCGACAACAACAATCCAAAGAAAGGACCCATAATCGAAATCACTACGTCTTGCCATCGTGTATTAAGCTTATCGTCATTGACTGCTAAACCGCCCAAAAAAGGCACCAAATAAAATCCCTTGGTTTTCATACCAAAATATTTCATCGCTCGCACATGACCATATTCATGAAAAACCAAACAGCCGATAAGCGCTAGTGCAAACTCAAACGAGAAGAGCCAGCTATAGGCAGCGAGTGATCCAGCCGCTAGGACGACTTTAATCACTTTGGCACTTTTAAATAATTTCAGTCCTAATCCTAATAAACCAACAGTACTTACTTTAGGCTTACTTTTTCCAGTATTAACAATCTCACGGCTTTCGATATCTTTTTCGTTGAGCATCCCATTCGCCACATCTTGGCCGTCCACACTCAATTGATAATCTAATGAGAACGGTTGCCAGTTAATGCTGTTGCTTAGTGACACAATGATCTTTTGCTCTTGCGGTTCATCGCCTACTTTCGCCACCATGACTTGAGTTAATTCAAATTGATGGTTGACGATGTCCTGATCGACAGCGTCTGATGCAGTGATCTGACTTACACAGTTACCATCCCAAAATAGTTGCTGCCAGCCTGCCATAGACGCATCTAATGTTAATGTTTTGCCAAAGAGTTCTAGGTTTAATAAATGCACAAGCGTTGCTCAAAAATAGTTTTCGATGATTATCAACGAATTTTATCGAGGTGCAAGTATAAATTGCGGTTTTACCACCGTAGTCTTAAGAACTGCATGAATTGAGCGCAATGAATAAAGTATAATCTGCATTTTCACTGATTATGGATAGATATCCACTACCACTAAAGATGATTGGTTCTGAGATGGGAATTAAGCCAACGACGATATGACGTTGGCTTTTAAAAAATAGCGTGTAATGCGACTTGGAACGTTAACCTAAATTAGATAACTGTTTGCTATCATGACAGGCAATAGAAATCCGCTTGAAAGAACAATTGAGCCAGTGAACAATAACACCCCACAACAAACTCCGCCATGAAACATAAATGTCTTTGGCTTTGCTAACGCACTTCCTATAAACGCTACTAATACTGATGCCGCTAAATTACGTAATTGACGGTATTTTGTGTAGACCCAATACTTCGCGGTTTTTATGTTTAATACAACAAAGCCAAAAATTAGCTCTATCCCCCCTAAATCTAATAGTGGTATTAATTCAGGCATTAAAGCGACCATCATTAATACTAGGCAACCGATAAGGGATTTTTGAATCCAGTGCAGTTCTTTCCACGCGTTCATGCAACCTCCTTGCTCTTTCATGAACTTATACCTAGGCGATAATATCAAAGAGTTTGATTTCCCGCTAGCGCGAAAACATAAATAGGGCTCGTTCCTTACCAATGACGAGCCAAGGAGTGATGATTTAATGGATTAGTCGACGAGTGATTTTTTCTCGGTTGATAAGGAACTACGTGCACTTATAATCCAACGACTATAAATCACCAAGCCAAATGCTGAAGCAATACCAATTGCTCCCATCACAAACCACACCACGCCAATATTATTTTGTTGATAAAGCAAAGCTGTCATTTCTTGAGATGATTGACCACTGATTGAAACCAAGTGAGTAAAGTATTCACCTTGTGGAATCGCGCTTAACGCCGCTGTGCTTTGTTGATAGGTATCTGACAACATCGCTTTGGCGAGCGTCTCTTTGGCGGCATATTTATCGTATAACATTGGGCCAATATAACTTTCGGCAACCCACCCTATGCCAAGTGGTAGATCTTTGAACCCAAGATACATGGCTTTTTTGTCGTCTGGCGCGATATTACCAATGAGTTTGTAAGACGTCGGACTGGCGAGCATTTCACCCACGCTAAAGGTAAATATCGCGAGCACCAAAAACCAAGCAGCATTGACTCCACCAATAATAAACAACGCGGCGCTGCACAGGAATGTACCTATCACTAAGCTATTCATTGTACCTAGACGCTGCGCTAATGCAGCAAAGAGAAAACACGTAAGCATGATCATGCCAAAATTTAGGTTCATGATCCCTTCAGGCAAAATAGACATTCCATCGGCATTCATTCCCAATGCCGAGCGCCAAGCCACCGAGTCAGTTCCGTTTTCACCAAACAATGAAGCGACAATAGTTGTCGTATCAATCCAATCTCTGATGTGTACCGGTAAAACATCAAACAGCGCCATAAACATAAACCAAAACCCTGAAAAGATAATGGTGTAGTAAATCAAGTGCGCTTGCTTGAACTCGTGAATTGATTCTCTCCATAACGATTTTTTTGGCGCGCCACTTTGTGCTAGTTTTTCTAGGTTTTTAACGCGTTGTGCCTTACCGGGCTCTTTATACAGCAACAACATAAAGAAATTTAAACTGATAATCGCCGCACATGCGTAGAAAACATTCTGCCAATCAAGGATCCTCAATTGTGCCGCAATCAAAGGGCCAACCCAGCCACCGATATTGACCATTTGATAAAACATTCCCCACGCCATCGTAGAATTTTGAGGTGTGGTTGATTTGACTAAAGTCCCCTGAATGCCTGGTTTAAATATTCCAGTACCAAGGGCCAATACGATAGCGCCAACCATAAATCCCCAATAGGTTGGAAAGAATGCCATCAGTAAATAAGCTGCAATTTTTGTCACGGTGGATAATGCTATCGTTTCCTTATAGCCAATCCGATCAGAAAGGCCGCCAATAAAGACAGGGACAAAAGCTTGCACAAGCGCCCATGCCATTAGTATGGTGCCAAAATCTGTCATAGTGACACCTAGACCACCTTTCGACACTGGATCGGTCGCATAGAGGCCTGCAACTGTTTTGACGCCATAGAACGCAACGCGTTCAATTAGTTCCATCCCTCCGACAATCCAAAACACGTAACTTAAGGACGCAATAGAGGCAAAGAAACCGAGTTTCTTAATAGCATGTGTTGAAGAATATGGTGGTTGGGTCGATGCTGAATTCGAGGATTGTTGGCTCATACGTGGCTCTATTTATTATTGGAATAGAGCCAGATTAAGATATATTATATACAAAAACAAGTTTATTGTTTAATTCGGATACAACACTACATCTTGTGTTGGAGGTTTTCCCAGCAAGTGATAACTAGTTTTTTATCGGTAGGACTTAGTTCATTTTTTAAAAATGCGTCATCTAAACTGGCCTGTATTTTAGCCATGAAATTTTCAAAGGTATCATCAATATCAATGCACCCTTGGAGAATCAAATCAAGATGGCCTTGCAAATAACCACTGGCAAATAAAGCGTCATCGTTGCCGTTTTCTAAAATATCAGCAACAAAATCTTCGATGATGCTTTCTGTTTGTGTAAGTAACATAATAAATTCCAAATATGCTCGTTGTTAGTTATGCCCAATGGCATTAGTCAGGGTTACTCATTTGTACCATGACATAATCGTTGTAGCCCGTCGTCACTTTGACAAAGCCACTTAATTCTTTATCTAATTGCGCGTCCCCTGTGTCTACCAGTAATGGACGTTGCTCTAATGCCTGCAATTTAGTTTTAGTGGCGACAATAATAATATTGTCTCTTCCCACGGCCCTTATCACATCTGGGCTTAATTGTTGATTTCCACGCCCAAAGACATGACCTTGTCCACCAATCAAAGTGACCACCAATTTTACCGATGGTTGAGTAACAATAATCTCAAGTATACGATTTGCACTGACATCGCTCGCTATTAACGATTGATCTTGCACGATATCAACGCCGAGTAGTGTATTGTCTAATCCCATCTCTTCCATAATAAACTCGGTGGTTGAACCAGAGCCCATTATAACGAGCTCATCATCGACTTGACGCATCACATCGGCGGCAATATCTGCAAGCACTAACTCGTCAGACTCCTTACCACCCATTTTCACCGCTTGCATATATCGAAGTTCCGCAGGCACTAACATTTCACCGTAGCGCTTGGCTTTAACAACGCCATCACGAAATAACGACTCATCAATATCCATGACGTCTCGTTCCATCACACTAACCAGCTGATTTGTAACCATCAGTTCAAGCACTTTACCGGCAGCTGTCGGGGTAATCGCGTAAACGCCAGAATGAATTTTTACGCCCGCTGGAATACCTAATACTGGGAAGTCATCACCTACAGCGCTATAAATATTGCGAGCAGTGCCGTCGCCGCCGACAAATACTAAACAATCAACACCTGCGGCTTTAATTAACGACGCCGCTTCTAAGGTATGATTGGCGTCTGAGGATTGTAACTCACCGTTTAATTCAGCATTAGTGTTAAACGATATGCAAGAGTGATTAAAGCCAAGCGCTTGACATAAACTCTGTCCCATCAACGATGGCGCGGTAATAATCTCAATGTTATCTCGATATTGTTCAATTTGTGAGAACGCTAAATAAGCACGGTCATTTGATTTTGGTGTGGCGCCCAGCGCTAATGCTTTATCAATCACTTCGTCGCTGCCTTTAAGGGCAACAGAGCCGCCCATACCTGCAACGGGATTGATGATCAAACCAATTTTAAACTTCATAGTCGTTATTACTCTCATTATGAACACGTTGATAAGCGATACGCTCAAGGGTTAACGGAGGTTGCTTGTAAAAGATACATAAGGCATTGAGTAGCTTTTGAGTCCGACAATTAAATCCATTAGTAATCAAATCGCACAATCGCTTATGCACATTGTCTTGAAAGGCATGTCGATCTGATTGCCAGCCACTTAAATTATCGGTACTCACACGAAAAGAATGGCCACAAGCTAAGGAAAGTGCCCATTCGATGGCTTGGGGCTTAACTTCAACTTTCTCAAAATCGGTTTGAGTTTGTTCGTCACGCCCATCAGGGCAATACCAATATCCATAATCTTCTAGTAAACGACGGGCTTCTCCTGCCACTAGCCAATGAGCTATCTCATGCAGTCCGCTGGCAAAGTACCCTCTTGCAAAAATAATCTGGTGGTAACTTGTCTCAGCATCTTTTGGTAGATAAATAGGCTCATCACCGCCTTTAATTAGCCGAGTTTGATGACTTGTGTTAAACGTGTCATCAAAAACCTGTATTAAATCGTTATAATCAAACTCTTCGTTCACGCGTTAGTGTCTCACGATTATTTGTCGGCCATCTGATAGGCGGTCGTCGACAAATTAACATCATAATTCTGGCCGCGATGGCGCAACAGATGATCCATCAAAGTAATGGCAAGCATTGCTTCAGCGATAGGTACAGCACGCAGGCCAACGCACGGATCGTGACGTCCTTTGGTGACTAAATCTACTTCAGCTCCAGTCTTGTCAACACTGCGACCAGGCGTTGTAATGCTTGACGTTGGTTTTAGTGCCATATGAGCGACGATCGGCTGCCCAGTCGAAATGCCCCCTAATACACCACCCGCATGATTAGAGGTGAATCCCTCTTTAGTCATTGCATCGCGGTGCTTACTCCCCTTTTGATTGACCACTTCGAAACCGTCGCCAATTTCAACACCTTTTACGGCATTAATACTCATGAGAGAGTGGGCAATTTCAGCATCTAAACGGTCAAAGATAGGCTCGCCTAAGCCAACCGGCACATTTATCGCTTCAACGGTTACCTTGGCGCCAATTGAATCACCTTGTTTTTTAAGATCACGAATTAACTGTTCCATATCGTCAAGTTTGTCGATATCTGGACAAAAGAAAGGATTCGTTTCAATAAGATCATAATCGACCTTTTTAATAGCGACATCACCTATCTGAGAAAGATACGCTCGGATTTCAATGCCATAGGCTTGTTTTAAGTATTTCTTCGCGATAGCACCACCAGCAACTCGCATCGCCGTTTCACGTGCTGAAGATCGGCCACCACCACGATAATCACGGATCCCATATTTTTGTTGGTACGTGTAGTCTGCGTGCCCCGGGCGAAATTGATTTTTTATCTCACCATAATCTTTGGAACGTTGATCGCCATTTTCAATTAATAGCCCAATCGGGGTACCTGTGGTCTTTCCTTCGAAAACACCTGATAATATTTTCACCTCATCAGCTTCTCGACGGGGCGTGGTAAACTTTGACGTACCGGGCTTACGTCGATCTAAATCCACCTGTAAATCAGCTTCTGTAATTTCAAGACCCGGTGGGCAACCATCAACGGTACAACCGAGCGCAATGCCGTGACTTTCGCCAAAAGTGGTGATAGAGAACAACTTACCTATAGTATTGCCAGACATGAATATTCCTTGCTTAAATAGTTGCAGCCAACGCTGCTTTGAATAACGCTTGATGCTTTGCTAATTGCGCTTTAGTCAATACGAACACACCGTGTCCACCCTGACTAAACTCGATCCAATCGAATGCGACGTCAGGAAACTGTTGTTCCATGTGGATCTGAGAATTACCAACTTCCACGACTAAAATTCCGTCATCATTGAGGCAATCTAGGGAATCAACCAAAATACGTTTCACTAGATCTAACCCATCATAACCCGCAGCAAGTCCAAGTTCAGGTTCATGGATAAACTCTTGTGGCAAGCTATCCATGTCTTCTTGGTCGACATACGGGGGGTTTGAGACAATAAGATCGTATTTTTCTCTTAATACTTCATTCATTAAGTCTGATTGAATTGGAATAACACGCTCTTGCATCCCGTGCTCGAAGATATTGATATTAGCGACATCTAATGCGTCGTGAGATATATCGATAGCATCGACTTCTGAATCAACAAATTGATGGGCTATTGCAATTGCAATACATCCACTGCCGGTACATAAATCTAATGCACGGTGAACGCTATGACCTTTTAACCAAGGTTCGAAATTCTCACTGATCATTTGTGCAATAGGTGATCGCGGCACTAACACACGTTCATCTACATAAAACTGTAAGCCAGAAAACCATGCGTTGTTCGTAATATAGGCTGTCGGAACCCGCTCGTTAATGCGTACCGCAAAAGTTTGTGCGATTGCCAAGCGTTCTCGCTGTAATAAATTGCAATTGAGAATAGTATCTTTACTGTCAATCGGTAGCGCTAAGACATGGAGAGCCAGCACAACGGCTTCATCCCACGCGTTCTCATTACCATGCCCATAAAATACACCATTTTGGTTAAATAATGTCGCTCCCCAGCGCAGCATATCGCCTAACGTCGATAATTCATTAATTGCTTCATCAATATGTTGCTGGTCCAGCTTAAAAGTTTCCAAGCTTGTCGCTCCTCAAATGTCTAACCTAGGGCGATAACCAATGCTCTCAAACCCAACTTTGGCTCGCATTGTATCTTACTAAATTGTGAATATGAACCTTGTTTATAGCCCAAAAAAGCATTTAAAATACGTACTTTGAAATAACGCGACTCAATCGACTACTTAATGACCAACGACAAAACACCATCAATGTTTGATCTTCTTGATGATTCAAACATTAAGCCGCTTAACCAAGATAAGGTTAATTTACGTCAACCCAAATCGTTGCGCGTTCGAGGTCACAAAGATAAACAACAGCAAAAGCAAGCCGAATTCTATTTTTCTGACGGTTACGTTCCACATTTAAACGATGAGGGGCCGATGCGCTATTGTCGTGATGACGTAGAAACCTATGAACTCAAAAAGCTTAGACGCGGTGATTACGTCCCTGAATTAGTGTTAGATCTGCATGGTTTAAACCAAAATGAAGCGAAAATGGAAATTCTGGCAATGTTTAAAGAGTGCAAAAAAAGCCAAATTGAATGTTGTGTCATCGTCCATGGGGTGAGTGGCGGTACGCTCAAAGCCCGAACCCCATATTGGATAGCCCAATATCCGGAATTACTTGCCTTTCATCAAGCACCGCTTGAATGGGGCGGACAAGGCGCGCTTATTGTTTTATTAGATATTGAACCTGATGAGAACGGAAAAATTGACTAGTTTAAGCGCCCATCAGTACGTCATCCAGCGTTCGATGCCATAAAAGGCGGCCTTGCCACTCTTCAAGGTCAATATCTAAGCATGCAATAGATGATGTAGTGAACGCGGGCACGAAGTCACCACGACATAAATCATTAATTACTAACCCCACCAACGGAAGATGTGAAACCGCTAAGGCATTTGTTGCTTTGTGCTCTGCGCAATAAGCCAGCAAGGCATCTCCGCAGGTTGAAGGATTTGACTCTGGTGTTAACTCTTCGAGACAATAATGATGACCGGACATATGCACTTGTTGCGATACAATATCAAATGTTTGTAGTGCTCTTTTATATGGGCTCACAAATGAAACATCAAAAGATGGCGCAGTATTTCGCAACCACTTTGCCATGATGGCCGTCTGTTCCTGCCCTAAAATAGTCAACGCTCGTTCAGAGTCAGAGGGCGCAGAGATTTGAGCCTGTCCATGGCGCATAATATACAACTTCATTAATCAATTCCTTAAGCAATATTGTTATACCAATTGCATTAAATATTTGCCCACTTGTACTTGTTAAAATTAACTAAAATGGCGTTGCTCTCAATCCTAATAGCCAGCTATTAGTCAATCGAGCGCCTTGTTTTAGCTGATTTTCTCTACGCACAACAAGATCACTTACTTAATGCAATTGGTATTAAGCATCGTTGTCGCCGATTTCTCAAACGCCAACACATACTATCCGATTTGAGGTATTACCATCAATGCCCTCAATTAACGGGATCGTGAGTATAACTTCCTTACTGACGATATATTGTGACTCAATGCATTCATTAGACAATTGGTCAAAAGTCTAGGATCAAGCATGTTTGATTAAAATGACGACACAAGTCAAATCCTATTGAACCTTTCCTAAATGATTCTTACTAAGCATGATATAAAGCCCCATAAAAGTTTGTTATGATATTTATCCGAGTGCGTCTCGGTTTAGTGCATGTACAAGGAATACCATTGATAACGTCATCCAACGACACCAAGACATATCGTCATATCACACTTGATAATGGTTTAGATGCCCTGCTTATTTGCGATCCTAAAACGCTTACATCAGCCACGTCATTGGCAGTAAATGTTGGCCATTTCAACGATCCCAAAGATCGCGAAGGCCTAGCTCATTTATTAGAGCACATGATGTTTCTGGGAACCGATAAATATCCAGATCCTAATGAATATCAAACTTACATTAAACAGCATGGTGGCGAGCACAACGCTTGGACTGGTAGTGAATTTACCAATTTCTATTTTTCAATTGATAATGCACACTTTACCAACGCCCTAGATCGTTTTAGTGATTTCTTCATCGCGCCCAAACTGTCAGGCGAACTTATCGCTAAAGAAATCGAAGCCGTCGACTCTGAATTCCAATTAAAATATAAGGACGATTCAAGACGCCTGAGTGCGGTTCTTAAAGAATGCGTCAACCCCGACCATCCGTACAGCCAATTCTCCGTCGGTAACAAACAAACCCTTGAAGGTAATGCAAGTGAATTAGAAGTTATTCTCCGTCAGTATTATCAGACTCATTATTGCGCATCAAAAATGAAAGTAGTGATGCTATCGAACCAATCGCTTGATGAGCAACAAAATCAATGTAACAATTTTTTCCGTGCCATCCTCAATAGAGAACTTAACAATGAGTTTCGACAAGTCCCTCTGTATTTGGAGGACCAATACAGTGTGGAAATTGCCGTCATCCCCAACAAAGACATAAAGAAATTAACCCTCAGTTTTGAAGTAGCTATAGACGACATTAATTATTACTGTAAACCACTCTCCTATCTAGCTTTCTTAATTGGCCACGAGGGAGAAGGAAGCTTGCTATCGAGTCTAAAAAATACTGGCCTGGCCAATAGCTTGTCCGCTGGCACTGGGCTTTCAGGCTATAACTTTAGGGAATTTTCGATACATATTGCCCTCACTGAGCTAGGGAGTCGCCGCATTGATCGTGTTATCGGTCTTGTCTTTCAGACGATCAGAATGATTGAAAAAGGCGGCATTGATGCATGGCGTTATACTGAACAACATCACATTATGAATGTCGCGTTTGACTTTCAAGAGCCTCCTAAAGCGGTTGAACTAGTCAGTCATTTGTCCATCAACATGTTTAAGTATGAGCCACAAGACTTCGTCTACGGCGATTATGCAATGGATAGCTTTGAGCCAGATTCCATAGGACGTATTGTATCGGCAATGACACCTGAAACCGTACGACTAGTTATGGTGTGTCAGCGTCAAGAAAGCACAGACATTGCAAAATGGTATGACACGCCGTATCAAATCAAACCAATTTCACGTCAACGTAGAAAACTTTGGACTTTAACGCCGATAGACTACTCACTTGCATTGCCTCAACCTAATCCGTTTGTCGTTGAGCGTTTAGCGTTCACGCCGCCAAAAGTTGAGAAAGATGTGCCTGATATTCTTATTGATGAAGAAGGCTTTCGGCTGTGGCATTTACCACAATCTCAATTCAAGGTACCTAAAGGTCATATATTCACTGCGATTGATTCACCAATCGTGAATCAAACTGCAACTAGTCAGGTATTATGTAGACTATATGTTGAGTTGCTACATGACTCACTCGCTCAGGTAACTTTTCCTGCCGAGATTGCTGGAATGCATTATGATATTTATCCGCATGCGTCCGGCGTCACCATGCATGCCAGTGGCTACACACCAAAACTATTTTTGTGTTTTGAAATTCTAATAACAAAAATTAGAGAGCGAGATTTTCCACAGTCACGCTTTGATGAAATTAAGCATCAGCTTACAAAAAATTGGTTTGACCAACGAAAAGCAAAACCGATAAATCGTTTGTTTAAAGGCCTTAGCGCCACGCTCCAACCTCATCAATTCGAATACCCAACACTGTTGGAGCATTTAGAATTGATCACGCTCGATGATTTACAGCAGTTTGTTTCATCGTTATTTAAAGCAGTCCACTTGGAGTCTTTGGTGCTCGGTGATTGGCCAACACGTGAAGCTAGACTCTTTGGTGATAGCCTCTATCGTCAAATTAGTGCGGTAGCGGACGCAATTCCGTCTATTCCGCGCCAAGTCCACTCCTTGGCTCATCAGGGAACGTTAGTTAGAGCATTTGATGATTCCGATGAACAAAATTCAGTGATTGTATATTACCAATCACAAGATCACAGTCCGCAACAAGTGGCCTTATGGAGCTTAGCAAGCCAGCTACTAAGTCCCTTATTTTTTGCACAAATCAGAACAAATCAACAGCTAGGCTACGTTTGCGGCGCCTCTTATATGCCGATTAATCGATATCCAGGAATAATGTTGTACGTTCAGTCATCCGTGGCGACACCGCAGGAGGTCCTCTCGGCTATCGATAATGTGCTGGTTGAATTTCGCGATTTAATTGAAGATATGGATGAAGAACAATGGCAACGTAGTTGCAGCGGTCTGAAATCGAAGATCAATACGCGTGATACCAGTGCTCGCAGTCAGGCAACACGCCATTGGACAAGCATCTGCAATCGAGATATTGACTTTTCACACAGAGAAAAGACACTTAATGCCGTCACACTGTTAACCCCAGACCATCTCATTGATTTTATTGACAACATTTTGATCAAAAAAGATGCAGATCGGTTAATTATGGTTACAGGTGACGCGTCTGAATCACCTACTAGTACCATTGTTGACATAAATGCATTTAAAGCACAAACCGCGGTGTTGTATTTAACACCAGACTAGTTCGCTAAAGTGCTGTCGGCACATAGAAACATACTTATCATTACCGCCGATCTCTACTTGCGAGCCACTACTGGACGCGTTGCCATGTTCGTCCATACGCACCACCATTGATGCTTTTCGCCCACAATGACAAATTGTTTTGAGTTCTACCAGCTTGTCTGCCCAGCTCATTAGATAAAGGCTTCCTTCAAACGGCTCACCCAAGAAGTCAGTTCTTAGGCCATAACACAATACTGGCACTTTAAGTTCATCAACAACACGGCAAATTTGCTTAACTTGCGCTTTTGAAAGAAACTGACATTCATCAACTAAAATACAGTGTACAGGGCCGTTATCTAACTTCTCTTTCATCAATTGAAACAAGTCACAACTCGACGAAAAGATATCTGCATCTTGACTCAATCCAATCCGTGAAGTGACCTTGCCTTGACCATAGCGATCATCCACTGACGCTGTGAAAATCACCGATTCCATACCACGTTCTTTATAGTTATAGGCCGATTGTAACAGGGATGTAGATTTACCTGCGTTCATTGCAGAATAATAGAAATAAAGTTGCGCCACGAAATTCGCCTTGAAATAAAAAACTAAGTGTATCTTGTTCAATAACGATATTCATTAGTCTTTGAAAAATTGACATAAAAAAACCGCTAACCAAGGTTAACGGTTCTTATTTTAAACAGCATAGAATTATAGTTTGCTGTTTAACTCAGGGATTGCTTCAAACAGATCCGCTTCTAAACCAAAGTCAGCAACTTGGAAAATAGGCGCTTCAGGATCTTTATTGATTGCAACAATCACCTTAGAGTCTTTCATACCAGCTAAATGCTGAATAGCACCAGAAATACCAACGGCAATATACAGCTCAGGTGCAACAATCTTACCCGTTTGGCCAACTTGCATATCATTTGGAACAAAACCAGCATCAACTGCCGCACGAGATGCACCAACACCTGCACCTAGTTTATCAGCAACTTCTTCAAGCATTTTAAAGTTATCACCGTTTTGCATACCACGGCCACCAGAGACAATAACGCGTGCGCTTCCCAACTCTGGACGCTCAGAAACAGTCAACTCACTACGAACGTAACTAGAATTACCGGCATCTTGAACGTTGTCGATAGATTCAACTGACGCACTACCCGTTTCTTCAACGCTATCAAACGCCGATGTACGAACCGTCATAACTTTAATCGCGTCATTTGATTTAACGGTTGCTATGGCGTTACCTGCATAAAATGGGCGGGCGAACGTATCAGCAGAATCAACACGAATAATGTCAGAGATTTGAGCAACATCAAGTAACGCCGCGCTGCGTGGTAAAAAGTTTTTACCAGTGGTCGATGCCGCAGCTAAAATATGGCTGTAGCCTTTACCAAGATCAGCAACCAATAAGCCTAGATTTTCAGCGAGTTGATGCTCGTAACACGCGTTATCAGCAACGAGTACTTTTGAAACACCAGCCAATTTAGCTGCTTGTTCTGCTACCGCGCCGCAATTTGAACCAGCAACCAATACTTCGATATCACCACCGATAGCCGAAGCCGCTGCAACCACTTTATGAGTATCTGTTTTTAGCGCATCATTATTATGTTCTGCAATTACTAAAATAGTCATTAGATCACCTTCGCTGTAGTACGTAATTTCTCGATAAGTTCGTCTACTGACTCAACCATTACACCAGCGCTTCGTGCTGCTGGCGTCTCTACTTTCAATACATCTAACGAATTAGCAACTTCAACACCTAACTCTTCTGGTGTTTGAACAGCGATTGGTTTGCGTTTTGCTTTCATGATGTTTGGTAGCGACGCATAACGTGGTTCATTCAAGCGTAAATCAGTCGTAATTACCGCAGGTAGATTTAATGCAACAGTCACAAGACCACCATCAACTTCTCGCGTTACTTCAACTTTATCGCCATCAACCTTAACTTCCGACGCGAATGTACCTTGTGGCATGTTTGTTAGCGCAGCAAGCATTTGACCAGTCTGATTATTATCACCATCAATTGTTTGTTTACCCATCAGGACAATTTGTGGCTGTTCCGCTTCTACGACTTTAGCAAGCATTTTAGCGATTGCTAGCGGCTGTGGCTTCGCATCCGTTTCAATTTGAATACCACGATCAGCACCTAATGCTAGCGCAGTACGAATTTGTTCTTGGCAAGCTTTCTCACCAATTGAAACGGCGATAACTTCGCTCGCAACGCCCGCTTCTTTTAAACGAACCGCTTCTTCAACGGCGATTTCACAAAACGGGTTAATTGACATTTTTAAGTTACTTAAATCAACATCAGTATTATCAGACTTAACACGTACCTTAACGTTGTAGTCAACGACGCGCTTAATCGGCACAAGAATTTTCATAAAGTTATCCTTTACCTGCTAAAAAGAGCCAATTTTTATTGGCGAAATAAAACAAGCGTTTAAATTAGTTCAAATTGACGGGAACGTCAACAGGAAAAATACATTATTAATAGATCTATAACAATGTATATGCCCAAAAAGTCTATGTAGAGCTTAAATAAGCCATTACTTAGAACGGACACAAATCTTGACGCCTAGATATTGACCACATTAAATCGCAGTTTGCCCCTCAGTAAAATGGCCTTATACTGAAGCTGTTTTTAAAAAGGAAATACTATGAAAGCTTTCAAAGCAATAACCCTTATGTCTATCATATCGGCTTCACTTGTGGGGTGTAGCGAAGACGTAGGTAAAGTCAGCCTTGGCGTGTTTACCACGTCAGATATCTTTATCGATGCTAAACAAGATCCGAAACTACCAGGCGTGACATGCCACATTAGTCATGTCGAAGCTAATTTTGATCTGTCAGATCCATCCAATGCAAGTATCGCATGCCGTCAGACAGGACCAATAACAACACAACAACTGGCGACTATCGATACAAGTAAAAGCGGTGAAATTGTCTTTAAAGAATCACTAAGCATTCTCTTTAAATCGTTAAAGGTACGCCGTATTTACGATAAGGAAAACAACACATTATTGTATCTTTCCTATTCAACGAAAGAGACCAAGGGCAGCTTCAAACATTCGCTGTCGAGTGTTAGTCTATATCAAGTTAATCGAATCAATTAAATTATTGTTTAATTAACTAAGATTTGGTTAAATTAGTGACATATTATGACGATTATAATTTAAGTTATCAATAAATAACGAAATAATATTTTGGCATAATGGTTGAATAGAAACATTATATTT
The DNA here is from genome assembly GCF_051201665.1 of Psychrobium sp. nBUS_13. GTDB lineage: Bacteria > Pseudomonadota > Gammaproteobacteria > Enterobacterales > Psychrobiaceae > Psychrobium. Next base: position 2,003,336 of record NZ_CP179210.1, on the reverse strand, counting down.
TACAAACTAATACCAATCGCATTAAGTAAGTGATCTTGTTGTGCGTAGAGAAAATCAGCTAAAACAAGGCGCTCGATTGACTAATAGCTGGCTATTAGGATTGAGAGCAACGCCATTTTAGTTAATTTTAACAAGTACAAGTGGGCAAATATTTAATGCAATTGGTATAACTAAAGGATTTCATTATGGGCTTGTGGACAATGATCGTAGCAATCGTGGGAATTGTTGTTGTTGGCGATATTTTAAAACGTATTTTCGATGTTAAAAAGACAGCAGGTGCCAACTCTAACGATGTTCAGCGACTTATCGCAATAAACGAAGAACTAAATGGTCAAGTAAAGACGTTAGAGAAACGCGTGGCAACGCTGGAAACCATAGTGACTCAAGAAGGCTATGATCTTAAACAAACCATTAATAGTTTATAGCTGTTGTCCATATAACAATTTTTAGAATCGCAACGATCGATTAAATGGTACGCTAAGCTACGTAACCTTTCGATCGTATGAAACGGTTACTTGCTAGAAATAGCCCCGTAACTTAGCAAAAAATAGCGGCTATTGTTGCCGCATATATTGCAGATTTGATTGACAATATCTATTAATTATCATCGTCCAACGCAATTGGGTATTGCTTGCTCACATCAATAACACGTTGATTTAGCATGCAATAAACAATAATTCCTACGAGAAAAATCACATCAATTAGCACACCATAATAGGCATTGAAATGGATTATATTGTGTAAAGAAATATTACCTTGCCACACGCTATCACCGATCTGAACTAAAGCAGAACCAATCAATAAGAACCGAATTCTATGCCATAACCATGCTACGAACGTGGGCATACCAATTCGACGCAAGCTAAAAATTATGACGCAAAATACCGCCGGAATTGCAATGATTAATGCATGATAAAAATCAGCGCGACTTGGATAGAATATGTTGAGCAACACACTGGGATCTTTGCGATAGGAAAGCGAAACCACCCATATCACGTAGCCTTTTATCAGATAACCAAGTGATAAAAAAAGCATCAAAGGCAACTTGATGCATCCATATTTATCATAGTCTCTAAACGGGTTATAGCGCATTATTCAAACTGAGCTAAGAAGGAAATTAGACCATCTTCATCTAATGTTTTAACACCTAATTCAGTTGCTTTAGTTAACTTAGAACCCGCTTTTTCACCGGCAACAAGCATAGTGGTTTTTGCTGAAACACTGCCCGCCACTTTAGCACCTAACGCACTTATCTTTTCCTTGGCCTCACTTCGTCCCATCGTATGAAGCGTTCCTGTAATAACCCAGGTTTGGCCAACAAGCGGCAGCGCTGATGCATCTTTCTCTTCAATCACCGACCAATGTATACCCGCTTCAATTAAACTATTTATAACGGCTAGGTTATGCGGTTGCTTTAGAAAGTAATAAAGATGTTTTGCGACAATTTCGCCAACATCATCCACATCGGTTAATCGTGACACTGATGCTGCTTTTATCTTATCAAGCGTTTTAAAAAATTGTGCTAGATTACTCGCTGTCGCTTCGCCAACTTCGCGGATCCCAAGACTGTAAATAAACTTAGCCAAGGTAGTTGATTTACTGGCTTCTAGCGCAGATAACAATTTTTGAGCTTTCTTTTCACCCATTCGTTCAAGAGTGAGCAAGTGCTCTTGCGTTAAGGAAAAAAGGTCACTGGGTGTATTAATCATGTCTTCGTCAACGAGTTGTTCAACTAATTTATCACCAAGACCATCGATATCAAACGCCTTACGGGATGAAAAATGTTTAATCGCTTCTTTACGTTGTGCACCGCACACTAATCCACCAATACAACGTGCTACGGCCTCACCTTCAAGACGCTCAATGGCTGAATCACATTCAGGGCATGTGCTTGGAAATTCGATATCACGGGTATCATTCGGGCGTTGTGCGACCACGGCGGAGACGATTTGTGGTATCACATCGCCAGCCCGTCGAATGATGACTTTGTCACCAATTTTCACCCCTAGACGTTCAATCTCATCTTTATTGTGTAGCGTTGCGTTACTCACCGTAACACCGCCAACAAACACTGGTTCTAAGCGGGCCACTGGCGTAATAGAGCCTGTTCTGCCAACTTGAAAATCAACATCTAACAGCGTCGTCATCTCTTCTTGTGCAGGAAATTTATAAGCAATTGCCCAACGAGGCGCCTTAGCGACAAAACCCGCTTTGTCTTGGCCTTGAATGCTATCTAATTTATTAACGACGCCATCAATTTCATAGGCCAACTCACTACGACGATTAAGAATATCTTGATAATAAGCAATCATATCAGCGAGATTTTTTACCTGTTTTACCTCTGGGGACACGGGAACGCCCCATCCCTTTAATTGTTGCAATTGACCGTAATGGTGATCAGACATTGGTGTATTTTCTAGTTCGACAACACCTGTTGAATAAGCATAAAACGACAAGCCACGACTTGCGGTGATCTTAGAGTCGAGTTGACGCAAGCTGCCAGCTGCCGCATTACGAGGATTAGCAAACGCTTTTTCACCATGTGCAATAGCACGTTCGTTGATTCCATTAAATGCAGCAAACGGCATAAATACTTCACCGCGAATTTCAATGCGCTGTGGAAAGTCATCACCGCGTAATTGAAGGGGGATTGCCTTGATGGTCTTGACGTTTTGAGTGATGTCTTCACCGACTAAGCCGTCGCCGCGAGTTGCCGCACGGGTTAATACACCATCGACATACAATAGGCTAACCGCCAATCCGTCAAGTTTTGGCTCACAGCAAAATACATCATTACTTCGTCCCGTACGTTCTTCAAGACGGCGCACAAAATTTTGCATCTCATCATCACTAAACGCATTATCCAGAGATAACATCGGTTTAAGGTGCGTGATTTGAGAAAAAGATGCCAATGCCTCACCGCCAACGCGTTGACTCGGTGATGTAGCGACTTTTAACTCGGGATTATCATGTTCTATCGATTGCAGTTCACGCATTAGGCGATCATATTCGACATCGGGTACCGTTGGATTATCCAGTACATAATACTGGTGATTGTAGTCATTTAATAATTGACATAATACGTCTAAACGTTGGCGTGGATTCACGGTACTCATAGGAAACTCTTTAAAAATCGAAAATGGACGTCAAGGGACATAAAGTCCCTTGGAAAGGAACTATTTAACGAGCAGAAGTTTGCGCTCTACTTCTCTAATACGCTGAACATACAGCTGAGTTGACTGTTTGGTTAGCGTACTACGCTCACCGTCTAGTACTTGACCATTAAACTCTTCAGCAATCTTCGCGGCGGCATTGAGCATTTTGTTAAAAGTCTCCATATTGCCGTTATCGTGCGGAAGCGTCATGAACAAACTAACCCCAGTCGTTGTAAATTGCTCCATATTATCAATGTCAAATACACCAGGGTTAACCATATTTGCTAGTGAAAATAAGATGGGTCCCTGACCTGCTGGGTCGACATGACGATGAAATATATTCATGTCACCGAATTTAAATCCTAGTGTTAATAACACCGGTAACAACGTAGCGCCGTCAAGTTCTCCGCCATCTTCACCAACGACGTTTAGAATTAACACATCCATTGGGTCGACTGCTGGTTTACTTGGCGTTGATGTTACCTCTGCGTCACTGTGCGATACGTCAATGGACGGTTCAGCGTGAAAATTTTCATCAATGCTCGCACCAAAACTGCCCATTCTAGGCGAGTTATCGTCAGTGTCTAGATTAAGTTCTTGCGGCTCTTCTACATTAGCTTTTGGCGATGACTTAACCGCCAGAAAGTCTTCTTTTTCTTTGGCTATTGGAGAAGCAAACATTGGCGAAGCGACATCCTCAGCACTTGGCTCAATCATTGCGCTTTTTTCATTAAGTGTTTCATCGAGCGCAACGTCAAAATCTATCGAAGTGCCTTGTAATTTGGCGCTATCGTTGCCAATATCCAGCGATAATTGTTCTTCTGGCGTATTAACAGTATCAATAGGTTTATCTTCTTGTTCAACAACTCGCGTAACACCAACACCATGGCGGTCAAATCCAGAGTTATCCCGCAGTAGATTGCCGTTGTCGTCTGTTTCGGACAAATCTAAATGTGAAATATCAACGGGCTTATTCGCTTGACGAATACTAAATAAACCATGTAATAAAATTGCCGCTATCACTACGACGCCGACAATTAACAAAACACTTCGTAATTCAAAATCCATGAACATCAACCACTCTTTTATTTTATTGTTGTACCATAGAAACAGCCTCATCAACATCAACGGCAACAATACGTGAAACGCCTGCTTCTTGCATTGTTACGCCGGTCAATTGGTTGGCCATCTCCATAGAGACTTTATTATGTGTAATATAAATAAATTGCACTTTCTCAGACATCTCGTTAACCAAATTACAATAACGGTCAACGTTTGCATCGTCTAACGGTGCATCAACTTCATCAAGCATACAAAACGGTGCTGGATTAAGCTGAAAAATTGAAAACACCAATGATAATGCGGTTAGCGCTTTTTCGCCACCACTTAACAGATGAATTGTACTATTTTTCTTACCGGGCGGTTGAGCCATGATACTTACCCCAGCAACTAATAAATCACTGTCTGTTAAGGTAAGTTGTGCACTCCCTCCGCCAAAGACCTTTGGAAACAACCGCTGAAAGTCTTGATTCACGCTATTGAACGTATGCTTAAACTTCTCTCTACTTTGACGATCAATCTTTTTAATCGCTTTTTCAAGGGTTTGCAATCCTTGTTCGAGATCGTCCGTTTGATTAGTAAGTTCATCAAAACGCTGCTTTTGTTCGTTATACTGTTCAATAGCCGTTAAATTAATCGCCCCCATATTGGCTAATTTATCGCGGATATTATCGAGTTCAGCTGGCCACAGTTTTGAATCAACAGCATCGGCTATTTCCAGTGCACGCTCAGCCATCTCTCTTTCGCTTAACGGTGTATTGTGACGCTGTGATTGGAGTTTCACTTTCAGCGTTTCTACTTTCAAACGTAGTTGTTCAATCGCCTTGTGCTGCAAAGACTTTTTCTCGTTTGCATGGATTAACAAGTCGCTTTGGTTTACACGATCTTTTTCCAAAGTCACCAATTGTTCTTGGAATTGGCTACGCTGATTATTGAGATTATTTTGCGTTTGTTTTCGCTGTGTCAATTGACTTTGTTTTTCCGCTAAAGGCGCATTATTTTCAGTTAATTTTTGTTTGAGTTGCTGGTACTCATTATTTAGCTGCGTCTGTGTTTGCTGATATTGTGCAATCTGCTGTTGTTCGTTAATGAGTTGCATTTCAAGTTTTTGAAGTGCCAGTTCTCCCTGATGCGTTTGCGCCATCACTAATTCAAGTTTGCTTTGTAACCGTTTAGTTTGTTGTTTCTCCAGCTGTTTTTCTTGCTTTAGCGCATCGAGTTGATTGTCACTATACTGCCGCTTAGCTAGGACCTCTTCTTGCGTATTCTTAATACTACTGATTGCATCAGCGTCAATCACATCACTGCGTTGTAAGTCATCAACTTGTTGGCTCACTTCCGCTAAGTTGGTGGCGATATGTTCCCATTGTTGTTGTTCTAACAGCCATTGCTGTTTACACATGGTCACACTATCAATGTGTGATTGTCTTGCCGCTGTCGCTTGCGTTATTTCTGGCGTTAACTGTTCAATATTAAGGGAGGTTTTATCCACCAGTGATTGATAATGTTGCAGGTGGTGATTCTGTTGCTCAAGTTGATGGGTCAACTCTTGTAGCCGTTGTTGCAGTTGCATTATACCATCAACATTTTTTGAACTGTCCTTTTGCCAGAAACCACCGTCCTTAAATATCTCACCCGCAGGCGTAATTATCATTTGATTGACGGTTAAATCACTGAGCATGTCTAACGCGTGTTCTTTATCATCAGCACATAAGATCTGACCTAAATACCGCCGAACAATAGCGTTAGTTTTAGCATCATTACTTGTTATATGATGGACGATTGATGAGGGTGATAAAGACAAGTTTTCTTGAACTGACCAAAGTTGTGTATGGGATTGGCTAGGCGCTTTTTCGTCATAACTATCAACTAAATAGGCACCAGCGTCGTCCCCGATAATGATGTCGCAAGCCAGTTGCCATTTTGGCGCTATCGTAATCCCCTGCCATAATTGCTTGTTGGAAGAAAAATAATTATTGACGCTTTCATCTTCATTTTTCGTTTTGGCATTTAGCTGCTGCGCAGTGGTGGTTTTTTCCTGCCCCAACAACGCAATCTTTTGCTCCGCCTGATATATTTCGTGCTGATTTTGTGACAAAAACTCATGCAGTGAGCTGGCTTTAGCTTCTAAGTCCTGTAAATTTGCTTCACATTGCAGTAGTTGATGTTTGGCTAATTGATAACTCTCATCACGAGCGACGGGATCAAGTGTCTGTTGTTGCTTCGCGAGAGAAACTCGTTTTTTATCAAGCAGCTCTATTTGACTACTTGTCTTCATGCGCTGGCTATTAAGTGCATCTACACGCTGGCTAAATAGCTGTTCTTTCGCAATATTTTGCTGACGTTCGTTGCCAATAGTAAATAACTTACTTTCAATCGTTTCTAAGAGTGCTTCCTTGCTACCTACCGCTTCTTTTAACTGATTAACATTATCAGTCAATGGAGCGAGCTCCTGTTGTTGGGTGCTCAACGCTAGCTCATGTTGTAATGAAAGTTCCAGAGCCTCGGCAATTTGCGTACTCAGTGATTCGCGTTTAAGTTTCACCTGTTCAAACAGATGTTGGCTTTGGCTCTGCGCCTGAATTAGATGCTCAATATTAAGGCTAAGCCGGGTGATTTCTGTCTGATGCGTATGATATGACTCGTTCGCAACATCAAGGTTTTTACGCACGACTTTAATTTGGTCGCTGGTAGCAGTATCTTGCGCGGTTACTTTCGTGACATTTTCGCCAATCAACAACAATTGCTGTTCGCTAGTCTCAAGATCAGTACGAGTTTGCTCTAATTGTTTTGCAAAGGTCTGCCATCGATTCACTACAATGTCTGTTTGCAGTATACGTTCTTGCTTTTTGAGCGCGGTGTATTCTTGCGCTTCCTTTGCTTGTGATTCTAACGATTCAATTTGGCTTTTTAACTCATGATGTAGATCATTGAGGCGCTCTAGATTGTCTCGACTATTTTTGATTCGATTTAGCGTGTCGCGTTTGCGTTCTTTATATTTACTGATCCCAGCGGCGTCTTCTATAAAACCACGTAACTCAGCGGGCTTTGATTCCACAAGCCGAGAAATGGTACCTTGCTCGATAATGGAATAACTTCGCGGGCCCAATCCGGTCCCACTGAGTAAATCAGCGATATCACGACGACGGCACTTTTGGCCGTTCACAAAATAATCTGACTGACCTTGGCGCGAAACCTGCCGTTTGATCGATATTTCGCTAAATTGCTGCCACGGCCCTTGCGCGCGTCCGTCGGTGTTATCAAACAATAATTCAACACTTGCTACTGACACAGGTTTTCGCGCATTGGAGCCATTAAATATTACGTCACTCATATCATCGCCACGTAAATTTTTAGCACTCGATTCGCCTAATACCCAACGCACTGCGTCTATTATATTTGATTTTCCACAACCATTAGGCCCCACCACAGCACTCAGTGACTGCGTGAAAGGAATCACAGTAGGATCAACAAAAGATTTAAAACCGGCAAGTTTCAGGTGTTTAAGACGCATTCAATAACAGCAATAAAAGTTAAGACAGGCCATTATGGCACAGCTCCAATTTGTAAGTCAGCCTTATGTAAGCTATTTGATTAAATTTGTTACAGTTTTTTAAAAAATTATGCTGAGCTCACTACCTTCTAGCGCCTTATCAATCTATACTCACCCTACTATTATTCGTTCATAGAGAGTTGACGTGTTTGATAAATCTCGTAGCGGTGCCAGCTACTTTCTTAAAGGGTTTGAATTAATTCAAACAAAAGGCCTAAGAACCTTTGTGATAATTCCGCTAGTCGTGAATCTTTTGTTATTTAGTGCCGCGTTTTATTATCTTTATTTACAGCTTGAAGAGCTGTTTTCGTACATCAACGGCTATCTGCCTGATTGGTTATCATGGCTCAATGTAATTTTGTGGCCTATCGCGATTGTTATTGTTTTGGTGGTCTTTTCATTTGTTTTTAGTTCAGTCGCTAACTGGATTGCCGCGCCCTTTAACGGTTTACTCAGTGAGAAAGTTGAGTGCCATCTCACCGGAAAACCTAGCCCTGAGAGTTCATTTTCAGATTTAATGAAAGAAATTCCGCGAGCACTGAGTCGTGAATGGACAAAATTGGTTTATTACATTCCTAAAGCACTAGGCTGCTTGATATTGTTCTTTATTCCATTAATTGGCCAAACTGTGGCGCCAATATTATGGTTTTTGTTTAGCGCTTGGATGATGGCAATCCAATACTGTGACTACCCATTTGATAACCACAAGCGTAGCTTTACGATAATGAGAGACCAGTTAAAACAGGATCGCGGCAGTGCGCTTTCATTTGGTTTTATGACAACGTTATTTTCAATGATTCCTATCGTGAACTTTATTGTCATGCCAGTCGCAATTTGCGGCGCAACCGCCATGTGGGTTGAACGTTATAGAGACCATCATTTAGCGAATGATTCTATTGCACCTTGGGAAAATCAATAACATTTCTGTGTAAATGAAAAAGCGCTTTATAGGTGGGAAAACGCCCACCTAATTTGTTTATAAAGTGTAAGAAAACCAAAGAATTCCTGACATTTTTACAACAATTTTTTCACTAACCTAACGTGCTTAATTCCTGAATAATAGTCACCATATTAATTACAAGGAACTTACCTTATGAAAGCACTTATTCCAGCATTAGCAATCTTATCTTTAACAGCCTGTAGCGCCATTCCATTGCAACAAACAGCGAGCAATATTCGCTTAACGCACACAGAGCCAACAGGCGAACATTGCAAGTTTTTAGGTGATGTTACAGGCAATCAAGGTGATTTTTTCACAGGCGGTTTTACGTCCAATGCTGATTTAGAAACGGGCGCACGCAATGACATCCAAAACAAGGCTAATGCGATGGGCGGCAACGTCGTTTATCTACTCACCCAACGTGCTGGGCAAACCGGCAATTACGGCGATGATTTGGCGGGACACAGCAAACAAACGTTACATTAAGTGGCAATGTTTACCACTGCAATCAGTAATAATGAACACAATTAAAAAAGGGGCTACCTGATGATTCAGGTAACCCCTTTTTATAGATAGATAACAATTGCTAATAAAACGTTTTGTTATTCTCGTTCATTTCGATTAACAGGCTCGATGGCGCAAATCGCTCACCGTGCTGCGTTTGATAACCTTCAAGCAAGCTTACGACTGTACTTACACCTAACTTATCGATGTAACTGAATGGACCCGCTAAGAACGGTGGGAAACCAATACCGAAAATGGCTCCAATATCGCCATCGCGAACATTCTCGATAATGCCCTCTTCCAAACAACGTGTTGCTTCATTAAGCATTTGAATTACACAGCGCTGAGCAATTTCTTGGCTCGAAGTCTGTTTGGTTGGTGAAACACCTAAAACCTTATAAACGCTTTCATCAACTAACTTCTTACCGCGCGCTTTTTTGTCGTAACGGTAAAACCCTTTACGGTTTTTCTTACCCTTACGATCGTCATTTAATAAGGCGTTAAAAGCAGTAGGTGCTTTAAATCTATCGCCCAATTCAGCTTCCAAAATTGGCGATATCTTTGAACCAACGTCAATACCAACCTCATCAAGTAAGGTAACAGGGCCAACCGGGAAACCAAACTCAACCAATGCTTTATCCAGTGACTCAATTGAATCACCTTCCAGTAAAACATTGGCCGCTTCATTGACATACAACGCGAGAATACGATTCACGTAAAATCCGGCGCCATCTTTAACAACAATAGGCGTTTTACCTTGTTTCTTTGCAAAGGCTACCGTAGTTGCAATAGTTTGCGCTGACGTTTTCTCATGCGCAATAACTTCAACTAACGGCATTTTATCGACCGGCGAAAAGTAGTGTAAGCCGATTACATTCTCTGGACGCGCAGCGTGCTGAGCAATCATTGCGATAGGTAACGACGACGTATTCGATGCAAAAATAGTATGCTCACCACAGTGAGTCTCAACATCTTTCACCATCTGGTGTTTTAACTCTAAATCTTCAAAAACGGCTTCAACCACAATATCGACATCTTTAACGCCGCGATAATCGACTGTACCGGTGATATTATTCATTTTGGATTGCAGTTCACTACGCGTGATAAAACGGCGTTTGAATTTCTTATCTAACAAATCGAAACTGTATTTCAGTGCTTGGCTGATGCCTTCATGAGAAATATCTTTAATGCGTGTTGGAATATTGGCTTTAATCGCAGTAACATTTGCGATACCGCCGCCCATTAAGCCACCGCCTAAGATCATTGCTTTGTTGACCTTTTCTGGTTGCGCATCACTACCCGTCTCTTTTTTCATTTCCGTAGTCGCGAAAAATAGCTGGCGTAACGCTTTAGATTCGTCTGTCATCACTAAGTCTGCGAAATGAGACGCTTCAATAGCAAGGCCGGCTTGTCGACTGTCGTTAAGTCCTTTACGAACACAATCAATAATCTTGAGCGGCGCAGGATAATGACCTTTTGTTTTCGCTAATACTGATTTTTCAGCTTGTGAAAACATAACATTGCGACCAGCACTTGTGGCTTGTAATAACGCATTAACTTTATCTAATGTAGGCTTAGTTTTTCTTATTGGCTGAGCGGCAAGTTTCAGTGCAACATCAAGTAAAATGACCGGTGGTACGACATCGCTAACCAATCCAACCTTTTTAGCGTCTTTAGCACGTAACTGCTTACCGGTTAACATCATATCAAGCGCTTTAGCAATGCCGACCAATGCAGGTAATCGCTGCGTACCGCCACTGCCTGGTAACAATCCTAATTGAACTTCAGGAAGTCCTAATACTGTCTTTGCATCATTGGTACAAACTCGTGCATGACACGCCATAGCCAATTCAAGACCGCCACCTAAACATGGACCATTAATAGCAGCAACAACGGGTACTTTCATATTTTCAATGCGGTCAAACATGCGCTGACCCATCGTTGAAATAGCCAGCACGTCATCGCGAGATTTACAACTGTCGAGCATAGTAATGTCTGCGCCTGCGATAAAATTATCGGGCTTGCCTGAGATAACAACAACGCCTTTCAACGAAGAGTTTGCCTCAAGCTCATCAAGTACCGATGTCATTTCATCGCCAAATTCAGCACGAAGCGTATTCATTTTCTCGCCAACAACATCCATGCTGATGATAGCGATATTGTCGTCATTAATTGTTGTAGTGAATGTACTCATTATTCAACCTCCAAAACCATCGCCGCGCCAAGGCCACCAGCAGCACAGGCTGTCGTCAACCCTAACCCGCCGCCACGACGTTTTAATTCATTAAGCACTTGGGTAATTAAGCGTGTTCCAGTCGCAGCAAAAGGATGACCATAAGCCAAAGAGCCACCCAATACATTAAATTTGTCCATATCTATTTGCCCAATCGCTTTATCGCGGCCTAGATGACGCTGTGCAAATAAGTCAGACTCAAACATTTTCATATTAGATAGTGCTTGCGCAGCAAAGGCTTCATGCATTTCAATTAGCGTGAGATCTGACAATTCAATACCCGCCCGGGCAAGTGCCAATGGTGTTGCGAATGACGGTCCCATTAGCATATCTTCCCACACATCAATCGCCGCAAAAGCATAACTTTTTATATAACCAAGTGGTTGATAACCTAGGGCTTTGGCTTTATCTTCACGCATCATAATGATGGCTGATGCTCCGTCCGTTAAGGCAGTAGAGTTAGCCGCTGTAACACTACCGTGTTTCTTATCAAAAACTGGACGTAATTTAGCGTAACTGGCTAATTCTGAATTCGTTCGAACCGTATTATCTTGACTGATGTGCCCACCATACGGCGCCACATGTGCTGTCATTACTTCGTTGTCTAATAAACCTTCATTCCAGCTCTTAGTTGCAAGCGTATGAGAACGATGCGCCAATGCATCTTGATCCGCTCTACTAATACTATGCGTTTTTGCCATTTGTTCAGCCGTTTGGCCCATTGATAACCCGGTTGAATATTCTGCAACGGCTGGCGGAACAGGGAGTAAGTCCTTAATAGAAAGACGTTTAAAAATATTTAACCGTTGACCTAAAGTACGTGCTTTATTTAAGTCGACAAGTGCACGCCCTAATTTCTTAGAGACGCCAATTGGCAGGACTGATGAACTATCTGCGCCGCCTGCAATACCAATATCGCTGGTACCAGATAAAATAGACTCTGCAACATTTGCTGCTGATTGAAAACTAGTAGCACAGGCTCTTGATACACTGTATGCGTCAGTGGCGATGTTCATACCGGTACCTAACACAATCTCACGTGCAATATTTGGCGCTTCAGGCATTTGCACAACTTGTCCGTAAACGAGTAAATCAACCAACGTTGGGTCTAGCTCACTTCGCGTGAGTAATTCATTAACGACAGTTTTGCCTAGATCTAGTGCAGGAACGCCGTGATAAGCACTCGCTTGTTTTGCGAAAGGGGTTCGTAAACCATCTACAATAGCGATGCGCTGACCGCCTTTAGTCGTGAGGTCTTGCATTGAATTCATTAGTGACTCCAAAATGGTAATCGGATAACTGCTTGTCTCAGCGGGTATTAAATCGATTATTTAAAATTTCAAGCTTCACTATAACTCAGAGGTCAGACCACGACAAGTCGAATTTTCTGTGTACATTTCGAAATCCCTCCCACCATTTTGACCATAAAATAAGCAAACAATTAAATAATGGAACTTTTTTAACAAAATACTCTCAATAGACCATCATTGCGTGTTGGTAACCTGTTGACGTATGGCGTCAATTTGGGGTAAATATAGCGCGTAATTTAGAATCTCTATGACCATTCATTTTAAAAGTAGCTTAGGTAGATAAAATAGCATGACCGCCATCGACAAATTTGAACAGCTAAAATCGTATCTTGATACCCAAATATTGGGACAACCAGAACTTACTCATTCGATGTTGATTTGCTTGTTAGCTGATGGGCATATCTTGGTGGAAGGTCCGCCGGGTCTGGCGAAAACTAGAGCCATAAAATCTCTTGCCGATGGCATAGATGGTGATTTTCACCGTGTTCAGTTTACCCCTGATTTACTCCCAGCAGACTTGACGGGCACGGATATTTATCGCCCAGAGACACACGAATTTGAATTTCAAAAAGGTCCGCTATTTCACAATCTCATTCTAGCGGATGAAATTAATCGTGCCCCCGCTAAAGTACAATCGGCGCTCCTAGAAGCGATGGCAGAACGCCAAATTACCGTGGGCCGTACCACTTATCAATTACCTGAACTGTTTCTGGTCATGGCAACGCAAAACCCGATTGAACAAGAAGGGACCTATCCACTACCAGAAGCACAACTTGACCGCTTCTTAATGCACGTGGCGATAGACTACCCTGACGCTAAAGTTGAGCGTGAAATTTTGGCACTCAATCGTAATGAAGCATTAGCTAAAGACGCGGTGCCTGCGCCTAACCTTACTCAAGAAGAAATCGTTAGTGCACGTAATGCCTGCTTGGAAATTTACCTTGCACCACAACTTGAAGAATATATCGTACAACTTATTATGGCGACGCGTCGACCTGAAGAAATAGATCCTCAATTGACCAATTGGATTACCTTTGGTGCAAGCCCACGAGCAACAATTGCATTAGAGCGATGTGCTCGAGCGCGCGCGTGGCTTCACGGACGAGATTTTGTTAGTCCGGAAGATATTATCAGCGTCACGCCAAACATTCTGCGCCACCGACTACTTTTAAGCTATGAAGCGGAGTCAGAAGGCGTTACACCAAGTATGGTGGTTGAAAAGATTTTGACCATGGTAGCTGTACCATAATCATGAATGAGCAATTTCCACCGTTTTGTGATGGCATAAACCTCTCGGTTAAAGAGTTATTAGAGTATCGCGGGCGCAGCGCCCTGCTCGACTTGTCTGCAAAAAGCCAAATAAAGTCTCATATGGCCGGTACCCTCGTTGCGAAAACAAAGGGACGTGGCATGGAGTTTGATGAAGCACGCCACTATCAAGTGGGTGATGATATTCGCGCCATCGATTGGCGTGTTACCGCTCGCACTGGTAAAACCCATACAAAGATTTATCGAGAAGAGCGAGAACGACCTGTTGTTTTATTGGTAGATTTTGGCCATCAGCAATATTTCGGCTCTCAAATGCTGCTAAAATCAGTTCAGATGGCGCATTTGGCGTCGTTAATTGCTTGGTCCGCTGTTGCAAATGGCGATCGTATTGGTGCCCTGTTATTTAATGATTTTGAACATCGCGAATTGAAACCGCGAAACCGTCATCACGGTGCGCTTGCTGTCATAGAGTATCTGGTCAAAGTTCACAGTCAAGGCTTAGAAAGTTTTAAGCAAAACAAAACTAAACCATTAGCATTTGAACAGGCTTGTTTGCGCCTGCGCCGCGTAGTTAAACCCGGTAGTTTAGTATTTGTGTTATCCGACTTTGCGCAGTTGAGTCCTAAAGCTGTTAAACAACTCCAGTTATTGTCACGCCATAACGAAATAATTGGCTGTCAGATCACCGACCCTATGGAATTGGCATTACCTGAGCAACTTAGCGGTGCGTTGGCGATTACAGATGGCGAAAACCGTAGTGAATTTATCGTCAACACTCAACGACGCCAAGACTATTCAACGCATCAAGATACGCTTATGCAAGATCGCAGTCAGATCCTAAAAAAATTAAAGATCCCTTTATTATCCTTTTCAACGGAACGACCATTACTGTCACAACTAGAGCAACGATATAGCAAAAATTCGTCGACGGTAGAGGAGTAATCTTTGTGAATAATTTTAATCAAACAACCGCGGCGCAAGGTCCACAATTACATGACATTGTTTTACCCGTCGAGCCTAGTTTTTGGCCACTTGCTATTGGTTGGTGGCTCGTCATTGCAATATCACTAATCGCTATAATTTTCACAACAACGTCAATTATTAAACGTCTTAAGTATTGGAAGATAAAGCGATTAGCTCAGCGTAAATTGTCTGACTGCACCTCATGTGATGACATTAATCAACTGCTGAAACAAGTCGCAATCTATTATTGTACGCGACAGGACATTGGCCCTATGAGAAATGCACAATGGACCAAATTTTTAATGTGTAATCTAACCGAGAATCAACAAGAGACATTGAACAATATTCATCAAGCCCTGTATCGTCCAAATCATGCTGAGTATCATCGCGATTATCTTTACATAGCCAATATGTGGTTGACACAATTGAATAAAAACTCACTTCGGGAGATGAATAATGTTGTCATTTAGTCTGCCGTGGATTTTTTTAGCGCTACCGCTCCCCTTATTAATGTATTTTGTGGTCAAGCCAAAGCCTCAGCCGCAACTGTCAGCACTAAAAATTGTCAATAACCAAGGATTTCCAGTCGCTAACGAATCGGTCGCTAATAGATCGTCTATAAAACTTTTCGCTAGTAGCATTATTTGGCTATTGCTCATCATCAGCAGTGCTCAGCCAATGTGGATAGGCGAACCTATTACCCAACCAACACAGGCTCGAGAGCTTATTTTGGCTGTTGATCTTTCAGCGTCTATGCAAGAAGACGATATGAAACTTAATGGACGTTACGTTGACAGACTGACCATGGTTAAGTCTGTATTGCGGGATTTTATTGCTAAGCGCCAAGGCGACCGGATTGGTTTAATCTTGTTTGCTGATAATGCCTACGTTCAAGCGCCGCTTACTTTTGATTTAACCACTGTACAAACACTGTTAGACGAATCATTTCTCGGGTTAGTTGGCCAGCAAACTGCCATCGGCGAAGCAATTGGCCTTGCAGTAAAACGTTTTGATAACAAAGAAGATAGCAATCGTGTTTTAGTATTGCTCACTGACGGCGAAAACACAGCCGGAACAATCACACCTGAGCAAGCGCTAGAGCTTGCCATCGCTAAGGATATTACTATTTACACCATAGGCGTTGGTAGTGACAACAATCGACAATTTGGTTTCTTCAATCGTAGTTCAGGAGTCGATGAAGCGTCTTTAACGAATATTGCGCTAGCAACCAACGGTAAATTCTTTAAGGCGACCGATAGTGACGAGCTAGAAGAAATATACCAACAGCTCGATGCACTTGAAAAAATTGAAGCCAACGAAGAAACCATGCGTCCACAAATAGCCTTATTTTTCTGGCCACTTGCCATCGCGATGATATTGGTTGTTTTAATGATGTTACAAACTCTCATTCAGGAGCGCAGAGCATGAGCCAGTGGTTAATCGATTTTCATTTCCTACGGCCTGCTTGGTTGTTCGCTATTGTGCCCTTGTTATTACTGGTCTATTTCACGCTTCGCGCGAAACGGAAACAAGGCCAGTGGCATCAAGTATTACCCAAACATTTAGCCAGCTTACTCATTGATGAAGGCGACGGTGCAAAACGACATCAATCTGGGCTTGTCGCAACGTTATGTGCCATACTCGCAACGCTCGCACTTGCCGGCCCAACATGGGAACGTATTGAACAACCACTGTTTAAAGTAAAGCAAGCACAAGTTATTATCGCGGATATGTCATTATCGATGTATTCAACAGATTTAACGCCCGATCGTTTAACCCGTGCTAAATTTAAAATTAAAGACTTAATTTTTCGCCTAAGTGAAGGTGAAACGGGCTTAGTTGCCTATGCCGGTGATGCGTTTGTCATTAGTCCTATGACGCAAGATGTCGCAAACCTTAATAATTTATTGCCTGCGCTCAATCCTCAAATAATGCCAGTGTACGGTTCAAATCCCGCAATTGCTGTCGAACGTGCTCTCGAGTTATTAACCCAAACACAATATAGCCAAGGACAAATCTATCTGATTACTGATGGACTTGAACCAGGTGATGCACGGGAAATTACCCAACTTTTGAAAAATACTCAGTTTTCATTAAATATATTAGGTGTTGGCACGACAAAAGGCGCTCCAATAAAACTGCCAAACGGCCAGTTACTTAAGGACGATAATGGAAACATCGTAATTCCTAAACTACAGCCCAATATACTCAGAAATCTCAGTAACACGTTATCTGGTCGTTACAGTAATTTGACCCATGATTTGTCAGATATTGATTTTATTACCGGTTCGGTGAGCGCCGAGGATATTGACGAGCAAACTCAAGATACGCAATTTGGCGATCAGTGGCACGAAATAGGGCCATATTTAGTGTTACTTATCCTGCCATTTGCACTCGTTGCCTTTCGTCCTGGCGCACTTGCTAGCCTCATTGGGTTATCACTTGTGATGAGTTATCTACCGCAACCTGTCCTTGCCGCGACAGCGCTTAGCCAACAAAAGTCCGCATTAGTCACGAACACAGAGATAGCAAAAAGTATCAATCAAAAGGATACCACTGAAAACTGGTGGGACACGCTTTGGAAGAGCGATAATCAACGTGGTTTTGACGCTTATCAACAACAGAACTATGATAAAGCGCTCGCCGATTTTAATGATCCACAATGGCGCGGCGCATCTCATTATAAACAAGGTAACTATGAACAAGCGCTTCATGCGTTTGAGAATGATCCAACCTCTAAGGGGCTATTTAATCAAGCTAATGCACTTGCCAAGATGGAGAACTATGAAGGAGCCATTGAAAGATTAGAGTCACTTATAGAAAAAGAACCGGATTTCCCCAATGCCAAAGAGAACCTTGAAGCGATAAAAGGATTACTTAAGCAACAGCAATCTCAAGACGGCCAGCAAGGTGACGGTGAAGACCAAGACTCATCGCAACAAAATTCCGACAATCAAGATCAACAAGAAGGTCAAGACGGCCAAAGTCAGGACAAAGATCAACAATCGGGTGATAACCAGTCACAACAAGGACAACCTGAAGAGTCTGATGATCAAAGTAAACAGAACGAGCAACAATCATCTCAGTCGTCTGATGAACAACAAGCACAGGAATCGAAAGAAGCAAAAGAACTAACTGACGAAGAAAAAGCGCAGCAAGCGAAAGAAAAGCAAGCAGCCCAGCAAAAGCAGCAGCTGTTTAACGAGGAAAACTTAACACCTGAACAGCTTCAACGTCTCAACCAATTAGTCAAAAAGATCCCAGATGATCCCTCTTTATTGTTAAAGAATAAGATGGCTGTCGAGGCACGAAAACGTCAATATCAACGAGTGACAACAAAGGAACGTAAGAAGTGGTAAACGAACAAGTGAATCATTTAATCCCGCCGCAAATAGCGACATTAAAGCATGCAATGAAATTGTTAGTCCTCACGCTTGCATTTAGCTTTTTTGCAAGTCAAACATTTGCTACCACTACCCTCAAAGTAAGTGTTGACAGAAACCCAGCAATGGCGGGTGAGACATTCTTTCTAACAGCAGTCGCTGACGATTCCGTCAACAATAATGCTTTGGATACCAAACCATTGCTTAAAGACTTTATCGTTGGGCAAACAAACACACAAATTCTCAATGGCAGTATGACGCAGCAAACGACTTGGCGTGTGGCGCTGATTGCTAGAACGCCAGGACAATATACAATTCCAGCCCTGAGCGCAGATGGGGTATCAAGCCAACCAATTTCCATGAACATTGTAGAACGAACACAAGCTAGTGAGGAAAATCAAGAAGTGAAATTGGAAACAGATATTTCCACAAAAACCACTTATATTGGCCAGCCTATTATCTACACCATAAAATTATTTATCGGTACACGCCTTCAACGCGCCAACTTGCAAGCACCAAGCCTGATTGGTGGTGATGTTGTGCAAATGAATGAAGATGAAGATGCCAGTGAAATTATCGACGGTAAGCGATACAGAACAATAACCCGCCGCTATAGTATTACACCGTCGCAAGCTGGGACTTTCGATTTACAAGGAACGATTTTCCGTGGTGATATCAGTCAGTATGGCTATGGCCGTTCAAAGCCAATTTCCTTAGTGGGTGATAATGAACAAATCATTGTCAAACCTATCCCTAATGATTTTCCGGGCCAATGGCTAGCCTCGCCGATTGTTACGCTCGAAGATGAGTGGCCAAGCGCTGATGTCTATAAAGTTGGGGAGCCAATTACGCGCACGCTTACATTATCCGCCGCGAATGTATCAACTGAACAGATGCCAGAAATTAACATAGATACAGGGATAAATTTACAGGCCTACCCCGATAAACCATTGTTTAAGAAAGGATTTAGTGGCAACACGCTTATTTCACAAGTTGTGCAAAAGTTAGCTATTATTCCGAGCAAGGCTGGCAGTATCACTATTCCAGAAGTGCGTATTCCTTGGTTTAACGTCAATACAGAGAGCGTAGAGTGGGCAACCATTGCGTCTAAAACGATTGAGGTCACAGACAATGCCCCTCTACCGTCTGCGACGCCGATTCAGCCAACTCCTGTTGCCGTGTCGAAACCGCTGCCTATTGCGCCGCAACAAACAACTATCACCACGCCGCCAAGCTATCTGTGGCTCATTGTATCGGCTATTTTGTTTATCTTGTTGACCATTGCCCTATTTTATATTGTCAGACTGCGTCAACAGGTTATAAAACAGCCATTACGTCAGTCAAAATCACTTGAAATTAAAAGTGTAAGTTATGTTACACTCATCACCGCTTTGGATAACAATGACCTAACCAAGGTGATGAAATTATTGCCATTGTGGTTAAAAAACGATTTTAATAAAACGCTGTCAGATCGAGCTGTCATTACCGCCAATATCGCGGAGTATTATCAACAATTGGCGCAAAATACATACAGTCAGCAACCACAAAAATGCGATACCAAAGCACTAAAGCAATGTGTTGTCGCATTTATGAAAAATAACAAAGTGACAGCTAAACCATCGTTAGATGGACTATATAAAAATTAATGTCATTATTTCTAAGAAATAATGAAAGATTTGAAAAGGGTTAGCGGTCTTGAAAAGAGATAACGAACTAAAAAAGCAATATGACGCCCTTGTTGCCCAGTACCATACCGATCTATATCGATATGGTTATTGGTTAACCAAAGATAAACAAGTGACTGAAGATATCGTTCAAGAGACTTTTTTAAGGGCGTGGCGCTCAATTGAGCAGCTACAAGATATTAAAGCAGCCAAAGGCTGGTTGATTACTATATTGCGTAGAGAAAACGCGCGTAGATTTGAGCGTAAACAGTTATCGTTAGTCGATATAGATGACTACAGCGTAGCTGATGATGATGAATCACAGCAACAAACATCTATTGAGAAAGAGGAGCTTCATGTTGCTATAAACATGTTAGCTGACGACTATAAAGAGCCATTGATTATGCAGGCGATGTTTGGTTATAGCGGTGAAGAAATTGCCACCGAATTAGGACTAAACAAAAATACTGTCATGACCAGACTCTTTAGAGCAAAGAAACAACTCGCAGAGCTTATTAAAAGCAATGTAGTAAGCAGGACAGTGGAAACATGAAACCATTAAGTTATTATGATTTAGCAATTGCCGATCCCTATAATAGCGACGCCGAATTTTTAGAGGCTGTTGCGGCGGATCCTGGATTAGCGCAAGTTGTTAAAGAAGCAAAAGAAAATGATAAATTATTTCAAGAATTTATCAGTGATATTCCAGAGCCATCAGCTGAGCACCTTAAAGCAATTACTGATGTTTGTAATACCCCAGCGCTAGATAGTGTAACCACTTTGCCAAAGCGCCAAATTAACCGCTTTAAACCCTACTTTGCAATCGCGGCATCATTTGCTGTGATGGCGGTCAGTATGTTTATGTTGAGTGGTAACAACCATTATAATCACAACTTAATGGATCATGCGTTAAGCCATACAGAACATGGTTTACCATTTGCAGGTGCTACAGACACTAACCCGTCATTGCTACGTGTTAATCAACAACTTTCAGTCTATGGCGCAAAGTTGACCAACGTTGATGATATTTTATGGTCAAGTCATTGTGACTTTGAAGGGGTTGCCAGCGCGCATTTGGTTTATCAAAATCAAACGCACAAAGTTAATGTCTTTTTAGTGCCAAAGTCACTAAAGTTTGACGAGATTAAGGAAAATTTCGGTAATGAAGAATTTAATGGCACGATTACAGAATTAGAAGACGGTTATTTAGTCATTGTTGGTCCAAAGAACACAGACATCAATAGCTTTAAGTCTAATATGGAAAGCCAGTTAGTTTGGGAGATTTAGTTTCAATTTTCGCCTAATGCGATACAATGTTACGTGATTTTCAGCAACACCGAAGTCTTTACTTCGGTGTTTTTGTTTTAACCATAACAATAATAAGAATAACTAATGAACATTGAACTCCCAATTCTCATCACGTTTATTTTCTATCTTGGCTGCATGCTTATGCTCGGCCTATATGCTTACAAAAAAACCAACAACCACAGTGATTATATTTTAGGTGGACGCAGTTTAAGCCCTGCAGTTGCCGCCTTAAGTGTCGGCGCCTCTGATATGTCCGGCTGGTTATTACTCGGCCTACCGGGTGCTATTTACGTCAGTGGCGTTAGTGAAGTATGGATTGGGATCGGCTTAGTTGTTGGTGCAGCCCTTAACTGGCAGTTTGTCGCCAAACGACTGCGCGTTTACACAGAAATAGCGGGCGATGCACAAACCCTACCGGATTTTTTAGCAAACCGCTTTGGAGACGCTGGAATGTTAAAAACTGTTGCAGCAATTGCGATATTAGTCTTTTTTACATTCTATACCGCGTCAGGATTAGTGGGCGGCGCAATATTATTTGAAAAAGTATTCGGTCTCGACTATTTCTGGGCACTGCTGATTGGCACACTTATCATCGTGTCATATACCTTTGTTGGCGGTTTCTTTGCGGTTAGTTGGACAGACTTCTTCCAAGGGATCTTAATGTTAATTGCATTAATTATTGTCCCGGCTGCAATGTATGTTGAAGTTGGCGGCAGTGAAGCAATGACCTCAGCCCTTCCCGCTTCAATGTTCGATATATCGCCAACGACTGGCGTTATTGGTTTAATTTCCTTACTTGCTTGGGGATTAGGTTATTTTGGTCAACCGCATATTCTCGTGCGATTTATGGCGATTGCTAAGCCAAGCGACGTAGGTGTGTCACGTAACATAGCAATGAGCTGGATGATACTAGCGCTATTTGGCGCACTAGCAACTGGCCTTGTCGGAGCCGCCTATTTTGCAGTTAAGCCATTAGACAATCCAGAAACAGTCTTTATATTCTTAAGTAAGGTCGCATTCAACCCTTGGGTGTCCGGACTCCTAATCGCCGCTATCCTCTCCGCTATCATGAGCACTGTAGATTCACAATTACTGGTAAGCTCAAGTGTCATTAGTGAAGATTTATACCGACCGTTTATTAATCCAAAAGCAAGTGACAAAGAATTAATGCTCGTTGGCCGTATCGCCGTTGTTAGTATCGCTGTCATCGCCCTACTCATCTCACTCGATCCTAAATCTAATGTTTTAGGTTTAGTGAGCTATGCGTGGGCAGGCTTCGGCGCAGCGTTTGGGCCGATGATATTGTTGGCCTTGTATTGGAAAAACTACAATAAATTTGGCGCTATCTCTTCAATTATCGTCGGAGCATTAACCGTCATTATTTGGAAAAACCTCGAAGGCGGATTGTTCGATCTATATGAAATCGTGCCAGGGTTTATTTTTGCCTTCGTTGCTGGTGTCGTTGTTAGTAAACTCAAGTCGATTAATAGCACCGAACTCAATGCACAATTCGACAGTTATCAAGATGCATTAAAATAACATTCGTTGTCCAGCGGTGTTCTTAAAAGCCATCGTCAGTTAACTGACGATGGCTTTTTCATTCCAGCAGAATACCCTAACTAAATAAATCATATAATCTTGTTTCTTAATGAATAGCTATTGGTTTGAGCCCAGCGTAATTACCGTGTCAAAATTGTACTAACTTAACGTCGATATGCTTTCATTAAGACGTAAAAAAGCAGCGGCCAAAACGGGCGCTGCTTCTCATAGAAGGACGAGCTATAAACTAATTTGATTCGTTGTGTAAATCGATATTCGAAATTTCTGCTTTAGCTTCGGTGTCTGCTTTCGCGCCATCGTTTCTAAGGCAGGTAATTTCATCCAAGTATGCTTGACTGATATCACCTGTCACATAACGACCGTTAAATACCGACGTTTCAAAACCTTCAATGTCAGGATTCTCTTCACGAACAGCAGCGATTAAATCATCAATATCTTGGTAGATTAAATCATCGGCACCGATCTGCTCTGCAATTTCATCGACTTCGCGGCCATGCGCAATCAACTCTGTCACTGATGGCATATCAATACCGTACACATTCGGGAATCTAATTTCAGGTGCAGCTGACGCAAAGTACACTTTATTTGCACCAGCTTCGCGAGCCATATCAATAATTTGTTCAGAGGTGGTTCCGCGCACAATTGAATCATCAACAAGCAGCACGTTTTTGCCTTTGAACTCACTCTTGATCGCGTTAAGTTTACGACGTACAGATTTACGACGCATCTTCTGACCAGGCATAATGAAGGTACGGCCTATATAACGATTTTTAACGAAACCCTGACGATAAGGAATGTTTAATTCACCGGCAATCTCGAGCGCAATATCACATGATGTTTCAGGAATTGGAATAACAACATCAATATCTAAGTCTTCCCATTGATGTGCTATCTTCTGTCCCAGCTTTTTACCCATATTGAGTCGAGCTTGATAGACAGAAATTTTATCAATGAATGAATCTGGACGAGCAAAATAGACATACTCGAAAATACAAGGTGCATATTGTGGATTAGCCGCGCATTGTTGTGTGTGCAAATGGCCATTTTCATCAACATAAACGGCTTCACCTGGTTCAACATCGCGAACAAAACTAAAACCAATTGCATCAAGTGCAACATTTTCAGACGCGACCATGTATTCTGTCTTGCCTTCTTCTTCACGTTGACCAAGGACCAACGGACGAATGCCATACGGGTCGCGAAACGCAATCATTCCGTGACCAATTACCAGTGCAACAGCGGCATATGCACCCTGTAACAACGCAATGGAACGAGCAACACCGTCAAAAATTTCTTTCGGTGTTAGGGTCATTTCTGAACTTAACGACAACTCATGAGCAAGTACATTAAGTAAAATCTCAGAATCAGAATTAGTATTGATATGGCGACGTGCGACTTTAAATAAATACTCTTGCAGCGCAACTGAATTAGTCAAATTACCATTATGCGCTAACGAAATACCAAACGGTGAGTTAACATAAAAAGGCTGTGCTTCTGCCGATGTCGAGGTACCAGCGGTCGGATAGCGTACATGGCCAATCCCGCTAGTTCCCTGTAGTCGCTTCATGTGTTTTTCTTCAAACACATCACGGACTAAACCATTTGCTTTACGCAGTCGAAAATTTCCTTGGTCAACCGTACAAACACCCGCCGCATCTTGCCCACGGTGCTGAAGCACTGTTAATGCATCATAAAGTGCTTGATTTACTGGACTATAGGCAACAATACCAACGACACCACACATAAAAATTTCCCCTCTCAACTACGTTGAGTTAGTTACACTTGTTGTTTGATAAAACTTGAGTTTTGCTTAATAAACTCGAAGAACCATTCGATAACCGCACCAAATTCAGGAATTAACAGCGAATCTCTCCACCAATCTGAATTAGACAGCGTTGTAAATGAATCAATTGCAAAGAGGATAGCAGCAACAATCAATACACCGCGAAGTGCACCGAAACAAAGGCCTAATACACGATCTGTTCCGGATAGGCCTGTTTTTACAACAAGCTGACCAATGACGTAATTTGTAATAGCGCCAATGATCAAGGTTGAAATAAACAATGCCACAACAGCACTCGCATTTTTAACCATGGGATCATCGATCTGTGTTAAAAATGCGGCTAGGTCCGCGTAAAATCTACTGGCAATAAAAAATGCAGCTACCCAGATAACTAGTGATAATGCTTCTTTAACAAAGCCACGAGTTAAACTAATAAGGGTCGATAAACTAATGATGATCAATATCGCATAATCAATCCAAATCATCTTCATTTATGTGACTCCCATTGCAAATTTGCGCGAATTTTACCAAGATTATTAGAAATTCCTAGCATAAGTTTCCTCTTTTCGGTCATTTGCTTAAACATTAGCTAATCGGTTTATTAGCATCGTACTTAAAGCATTGTTTTTATTTGTTAAATTAAGAAATTGTACCCTGTGTCAGGTTTTGAGTTTTTATATCAAATAGTATCAGGAGATTGTATTGCGTCATAAAAAAGCCGTTGCAAGCAACGGCCATTTTCTATTAATTAATCGGGTTGTATTTTTCAATGACACCCGATTCTTTAAATGCTTTTTTAAGCTTAGGCTGCAGTGATTGCAACTTTTTCTTGTCTAGTTCAGGCCCAACATACACTTTATTGGTCACACCAGCTCTAGGGACTGCAGGGACGCT
The DNA here is from genome assembly GCF_051201665.1 of Psychrobium sp. nBUS_13. Lineage (GTDB taxonomy): Bacteria > Pseudomonadota > Gammaproteobacteria > Enterobacterales > Psychrobiaceae > Psychrobium. The sequence goes on along the minus strand of NZ_CP179210.1, from coordinate 1,977,758 downwards.
ATACGCCGTGAAGCCTTTCTTTCGTAGATTTTTAAGGAGCGTATTCACATTGCTTGGATTACCAAAGCTCCCCATTCGAATCACCCAGCCTTTCGCTTTAATCGGTGCAGCAATAGTAGATTTAGTGACTTCCTTATGGGCAGACTTAGTAACGATATCATCACGTTCATTAGTTTTAGCCGCATCTTTCACCGCTTGAACGGTAGAGTGAGCTTCTGCGCTATTTTCTTGAACAACTTTGTCATTTTGTTTGATATCGACTGGCGGCTTTGACAACTCAATTTTACTGACATCTGGCTGTTGATGTGTCGGTTTCGTCGGGATTTTCACAAACGCTTGGCGTTGCGACTCTTTTTCACCATCAAAAATCTTTGGTAAAAAAATAATCGCCAATGCAAAAAGTACCACTGCACCTACCACGCGATTTTTAATTTGATCACTCACTTTAAACCCTTAAATCCAAAACGATTTCTATAGCAGCAAACTATAGAATAATTTAAACGAAACTTCTACGTTAATTCAACTAAGTTATTGTTTTCCAAAATAGCTGCAACAGTGAAAAATGAACCGAATACAACAATCAGATCGTCTTTGTTAGCTTCTTTTTTGGCTGCATCCAATGCTGATACAACATGCTCAAATTGATGAGCTGTTTCTAAACCAAGCGATTCAAATAATTGCGGCGCACTAGCGCCACGGTCGCAATCAAGTCCGGCAAGATACCAACTGTCTGCTAACGGCTTAATGACCGACAATGTCGACGCACTGTCTTTGTCACCCAACATGGCACAAACGACATGCACTTTGTTGGCTCTTTGACGGGGAATCCACGCGGCTAAATAGCGCCCTGCTTCAGGATTATGGGCCACATCAAGATACACAGCCGGTTCCTTAGCGACTTGTTGTAACCGCCCTTTTAAGCTAGTTTCTTTAATAACCGCCTTAATTTTAGCTTCAGGCAACTCTAACCCTAATGCCTCAAATGCTGCTAGTGCTGTTGCGGCATTAGTCATTGGTAACTTGGTATAGGCAAGATCATCATAACGTGATTTGACGCCAGTAAACTGCCATTCATCATGATGTGTATTAAACCCAAAATCGAGGCCTTTAAAAGAGATATTGCAGGCAAGTTCACGCGCCTTATCTAATAACGGTTGCGGTGGATTGGGTTCACCACAAATTACCCGTTGGTTTGCTCTAAAAATACCTGCTTTCTCAAACGCCACTTGTTCCCGTGTATCACCAAGCCAGCCTTGGTGATCTAAATCAATAGACGTTATGACAGCCAAATCAGCATCGACGATATTGGTAGAATCTAAACGACCACCTAATCCCACTTCTAATATGACGTAATCAACATTTGCTTTTTTCATCAAATAAAGTGCGGTTAACGTGTTAACTTCAAAATAGGTCAGTGCGATATCACCACGAGCAGTCTCAATAGCTCGAAGTGCCTCAATGTGTGCATTGTCTGGTAACTCTTGATGATTAATACGGACACGTTCATTATATCTAATGAGATGTGGGGAGCTAAAGACACCCGTGGTGTGACCCGCTGCTAATATGAGCTGTTCTATAAAAGCACAGGTAGAACCTTTGCCGTTGGTGCCGCCCACTAGAATAACGTTATTAAGGTCGTTCAATAGATTTAATCGACGGGCAACGTTTCTAACACGTTCTAGTCCCATTTCGATTTCTTGAGGGTGTATAGATTCTAAATAAGACAGCCAATCATTGAGGGATTGGCTGTTAGGATTAAAGCTTTGATTCATTATTCATTCCAACGCTAGATATTATCGCCAGATTGAATAATAACCATTAATTCACTTCTTGTTGAATCGCAGGTTGGTCAGTCATCTTGGCTAATAAACGCGCAATTGTATTTCGCATTTCTCGACGGTCGACAATCATATCAATTGCGCCCTTCTCAAGCAAAAATTCACTGCGTTGAAATCCTTCAGGAAGTGTTTCACGAACAGTCTGTTCAATAACACGTGGGCCAGCGAAACCGATTAACGCTTTTGGTTCACCAATATTAATGTCGCCTAACATTGCTAGACTCGCAGAAACACCACCCATTGTCGGATCCGTTAGTACAGAAATATAAGGAATGCCGCGTTCACTTAGACGATGTAAGATTGCGCTAGTTTTTGCCATTTGCATTAATGACATTAATGCTTCTTGCATACGAGCACCGCCAGACGCTGAGAAACACACTAATGGCACATTTTTATCGAGTGCAACTTGCGCAGCAGCAACAAAACGTGCACCAACCACAGACGCCATTGAGCCGCCCATGAAACCAAACTCAAAAGAACATGCAGCAACAGGCATCCCTTTAAGGGTTCCCTCCATTGCTACCATTGCATCTTTTTCATTTGATGATTTTTGTGCTGAATTGATTCGATCTTTATACTTTTTCGTATCTTTAAACTTCAGTAAATCTTGTGGTTCGTACTCTGTCCCTAATTCGGTTGTAGAATCTTGATCTAAAAACGCCAGTAAGCGATTACGCGCACTAATGCGCATATGGTGATCACATTTAGGACAAACGTGTAAATTACGTTCTAATTCAACACTGTAAATAATTTGACCACAATCACTACAGTGGCTCCAAACACCTTCTGGAATGTTGTGCTTACGTTGACTTGCGATGCCTGAAGGCAACATCTTTTCAATTTTTTCTATCCAGCTCATAAAAGATCCGTGAAATTCAATAATTCATAAAATACTTGATATGTGGTCGAGATTATTAAATCAACAATTTTCAACCACCATTACATCATTGACTTAACTTACACTGTTGAATACTCAAACATAATAAAAATAACTCATTATTGCTTGATAGCAACAAATCATTACAATTTTTGAATATTTATCGACACTTTTCTTTAAACTATGACATTTTTAGACGGCGTCGTTTAAAAGAAAATTTACAAAAGGTTAGTTAAGTTCTAAATATGGCGACATTAAACCATATTCTCAAGGGTAAATGACATAAATAACTGGTCTTACCCTTGTGAGTTGGTGAGGATTTTGCGGCGATCGTTCAAGATATCTAGATGAATAGTCTGACTTCTCTACACTAATTGAAAAATAATGGACCAACCGCAGGCGTCGGTAATTCAAATGACGCTGGATATTCAACTTCCACCAAGTACAGGCCACCAGCTTTTGCCATTGGTGGAGCAAGAGCACGGTCCTTTAGGCCTAATAACTCAATCGGCGCATTAGTTGGCAAACTGCCTTCGCCCACCTTTATTAACGTGCCAACAATATTTCGTACCATATGATGTAGGAAGCCATTTGCCTTTATATCGACCACAATGTACTGACCAATGCGCTCTATTGTTAGATGTTTGATTTCTCTAACTGGCGAGTGCGCCTGACAATGTAGTGCGCGATAGGACGTAAAGTCATGTTCTCCGACAAAGTGTTGCCCAGCTTGGGCCATCAGCGTTTCGTCAAGGGGATCATAATAATGGCTCAGACCACTGCGTAAGATAGCGGGACGTAACAGCCCATTACTAATGATGTAACGATAGCGACGGTTAAAGGCACTAAAGCGGGCATGAAACTCATCAGGGACTTGTTTTACCCAGCGGATGGCGATGCTGTCAGGCAGCATGGCATTAACACCTAATGTCCAACCGCGGTCATCTCGAATCGCCGTGGTATCAAAGTGAACGACTTGGCCAGTGCCATGAACGCCAGTATCAGTTCGCCCAGCACACTGCACCGTAATTGGTTCATTGGCGAGCTTAGACAGTGCTTTTTCTAAAACAGCTTGTACTGAAATTACGTCTTTTTGTCGTTGCCAACCGTAATATGCTGAACCGTCGTATTCAACGCCTAATGCTATTCGCATAATTTAAAAACCAACTGAAAAAATAAAAGCGCATTATCGGATAATAATGCGCTTGTTTAAAGAAAATTTATGCCATTAATATTATTTTAAGCGCTTCATTAGTTTTTCAACTTCTTTTACTTGAGCACTATCACCTGTTTGCTTAACTTGCTCAAGCATATCTCGCGCACTATCTTCATCATCGATTTCAAGATAAGCTCTTGCCAGATCCAGCTTTTTTGACGCGCCATTTGGATCGTCATCAACATCGATGCCATCAGCTTCTGGCAGCATTTCAGGAAATTCATCCAATCCAATGTCCAAGTCTACATTTTGATAGGGTTCAGAGTCTTGTTCATTCATCGCTGACTCATCTAGCAGCTTATCAATATCTATAAAGCTGTTTTCTTGCTCAAATTTCGGTAACTGTTCATTGAGTTCTGCTTCGGCATCAATAAGGTTAATTTCAGCGTTTTCTGATTCACTCTGCATAAATGCATCTAATTCATCAACCATCGCATCATTTGCTTGTGGCTTTGATGATGAATCAGCAATAGGCTCAATAACCGAATCCTCGTCGAATTCTGCCATACTTTGCGTAAGGTCGTTATCATCCAGGGCGATAGCTTGGGGATTGATGAATTCATCAAGTTCCTGTGCGGCTGGCTCACCTGACGATATATCTGAATCGACAAGCATGTTATCAAGCGCATCAACTAAATGTTGTGCTTCTTGACTAGGTGCTAATTCAGATGGAACGCCCGTGTCGGTATTTTGAATATCAGATATCGGTTGTTCAACTGACTCCAAAGGCTCTATAGCTTGTGAAAGTTCAGTCTGGGGCACTGCTGGCTCATCAGAAATTTCTGCTAAACTCTCTGCAATATCGGTTTCATCAATTGCGTCTTGGGTCATTAGATAAGGTTGCTCAACCTGATCCAATTGTGAAAGTTGCTCTAATGCACTTAGCGGCGGTTGAGCATCAGGCTCATTGAGCAGCGAATCCATGTCACTCAGCAAGTCATCGATATCATCTACTGCTACTTCTGCCGCTGGTCCAATAGCATCTTCTTCAACTAATGTGTCAGTTTCTGCAAGTAGCGCATCAATATCGTCAGCTGCAACGTCTGCTGCTGATTCAATGGCATCTTCTTCAACTATAGTGTCGGTTTCTGCAAGTAGCGCATCAATATCGTCAGCTGCAACGTCTGCTGCTGATTCAATGGCATCTTCTTCAACTAACGTATCAGTTTCAGCAAGGAGCGCATCAATATCGTCCACTGCAACGTCTGCCGCTGGTTCAATGGCATCTTCTTCAACTAACGTATCAGTTTCAGCAAGGAGCGCATCGATATCGTCCACTGCAACTTCTGCCGCTGGTTCAATGGCATCTTCTTCAACTAACGTATCGGTTTCAGCAAGGAGCGCATCGATGTCATCAACTGCAACGTCTGCCGCTGGTTCAATGGCATCTTCTTCAACTAACTTATCGGTTTCAGCAAGGAGCGCATCGATATCATCAACTGCTACTTCTGCCGCTGGTTCAATGGCATCTTCTTCAACTAACGTATCGGTTTCAGCAAGTAGCGCATCAATATCATCAGCGTCTACTGTTTCGTTTTCACCATCAAGTAGCGCATCAATATCATCAGCATCTACTGTTTCGTTCGCACCATCAAGTAACGCGTCAATATCGTCAGCGTCTACTGCTTCGTTCGCACCATCGAGTAGCGCGTCAATATCGTCAGCGTCTACTGCTTCGTTCGCACCATCGAGTAACGCGTCAATATCGTCAGCGTCTACTGCTTCGTTCGCACCATCGAGTAACGCGTCAATATCGTCAGCGTCTACGGTTTCGTTCGCACCATCAAGTAGCGCATCAATATCGTCAGCGTCTACTGCTTCGTTCGCACCATCGAGTAGCGCGTCAATATCGTCAGCGTCTACTGCTTCGTTCGCACCATCGAGTAACGCGTCAATATCGTCAGCGTCTACGGTTTCGTTCGCACCATCAAGTAGCGCATCAATATCGTCAGCATCTACGGTTTCGTTAGCACCATCAAGTAGCGCATCAATATCATCAGCGTCAACTGTTTCGTTCGCGCTTTCAAGTAATGCATCTATGTCATCCTCTGGAACAGCACCGTTTGCTTGTTCTAATAACGCATCTATGTCATCTTCGCTAGTGACATCATCAACGTCAGATGGCTCTAATTCATCAGCTTGAGCGAGTAATGCGTCAATATCATCTGTACTAACAATTTCATCTGACAACTTTGGTTCGCCCTGCGCTTCTTCTTCAAGCTCATCTGCTTGTGCTAACAACGCCTCTAGATCATCTTGCGCTAGGATCCCATCATCTGCTGGTTCAGATAGTTCATCGAGTAACTCAGAACTATCATCTAATTGGATCTCGTCTAAGTCAGATGGCACTAGGTCATCATCGCCTTCTGATGAAAATAAATCATCATCAAGGTCCGCCAAATCATCTATATCACTAATTTGTAACAGATCATCGTCGTCATCGCTGATCAACAAATCATCATCTAAATCTTCAGTGAGTAGATTATCGTCAGTTTCTAGGTCTGGAATACCAGCATCTTCGGCTGGTTCTTCAGGCTGCGGCGCAGGTTTATGTCGACGCAATAACCAAATGAATATACCTGCCATAATCCCTGTTGATAAAAGGCTCATGATCGTACCGATGACCCAACCATTATTAAAGATCGAATCGTGCTCCATATCTTTAGCGAGTTGGATATCTTCCAGTTCAGCTTTTAATTCAGCCAATTCATCATGCGCTTGTAAATCGAGCGCTTCTTGCGTTTGCATTTCTGCCAATTTGTCATCCAGGGCTCTAATTTGTGCTTTGAGCGCTTGGTTTTCTTTAATAAGCAACTGCATATCTGTCATGGCGAGTGCCAATTGTTCAGACAATCCAGGGTTTTCCACTGCCTGTGGCATGACTTTCTCAACTGAATCGTCCACCGCTTCATTCATCTGAATGTCATCAGCAGGTTTACCAAGTTCTTCTTGCGTTGAGTTAGTCGTGTCTCTGAGTGTTTCAACTGGCTCAGGAATGACTTCGACAGGCTTTGTCACCACAGTAGGTGTCGCTTGTCGCACAACAGGTTGATTAGTTTTTAGCTGGTCATTATTGGCTATGCGCAGTTTGGCAGTGGCATCAGTAATGGTGGCTATATCAGATTGCGAAGGAATGGTTATTGTGCTTCCATCAATAATCGAATGGATGTCATTGTTCTTAAACGCCTGAGGATTGGCCATAAAGATAGCAATGAGAACTTGGTCAACAGATAGTTTGGGATCAGGACGATTATTGAATGCTATGCGCCATAACGTATCAGTAGGTTTTACAGGGCCATAAGTTGCCGCTTGATTTTTACCAGCCACTTTATTATTAGGGCCGACCAATTCAATTGGTTGAGCGTTAACATCACTCAATGCCAATAATGTAAAAACGATACAAGTCGATATACAAGTACTCATTAAACGATTTATAAAGTCCATCTTGGTCCCTTGTTAATTGGTGTGCTAACCAACCGATTTTTATAATTATTTTATGTTGTCATAATATCAAACAACATATTGCCTAGTAATAAATCACCGGCAATACCCATGCATAAAAGCACTAAGGCGTAAATTTTTATCTGAATATTATGACGTTATATTATCAGTAAAAATTCTTAAGCCAAGAGCTTAATGACATTTGGTCATAATAATTAAAAAAATTTCGGTTTAGTTTTCTAAAAGTGTCAAATTGCTAGCTAGTATTAGCATAAAAACCAAACTGCAATTTTTAAGCCAAACCACCATCAACTGACCAGCGGTCGGTAATTAGATACAAAAAAGCCGTTTTATGACATGCATAAAACGGCTCGTTATGTTTGTAAAGAAAATCTAATTAATAGAAGTCACGGACTAACATTTCCGCAATTTTAACACAGTTTAGTGCACCAGAAGTCTTAACGTTATCACTAACACTCCAAAGGTTTACAGCATGGGGATGTGAAGTATCTTCTCGTAAACGCCCCACATGAACCATATCACTACCTGTGACATCATCAATTTGAGTCGGAATATACTCACCGTCTATTTCAACATGCGCTTCCTGCATCAACCATTCTCGAATTTGGTCTACATCTATTGGTTGCCCTAGCTCAACATTAACACTCTGTCCCAATCCGTAAAATACTGGGGTCATGACTGCAGTCGAATTAATTGCAATGCCAGCATCACCGAGTAATTTGACACTTTGGTCACGTAACATCGCTTCGATGTCTGTTTCACCTTCATCCAATGTTTTTCCAACTGTCGGTAAAATATTGAACGCTAGCTGTGATGAAAACGGATTGTCTTCAACCGCCAAACCGTTGAGTAACTTGCCACATTGTCGAGCCAGTTCGTTAATCCCCAAATCACCCGCGCTTGACACTGAATGATGACTCATTACATTGATTCGCGTAATGCCAACTTGATCATAAATTGGTTTTAACACTGTCCACAACTGAACCACACTTGGCGCTGGGCTTACCAGAATATTTGCATTGCGGAAATCACCAATCGCGTTGCCATTAATGTGCGGAATGATCATTGGAATTTCAGGACGCTGTATAAATGCATTAGTGCTATCGATAATCGCAGCGCCTGACTCGGCGGCAATCGGCGCGAACTTTAGAGATACTTCGTCGCTATGACAGAAAAAGACAATGTGTAAACTTGACCAGTCAACGTCTTTGGCTTCTTTAACACTGATAGATTTACCATTAAATAATGCACTATCGTCGTCTTTTACATCAACATCTATTGGCTGTAACGTATCGATTGCAAAGTCTCTATCAGCTAATGTTTCAATGATCGCTTTACCAACAGCGCCATTTGCACCAACTACACCTACATTAAATTGCTCTGACATTCTTTGCTCCATATTAAATCGTTACACTGTTAAAACCGATATTACGCAACAAATTTGCGTCGGTCTCATTAGTTGCTTGCACTGTAATTGCGCTAAATTCGCGGCGCACTTTATACTGTTTTCGTAAATTATCAAAGCCTTTAGCCGTTAAACCGTGCTGACGGACAAGTTCATCGTCATCTCGCACGTCATAAACTAGAGTAACAAGTTGCTTAATATCGTCCATCTTTAACGGATGAGACAATGCAACGTTGCTAACATTTGCTTGCGGTAACAAAGACGTGAGCAATCTATCCGGCACATAACCATTGGCTTCACACCATCGTTGATAAAGCATGTAAGTGCCCCGCGCTTTACCTTCAAACGAATACCCTGCGATATGGGATGAGCCGATATCAACTTTGTCGAGTAATGATCCGTTAATTTCTGGCTCATGTTGCCACACATCCATGACTGTCGTTAATTGCTTGCCGCTGCTCAGTATTGTGTCTAACGCATTGTTATCAACAACATCACCACGACAACTATTAATTAAAATAGCGTTATCGTTTAGCTGGCCTAAGCGTGTTTCATCAAACAAATGATAGGTTGGATAATCACCATCTTTTGTCATCGGAACATGTAGTGAAATGATATCTGCATTCATTACCTCGCTCATATCCCGATAGTCACCTTGCGCACCAGCGTCTTTAAGTGGTGGATCACAGTAAAAATGATTAATAGACAATGCGTTAAAAATTTTTGATAGTTCTTTACCAATGTTACCAGCGCCAACGATTGCCACTGTTTTACTTTTTAGATCAAAAGATTGTCGAGTCGCTAATATCAATAACGAGCTCAATACATATTGCGCTACGCCAATGGCATTGCAGCCAGGGGCATTGGTCCAAGTGATGTGGCGCGCGTCTAATGCACCACCGTCAATATGGTCAAGACCGATAGTCGCCGAGCCCACAAAGCTCAGCTTATTCGCCTTCTCAAGTAAAGCGTCATTAACCTTGGTTATCGAACGCACCAGCAGCACATCCACGTCGATAAGATCATCAGCAACAATCTCGCGTCCCGCTTTAAAAGTAATGGTTGAAAAGTCACCAAACAATTCGGCAACATAAGGCATATTTTCGTCGGCTAATACGTTGATCATCAATAGACTCAGATAGGATAAAAATAGGCGCTGATTGTAGCAGTAACCACTTAATTTTAAAAACCTAAATCAACAACAAAGATCTGTAATTTAAACTCATACCAATTGCATTAAGTAAGTGATCTTGTTGTGCGTAGAGAAAATCAGCTAAAACAAGGCGCTCGATTGACTAATAGCTGGCTATTAGGATTGAGAGCAACGCCATTTTAGTTAATTTTAACAAGTACAAGAGGGCAAATATTTAATGCAATTGGTATCAAGGTAAGGAGTTCATTTTAGCCAATAAAAGGAGGGCGTTCAATAATCTGTGTCAGGCTTAATTTTCTAAATATCAATGACGCTATCTAAACGCCCCTCAAAATATTCGAGCTCTACCGTAATCTGTTGACTAGTGACATTTTGACTGAACCAACTTGTTTCATTGACAACGGTCACCTTAATAGATAGATCACCTTTACCCATTTGAGCTAGCACATTAGCGGCCATTTCGCGCACGGTATTCCAATCGGTATGGGTTTCTAACTCGCACCAGAAAGACTCATACGACTCACAATTTCGTGCTTCAAAAAAACTATCAATCTCTGCGATAGCGTCAGCTTCAGTTGCTGTTAAAAGCCCCTGCTCCAACAACTGAGTTTTAAACTCATTAAAATGAAAATCTAGGTCGATGGCCATTTCTTCTTCGGCGTTACCAATGCCATGAGCTTCTAATTGAAGTGCTGGTTTTGAAGAAATGATGACGAGCAACTTTAATAACTCTTCATAATGGTAATTGATGTAATCCATGATTTCACTCCACAGGCTGCTGATAAAGCCCTATAAAACAGTCGAAAAAATTATTAAATTAGAAAGAAAAGCTGACTATCTTTTCCCTTTTCTGACAATATATTAACGTAGAATTATCACCACATTAAAGCGAATAAATTTGTGTAATTCATACGTTAGGTCACACTCTAGCAGTCCCTGTTCATTTAGCGAACAGAAAATTACCAAAAACAAAAAAGCCACCGAACTCTCGTTCGATGGCTTTCAAATGTTTAGTAAAGCGAAACTAGAAAATACTAATTATTTTTCAAACTTTTGAAAAACTAGTGTTGCGTTAGTACCGCCAAAACCGAAACTGTTTGACATAAGTGTCGTTAACTTCTTCTCTTGCAGCTCTGTTACGACAGGTAAACCAGCAGCAGCTTCATCAACTTCTTCAACGTTAATTGATGGGGCAATGAAATCATTTTCCATCATTAATAGTGAGTAAATCGCTTCGTGAACACCCGCCGCTCCTAATGCGTGACCCGTTAATGATTTAGTTGAACCAAATGCCGGCAGTTTTTCACCAAATAGCTCTTTGATTGCGCCTAACTCTTTTACATCACCTACTGGCGTTGATGTTCCATGTGTGTTGATGTACTCGATGTCACCGGTTGTTGTTGCCATCGCTTGTTGCATACAACGTACAGCGCCTTCGCCTGAAGGTGCAACCATGTCGTAACCATCAGATGTCGCACCGTAACCTACGATTTCTGCGTAGATGTGTGCGCCACGCGCTAATGCGTGCTCTAGTTCTTCAACAACAACCATACCGCCACCGCCAGAGATGACAAAACCGTCGCGGTTAGCATCATAAGTACGTGATGCTTTTTCTGGTGTTTCATTGTATTTCGTAGACAACGCGCCCATCGCATCAAAGCCCATTGCTAGCGTCCAATCAACTTCTTCGCCGCCACCTGCAAATACAATATCTTGTTTACCAAGTTGAATTTGCTCCAGTGCGTGACCAATACAATGTGCTGATGTTGCACACGCTGAACTGATTGAGTAGTTAACACCTTTGATTTTAAACGGTGTTGCTAATGTTGCAGAGGTTGTGCTCGACATGATCTTAGGCACTAGGTAAGGACCAACACGTTTAACGCCTTTGTCACGTAATTTGTCAGCGCTAATCACTTGATCAGATGAAGATGCACCACCACTACCAGCTAATAGACCAGTACGAACATTTGATACCATCTCAGGGGTTAGTTTTGAATCATCAATAGCTTGTTGCATGGCTACGTATGCGTATGCCGCAGCGTTACCCATAAAGCGCATTGCTTTACGGTCGATATGCTCGCTAGGATCTAAATCAATATTGCCCCATACCTGACTACGTAAGCCAACTTCTTTAAATTGCTCTGAGTAGCTAATACCACTGCGCCCTTCGCGCAATGCTTGAGTTACTTCTTCTGCGTTATTACCAATACTTGATACTACGCCTAAACCTGTGATGACGGCACGTTTCATTTTAAATCCTGTTGTTTCATAAACTGCCCGCATTGTAATAAGTTTCTATTAGCTTAGTGGTCAGCTTTCATGACGAATTAGTCTAAATAAGGTGATATACTATATGATATTATGCGACACGAGTATTAAACATTTGTTTAAACAGAAAAAACATACTATTTCAGCAGCGAATTTGAGCTGGAATGAGAACGGAGAGCCAACTTCCGTTGAGTTTGACGATATCTACTTCAATACGGCAGATGGCCTCGATGAAACCACCTATGTATTCATTGAGAATAACTATTTACTGCAGCGTTGGCAAGATTGCACAAGTGCATTCTATGTTGTCGGTGAGACTGGATTTGGCAGTGGCTTGAATTTTTTGGTGACTTGGCAACATTTTGCGCGCTTTAGAACCGAGAATCCTGCGCACCCTCTTAAACGTCTTTACTTCATCAGTTTTGAGAAATATCCATTATCTGAAAACGATCTTGTTAAAGCTCACGACCGTTGGCCGACTTTAGCAACACAAGCGCGACTATTACAAAGCCAATACCCTGTGGCCATGGCGGGTTGTCATCGCCTTCCTTTTTCAATGACGCCAGATGACGATAGCACGGTTATTTTAGATTTGTGGTTCGGTGATATCAAAGACACCATTACCCAATTATCTGTGCCACCAAATGGACTCGTTGATTCTTGGTTTTTAGATGGTTTCGCACCGAGTAAAAACCCCGAAATGTGGAATCAAGAGCTATACAACAATATGGCGAAGCTCTCTAAAGACAATGCATCGCTAGCGACCTTTACCGCTGCAGGGGACGTTAGACGGGGCTTGCAACACGCAGGTTTTACCATCAAAAAAGCGAAAGGCTTTGGTAAAAAGCGAGAAATGATAACGGCATTATTTAATCGCAGCACGCCATATACAAGCCACAACCCTTGGTATCACCGTCCTGCACTCTCATCCGAAACTCAGCGCGTGACTATCATAGGCGGTGGCGTGGCCAGCACTTCCCTCGCCTATGCGCTGGCACAACGAGGGATCGACAGTGAAATCATCTGTCAGGATGATGAACTTGCTATCGGCGCGTCAGGAAATCTACAAGGCGGATTTTATCCACTCTTAAATAGCCAACACGATTTCTTGTCTCAATGCTACAGCCATGGTTTTCACTATGCCAAGAATCAATATCGCGCTCTAATCAATGACGATTCATCTGTTGGTGACTTGTGCGGCGTATTGTCATTAGACAGTGATGATAAAACGTCAACGGCCCATAAAAAGGTCATCGATAGCGATATTTTTCCACAAGAACTGGTCCGCGCAATTGATTCAGCAACGGCTAGTCAACTAAGCGGCGTCGAGATCGCCGACAATGCGCTCTATTACTCGACGGGCGGTTGGATCTCCCCTAAACAGCTAACAAAGTCACTACTTGCAAAAGCGCAAGCACGAGCGTCAGTAATTGTCAGGTTCAATAGACAGGTGTCTTCAATGGTTTTTGCTGGCCATCAATGGCTGCTTGCCCTACAAGATGGGATTCATCAGGCAACCACCGTCGTTATTGCATCCGGTCATGAAATGATGAACCTTACTCAGTGTGAACATTTGCCGTTGTATGCCACCGCCGGTCAGGTTAGCCACGTTTCAGAATCAAAGCAAAGTGGGTCTTTAAACATGGTGCTGTGTTATCAAGGTTACATGACGCCCAGTAAAAATGGCCAACACTGCTTAGGCGCGAGTTTTAATCGTGACGTCAGTGACTATGCCGTCAATGATATCGAGCATAAGCAAAACGTCGATAAACTAAACAGTGATGTACCCAGTTTAAGGATTAATAACCTGAGCACAATTAATGGCGGAAAAGTGGGTGTGAGAGGCAGTGTAAAAGATAATTTGCCAATGGTGGGCGCCGTACCTGACTACCTGCAAACTAAATCAACTTATAGTGATTTACCCAAAGGAAAGCCAGCTCATAAATACCCGAACGCACCAGTTCATCAGCAATTATTTATGTTAGGTGGTCTAGGCTCTCGCGGGCTTTGCTCAGCGCCAATGTTAAGCGAGATACTCAGTTGCCAGCTTACCCAAGAACCAATGCCAGTTTCCCAGCAACTCCTAGATCAACTCAATCCAAATCGTTATTGGATAAAACAGTTAAAGAAGCATAATGTCGACATTTAAATTACAGCAGTTCTCCGTGCGTCAACGGGACAATGCCATGAAAGTATGCACTGATAGTCTGATCTTCGGCGCCTTAGTGCCTGTTAATAATGTAGCCCGTGTATTAGATATCGGTGGCGGTACCGGGCTATTATGTCTGATGGCTGCACAGCGCGGCGCGCGTCACGTCACCACGGTCGAATTAATTGAAACCAGTAGTCAAGAAGCTGCCTATAACGTTGCTCAGTCGCCTTGGCATGACTGTATTGACGTGATTAATTGCGATATCAATCATTTCACCGCACAGGAGCCGTTCGACCTTATCATCTCAAACCCACCATTTTTCGATAACCACCTTAAAAATGACGATAAAGTACGTAATACAGCGCGTCATACCGATACACTGAGCTATCGTCAATTATTAGAACAGGCAAAATCACTACTAACGCCCAACGGTGTGATTGCGCTGTTATTGCCTATCCATTCCCTGCATGCCATAGACGATATCGCGCAGTCGATTGATTTAGTTATCAGCAAGCAAATAGACCTTGTTACGACCAAGGGTGGCACAGCCAAAGTTGCAGTTATCGAATTAGTGTCATCGCTAAGTGTCAATGAAACCATTCAATCCTCTGTCCACAGCACGTTGACGGTATATGACAGTCATCAGCAATATAGCGAACAAAGCACTCGTTTATTGCAAGATTTTTTGCTACGGTTTAAACAAACTTTATAGTCTTGAATATTTAACGCTTAGGATTTCAGCTTGCAAGAACGTTCTACTGATTTAGTTAACTGGTTTCGCCAGTCAGCACCTTATGTCAATGCTCACCGCGGCAAAACATTTGTCATCATGTTAGGTGGGGAATGTATCGCCCATGACAACTTTTACAATATCGTCAATGATATATCGCTGCTCAATTCACTTGGCATAAAAGTGGTTGTCGTTTATGGCGCTCGCCCGCAAATTGAAGCGCGATTGTCAGAGCAAGGCATCGAAAGCCGTTTTCATAAACAAACGAGAATTACTTGTGATTCAGGGTTTTCCCAAATAAAACAGATTGTTGGTCAACTACAGTTTGAAATCAATGCCCAGTTGTCAATGGGGCTCATCAATACGCCAATGCAAGGTGCGAATATTAATGTTGTGAGTGGCAATTTTGTTACTGCGCAGCCTATTGGGATTGTTGATGGCGTCGATTATCTCTTTAGCGGTAAAGTAAGACGTATCGACACCCAAGGTATAAAACGACAACTGGATCAACGAGCAATTGTTTTAGTCAGTATCATTGGTTATTCCGCAACTGGTGAGAGTTTTAATCTAAGCGCCGAAGAAATAGCAACGCAGTTATCCATCAAACTTGGCGCTGACAAAATGATAGGGTTTGCATCGGAGCGCGGTGTGCTTACAGACGATGGCGAAGTGATCCCAGAGCTGCTTCCTGACCAAGCATCAGAGCGATTAACAAAACTCGAAGCACAAGGCCGAGTACTCAGTGGCACTGCAACCTATCTACGTGCGGCAATCGCAGCATGTAATGCGGAAGTTGCTCGTAGTCACCTAGTGAGTTATCAACTTGACGGCGCACTGCTCCAAGAGCTATTTTCTCGCGACGGTATAGGTACGCAAATTGTCATGGCAAGCTCAGAGCAGCTGCGCCAAGCGACAATCGATGACATTGGCGGCATCATGGATTTGATCAAGCCCTTGGAAGAACAAGGACTATTGGTGAAGCGTTCCCGTGAACAATTAGAAATGGAAATTGATAAGTTCTCCATTGTAATGCGCGACGGATTAGTCATCGGATGTGCGGCGTTATATCCAGCAAAAGATAACAAAATTGGCGAAATGGCTTGTGTTGCGACACATCCCGAGTATCGTAAGGCCTCTCGTGGTGACGCTATCGTCAAAGCAATTAGTACACAGGCACGAAAATTAGGGTTAACGCAGCTGTTTGTTTTAACAACGAGTTCAATTCATTGGTTTAGAGAACGGGGCTTTAATCCTGTGACTATTGACCAATTGCCTGTTGAGAAACAAGTACTGTATAACTATCAGCGTAATTCAAAAATATTAATTAAAGATCTTACCACCTAGTTGCGGTAATTATCAGAAACAGCATTGGGATAGCATGAAACACCTTAAAAAGATCCACCGCGCGCCCATTCGTGTTTCTCGTATTCAAAGTCGACGAATGCGTAATAACTTTCGTCGCTCGATGCTTGATTTAAAAATCGCACTAGCCCAAGAAAAAGAAGAAACCAAAGAGATGCTGCAAATCTATGGCAAAGGTATTAAAGGCCAAGCCGACAAAAAAGATTTAGCCGTTGCTCACGCGCAGTTTTTTGATTTATTAAAGGGATTAGGACTTGGCGTTTTTGCGGTACTGCCCTTTGCACCAATCACCATCCCTATTATCATCAAGTTAGCCAAAGCCGTCGGTGTTGATGTGCTACCGAGCTCGTTTAATCAGAAAGATAAATAACGGCAATAAAAAAGCCAGCAGTTACGCTGGCTTATTATTGATTTACAATGAGCGGGATGGTCTGAGTACCACACTTGAGAATATTAACCCCGCCACCAGCGACATAAAGATTAAAAACGATTGTGTGCCAATCGAATCCACAGCCAAAATTTGCTGGCCTGACACAACCGTATTTAAACCAATATAGACTTTACTGCCTGGGACCAAAATTACGAGTCCCTGTAATGACACTAAAATTGCTGGTGCGTTAAAGATCCGCGAATACAAGTTACTATAAATACCCACACAAAATGCACCAAAGAAGGCGCCAAGTGCCACGTCAAAGTAATTTGATGCCAATGAACTCATGCCAAATGCGATAAATCCTGATAATATCCCCCATGGCGAATCTTTGAGCCTGATCTTAAACATCACCACTAAGCTACTACCCAATAATAGTACGGCAATCCACGCAGTCCAAGTTTGAACTTGTTCTGGTTGCACAAACTCCGCATCTCCCCATACCATAGTACCTATAGCAAAACCTAAAACAGCGCCAAAATAGAGTTTGAACAACAGCATAATGGCGTCCATGATCCGTGCGGTACCAGACATTAAATCTCGCGCTGCAAGCTCACGCAAACCCAGCGTTAAAGCGAGGCCAGGTATGAAAGCAATAATACTAGATAATACAACCAGTGATTTATTAATATGGGGATCGTAATGCATGAGCCCTGCAACACAAAAAGCCGACACAAGCGACACTAAAGGCTCAAGCATTTTGCTCACCCCTTTAGATATCGACGCCCAATAGACAAATAGATAAACCACCAAACTCATAATAAACGACCAAATAACGTCGTTCCAACTGGTTGCCATGAGCATGGCAAAAGCGCCACCTGAAATACCAAACGCTAAAAATGATATTGGATGTGAATATGGTTCCGGCTTATTTTGAATATCTTCTAAACGATCGATGGCTTCAACAAGGCCGCGTTCGCCACTCGCTAATTCATCAACTAACTCATCAGTCCGTGCCAATGAGCCTAAATCAAGATCGCCTGGTTTTACCCGTACTACATATAATTGTTGCTGGTCATGCTCACCAAGTTGCCAGAGCGCAAACGTTAACGATGTAGGAGTGACAATAAAAGAGCCCCCCATCCCTAATATGGCGGTCACATTGAGCAAATGCGCTTCAAGGCGATACGCAGGCGTGCCAAACTTGTGCAAAGCTTTGCCCAAGTTAATAATAAATTTTCTGCGCTGCGCAAACGGTGATGAGGTCAAGGTTTTAATCCAAATGTTAAAGTCATTAATAAGAAAATTGCGTATTAAATCAAATTCAAAAACTTGCTGAATTTATAATTTAAATACCACTGTACGCTTGCTTAACACATCGTGACAAGTCTTTGAACGAAAAGAGCAAATACTGACTTGTTTTGATGGTGCAAATTTGTGGGGGATTGTAGAGATTTAACGAGGCGTGTAAAGTTATTTTTATTAATATTTGATTATACCAATTGCATTAAGTAAGTGATCTTGTTGTGCGTAGAGAAAATAAGCTAAAACAAGGCGCTCGATTGACTAATAGCTGGCTATTAGGATTGAGAGCAACGCCATTTTAGTTAATTTTAACAAGTACACGTGGGCAAATATTTAATGCAATTGGTATTAAATTCAAAGCAAAAAAAAGATAAGACATAACGCCTTATCTTTTTAGTATCTTCAATCATTTTATACTATCGAATGAATCGATAATTTAGATGATTTAGATGATTTGACAACCAATTATAATGGTTTGATGTTCTCAGCTTGAGGACCTTTTTGGCCTTCAGTTACTAGGAACTCAACTTTTTGACCTTCAGTCAAAGTTTTGAAACCGTCACCAACGATGTTACGGAAATGAGCGAAAACGTCTGGGCCGTTTTCTTGCTCGATGAAACCAAAACCTTTAGCTTCGTTAAACCATTTTACTGTACCAGTAGATGTAGACATAATATTATCCTATTCAATATAAATTTTAAAACGTCCCTAATCGGGACTGTGGCGCTGAAAGTGCTGCTATGAATTATTGAAACAGGACGAAGTGAAAACACATCGAGTGGAACATTAATCTAGATCTTACCTTAAAGCAGCGATGATTATAGAACCGCGGCGCCAATAGTCAAGTTGTTTCTACACATACCGAGCAATCAATTGGTTATTAATCGTTGATTTTAGTCATAGAAACGCCGCTAATGTACCTTGCCTTACTCAAAAGGTAAGTTTATGCTCTTACCTTTTAATCATTTCAATTTGTTAAGGTCACCTTGTGAAACCATTGCCTACCCTAAACTTACAGTCAAAAGTAAGTCCCGAAGAATGGTCTATTCGTGTAGATTTAGCCGCGTGTTATCAATTGGTTAGTCATTTCGGTTGGGACGATTTAATTTATACGCATTTATCAGCACGCGTACCTGGCACCAATTATTATTTGGTCAATGCATTTGGCTTAACCTTTGATGAGGTGACAGCATCTAATTTAGTCAAGGTTGATCTTGACGGTAACATCATCGATGAGAGCCCATTTACCATCAATCCAGCAGGTTTTACCATTCACAGCTGTATTCACGAAGTGCGTGACGATGCCCATTGCGTTATTCATCTGCACACCAATGCAACCATCGCGGTAGCCACGCAAAAGGATGGCCTGCTGCCTTACAGCCAATATTCAATGTTCTCAATGTCGTCATTAAGTTATCACGCTTATGAAGGATTAGCGGTGAATGACGCTGAACGAAAGCGTCTACAGGATGATTTAGGCACCACCAACCACATGTTGTTAGTCAATCACGGCGGTCTCACCGTTGGTCCAACAGTCGGTGATGCATTCATGAGAATGTACGACTTACAACGGGCTTGTGAAATACAATTGCTCATCCAATCAAGTAACCAACCGAGCCTATTAGTTGATAAAACAATTCAAGACAATATCTATCATCAGGCAAATGTCGTTCACAGTGGTTCGACAGGTGGTCAATTAAGTTGGCCAGCGATGCTTCGAAAAGCCTATCGCATTAATCCAAGCTTTGCCTCATAAGCCAATTTTAGGAGTAAATTATGAAAGTAACTTCCGTAGAAGTTTTTGATATTCATTGCCCTGACCGCCAAGGTTGGAATCCAGTATTTGTGCGTGTTCATACAAATGAAGGCATTAGCGGTGTCGGTGAAGCTGGCCTGGCCTATGATTTAGGCCACAGCGCAGCGGCTCATATGATTAAAGAAATGGCGGAAGCATTTCTAATTGGCCATGATCCTTTTCAGACAGAGCACCTATGGGCACGCATGTTACGAGAAAGTTTTTGGGGTTTAGGTGGCGGGCCTGTTATTTACTCAGCAATGAGTGCTATCGACACGGCACTGTGGGACATCAAAGGTAAAGCACTCAAGCTACCTGTTTATCAATTGCTAGGCGGTAAAGTAAATACCGATTTAAGAACCTACGCGTCTCAACTACAGTTTGATTGGGATAGTGAATTTAAAGCATTAGCGCACCCTGAAGAATATGCAGAGGCCGCCCTAAAAGCGGTTGCAGAAGGCTATGATGCCGTAAAAGTTGACCCAATAATGTACAACAAAAATGGCGAAACCTATTACGATCGTACCAAGATTATTTCACGTGCTGAAATGAAACTATATCGTGCGCGTATGCAGGCTATTCGTGAAGCGGTTGGTGATGAAGTGGACATCATTTTTGAATGTCATAGTCTACCTGGTGCCACAACCGCCATTCAGTTAGGGGCAATAGCCGAAGAGTTTGACTGTATGTACTACGAAGAACCCGTTAACTACCTCAATCATTCACTGCATAGTAAGGTCGCAGACAAAGTTAATGTTCCTATTGCAGGTGGAGAGCGTTTATACAATCGCTGGCAAGTGCGTCCTTATTTGGAAGAACAAAGTGTCGATGTGCTGCAACCTGATATCGGCTTATGTGGCGGATTTACGGAAACGAAAAAAGTATGTGATTACGCCGATATCTTTGATGTGCGAATTCAAGCGCATGTGTGTGGGGGCCCGGTTGCAACAGCAGCGTCACTGCACTTAGAGACAGCTATTCCAAATTTCTTGATTCATGAACATCACACCTACGCGATTAAACAATGGAATCGAGAATTATGCTTACAAGATCCTCAACCCGTTAATGGCAAGTTCAACGTCAGTGAATCACCAGGTATTGGCATAGAGTTAAATGATGAAATTGTCTATCGCTCGCCGCATTTATTGATAAAGTAAACATCAACATCAATAAACATGATTGAATTTCAATCATGTTTTGCGTGTAAATGAGGGATTTATGGCACACATAACGGAGTTTCTAGTTTATGTTTAAACAACAATTCAAATCCCCTGCCGTCTTACTTCTCGCGTTGGTGCTTACCGCCATTTTCATTGCTCTATCGTATTTAAACCTCACCAGCCACTGGCATTATCAGTCTTTGATTATTAAACAAAAAGTAACTACTCAGCACTTCAAAGCTAGTGTTTTAAATTAATTGAAAAATAAAAAATGATCGACTTGCTTGATCATTCTGAGCCGTTATTCTATGGGTCTCTCTATTCAGTAGTTTGAGCAATGAAAATAAGCGGCATCGATATTGAAAAAAATATCGACAACATAAAAAAGCAAATCGAGACGGATAAAACATTGTCCCCATCAATGCGTGCCGCTATCGATTTATTGTTGCTTATCGTCACTTTATTGTCCCAACGGTTAGGCCTTAACAGTCGAAATAGCAGTAAACCACCATCATCAGATCCTAATCGAAAAAAGAAGCCTAACGCTAATAGTTCAAATGCATCGGGTGGGCAACTCGGTCATAAAGGAACAACTTTACCGCTTGATGAACGACCTGATATCAACCATAAAATAGTTCTTGATAGAACGCTATTACCACCAGGGAGTTATACCGATATGGGGGTGGAAACCCGTCAGGTAGTGGATATAGAGTTTAAGCGCGTCGTAACTCAATACCAAGCCCAAATTCTTGAAAACGAATTTGGTAAGCGATTCGTTGCTCCATTTCCAACGGGGGTTAATAGTCGAATTCAATATGGTAATGGGCTAAAGGCTCACGCGGTTTACTTGTCTCAATATCAGCTACTCCCTTACGAGCGTATTCGTCAATATTTTACCGACCAACTTAACATTCCACTGAGTAGTGGCAGTCTGTACAACTTCATTAATACAACTTACCGTCATCTCGATGAGACGAATGCGCTTGAATTCATCAAGGAAAGTTTGAAGAATGAATCAGTGCTTCATGCTGATGAAACAGGCATTAACATTAACGGTCAACGTCAATGGTTACACAATGCATCATCATTAAAATGGACCTATCTATCGGCTCATGAGAAACGAGGTTGTGATGCCATCAATGCCATTGGAATACTACCCGACTTCACTGGTGTGATGTGTCATGAACACTGGAAGCCGTACTATCGTTATGATTGTCAACGTGCTTTATGCAATGCTCATCATCTGCGAGAACTCACACGTGCATACGAACAGGATGGCAAGAGCTGGGCTGAAACGATGCGTATTTTTTTAATAGAGCTTAATCAGGAAGTTGAAGATAGCGGTGGAGTGATTAGCGACAAAAGACAATTAATGAGTCGCCTTCAATATCGAGATATTTTAAAAGAGGGTGAACACGAAAGCCCTCCGCCAGCGATAATCGTCGGGAAACGTGGACGCCCTAAGAAATCAAAATCGCGCAATTTATTAGAGCGATTACAGAGTTACGAAGATGATGTACTCAGATTTATGGTGGATAAAATTGTGCCTTTCACGAACAATCAGGGTGAAAATGATTTGAGAATGGTGAAAGTTCAGCAAAAGATATCGGGCTGCTTTAGAAGCAAGCATGGTTCCGTCATGTTTTTTGGCCTTAGAAGCTACCTGTCAAGTTGTAAAAAACAAGGGGTCAGTGCGTCTACTGCTTTGTCATTATTATTAAACGGAGCACTACCAAATATCTTCCCCCCTGCTGAGTAGTTACACGTATAAAACGAACAACACTAATTAATCAGTTTTTTTGGCTGATAAACCAAAGTGCAGATAAGTTTGTGCAGTGGCAATACGGCCGCGATGCGTACGTTGAATAAACCCTTGTTGAATCAAAAATGGTTCAATAACATCTTCTAAGGTTTCTTTATCTTCACCAATGGCCGCCGCTAAGTTATCTAATCCCACGGGTCCACCGTCGAATTTTTCAATAATGGTCATCAGCATTTTTCGATCCATGAAATCGAAACCTTGATTATCAACATCAAGCACTGACAACGATTCCTTTGCCACTTTCACGTCGATTGCCCCATCAAAGCTAACTTGTGCAAAATCACGAACACGGCGTAGTAATCGGTTGGCAATACGTGGTGTTCCGCGTGAACGCCTTGCTATTTCAGTGGCTCCCATCTGATCAATACTCACTTCAAGCTTTCCAGCACTGCGAGTAACTATGTCTGTAAGTTGTTCTACCGTATAAAACTCTAAGCGCAGTGGTATACCAAAACGTGCACGTAACGGCGATGTCAGTGAACCAGCTCTGGTTGTCGCACCAATGAGCGTAAATGGTGGTAATTCTAATTTAATAGAGCGTGCCGCAGGACCTTCACCAATCATAATATCCAATTGATAATCTTCCATTGCAGGATATAAGATTTCTTCAACCACCGGGCTTAATCGATGAATTTCATCAATGAATAAAATATCGCCGTGTTCAAGGTTGGTGAGCAACGCCGCCAAGTCCCCTGCTTTTTCAAGGACAGGACCTGAGGTTGTTTTAACGTTGACATCCATTTCATTGGCAACAATATGGGCAAGTGTTGTTTTACCCAAACCTGGTGGACCATAAACCAACATATGATCTAAGGCTTCATCACGTAATTTTGCTGCTTTGATAAATATACGTAACTGTGCCTTGGCGTCTGTCTGTCCTGTATAATCATCGAGCATTTTAGGACGCATTGCACGGTCAATACTATGCTCCGTTTCGTCCATGGCATCTGCCTGGATGAGTCGATCTGCTTCTATCATGCGCTATCTACTTTATTTTACGGTTATATCATTGATTTCAGCGCAGCTTTAATAAGTGCTTCGCTATCCATCTCTGGCAATTTGACTTTCTTAACCACTTTCGTCGCTTGAGCTTGCTTGTAGCCTAGCGCTAACAACGCGTCAATGGCATCTTGCTCTACATCAATCGCTTCAACAAAGGTTGAGCCTAAGTTCTCTTGAGGTAGTGAAAGGTCGCCAAGTTCGCTTTGCTGATTCAAAGTAAAGTTTTTCAAACGATCCTTTAACTCTATAATTAAGCGCTCTGCGGTTTTTAGTCCGATACCCGGTAACTTAACGAGCGCATTAGCGTCATTATTGGCAACGATATTAACAAATTCAGCCGCCGACAAACCAGATAAAATTGCCAAACCTAATTTTGGACCAACCCCATTGGCCTTAATTATTTGACGAAACAATTCACGTTCAATTTTTTGTGCAAAGCCATATAGCAACTGCGCATCTTCACGCACTACAAAATGCGTATGGACAGTTACTGACTCACCAACTTCAGGCATTTGATAAAAGCTGGTCATCGGCATCTGTACTTCATAACCAATACCACTCACTTCCAATAGTAAATGTGGCGGTTGTTTTTCGGCAACTAGGCCATTCAATCGTCCGATCACGAGCTTATCCTTTTAAATCTTTTATAGTTATTTTGTTCTTTTTGGCGTGTTCTTTACTTAACTGAAAACGACCACGTAAGACACGCGTCGATTTCGCACTGCTTTTTCCGGCCATCGCAATTAAACTCTGCGTGTTATGTGCGTGACAAATGGCAATTGCTAAACCATCAGCAGCGTCCTCTTGAGGCTGCGAAGACAATTTTAGCATTTGGGTGACCATGTGACCGACTTGATCTTTTGTCGCAGCACCGGTCCCCACAACCGCTTGTTTAACGAGTCGCGCCGCGTATTCACTTACCGGGAGTTCAGCATTCATTGCCGCCACAATAGCTACGCCACGTGCTTGACCAAGTTTTAGCGCAGAATCTGCATTACGCGCCATAAACACTTGTTCAATAGCAAACTCATCAGGCTTGTATTGTTCAATTAATTGAGTGACACCATCAAAGACTTGCTTTAGACGCTGAGGTAAGTCTTTTTCAGAAATACGAATACACCCACTCGCCACATAAGATAATTTATTACCTTGTTTACGAATAACGCCGTAACCTGTGATTCGTGAGCCGGGATCTATTCCCAAAATTAATGACATACTATTTTACACGCCTTTTTTAATAGCCATAGGTTATGCCATTAGACTACTGGTTACAAGTACAGTAGTTAAATAAAAAGCAAAAAAAACGAGCCAGTGGCTCGTTTTGTTCTCACAAGACTTATTTAGTCTTGTGATTTTTCTTCTTCAGTAACTAACGAAGCAACGTTTAGCTCAGCAAGCTGTGCTGGATTAGCACTGCCTGGTGCATTTGTTAATGGACATGCTGCAGTAGTCGTTTTCGGGAACGCCATCACGTCACGAATAGAACTTGTTCCTGTCATCAACATGATCAGACGGTCTAAACCAAACGCCAAACCTGCATGTGGCGGTGTACCGTATTTTAATGCTTCTAATAAGAAACCGAATTTCTCTTGCGCTTCTTCATCACTAATACCAAGTATTCTAAATACGCTGCTTTGCATTGGTGCATTATGAATACGTACCGAACCACCACCGAGTTCACAACCATTTAATACCATGTCGTAAGCATCTGATAATGCCGCTGCAGGATTAGCTTCTAGCTCTTGAGCTGTTACGCCAACAGGTGCCGTGAATGGGTGGTGTAGCGCGTGGTAATTACCATCAATTTCTTCAAACATTGGGAAATCAACAACCCATAGTGGCTTCCACTCATCAGAGGTTAAACCAAGATCTTCACCCAGTTTCAAACGTAATGCGCCCATTGCTTCTGTTACAACATTAACGTTGTCAGCACCAAATAAAATGATGTCGCCAGATTTAGCATTAGTACGTGCCAATAATTGGCTAACAACTTCTTCATTTAAGAACTTAAGAATCGGTGATTGAACCCCTTCCATGCCCGCATCGATATCGTTAACTTTCAACCAAGCAAGACCTTTAGCACCGTAAATACCTACATATTTACCATAATCATCGATGTTTTTACGTGACAATGATGCACCGCCTGGTACACAAATTACCGCAACACGTCCTTTCTCATCATTAGCAGGGCCAGAGAACACTTTAAACTCAACATCTTTTAATAGATCAGCAACGTCCACCAGCTCTAACGGGTTACGTAAATCTGGCTTATCAGAACCAAAACGGCGCATAGCATCTGCGTAAGTCATTGTTGGAAAATCGCCTAAATCAACATTTAACATGTCGTTGAATAAGTTACGCACCAATTCTTCTGTTTTAGCGCGAACCTGATCAGAGCTCATAAACGATGTTTCGATATCGATTTGCGTAAACTCAGGCTGACGATCAGCACGTAAATCTTCATCGCGGAAACATTTTACGATTTGGTAATAACGGTCCATACCAGACATCATCAGCAATTGCTTAAACAATTGTGGTGATTGTGGCAATGCAAAGAATTTACCTTTGTGAGTGCGACTTGGTACTAAATAATCACGAGCACCTTCTGGTGTTGCCGCGGTTAGAATTGGTGTTTCAATGTCTAAGAATCCGTTGTCTTCTAGGAAACGACGAACAAAACCCGTTACTTTAGAGCGGAACACTAAACGTTCGGTCATTTCTGGGCGACGTAAATCTAAGTAGCGATATTTTAAACGCGCTTCTTCAGAGTTAGTTTGATTTGAATCTAATGGCAACGGCTCGCTTTTGTTAATGATTTCAAGCGCTTTACCTAATACTTCTACACCGCCAGTTGCCATCTCTTTATTGATTTGACCTTCAGGACGCGGACGTACAACACCAGTTACCTTTACGCAAAACTCGTTACGTAGACTATTAGCAATGCTAAATGCTTCGGCTAAGTCTGGATCATAAACAACCTGTAACACACCTTCACGATCACGTAGATCTAAAAAGATAACGCCACCTAGGTCACGTCGTTTGTTGATCCAACCAACAAGTTCAACTTGTTGACCAATTAAAGATTCGTTTACTTGTCCGCAATAATGGCTGCGCATTGTCTATTTCCTAACTTTTTTGCCATAAGGCACTAACATAATGGCGCATAGTATAAAGAAAAAAATTCAATTAGGTAAGCGCTAAAAGTTAGTACAAGCGCATTTGCCAAACCAATGCAAAGTTCTGCCTTAGAGTGGAAAATAAATGGTAGTTCAAACGATTTGATGAATACGATGAATTTAAGAGAAGCATCTGACTTCTAGTAATATTCTAATTAGATATCATTATTTAACGACTATTGAACCATTTTGACAAACATTAAGTTTGCAAAATATTAATTGAATACTACTATTTTGTATCGGTAATCTCAAAATTAGAAATTATCGAATGTAGTCAGAATGGAGAATGAAACTATGAAAGATTGGAAGGTACCAGCTGGTGTAGTATTATCATTAACGTTGCTTACACCGAGTAGTTTACAAGCGGCTAAAAAAGAAGTTGAGGTCATTACAGTTACATACCAATATAGAGATTTTAGTGATCATTTTTGGTCATTTTTCTCATCTATCAATACGGAAAGAATCATTGGAACTGCATACAGAAACTTTGAGAGAGAGAGAGGGAGGTAGTGGAAGCAGCAGTAGTTCAAGACTAACTGCTAAAGAGAAAAGCATACTACTCAAATCATGTATAGAAAGGGCCGATAACAACAGAACAACGTGTATATTAGAAGGTGAAGTAAATCTTCAAAACAGCAAAGAGCGCTGTGAATTGTGGGGCGACAATCTTAATGATATCCCATTCGTAGGATATGGACTAAAAAAACACCTTCATAGTTTTATGAATTGCAGTAAAACAGCCAACACAACACGTGTCGATGTTCAAAAACGCTGCGACGAAAGTAAAACCCAAAGCAAGAGCATTTGTAGAAGTAAATACACATAACGTATATAAATATAAAGCAGCCTCCGCTGCAGATAATTCATGCTAAAAGGCTGCTGCATCATTTTAGAGATAGACTATGAAAAAATTACAAATTTCAGTTTTGTCAATAATAATTATTATGATTGCTTGGGGCACATTCCAATACTATCTCATCGAAGAAAATTTTTCTCCAGACAGCAAACAGACAAATAAGATTGAACTAAGTGATTTGGCCATTAACCCTAATGAAGTTCGCTTGACCAATATATCACCAAATAGTTTATCATCTTGTATCGACTTCTCTTTCACTGTGGATAACGTGGCAGAATGGAAAAGACATAAAAAATTGGAAATTTCTTCTTATCTATCGAGTTTGGTGGACCGGGGGGTAAAACGCCAGATACTAGATGAAGTGTATATTTCATCTGGCATAGGATGGACATATGGACGAATGTTAGAAACCAAACGAGCAAACAGGCCATATCATTCAGATTACTTTAAGGAACAACTTGAATATTCAAATTCGGAGAAAGTGATCCTGCACTATGTCAAAAATCAAGATTTTAGTGCTCTATTGACTCTATACAAATCCACTCCTAGTGAATTGAATAAAGTACTATTCTTAAATACAGGTGAGTCTTTACCCATTATAAGTACATTAATAAAGTTAGAACTTAACTCACAGAATTACAGTGATATATATGACTTTGCATTAAAGCTTTCTCATTTAGGTGAAAAAGTTAGATATATAGATCTGATTACTGCAACTGAACATCGTAGTGATGTCGTATTTCTAGAACAGCTGTTTATACTGTCCGAACTTAATAGTAATGAAATATTTATAGTTGACTCTGTATACGAATCCTTGGCGACAATTGCGGCACGGGCAAATAATATTCCGGCCTTGCTATTTTGGCTGAGGCAAGGAGTAGAACCGAACCCAGACATGTTAAGTAGCAACGCACTTGATCTCCTGCAGGCTCCCAACTCAGAAAATGAGTTTAAAATTTATGAAGATGCATTTTTAGCATTAATGGAATTAGAGGTTCGAGCAAACAGTGAATTAACGCATTCGAACCTTATACAATGGGTGTCTCCCGTGTTAATTACGCAATACGAACAAAGAATATCACCAAGAGAAGAGGACTTGTATTCCAAGCGAGATATTCAACTCATTTACAAATACAGTTTAGGCATATATGAGATTGCTACTGACAATGGCAATACTCTTCCTGTTAACGATAGAAATAAAGAGCAATGCCTGATAATTGCAGGCCAAAGACTCACTGATCTTATTTTTGACTTTGAACTTAACAAAATACCCACCGAGAGTATCATAAAAACAACAACAATCGACCACTTCAAAGAACGGGCTGCTATATTAATTGAAAACACAAAATTAAGTTCAAATAAGCTAGAATTATCCCTTTCGAATCTTATCAATCGAACCGATTTAGTGAGTAAGCTTGCATACACAGAGTTGAAACGCGAAAACGTCTTAGAAAAAATTAGAGAAAGAAATAAAGATTTTGGTGAGAAATATATCCCATCTCAAATTGATGAGCAATTACAGTTTCTGGTCTTTGATAGAATGGATTATCTTGGCGCTTTTAACCTCATTCAAAATTCAAGAATAATTGACGAGCAGAGAACGAGTTGGCTTACAATTATTCTTACAGAAGTCATTAATCGAAGATTTGACCGAAATCTAATTTCCTTGTTAATTGATGAAGGAGCTTATCTAAACCCAATGGAGTTATATTCCCTAATTGACACTCATCAATTAGACAAGATCAAATACCTTCGAAAGAAAGGACTTAATATTCATTATGTGCATCCGTACGGTCAAAACGCTATTTGGTATTCAGTCAAATCGAAGTCTAGTATCCTACTTAAATATTTCATTGAATCAAATGTTGAAGTTAACATATCAGCGCATGGAGTTGACCCATTAGATATATCCCTAGCGCAGATTCAAATTGTCGAGAATGGTGTCGAATTTGTAGACCTGTTAATTGAAAGCGGAATAAATATTCATAGCAGCCATCGAGAGAGCGTGGAACAGATAAAAATGATATCACCAAATCTTTACTCACTTATCACAGAACGCTATCCCGAACTATTATGAATTTAAATTTAATGAGATGGTTTATTGCAATATGTGCTGTGATTTCGGTAAACGTATTAGCCAACGAAAGGATAAAATTAGAGGAAAATTTCGGCATAAAAATTTTGGAGATGGAGCCATCACGAATTGCTGATTTTTACAGAGTTATTACGGACGACCAACAAATATTATACATGTCGACTGACAAGCGCTTTATTCTAACAGGACCTCTATTCAAAATAACAAATGACAATCAGGTCATAAATGTGACACAGGAGATTTTAAAAGAGAAAAGGTTGTCGGAGTTTGAATCAATATCTAAGACAGGAATATTATTCCGTTC
Source organism: Psychrobium sp. nBUS_13 (assembly GCF_051201665.1). Lineage (GTDB taxonomy): Bacteria > Pseudomonadota > Gammaproteobacteria > Enterobacterales > Psychrobiaceae > Psychrobium. The sequence continues at coordinate 1,947,407 of NZ_CP179210.1, read as the reverse complement.
TAGAAACGAAAGGTTTGTAGTTAACATATTCATAGATACAGATTGTTTTTATTGTAAAAAAATACATCATCACATAGAAAAGTACTTAACTAACGGAGTTTCAATACGTTACTTTGCTTTACCTAGTGAAACACATAATGGTAGATCGTTTAGAACACTCAGTTCCATTTGGTGTAGCAATGACCAGAAGCATAAAATTAATCTAGCTATGTCGGGTATTATACCTACTTACATTGAATGTAGCTCACCAATTTTAAGTCATCAAGATTTCGCTGTTCGATCTGGTTTTAAAGGCACGCCAACTCTTCTTTTGGAAGATGGTCAAGTTATTGAAGGTTTTATCAGCCCCAGCAAGCTACATAAATTACTGAATTAATCTAAACGTGACTCCACGTGTATTATTGAGAATAAAATGGAAGGTTCGTTTTGAAAATTAACTTTTATTCACCTGGTAGTCTCCCCGAAAAATAACAGTCCCCAAAAGTATAATTGTCTCGTAAATCATACAAAGGAGAACTACGTGAAAAAATCAAAGTTTAGCGACAGCCAGATTATGGCTAAAAGCGTGGTTTCAAATCAAAATATCAGTATCAAGCTCGCTTGCTCAGCGTTTAATATTAGTGAATCTAGCTATCGATACTAAGGAAAACTGCGTTCAGAAAATGCCAAAATAGCTGATTGATTAGTAAAACTAACATTAGAGCAAACTGATTGGGGATTTGGCCTTTGTTCTGACTATTTACAGAATGTTAAGGGCTTCAAATGGAACCATAAGCGTGTTTATCGTATTTGCTGTGAATTAGCCCTTTATTAAGAATACGCCCTAGAAGACGATTAAAGCGACATAGGCCTGATCCAATCAAAGAGCCAATAAAGCAAAACCAGGTATGGTCTGTTGATTTTATTCATGATTAATTAAGTATTAGTCGAAAAATACGTATATTTAATGTCATTGATGACTTTAAACGTGAAGGATTATTGATTGACGTTGGCTACTCGTTTCCCGCTATCAGAGTATTAAGAAGCTTAAATCAACTGATTGAGTGGCGTGGGAAGCCGTGTGTTATTCGTTGTGATAATGGACCTGAATTTATTAGTCATGAGTTTGCTCATTGGGCTAAACAGAATAGAATTCGTATTGAATTCAATCAACCAAGTAATCCTCAACAGAACGCTTATATTGAACGTCATAACAAAACGAGCCGATACAGTTGGTTGAGTAAAAATCTCTTCGATACGTTGGAAGAAATGCAAGAGCATGCTACAAATTGGTTATGGTTTTATAATCATAAACGACCACATAAAGCTAATGGTGGAAACCACCGTTAGCAGTGGCTTAACTCTCTATTTTTGATGACGGTTAAAAATGGGAGGACTACCAATCAACGTCCTTTACTTTTAGGAGGCACAAGTAGGGATTTTGTAGTAAAATGCGCGCATTTAATTTTGTATGATTACAAACCATGACGGAACAAACAGATAACATTTACGCCGCTCCATTAGATAAACTCGGCGACTTTCAATTTGATCAACAAGTAGCGCAGGTTTTTCCTGATATGATCAAACGCTCGGTGCCGGGTTATAGTAATATCATTACCGCTATTGGCATGCTGGCGAAACGTTATGCTCAGCCTAATTCCAATCTTTACGATTTAGGCTGTAGTCTTGGGGCCGCAACCCTTGAGATGCGCCGTCACGTTAACGCCAGTCGGTGTAAGATCATTGCCGTCGACAATTCACAGGCAATGATTGAGCGTTGTTTACTTCAAGTTAACGCATTTAAGAGCGAGACCAACGTTGAAGTTGTTTGTGACGACCTGCAAAGTGTTGATATTTCGAACGCTAGCGTGGTGGTGCTAAATTTCACCCTACAGTTTATTAAACCGCAAGAGCGCCAAGCGATTATTGATAAAATTTACGCAGGCTTACGAGATGGCGGAATTTTAATCGTTTCAGAAAAACTGCGTTTCGATAACGAGACAATGAACGAGCTGCTCACTGACCTACATCACGATTTTAAACGTGCAAATGGCTATAGTGAATTAGAAATCAGTCAGAAACGCAATGCCATTGAGCACGTTATGCTTACTGACACATTAGAGATTCATAAAGGGCGCTTTCAACAAGCAGGTTTCAATACGAGCGAACTGTGGTTCCAGTGCTTTAACTTCAGCTCGATGATTGCCATTAAATAATTTAATTTTCTCCAATTTTAAAAAGGGACAATCTTCAATGATTGACTTTAGTAACTTCTATCAAATTATCGCCAAGAATCGTTTAACTCATTGGCTTGAAACATTGCCTGCACAACTCGGTAAATGGGAGCGTGAACATCAACACGGCCAGTTTCCCAAGTGGCAAAAGTGTATGGATAAACTGCCTACTATTCACGCCGATAATATAAATTTTAAGGACGCTTACCATGTCGCTACGTCCCAAGATATCGCTGCTGGTGAGCTCAAAAAATTAGAGTCTTTGCTAAAGATGTTTACCCCTTGGCGCAAAGGCCCATTTCATGTGCATGGGATTCACATTGATACCGAATGGCGCAGTGATTGGAAATGGGAACGTTTGCGCGAGCACATAACGCCGTTAGCGAATCGTACTGTCTTAGATGTTGGTTGCGGCAGTGGCTATCACATGTGGCGAATGCTTGGCGATAACGCTGAATTTGTCGTTGGTATTGACCCATCAACCTTATTTTTATTTCAATTTGAAATTATGCGCCATATGGCAAATAACGATCAACGTGCCCATCTATTACCGTTAGGGATCCAAGAGCTGCCTGAATTACGCTCTTTTGATACGGTGTTCTCTATGGGGGTGTTGTACCATCGCAAGTCACCGATAGATCATTTACAACAACTAAAAGACCAATTACGCCCTGGCGGTGAACTTGTATTAGAGACATTGGTCATTGATGGCGATGAAAATCAAGTGCTAGTCCCTCCCGGACGTTACGGAAAGATGAATAATGTATGGTTTTTACCCAGCGTTGACGCATTAATTCTATGGCTTGAAAAACTCGGTTTCGACAATGTCCGTTGTGTGGATGTTTGTGATACAACAATAGATGAACAACGCAAAACACAGTGGATGGATTACGAATCATTAGCGGACTTTTTAGATCCAAATGACTCATCAAAAACTGTTGAAGGTCATCCAGCACCAAAAAGAGCAGTTATTCTCGCCAACACGCCCTGTAATATTCAGGAATAAAAATGCTGACGTGAAGCAAGGCGCACGTAGTTGGAAGTCGATGTGCAAAGTCGATTTCCGAATTCAAGACACGTCTGAATTGCGTTTAAACCGCAAATACCTAAACATACTCTTCCATTGATCTATATCAAACAGTATTGTTTGAATAACCACCTCGATTTACAGTACCACGTCGCTATACCTCCCTACATTAATAGTACTTACATTTGAAAAGGCGGCTTTGGTCTAATGGTTTTTCATTAGCATAGCACCTAGCTTAATAGTCATTCCAATGTTGACTTGTGCGTTCTAGTGCAGGGAGAGGTTCACTATGACAATCAAACCACTACTATTAGGCATTTTCATCCTAATCAACGTGTTAGTTGCAACGCTAGCAGGCTCGATTTTTCAGTTAGATCAATCGTTCTATGTCAACGCAATCATCGTCGGGGCACTTGTGAGCCTGACAAACCTTGGCTTGATATTTCAACGGATAATCAAACCGCAGCAATCAGAATTAACCAAGTTACAAGAAAAATTACAGATTTCGGACGCTAGCTCAATGACTGAACTCTTCGACGTAAATGAACACAAAATGACAGGAGTCGGTCAGGAAATAGGAGAGCGTGCCAGTGAACTCGCTATTAATTCAGCGCAGGTTGCTTTCTTTGTCCAACAACTCGCGTCAGACATTGATCTTAGTGGTGATGATGCAAGTCGCGTAGCTGCCGCTACAGAAGAGTTGGCGGCGAATACAAAAGAGATTAACCATAATGCGTTGATGACAGCACAATCAGCCCAAGATGTTCAATCAGCGAGTGAACATAATAAATTACAACTTCAGAACAACATCGAACGAATCAATTCTCTTCATCGTGGTGTCAACGAAGTGATACCAAGTTGACAAAGTTATTGCCCACTTTTGCTGGTTAAAATAAAATGAATGTTGCGTTGCTTTCAATCCCAATAGCCAGCTATTGCTCAATCAAGCGCCTTGCCTTCATTTGTTTTTCCTTCGCAAAACAAGATCACAAACTTAATCAAATTGGTATGACCACTCAAATTCATAAATTAGTTGAACGGACATCAGAAATACAAAGTATTACTGACGTGATCGATTCGATTGCTGAGCAAACAAATTTACTAGCGCTTAATGCCGCGATAGAAGCAGCCCGTGCTGGCGAATAAGGCCGTGGTTTCGCCGTTGTCGTAGATGAAGTTCGAGCACTGGCGTCAAAAACCCACGGCTAGCGCATTTTAATCCCAGACTCTAACAGGGTTGAGCGATAATCATCGTCTAGCCCTGCCATTTTCTTTTTCCTCGCCATACTTGCTGATTTAGTGGTATCTCGTTTAAATAACGCCATTGTAGTGGTCAACTAATTTTGGTCACGGTTTTGTAAGTTTTCCAGTATCTCTGTTCCGATTCATTTGGAGTTAAACCGCCATTATATTGATGAGGCCTGACGTTACTATAATATCCTGTAATATAATTCACTACTGCCGCCTTGGCTTGCACTAAAGATTGATAACCTACAGTGGGCATCCATTCTGTTTTAAAACTCCTAAAGAATCTTTCCATCGGTGCGTTATCCCAACAGTTTCCTCGTCTGCTCATGCTTTGCTTGATTTGATATCGCCAAAGTAATTGACGATATTTCTTACTCGTATAATGACAGCCTTGATCTGAATGAAACATCACGCCTTTTGGTCTCCCTCGTGACTCAAAAGCCATTGTTAATGCTTGGCTAGTTAGCGCTGTATCAGGTGAGTAAGACATCGCCCAACCAATAGGTTTTCTGGCGAACAAATCAATCACAACGGCTAAATAACACCAACGATTACCTGCCCATATAAAAGTCACATCTCCACACCAAACTTGATTGGGTTCGCTAACAACAAATTGTCTGTCTAAGTGATTCGGTATCGCTGCGTGCTCATTTCCACCTCGCTTATAAGCATGCTTAGGTATCTGACAACTCACTAGGCCAAGCTTTTTCATAATGCGGTTTGCTCGGTAGCGGCTTAATGGCATATCTCTAGTCGTTGCTATCTGAGCTACGCTTCTGGCTCCTGCTGATTCGCCACTTTCCGAGAAAATAGCGCGAACCATTAATTCTGCTTTTAAGTGCTTATGACTGGCGTTTTTTGAATTTTTACGCCAGTAACCATAGCTACTACGATGAATATCAAAGACTTCACAGACTGTTTTTACATCATAGCTCTCTTGTAACGCCTGGACTATTTCAAATTGTCTAGGGAGTCTGACATCAAGAGAGCTGTAGCCTTTTTTAGTATTTCTTTTTCTAATTCAATCCGTTTTATGCGTTTTTCGAGTTCTTTAATTTTTATTTGTTCAGGTGTTAATGCAGTCGGTTGGTCTGCTATACCGTTTCGCTCTTTCTTTAATTGTCGTGCCCATTTATCAATGGCTGATTTACTCACTCCGACGGCTTCGGAAGCTTCTCTGACAGAGTATCCTTCATCAACAACAAGTTGAGCTGTTTCGAGTTTAAATTCTGCTGAATAAGTTGGTCTTGTTCTAGTATTCATTGATTCACCTAAAGTTGATGAGGCGTATGATAACACCTCTATTTAAGTGACCAAATTCACTGTACCACTACACATAGCTATTTTTCTCATGACGTTAAAAACAAGTGGCCCTTGCTTCTTACGTATTCTTGATTCATCTTCCCTAAAATTCATATCTAACATCCAATGCATACTTTCAACTTGCCAATGGCTACGTACAGCATTGAGGGCTTGCTCTGCATTTAACCCTAACGAACTGATATACCAGCGAGTTTCTATTGTATCAGTACCGGCCGATTTATCGTGAATTTCAGCGGTGACTTGAATGACACTCTTTAAACCAGACCATTGGTAATTTTTGGCTAACCAGCTTTTATTAATAAGTAATTGCTGACATGTCCTTGTCTCAATACGTCCATGTCCTGAGCTGATTTCTGTATGTTTATCATAGTTGTTCTTGGCTAATCCTTCGCGCTCATTTTTGTGCCACCAAGCTTCTAATTCACTCTGCATACCTGAGTGGTTACCTTTAAGCGCTAGAATATAATCCGCTTTGTGCTTAATTATTTGTTTAGCGATTTTCTTGTTGGCAGCCCATAGCATCAAGCGTAATAATGCTATTTTCTATATCCAACATAGTGAGTAATTCTGGTATCGCTGTGATTTCATTGGTTTTACTATCAACGGCTGTTTGTCCTAGCACTAATTGATGCTGGCAACTCCATGCACTAACGGTATGCAAGGCACTTTTTCTATCTTTTGTTGTAAACGAACGACGTGCAGTTTTTCCATCAATGGCAATGATATCAGCACCTGTGGTTTCAATAAGTGATGATATCCAAGATTGAAATGCATGCTCTATTTCATCTGCTTTTAACCGACAAATAACACGAGCAATAGTGTCATGTTTTGGAATTCCTGCATTGAAAGTACCGTATTTTTTTAACCAATCAAGTTTTAAGCGCCCAAAGTCTTCAATGTCCTCCCATCCTTCTGCACCAGATAATACAGCGCTAATGGCTAGCAAAAGAATATCGATAAGTTCATGCTTTTTACAGCGTTCAATGCGAGGGTCGGTAATTGAATTAAAGTGTTTCAGAAAAGTTGTGCTCATATTAAGTGACCAAGGTGATTATTATGCCTTGATCTGATCGCTACTTGTTCTATAAGTTCAATTTATAATGATCTTGCCGTGGTCAAAAACCGCAGATGCGACAGAAAAAATTGGCCAGATGCTTAAAGACATGACCCAACAAACCCAGTCGACAACACAAGTGATGGACAATGTATCGACCCAAACATCAGACGTCGTGAGTGTCAGCCATGAGCTCTCGGCGTCAATGGAACGAATTGCCCAGTTAATGGAAGATTCTTCTCATTCAATCAGTCATATAAGTTCAGCACTCAAAGAGCAAGACAGTACAACCCAAGAACTCTCAACCTCAATCTTAAATATTAGCGAGATTTTAAGTCATAAGGGCAAAGAAACTAATGAGGTATCAGTAGATGCCGCCAAGCTCTCAAAATCGACTGAATCAATCTTTATTCAATTATCAGCCTTCGACACTGGTTCAACGATTGAGATCATGTGCCAACAGGCACAGAGCGCTGCTCATACAATTGGTAAAATGTTTGAACAAGCAATTACCACTAGTGAGATCACGACAAGTGCCCTGTTCGACAGAAACTATCATCCAATGGACAACACCAACCCTAAAAAATATAAAACGACATTTGACGATTTTACAGATGCTAAATTACCAATGATTCAAGAGCCGTTGCTTGATAAATTTAAAGAGATGATCTATGCCGGTGCCGTTGATAACAATGGCTACTTCCCAACACACAATACTAAATTTTCTAAGCCATTAACCGGTAACTTCGATATTGATGCTGCAAACAATCGTACTAAGCGTTTATTCGATGATCCAACAGGTATTCGTTGCGGCGGTCATACAAAACAGTTCTTACTTCAAACGTATAAAAGAGACACTGGCGAAATCATGCATGATGTATCTGCACCTATCTATGTCAATGGCAAACATTGGGGTGGTTTTAGAATTGGATTTACAGCTAATTTCTAACGAGTAGCCATCAAATTAATTTCAACAGTTGCATGTTGCTCCCTTTGCACCTAGTATTAAACTTTTCAAAGGGACTCGAATTAGTGAACAAAAACTCTAACATTATCAGCAATTTTGTAAAATACACGGGACAAATTCGTCGTGTCATAAGCAATATTGTGAGACCTGAAGATGTTGATGACATTGTTCAAGATACCTTTGTGCGCGGCTACGAAGCTGAACTAAAGCAAGAAATTAAATATGCGCGTAGTTACATGTTAACAACCGCAAAAAACCTCGCGTTAAACCATAAAGCTAAATCTGCTGAAAAACTTAATCAATCCATAGAGGATTTAGTCGACTCGCCGGTCTCCTTATTAACAGACAATTTTGAAGATAATTTCGAAAGCAAAGAACGCTTTCTATTGTTTGTCAAAGCGGCAAATCAGTTATCTGGTCCTGTACGCAAATGTTTTATTTTAAAGAAAGTTTATGGATTAACACAAAAAGAGATTGCCCAGTATCTTAAAATAAGCCCAAGCACCGTCGAAAAACACGTCGCTAAAGGCTTATTATTAAGTGTACAATATATGCAATCCATTGAGCAGCCAAATCAAGAAATCAGCAAGACAGTCAAAGAGTTTAAAAGTCGATGAATAATGTGAGTCAGTTTGTAAGAAAAGAAGATATCCAGGCACAAGCAAGCCTTTGGATAAGCAAACTCGAGCGCGGTTTAAGTGATGAAGAAATGCAAGAGCTTACCCGCTGGATTCATCGTCACGAAGAAAATCACCGTCAATTACTGCAAATGGCAGCTTTCTGGGATAATTTAAGCGTGTTAAATGAGTTAAGTGCCCTATTCCCACTCGACTCTATGTCTGTCCAAGAGCCGAGACACAAAAAGCGTTTTGCGATTGCAGCGTCAATTAGTGCGATGTTAGTAACAAGTGCGCTAATGTTGACGCAACAGTCTTGGTTACCAGCGACTATGGGCATGGCGGGATATCAAGCCCAATCCTTCACCACAAATGTGGGTCAATACGATACCTTAACGTTATCAGATGGCAGCACTGTCGTACTCAATACTGCAAGCAAGCTCATCATTGACTTTACCCCGGAGCATCGAAAACTAATTTTAGAAAGTGGTGAAGCAAATTTTGATGTAGCAAAAGATCCTTCTCGCCCATTTACCGTTCATGTTGGCGATAATACGTTTACCGCCCTTGGTACCGTATTTAACGTACAAAAAAACTCAGAGCAAGCAATGGAACTCGTTGTTACCGAGGGCCGTGTACTGGTTGCTCAAGGCGACGAGACACTTGAAGATTTGGCCAAAGCAATTTCTACCAATGTTGGCACGACAGGTAATGCAACAATTGTGGCGTCGGGTCAAAAAGCTCAAATAGCGCCAAACGTTCGGGCACCTATTGTTCAACTTCCTACTCAAGCGATCGAAAAAGATCTGGCATGGCAACAAGGTATGATAATTTTCGAAGGTGAGTCGCTTACAAAAGCACTTGATGAAGTTAGCCGTTATACGGCTACTGAATTTGAAATTGTTGACTCTAGCATCGCTGACATTAAAATCGCAGGCTTTTTTAAAGCGGGCGATATCGACGGTTTAATGGACTCATTGCACAGTAATTTTAATATTCAAGCTACCTACGCAAGCCCTAATACTGTTTTGTTATCTGCTACTCAGCCTTAATTCGCTAAGCATATTATTATTACTGTTTCCCACACACTTATCTTAATTAGTTACTGGTATTATTGTCATTAATACGCCAATATTAAAATTAATTTAATTGTGCATAGAGGATTTCCTATCCTGATCTGTTTACTTAGTAGGCGACCAATAACTCATAACGTTTGGCGCCACTCATCGAACTTTCGATTTATGACCATTAGCTTGTTGCTTTTGTGCATTCTAATTGGCGTTAAAGCGATGGCAACCGATGAACTGATTCGATTTGATATTAGTGAACAACGTGCCGATAAAGCACTTATAGCCTTTGGAAAAACAACGAATAGAACGTTCGTCTTTTCCTTTGATGTCGTGAGCAAATATAATGTAGGCGGCCTTAAGGGCTATTACAGTGTGAATTCTGGATTGAAAGCTTTGCTTAAAGGTTCAGGTCTAATGGCTGTTGTTAATCCTTCAAATCAAATCAGCATTAAAATAAATAATGATGATAGGAAGATAGCAACAATGAAAAAAACAACTCTTGCGGCACTTATCCCTGCCCTACTTGCCACGGGTCAGTCGGCAATTGCAGCCGAAGAAACACCCCAAGCCGAGAAAAAACCAGAAGCGATTACCGTCGTAGGTAGTCGTGTTGCTGGACGTTCGGCAGATGATTTACCTGTACCCGTTGATATTTTGTCAAAAGAAGCATTACAAAACACCGGACAAATCGAAGTCGGCAAAATGTTACAAGCCATTGCACCTTCATTTAACTTCTCAACATCTGCCATTAGTGATGGTACTGACGCTCTGCGTCCTGCTACGTTACGCGGCTTAGGGCCTGACCAAACGCTTGTTCTGATAAATGGTAAACGTCGTCACCAAGCGAGCCTGATTCACATAAATACATCAGTAGGTCGTGGTACCGCAGGCACCGATATGAATGCGATTCCAGCCTCTGCAATTAAACGGATCGAAGTATTGCGTGACGGCGCAGCAGCGCAATATGGCTCTGATGCCATTGCTGGTGTAATCAATATCGTCTTAAATGATGAAGATGAGGGTGGTAAAGTTGGGCTTACTTATGGTCAGCATAGTGAGGGTGACGGTGAAAGTACGAATCTTGACGTTTCAAAAGGTTTTGCACTAGGCGATAGCGGTTATCTAAACACAACCCTTAATGTTCGCGATCGCGGTACAACCAATCGCGCTGGACTTCATGGTTCTTGTCAGTTCTCAGGCTGTACCGATGGTGCAAACGGCGCGAAAGTCGCTGGCGATCCGCGTGAGGCAACGGCGACCCGTGAAACATTTAGAATTGGTGACGCAGATTCACAACAATTTGCCCTAACCATTAACACAGCTTATGAACTGGGTCCTGGCGAGCTTTACGGATTTATTACTTATTCAAAACGTGATAACGAGTCGGCCGCTTTCTTCCGTCACAATGCTAACAACGGCGGTAACGCACCGCTTCAAGACGGCGACGCGACTATATCTGCTGGCTTCTTACCAAAAATCAATTCTGATATAAATGACATCTCTTACAACTTCGGTTACACCACTGAGTTTGACAATGACTCGAGTTTAGATCTGTCGTATACCTACGGTCAGAACAAAATTGATTATGTCACCAGCGATACGATTAATTCATCTTTTGCAAACTCATTGCGTTATACATCAACATTATCTGCTGATGAAATCCGTGCAACAGTGCCTCGTGAAGCAACAGCTTACGGGCTTGAACTTGCTCTACAGACTATTAACTTAGATTACACAGTAAGTTATGATGCGCTAGAACTGGCTATGGGCGCGGAAATGCGAAGCGACTGGTATACAGTGAATGCTGGTGATGAATATTCATACCGTGACTATGATACCGAAGCTGGTCAAAGCTTATATGCAACAGATCGCAGTGCCGGTACTCAAGGGTTCGGCGGCATAGGTCCACTATCAGAGGTAGACGAAACACGCGACGTTATTTCGTTCTATGTTGATATGGAAACCGAGCTTAACGATAATATCATCATTAATGGTGCTATCCGTTATGATGATTATGAAGGATTTGGTGACAGTACCAATTTTAAATTAGCCGCTAACTGGTCTATTACTGACGACTTCGCGTTACGAAGCGCGGTAAGTACCGGCTTTAGAGCACCGTCTATGCAGCAATTGTACTTCAATAACATTAGTACACAGTTTATCGATAACCCCGCCGATCCAGCAGGCGATCAAATTGCTGTACAAATCGGCACATTCAGAAATGATAGTGTGTTAGCACAATCAATCGGTATTCCAGAGCTCAAAGAAGAAGAGTCAACCAACTTTAGTATTGGTGCGGTTTGGGGTGTAACTGATGATATTAATGTCACTATCGATTATTACACGATAGATATCGATGATCGCATTGTTATCAGTAATAAACTGGGTTACGGCTTGTCAAATACGCTAGATAACGCACTAACGGCTGCTGGCGCTGGCGCTGGTCAGTTTTTCCTAAACGGCGCTGATACTGAGACCAAAGGTTTCGACATCATCACCACATGGAATACAGAAATGGCTGGTGGCGATTTAAATCTAACGTTCGCAGCTAACTTTACAGATACTGAAGTTGCTAAAGTATTTACGCCAGCAAACAGTGCGTTAGGTGACATCGATCCAAGCGACATATTCTCTGAGCAGGATATTTCAATTATCGAAGAATGGCAGCCAAAAGATCGTATTAGTGTCAGTGCTCTTTATACGTACGATGATTTGTCAGTAAATCTTGCGTTTAATCGCTATGGCGAATATACAGTCACAGATGGTGGACGCCAAACCTTTGGTGCTGAGGTGTTAACGGATATACGGGTTAAATACCAAATTAATGAAAATATGTCAGTAAACATCGGCGGTAATAATATCTTCGATGTTTATCCAGATGAAAATGAAATTGGTAATTCTCGTACTGGAACTATCGTTGACGGCAGTGGCAGTCAAATAGTGAGTAGCCCAGGTGTGTTCACCTACTCTCGTCGCTCTGCGCCGTTTGGTTTCAATGGTGCTTACTACTACGCAGGATTAGAATACTCATTCTAATTCAATGTGTTGCTCTCATAATCAAAAACGCCGCTAAATAGCGGCGTTTCTTTATATCTTAACGTTATATTCGTGTACGCTTTTTCTGACCTTGACGATGGTTTCGATTCTTTGCGGGCTTTCCAGCGCGTTGTTCATCCGCTTTTTTAAATGCCTGATGTTTACGCACTGCACGGCGAATACGCGCCGTTTTATTACGGTGCTCTTCTCGCAGCGCTAAAAACGATTCCGTTTCAGCTTCTAACCCAGCTAACTCTCTTAAGTAATTAACCTGAGGGAGTTCGAGATCCTGCCAACCGCCACGAGGTAACGATTTTTCTAATGCAATATTACCGTAACGTAAACGAATTAGTCGGCTGATCTGGATTTCTTCATGTTCCCACATCTGACGAACCGTTCTGTCACGTCCTTTGTTTAAGATACAATGGAACCAGCGGTTAAGGCCTTCACCTTGCTGTAATTTAACTTTTTCGAAGTTAATTTTACCTTCGTCTTTTAATTCAATACCTGCTCGTAAATGCTGAATATTTTTGTCTAGCACTTCACCAAAAGTACGTACGGCGTATTCACGTTCAATCTCGCGCTTAGAGCGTGTTAAACGGTTCGCTAGTTCACCGTCCGTCGTAAATAACATCAGACCTGACGTATTTGTATCCAAACGACCGATAGCTATCCAACGGCTATTGCGAAGTTTTGGTAGACGATCAAATACCGTATCGCGCCCTTCCGGATCCTTACGTGTAGATAACTCACCTTCTTGTTTATGGTAGGCAATTACACGACAGATCTGTTGCTCAGATTCCTCAGTGTTTACCAAAATGCCATCAAGTCTAATGGTGTCAGCAACTTCGACGCGTGCGCCTAGTTTAGCAACGTTGCCATTAACACTAACTCGGCCTTCACCGATTGCTTTTTCTAATTCACGACGCGAACCTTGACCGGCACGGGCTAATACTTTTTGTAATTTTTCACTCATGGGAATACCTATTGCTGCTCAAGTTCACTTAGTGCTGTCTCAAGCTGACTTTCTGTTAATTCTGGCAATTGTGCCAAGGAGGTTAGTCCAAAATAATGTAAGAAATCCTTAGTGGTGCCATAGATAGAGGGTTTGCCAGGAACGTCTTTTTGACCAACAATCTTTACCCAGTCCCTTTCCATCAAGGTTTTCATAATGTTACTACTTACTGCTACACCGCGCAGATGTTCGATTTCCCCGCGCGTAATCGGTTGTTTATAAGCAATTAAGGCCAAAGTCTCTAATAACGCTCGAGAATAACGTGGCGATTTCTCTTGCCATAACACCGACAACTGATCGCTTAACGCCGCTCGAGTCACGAAACTAAAGCCTTTTGCTGTTTCAATTAACTCAATACCGCGACCTTCATAATCTTCTTTCAACTCAATGAGAATTGGGTTGATATCGTTCTTTGATAATTTGAGGGGGGATAATACACTATCCCGCAGCATTTTCACTGTCATTGGCTTGTTAAAGGCAAATAATGCGGCTTCAATCAACTGCTTGACTTCTTTGTTAGCCATATAATACTACTCCGCCGCTTCGGTTTGGGTTTCTAGTAAAAAAACATTGAGATCTTCGACTTTGTCTGTCGTCGCTATCCCAATCAAATGTTCTTTACATAATTGAAGAATCGCCAAGAAAGAAACAACGGCGCCAGCACGTCCTTCATCACTTTTAAACAACTGCCAAAACATCAAGCTGTTTTGATTATTAAGTTGCGATAATATTTCGCTCATACGGGCCCGAGTTGACAAAGACTCTCGTTGGATATGGTGATGAACGTTAGCTTGTATATTTTTCATCACTTGTGTAAATGCATGGCTTAAATCTTTTATGGTTACTTCACTAAGCACCGAATCACTTGCTAAATTGTCTGCCTTTGCCGCAGACGCAGCAAAGTGGTCTCGATCAATCCTGGGTAATGCGTCAATGTCTAATGCGGCTTGTTTATAACTTTCATATTCTTTCAAACGTTGTACCAAGTCAGCACGAGGATCTGATTCTTCATCTTCAATCTCAGCTTGAACAGGCAACAGCATTTTTGATTTTATCTGCGCCAATATCGCAGCCATCAGTAGGTACTCGGCGGCCAGATCAAGGTTTAATTCCTTCATTAAATCAACATATTCCATATATTGATCGGTAATCTTACTGATCGGTAGGTTCAAAATATCGAATTTGTGCTTTCGGATCAGATATAACAGTAAATCCAATGGCCCTTCAAATGCAGACAGAAAAACCTGCAATGCATCTGGCGGTATAAAGAGATCGGTCGGCTGCTTAGCCACTGGCTTTCCGGCAACGAGTGCAATGGGTTTTTCGATGTTAGTGTCCGTTTCGCTCATCATGCAATCTCTAGACAAACATTGACGGATCGCCCGCCCCTTCACGTACAATCACAAAAGGCCCATCTGACATATCTATAACGGTGGTTACTTGCTCGCCTAAATGACCGCCGTCGATAATAAGATCAACATACTTTTCTAGTTTGGCACGTATATCTTCAGGATCTGATTCTGTGACTACTTCACCGGGTAAAATTAGCGATGTCGATAAAATAGGTTCACCCAGTTGCTCTAACAATGCATGGGCAATATGGTTATCTGGAACACGTAATCCTATTGTCTTTCGTTTTGGGTTTTGAACTCTTTTTGGCACATCGCGTGTGGCGCGGAAGATAAATGTATAAGGACCTGGCGTCGCATGCTTAAGTGCACGAAAACACTGATTGTCATACTTCGCGTACTGAGAGATTTGCGATAGATCACTGCACATCAACGTGAAGTTATGTGCTTTATCAATCTCACGAACCTTACACACTTTCTCTAAGGCGCTTTTATTATCAAGCTGACAGCCAATTGCGTAGCCTGAATCCGTTGGATAAATTACAACGCCACCCTTTTCAATAATGTCCACGGCCTGCTTGATCAAGCGCTGTTGAGGGTTATCAGGATGAATATAGAAATACTGACTCATAATTTTCCTTCCGGTTAACTGACGTGTTCGTAGTCTGGCCACAAAGACCAAATGGGCGTCACGCCCTTTGCAAAATATAGGCTGCGGCCTAACTCTATCCAACTTGATGGAAAATGAAAATCACTGCCACTTGATCCTAACAAATCGTACTCTTGGGCTAACGCTGCCAAATGTTGACGGTGTGGCGGTGCCAATTGACAACCAGCGGCTTCAAGCCCATCGCCACCAGCTCCCTTAAATGCAATAGTAAGCTTGCGTAACCACTTGCCTGACAACTTGTATCCCATAGGATGAGCAAGAATGGCTTGTCCGCCTGCTTGATGGATGACATCAATAGCCGATTTCATGTCTGGCCATGGGCTTGGCACATAGCCAACCTTTCCGCGCGCTAAGTATTTTTTAAATGCTTGGGCATTGTCTTTAACCATGCCTTGCTCAATCATAAAGCGGGCGATGTGGCCTCGGCCAATCTGTCCCTCACCAGCAATCGCTTTAGCGCCTTGATAAACATTGTCGATGAGTTTGGTTTTCTCAACACGACGACCAATTTCTTGGGCACGTTCTTCTCGAATAATACTTTGATTAGCGAGATATTCCTTCATTGCAGGATGGTTTCGGTCGAAATTAAGCCCAACAATATGAATATCTTTATTTTCCCAGCATGTTGAAATTTCGACACCGGAAATTAACTTAATAGCTAATTCGTTATCGTCTATTTCTTTTTGAACTAAGGGAATACCATCGGTCGTATCGTGATCAGTTAAGGCTAATACGTCAACGCCCTTATCAACAGCGCGCTCCAGCAATTCTTTAGGAGTGAGTTTTCCGTCGGAAACGGTGCTATGACAGTGTAAATCGAATATCATTGAGTAGAAAACCTTAACTTTTTATCAAGCATCTAAAATAGATGCTTGACAACAACGTATATTTATTAAATTCTATAGCCACGATTTGGCCAGACAGCACATAACTTGTTTATTTTTTGGTCTAAACACAATTAATAATCAACGATTTATACTGAGAATTGAAACTAGTGTCTATTATGCAACAATTTAACCAGACTATCCTTACAAATATTTGGTGGTGGCGCGTGAATTCTTCGCGGGCTTAGACAGTGGTTGTGTAAAAATAAAACAAACAACATTGAAAACCCGCTCTAACAGCGGGTTTTTTTATTTCAGCGATCAGCAAAAATTAAAAATTCGCGAATTAAGCAAATTTAACGTAGTGAATAAAAATGATAAAAAGCACCATAATTAAAACAGATTGTAAATACAGGCAACAGCCTACTGAGCTATTCGCTGCATTAACTCACAACATTGATAACGTCATGTTACTCGAATCAAGTGAAATTGATTCAAAAGACGATATGCAAAGTTTGTTATTACTGCGCAGTGCACTCAAGATCGTCTGTCATGATCGTGAGGTTTCCTTTAACGCGTTAAATGATAACGGTCGATCACTGATTGACCCGTTAGCCCAACATTTTTCCGCATTTGTTAAAGAGAGTGAACCAGATACCTTAACACTCTTTTTTCCACATCCGAGTCAGACATTGTGTCAAGACACGCGATTACAAGCCACTTCACCGTTTAGCGCACTGCGTGCTTTAAATACACTTTTAAGTCAGGATGAGCACGACACGAATCGCTATATTGCCGGGACATTTGCGTATGACATGATAGCGAGCATTGAATCTTTACCGCCCGTTGCCGATGGTGTAAATCAGTGTCCGGACTTTGTATTCTATGTCATAGAAGATGCCGTGATGTTAGATCATCAAAACCAAACAGCGACATTAGTGTCTCAACAGTTTAGCGACAGCGCCGACATTGGCACTAAACATCAGCAGCTTCTAGAACATATCGAATCATTTGAACCGCAAGCCATCAAAGGCGCGCCAGTCACCACACCGGTATCAGTCAATATTGATGACGCGACTTTTATCGATACGGTTAATACGTTAAAACAACAGATTATCAGTGGTAATATATTTCAAGTTGTCCCCTCACGGGCGTTTTCACTGCCCTGTCCTAATCCATTAGCAGCCTATGTAGAGTTAAAACGCACAAATCCGTCGCCTTATATGTTTTATATAAAAGACAGTGAATTTTGCTTATTCGGAGCATCGCCAGAAAGCGCACTTAAATATGAAACAGAGTCGAATCAAGTGGAAGTGTATCCCATTGCAGGAACAAGACGGCGCGGAATCAACAGTGACGGTTCCATTAATGATGATTTAGATGGTCGTTTAGAGCTTGATTTACGCCTTGATAAAAAAGAACTCGCCGAACACATTATGCTAGTCGACCTTGCTCGTAATGATGTCGCTCGTATCAGTGAAGCAGGAACACGAAAAGTCGCCGAATTATTAAAGGTTGACCGCTATTCTCACGTCATGCATTTGGTATCTCGCGTCGTTGGGCAATTACGTCATGATTTGGACGCCCTTCACGCCTATCAAGCCTGTATGAATATGGGTACCCTCGTTGGTGCACCAAAGATAAAAGCATCGACACTGATCCGCGATGTCGAACAGCAACGACGTGGCAGTTACGGCGGCGCCGTTGGTTATATTAATAGTCACGGCGATATGGATACCTGTATCGTTATTCGCTCTGCATTTGTCCAAAACGGCGTAGCAACTATTCAAGCAGGTGCTGGCGTGGTTTTTGATTCGGATCCTCAAGCTGAGGCCGATGAAACACGCGCCAAAGCGCAAGCTGTTATCAGCGCGATAAGCGCACAAGGAGGTTGTCATGCTTAGTCTTGAACAGTGTCACGTTTTTCTATTAGATAACTTCGACTCATTTACCTATAACTTAGTAGACCAATTTCGTGTCATGGGCGTCAAAGTAACGGTTTATCGCAACGACATCGACGCTGATTTTATTATCGAACAAATGAATCACAGTGAGTTGAGCCCAGTATTAGTCCTATCACCGGGTCCTGGTACACCAAGTGATGCCGGATGCTTAGTTGAGCTGGTTAATAAATGCCGTAATAATATTCCAATGCTAGGAATTTGCTTAGGTCATCAAGCTATCGTGCAATCTTTTGGCGGTGTAATCGGCCTTGCACCACAGACAGTTCACGGTAAATCATCAGAAATAGCCCATAACGATCAAGGGCCTTTTAAAGGACTAATTAACCCTATGCCAGTCGCTCGTTATCATTCATTAATGGCAACTACCATGCCTGCCGGTTTGAATGTACTTGCCACAACCAATGACATCGTGATGTCAGTCATGGATGATTCCCATACCATTATCGGATTTCAGTTTCATCCAGAATCAATTTTAACGCTTGGCGGTGAGGCATTACTGGTTCAATCATTAACTCACCTGATCAATAGTAAGGAGCACGTATGATTCATCAATTACTTGAGCAACTTTATGCCGGTGAAGATTTAACAACTGAGCAATCTCAAGCGCTGTTCGCGCAAATAGTGGCGGGCGATGTTGAACCCATTATGCTCAGCGCCCTACTTAGCGCGCTAAAAATTAAAGGCGAAACAAGTGACGAATTTGCAGGTGCTGTATTAGCACTCAAAGA
Source organism: Psychrobium sp. nBUS_13 (assembly GCF_051201665.1). Taxonomy (GTDB): domain Bacteria; phylum Pseudomonadota; class Gammaproteobacteria; order Enterobacterales; family Psychrobiaceae; genus Psychrobium. The sequence continues at coordinate 1,928,302 of NZ_CP179210.1, read as the reverse complement.
CGCTGCATTAGCTTTCCCGCGCCCTGATTATTCATTCATTGATAGCTGTGGCACAGGCGGCGATGGCTCTAATACCATTAATATTTCTACCGCGAGCGCTTTTGTCAGCGCCGCCTGCGGTGTGAAAGTTGCCAAACATGGCAATCGCAGTGTGTCGAGTAAATCAGGCTCTGCGGATTTACTTGAAGCCCTTGGTATCAAACTTGATATGTCGCCACAACAATCTCGCGACTGCTTAGACAACTACAACTTGTGTTTTTTATTTGCTGTTCAATATCATCAAGGTGTTAGATTCGCTGTTCCTGTGCGCCAAGCACTAAAAACCCGGACTATCTTTAATGTATTAGGCCCAATGATTAACCCTGCTGCGCCTGATAGACAACTGATGGGGGTTTATGACAAGGCACTGATTAAGCCCATCGCTTATACCCTTAAACAGACCGGAGTTGAGCGCGCACTTGTCGTTAATGGCAGTGGCCTAGATGAGATGGCCATCCACGGACCAACAGATATTGCCGAATTAAAAGACGGTGAAGTCACCATTTTTCAAGTGACACCTAAAGAGCTTGGCATCGAGCCATATCCATTGTCGTCACTAACAGGTGGTGATGCCAAAGAAAATGCCCGCCTCATCACTGACTTATTACAAGGTAAAGGTCAACCGGCCCATGAATGCGCCGTTGCAGTAAACGTAGCCGCTACGCTTTATCTCACCGGTAAAGCGGCAAGTATTAAATCGGGAGTGGAAGTTGCACTCAATAGTATTCGCTCTGGCGCACCTTATAAAATAGTTGAGCAATTAGCCGCCGCAAGTAAGGAATTCAAGTAATGAGTACGCAGCAACAACTAATCGATGGTTTAAGAATTACCGGAACCGTTTTGGATAAAATCGTCGCAGATAAACCGGCGCAAATTGCCCAATTACAAGAACGCTATCCAGCAGATGAAATTATCAAAGGCTTAGCGCCTTCCCAGCGCAGCATGTATGACGCACTTAGTGGTGATAATGCCAGTTACATTTTAGAATGTAAGAAAGCCTCACCATCAAAGGGACTCATTAGAGATGATTTTAACTTAAATGAGATTTGCGGTGCTTATCAGCATTACGCCGCAGCCGTTTCGGTGTTAACAGACGAAACCTACTTTCAAGGGGCTTTTGAATACGTCAAGGAAGTGCGTCAATTGTTGTCGCAGCCAATCATCAATAAAGATTTCTTTATTGACCAATACCAAATTCATCTTGCTCGTTATATGGGCGCCGATGCTATTTTATTAATGCTGTCAGTGCTTGATGATGACAAATATCGTGAATTAGCGGCTGTTGCAGCCACGTTTGAAATGGATATTTTGACTGAAGTGAGTAATGAAGAAGAATTAGCGCGTGCCATTGAACTGGACGCAAAAATCATCGGCATAAATAACCGTGATTTACGCGATTTATCAATCGATTTAAATACCACTAAATTATTTGCACCTAAGATTGGTAGCGATCGCATCGTGATCAGTGAGTCTGGCATTAGCACGCATCAACAAATTGCGGAGTTAGCGCCTTTTGCTGATGGTTTTTTAGTAGGCAGCTCGTTAATGAGCCAGCCAGATCTCGATTTAGCGTGCCGAGAATTAATCTACGGCCATACCAAGATTTGTGGATTAACAGATAATGCCACTGCGCATGGTGTGGCGGCAGCTGGTGCCGTCTATGGTGGATTAATTTTTGCGCCCAATTCACCACGATATGTAACGCCAGAGCATGCGAAACAGGTCAAAGAAAACGTTAACTTAAAATTCGTTGGCGTATTTGTTAATGAGCCAATCGACAACTTGGTCGCTATTGCAAACGAGTTAGATTTAGATGTGGTGCAACTACACGGCAGTGAAGACAATGACTACATAAACGCACTAAGAGAGCTGTTACCTAATACCCAAATATGGCAAGCGTGTCGCAGCGACAAACTCAATGATGTCGATACTACGCAAGCAGACAGATTATTGATTGACAGTGCCGTTGTTAACGATCACAGCGTCCAGTTTGGCGGCACCGGTGAAAGCTTCGATTGGGAGCTAGTACCCCAATCATTAAAACAACAGGCCATGCTGGCTGGTGGCTTAACCCCCGATAACATAAAGCTTGCTGCGCACAGCGGTTTTATGGGCTTAGATGTCAACTCAGGTGTTGAAACTAGCCCCGGCGTTAAAGATTTAGTAAAAATTAAGCAATTGATGCAACAAATTAGACAATATTAGGATTTTACAATGAGCAATACTTCTCCCTATTTTGGTGATTTCGGCGGCATGTTCGTTCCTGAAATCTTGGTGCCAGCCCTAGAGCAACTTGAGCAGGCATTTATTGACAGTCAGACTGACGCTGATTTTCAAAAAGAATTTACTGATTTATTAAAAAACTACGCAGGCAGACCAACGGCATTAACATTAACCAGTCGCTTTAGTCCAAATCCGTTAGTGAAAATCTATTTAAAACGCGAAGACTTATTACATGGCGGTGCCCATAAGACAAATCAGGTATTGGGCCAAGCGCTCTTGGCCAAGCGCATGGGTAAAAATCATATCATCGCAGAAACAGGCGCAGGCCAGCATGGTGTTGCGACTGCCCTAGCCTGTGCACTATTAGGGTTAAAGGCACGTATTTACATGGGCGCTAAAGATTGTGAACGTCAACAACCTAATGTTTTTCGCATGAAACTAATGGGCGCGGAAGTCATTCCAGTCACCGCAGGTAGCGGCACGTTAAAAGATGCCGTAAACGAAGCGCTGCGCGATTGGTCAGCAAGCTATGAAGAATCACACTATTTACTCGGCACGGCGGCGGGCCCTCATCCGTTTCCAACATTAGTGCGTGAGTTCCAAAAGATGATCGGTGAAGAGGCTAAGCAGCAAATTTTAGCCGCTGAGGGATCTTTACCAGATGCTGTTATTGCTTGTGTTGGTGGCGGATCAAATGCGATTGGTATGTTTAATGATTTTATCGATGAGAAAGATGTTGCACTGATTGGTGTTGAGCCGGCAGGTAAAGGTTTAGACAGCGGACATCATGGCGCGACTATTGGTAAAGGACGCAAAGGTATTATCCACGGTACATATACGTATTTAATGCAAGATAGTGATGGCCAAATCGAAGAATCATACTCGGTGTCAGCTGGATTAGATTATCCGGGTGTTGGTCCTCAACATGCACATTTGGCAGCGACTGGACGCGCAAGTTATGAGTCTGTAACTGATGACGAAGCACTAGAAGCTTTTCAGCGTTTAGCACGTACGGAAGGTATTATTCCGGCGCTTGAGTCATCTCATGCACTCGCGTATGCCTATAAACTAGCAGAGACCGCAACCCAAGCAACAACATTATTGGTTAATTTATCTGGACGTGGCGACAAAGATCTCGCCCACGTAACCAGCATTTTAGAAGAACGAGGATTAGCTAATGACTAATAGATACCACGATTTATTCACGGCATTGAAGAACAAAAAAGAAGGTGCCTTCGTTCCTTTTGTTGTGATTGGCGACCCTAACCCACAACAATCATTAGCAGTTATTGATACCTTAGTTAATGCTGGTGCTGATGCATTAGAACTCGGCATTCCGTTTTCAGATCCAAGCGCAGACGGTCCAACAATTCAAGCGGCCAGTGAGCGGGCGCTTGATGCTGGTACAACCCCAGATACTTGCTTTGACATCATCGAAAAAATTCGAGAAAAACACCCAACAACGCCGATTGGCCTACTGTTGTATGTTAACTTAGTGGCCAGTAATGGTATCGAGTCGTTCTTTGATAAATGCGCTAGTGCTGGTGTGGATTCTGTACTCATTGCCGATGTCCCCATTCGAGAAAGCGCGCCGTTTAAAGCAGCTGCAACCGCCGCTGGTATTCAATCAATTTACATTGCGCCACCAAATGGCAGCCCTCAAACGCTACAAGCAGTCGCAGAGCAAAGTGAAGGTTATACTTACCTACTCAGCCGTGCTGGAGTAACAGGTACCGAGTCAAAAGTCAAAATGCCAGTTACGCATTTAATCGATACGTTAAAGCATCATAACTCGCCGCCACTCTTGCTTGGTTTTGGTATTTCTACACCTGATGACGCCAAACAAGGATTAGCATCAGGAGCTGATGGCATTATTAGTGGTTCAGCGGTAGTAAAGATTATTGAGAGAAACCTCGACAACAATGATGCGATGCTCAACGAGTTAACGGCATTCATTAGCACAATGAAAGCAGCAACCTTTTAAGCTACAGAATTAATGGCCAATGATTATTGGCCATTTTTATAATGACAATTGACTTGTAGTTTGATTACAATGGTTCAAAGTTATTATACGTATTGAGCCCCACTAATTATATATGAAGCATTTCCTCGAATATTTTCCCTTACTTGCATTTTTTATTAGTTACTATCTGTTTGACGTTTATACCGCTACCGCCGTTTTGATCGGAGCCAGTGTATTACAATTGATATTACTACAGATTCTGTTTAAGAAAATTCCACGCCAAAACTGGGTAGTGTTTGCCGTTGTGACATTATTTGGGGCACTGACACTGTATTTCCATGATGATAATTTCATCAAGCTTAAGCCATCAATTATTTATGGCATTTTTGCATTGGTATTATTGGGTTATCAATTTATTGGTCAATCTATTCCAAAGAAATTTATGGGTAAAGAGATTGACGCCCCTGACGCTGTTTGGCGAAACTTGACCTTTGGCTGGGCATTTACCTGTGCTTTTGCCGGTGTCTTAAACTTTTGGATCGCGTTTAATCTTCCCCTTGATACGTGGGTCAACTTTAAAGTCTTTGGTTTAACCATCTTAACCTTCGTTATGTTTATTTGTTCTGGTGTTTATCTGTATAAATACATGCCAAATGACGACGACGCCCAACAACAGAAATAGGAAAATATCCATGTGGTATATGATACATGCAACGGATGTTGCAAATAGCCTTGAAAAGCGCCTTGCTGCACGTCCAGATCATTTAGCGCGTCTTAATGACTTACAATCACAAGGCAGACTACTCATTGCTGGTCCTACTCCCGCAATTGATAGTGAAGATCCTGGTCAAGCAGGATTCAGCGGCTCTCTGGTCGTCGCTGAATTTGATAGTTTAGTAGATGCTCAAACATGGGCTGATATCGATCCATATGTGACTGCGGGCGTTTATGAAAGCGTTATCGTAAAACCTTTTAAGAAAGTACTACCTGCTTAGGATCCAATGAAAGATAACTCTGCAAGCATTAAGCTTTCTGTTGTTCGATTACAGGTTGGTGTTACATTAAGCTACCGGTGCGCTGGAACGCGCACCCTTTTATGTTTAATCAATTTAAAATTACCTCTGAGAATCAAATAACCTTGTTACGTCAGGCTAAGATTCCTCATGTTTATGCAATACCAAGTAAAAGTACAGCCGACCCTTTACCAGTCAATGAAAGCGAAAGCCCCGCCATTATTGACACAGTTCAAGACACTACTTTACTTAAAAACAAATTAGGGGATAAAGAACAACAAATTCTAGCGATGCAACAACATCGCCGTGCAATCAAAGAATGCGAAAAAGCCTATCAGAACGCACTTGGGCGGGTTCGTTCATTAACATCAAAAATTCAATCTCGTCCTCTGTTGGCCATTGACGAAGCGCAAGTAGTGATGGCTACGATGACTAAAGCACTGCTAGAAAAAGATGACTTAATCCTTCATTTAGTTGGCGACGACAGAGATGATATGGATAGCCATCAACACGCAATTTCTGTGTGTATGTTATCAATGATGATTGGCAAGAAACTGGGACTATCGCCAGCACAAATTAGTAACCTTGGCACTGCAGGGTTATTGCATGATATTGGAAAATTAAAGATTCCCAGTCAGTTTTATACCAATAAAGACGTCAGCCCAGCTAAGCGAAAGTTCGTTATAGAAAAACACCCAGAATATTCTATTGAGTTTCTAAACAATGTACCTAGTGTCAACGATGACGTTAAACAATTAATTCAAGAACACCATGAGTTTGCCGATGGCTCCGGTTTCCCCAAAGGGCTAAAAGAAGACAAGCTTCATCCTCATTCGCTCATTGTATCTATGGTGAATATGTACGAAAAACTTTGCTATCCCTATGATGAGAAAAAAGCAATTTAATGCAAAACAACTTAGCGCTTTTATTAAATCACTTGGCATTTATCCGCCGGGTACGTTAGTGGCGTTAAATAACGGCCAAACGGGAATAGTGATTACCGTCAACACCGCAAAATTACTGGTGCCAAGTGTAATGGTATTTGATGAAAAAGTACCACGAGATGAAGCCGCCATTATCGACCTTAGCGCGGAATCGGTAACGATAGAGTCGGCCTTATCGCCACGTAGTGTAGAGCAACATATTAAAAATTATCTCAATCCACGTTCGCAACTCTCTTTTTTCATTGAATAATAGAGATTTTTATTGCTGTAATCGGTCATTGGGATAAAATCACTGACAATAATAAGGTGCTCATGGCACCCCGAATAAATAATTAATAAGAAGTTTTTATGAAAGCGATATCGTTCAACATTAATGGCCTACGTGCAAGACTCCACCAGTTAGAAGCCTTGATCACCAAACATCAGCCAGCCATTATTGGCTTGCAAGAAATCAAAGTGGATAACCCACAGTTTCCATTAGAAGCCGTTGAAGCGATGGGATACAAAGTATTTTATCACGGTCAAAAAGGTCACTATGGTGTTGCCTTGATGACAAACCTTGATGTAGAAGATGTTCAATATGGTTGGGAAGATGATCCCGAAGATGCGCAACGTCGTATGATCATGGCAACAGTCACCACCTCGGCAGGCAATAAAGTTCGTGTTCTAAATGGTTATTTTCCACAAGGTGAAAGTCGCGATCACGAAACGAAATTCCCAGCGAAAGAAAAATTCTATCAAGATCTTCAAAACTATTTGGAAAAAAACCACACCAACGATGAAAATGTCATTGTGATGGGTGATATCAATATTTCACCAGCTCGACATTGATATTGGTATTGGTCCAGATAACGCTAAACGTTGGTTACGCACTGGCAAATGTAGTTTCTTACCAGAAGAGCGAGAATGGTTAGAGCGTCTAAAAGGCTGGGGGTTAGACGATACTTATCGTTTACTTCACCCCGAAACGAGCGACCGTTATAGCTGGTTCGATTATCGTTCACGTGGTTTCGACGATAACCGCGGCCTGCGTATTGATGTCATTTTGGCCACTGAGAATCTTAGTCAGTATTGCATCGAGTCAGACATTGACTATGAATTACGCGGTATCGAGAAACCATCTGATCACGCACCAATTTGGTCAACATTTGAATTTTAATTGACGGCTAACAGACTGTTATAAACACGGAACAAAGTAAGGGACTTATTTTATGATTACCATTAGACAAGCGGTAATTGGCGATTTGTATTTTATTAATGCCATCTATAATCATTATATAGAACATTCAGCCATCACCTTTGACGTTGAACCTTGGCCAATTTCTCAACGCTTGCAATGGTGTCAAACCGTGTTTAAAGAAAAACGACATACGCTGTTAGTCGCCGTCAAAGACGACACTATTATAGGGTTCGCCTACAACAGCGCCTTTAAACTGAAAGAAGCGTATGAAAGTTCGACAGAACTAACAGTATATAAAGCCCCTAATTGCAACATCAAAGGTGTTGGTCGTGCACTTTATCGTCAATTGCTAACCAACGTTAAACAGCATAACTATCACCGTGCGTACGCTTGGGTTACTTTGCCAAATGAGGCGTCGATGCATTTACATAAAGGGCTAGGGTTCAACGACGTAGGAACGATGGCGCAAGTTGGTAAGAAATTCGATCAATTTCATGATGTCGCGTTACTGGAGAAGGTAATCAATTGTGAGTCTTCCCTCGAAGAAGAGTCCGCAGCGTAACGCGTAATTGGCATTAGTTATGGTTAATTTAATCCTATTGTTGATTTCGTTTTATTTTGTTTATCGGATAGATGCCCTTAGCGCACTCATACAACTCAAACAGTCTCGAGTCGCCATTCATTTGTTTGCAGGGTCGGCATTATCACTTAGTCTGTTGGCAATTCTTTCTGGCGGTATATCACCGCAAATGCCACTACATTTTATGGGACTTGCCGCAGCGACCCTTATCATTGGGTATAGACTCGCAGTTATAGCAGTCTTACTTGCGATAGGGGTTCAACTTGCCATTGGAAAACTTCCATTTGATGTATTAGGAATTTCTCTATTGTGCGGCTACTTATTACCAATAATATTATTGCAGTATTGGGTAAAACTGACCCAGCGTAATAATATTTGGTTTTTCACTTTTATTACTGCCGGCATAGGTAGCCTATTGTTATTTATTGCTAAAACACTCGGTATGGCGTGCTACTATTATTGGGTGTTACAATTCGATTCTGCGCACGTAGTCTCTCAGTACATATACGTTTCACCGCTTTTTTGGGTGCCAGAGATATTACTCAGTGTCACTATCATGCTCACCTGTTTACAACATCGACCACAATGGGTCGCCTGTTTTCAACAATCTCCAAACTAAGAAAACAATTTATGATTTATCAATGCCCTCTGTGCCAATCCCCGCTTTCATTTATTTTAGAGCACAAGCAACTTGGCTGCTCTAATAACCACCGTTTTGACCAAGCAAAGCAAGGCTATTTTAATTTGTTACCCGTCCAGCGTAAGAAGTCAAAAGAGCCAGGTGATAGTAAAGCAATGATTGCGGCGAGAGAATCGTTTTTAAGCGCTAACCATTATCAACCTTTGGCCGAGAACCTTAGTGTATTGATAACTGAGCTAGTACCTAAGCACAGTAAATTATTAGATATCGGATGCGGCGAAGGCTACTATTCTCGTCAAGTTAATCCCAATGATCACTTTATCAGCTACGGTTTCGATATTTCAAAACCTGCGGTAATAAAAGCTGCTAAAAAACATCAAACGGGCTCTTATAGTGTCGCAAGCTCAGAAGAAATGCCTTATCAAAGTGAAACAATAGACGTAGCTTTCAAGGTTTATGCGCCTGTCAATGAATTGGAACTTCATAGAATAGTAAAATCAGGTGGTTACTTTATTAATGTCACTCCTGCCCCACGCCATCTTTGGCAACTGCGAGAATTTATTTATGAAGAAGTTAGGGAACATGCAACACAAGACACCTTATTTACTGGTTTAGAGAAAATGTCTAGTCAGCAGCTTAGCTATCAAATAACACCTAGTCCGGAAGATCGATTACGTTTGTTAGATATGACACCTTTTGCGTGGAAAGCGAACGGTGACGCTAGACGAAAAATTCTTGAGAGACATGATTTAGCCATTGAATTAGACTTTCTGATAACAGTATTTAAAAAACCTTAAGGTAAATCAAACGCCTTATTAAGTTTGCTATAAGCCTGATTTAGCAAACTCGCCATATCACGATAACACGCCTTTCGTGATAATGGCTGAACCGAAATACCAGCATCGAGCATTTGATTTCGAATCTCAGCACACCAGCTTATTAGCCCTAAAGGTAACGGCTGTTTGGCACGATAACCCAACCAGATCAAACTTTGGTACGGAATGCTGAGCACCAATAAAGACATTGCTAACCCTCGTGGTAATACCTCATGGCCGAAATACAGATATTGGACCACAAAACTCACGCAAACAATCGGTGCCGCACTCTTTTGTAACAGTTTCGACAGCTTAATTATTCTTGGATCAGGAAAGATAACAGATAATGCTCTTTGCTGTGGCCAAAGTAATTGGTACTCACGGCCTTGATCAATTAAAAGTTTAATTTCAGTCATAAAATTCTCTATTAAACGGCAATTATTCAAAAAACTGCCACACTAAGATTCGACTTAAGTATATAATAGTTACCATTATCTCTAGTGGTTTCTTACAGCAATTATCAACATTTGTATACTTATTGTAGTGGCTCAGCGCCGACAAAGCTAGCCCATCATCGATAGCGTTGAAATATCTGACAAGCAATCACATTTTCAATTTCTCACTTTAGGAAACGTCAATGAAAGAATCATTGGTTTTTGTATTAAATTGCGGTAGTTCGTCACTTAAGTTTTCATTAATTGATAGTCAGTCCCATGCTGAAGTGTTCAGCGGTCTCGGAGACTCACTAGGTTCAGACACCCCGATTGTCAAATATAAATATCAAGGTACTAAGCACACTATTGACCTTCCAGCGCAATCAATGCATCAAAAGGCGGTCGATACTATCGTTGATTTACTCGCGACACTGTCATTGTCAGATAACGTCACCGCAATCGGCCATCGCGTGGTGCATGGCGGAGAATTGTTTACCCAATCTGTTGTCATTAACGAACAAGTACTTTCGCAATTAGAACAACTATCTAAGCTTGCACCGCTCCATAATCCAGCAAATATCATTGGTATTAAAGCAGCGTCAATAGCATTTCCTGCATTGAAACAAATTGCCGTCTTTGACACAGCATTCCATCAAACCATGCCACCAAAAGCTTTTACTTATGCTCTGCCTAGAGATCTATATGTTGAGCATGGCATTAGACGCTATGGATTTCACGGCACGAGCCATTTGTATATTACGCAACAAGCTGCGAAGGTTTTGAATAAACCAATCGATGATCTCAATATCATTAGCGCGCATTTAGGCAACGGGGCAAGTGTGACCGCGATAAGAAACGGAAAAAGCGTAGACACAAGTATGGGGCTAACACCACTTGAAGGTTTAGTCATGGGAACACGTTGTGGCGACATTGATCCCGCCATTTCACAATACATGATTGATCAACTTGGTTACACCAACGATGAAGTTAACGATATATTCAACAAAAAAAGTGGCTTACTTGGCTTATCCGGCTTGTCGAACGATTGCCGTGTCGTGGAAGAACACGCAATGCGCGACCATGATCATTGCCAGCTTGCCGTTGAAGTATTCTGTTATCGACTCGCAAAGTACATAGCCTCATACACAGTGCCGTTAGGCAGACTTGATGCTTTGGTATTTACAGGTGGCATCGGTGAGAATTCAGATATTATTCGTGCGAATGTTATTCACCAATTGAAAATTTTTGGATTTGAGTTAGATCGCCAAGCCAATCTTGACGCTAGATTCGGCAAAGAAGGAAAAATTACCGTTAAGGATAGCCCAATTGCACTTGTTATCCCTACGAACGAAGAACTCGTCATTGCACTTGATGCTATTGCATTAATAGAGGAATAATCATGCCAAGAACTATAATGTTAGTGCCAGTGGGTTTTGGCGTCGGTCTTACTTCTGTCAGCATGGGATTAGTTCATGCGGTTGAGCGCCATGGTATTAAAGTTAACTTTTTTAAGCCGGTCGCACAGCCCGTATCAGGCGATGTTGGGCCTGAGCGGTCAAGTACCATCATCGGACGTAATCCTAATATTGAACCACCGAAACCTCTTCTTCCCGGTTATGTTGATAATATGATGAGTAGCGGTAAGGCGGATACCTTACTGGAAGAAATCGTTGAGCAAGCCAACTGCGCTACCCTAGATAATGACATTTTAATTATTGAAGGACTCGTCCCTACACGTAAACAACAATACACATCGCGTCTTAACAACATGATTGCTAAAGCGCTTGACGCAGAAGTTGTTTTTGTTACATCACCCGGTAATGACAGTGCAACGCAACAAAAAGAACGAATAGAAATCGCTTGCCAACCATTTGGCGGTACAGACGCGGAAAGAATCTTGGGTTGTATCGTTAATAAGATCAATGCACCAATTGATGATAATGGTGTGCTTCGTCAAGATCTTGCTGGCAACAATAGCAGTTCAAGTCAACAACAAATGGAAGTGTTCCAATTATTTGGGCGCAGTCCAATACGTGTTTTAGGTTACATTCCATGGAATGAACAGATCATCGCACCACGTGTTATCGACATTGCAAATCACCTTCAAGCAAAAGTGATAAACGAAGGTGAAATTACTAGCCGCCGCTTAAGAAGTATAACGTTCTGCGCACGTAGTATTCCAAATATGGTGGAAAACTTCAGTGCCAATAAACTGCTGGTCGCCTCAGGGGATCGTTCAGACGTTATCGTATCAGCCTGTCTTGCGGCAATGAATGGAACAAAAATTGGCGCGTTGTTGTTAACCAATGGGTACGAGCCGGAGCAACCTGTATTAGATCTCTGTCAACAAGCGATGGCGACGGGCTTGCCAATCTTACTTGTAGAGACAAATACTTGGCAGACCTCAATTGATTTACAAAGCTTTAACCACGAAGTGCCTAATGATGATGTAGATCGTATCAACAAAGTAGACGAGTTTGTTGCAAGTCATATTGATAAACACTGGATAAGCTCTCTAGCGCATGCGTCAAGCAGAGAACGTCGTTTGTCCCCTGCTGCCTTTAGATACCAATTAACCGAAATGGCCCGCCGTGCTGCTAAAACAGTTATACTGCCAGAAGGTGAAGAGCCTCGCACGATCAAAGCTGCAGCAATTTGCGCGCAGCGTAATATTGCTAATTGTGTATTGTTAGGCAACCCTGAAACAATCGCTCTTATCGCAACCCAACAAGGGGTCGAATTAGGTGCTGGTGTAACCATCATCAATCCTGAAGACGTGCGTCAACAATACATAGATCCTATGGTAAAAATGCGTGAACACAAAGGCCTTACAGAAGTCGTAGCCCAAGAACAACTCGAAGATAATGTGGTTCTTGGTTCTATGATGTTGGCGCAAGATGAAGTCGATGGATTAGTATCGGGTGCAATTCACACAACCGCAAATACCATTCGTCCACCACTACAGCTAGTAAAGACAGCGCCAGAAGCTAGCCTAGTATCCTCAGTATTCTTTATGCTGTTGCCAGATCAAGTATTGGTTTATGGTGATTGTGCTATTAATCCTGATCCAAACGCGGAACAGCTCGCTGAAATTGCGATTCAATCAGCAGATTCTGCAATCGCGTTTGGAATTTCGCCAAAGGTTGCTATGATTAGTTACTCAACAGGTACTTCAGGAACAGGCTCTGATGTTGAGAAAGTAAGAGAAGCAACTGAAATTGCGCAGAAGCGCCGTCCAGATTTAATTATTGATGGTCCGCTTCAGTATGACGCAGCGATCATGAAAAATGTTGCGGCGTCAAAAGCGCCGAATAGCCCAGTTGCTGGTCAAGCCAATGTATTTATCTTCCCCGATCTAAATACCGGCAACACGACATACAAAGCCGTACAACGAAGCGCTGATTTGATCAGCATAGGCCCAATGCTTCAGGGCATGCGCAAACCAGTGAATGATTTATCACGGGGTGCATTAGTCGACGATATTGTTTACACTATCGCCTTAACAGCAATTCAAGGGAAACAAGCACAACATCATGAACAATAATTTTTTACTGCCTAAAGGCGTTAAAATCAAAGCAACAATCATTGCATTATTCGCGTTAGCGCTTTCTGCTTGTGGCGATAAAGAATCAAAAAAAATGCCAGAAGAAGTAGCGCAAGAGTTTGTTGAAGCTATTTACAATGCGAAAGACATTGATGAGATTAAAGAAAACTCGGTAAAACGCGTAGCAGGATTAGTTGATCATTACCGTAGTATCAAAATGATTCAGCGTCATGTTATGGAGTTATCACTTGATTCTGCCACAGTTCAAATTACGGATGTTGGCGGTGACTTCTTTAGAAAGTCGAAGAAAGATACACGTGTCGAATTACACATTCGCGGAAAATATCAAGGTGGTGTCGTCGCTGATGACCGCTTTTTACTCATGACTTGGGAAAATAATCGCTGGAAAGTGAAGCGAATTTCTAAATCGTAGTATAATTGTAACAAATCGAATAACAACCGAGCTTTCGCTCGGTTTTTTTTGCGTTTAAGTTATTAAGTTCTAAACTTATATTAGACACAGTCGATAGTATTATCGAAGGGACTCATCTAACAACATTTTATAACCGAACGTTGTTAGCACATCAAACAAATGCGAATCATGGTTTATCGCCATTTACTAAAGAGCCTTTTATGAAAATTAAATCAAAGCTATTTTTAAGTACCTGCCTCCTAGGCGTGAGTATGCTCATGATGCTTATACTACAAATGTATAGCGTCAACACGATGCATTCTCTTTTAGAAGGAATTGAAACTGCTGACACTATTGATAAAGGTGTTCTCCAATTACGTCGTAATGAGAAAGACTTTCTTGCACGTAAAGATGAAAAATATATTGGGAAATTTAAAAAGAATGTTGAATTAATTAAAGCCGAAAGCGGCGATTTAAAGCGTACTTTTCAAAGCTTTGATTTATCAGTACAGCAGATAAATCAATTTGACGCTATTTTAAGTGACTATCAACGAATCTTTGAAAAGCTCAACTTACAACAAAAAGCTATTGGTTATAAGACAAACCTTGGATTACAAGGACGATTACAAATCGCTTCAACGTCGTTGTTGGATTCAATTGCTAACTCTGACTACCAATCACAAAGTGAACTGTATCAGTTGCGACACATAGAAAAACAATTTTTACTTGAACCGTCTGACGCAAGTTTGCAGGCAATGGGCAATGCAGTAAGTGCTTCAAGACAACTCCAATCCTTAAACGCTGGTTTGCTTTCACAATATCACCAAGCATTTATCGCACTGTATGATGCAAAACAGGTTTTTGGATTTAATCAAAAACTTGGTTTACTAGGTAACATGCGCAAAACAGTGCATAAAACTGAAACATTACTTAAGGATATTGTATCAAGTAACAAACAAAAAATTACTGAGACTGAAGACTCTATTGCTGTCGTACAATTTACATTGTTTTTCGTGATTCTTGCGATTGCTATCGTCATTTCAGTATTAACCTCCCGCAGTATTTTACGACCAATTGAACAACTAAGAGATTTAATGATAACCATTGGCGAAACCAAAAACTTATCATTAACCGCGCCTTGCGATGGCGAAGATGAAATTGCGGAAATGTCGTCGCACTTTAATCAAATGGTTACCCAGTTTAGAGGTTTGATTAGTGAGGTGAATACTTCAGTCGTTGCGTTGAACGATGCAACGAATCAACTCGCAACTAACGTGTCCGTAACGACACAAGGTGTACAAAGCCAAATGGCTGAAACCGATATGGTTACAACGGCAATTACCGAAATGGTTGCTACCGTTGATGAGATTTCAAAGAATACTTCCGATACCGCGACTAAGGCGGAGTTAACGAATCAAAACGCAATTTCAGGCCAACAAGGCGTGGAAAAGACCATTGAGAAAATTAATGAATTGTCGTCCAACTTATTAGATTCCCAACAAGTTGTTACGGCGCTCGAAAGCGACAGCCAAAGTATTGGTCAGGTACTAGAAGTCATTCGTGGTATCGCTGAACAAACGAATTTGTTAGCTTTGAACGCTGCAATTGAAGCAGCTCGTGCAGGCGAACAAGGACGTGGATTTGCTGTAGTTGCCGATGAAGTTAGAAGCTTGGCAAGTAAAACACAAGATTCGACAAAGGAAATTGAGTCAATTATCTCTCAATTCCAAGGCCGTACTGCTGAGATAGTCGCTCTGATGGCGACTTGTCGAGATCAAGGTGACGTAAGTGCTCAGCAAGCGTCAAGTACTGGTGAAATGTTGCAAGAAATAACCGATGATGTTTCGATAATTCTTGGAATGGCTCAGTCAGTAGCTGCTGCTATCGAGGAGCAAAGTGCCGTAGCAAGTGAAGTCTACAAACACGTTGTCACGATTCGCGACGTAACTGATGAAACGTCGGAATTATCAGATCAAAATTCTGAGATGAGCCAAGAAGTCGCAGCACAGTCCAATGCACTTAACGACGCTGTATCTCAGTTCAAGGTGTAAAGATTAAGTATTAGGGCAAGTAATTCACACTTGCCCTATTCTTTCTAGCTATACTTGAACTGCTAATTTATCGATCTAAACCAGTCTCTCTTATTAGTCCTAGTCACTTGATAACTTCTACAGCCCATCAACCAGATAATACCAATTCCATTATTTAAGTAATCTTGTTGTGCTTAGGAAGAATCAACTAAAACAAGTCGCTCGATTGTGCAATAGCTTGGGATTGAGAGCAACGCAGTTATTGTAAATTCTAGCAAGCACAAGTGGTCAAATATTTAATGTAATTGCTATAAGCACCTCTTATTACCGTACGGATACTTCTACTAGTACATTATTATCTAAACAGGTGGCAATATATTTCCTGCAAGCTCAAACAACATACCTAATTCAGATCACACTGAAAGCCTTTAACACTACGCCATTAATTAATTGACCACTTGAGTCAGTTAAAAGTAATAAATACTGCTTTGCTTTCAATCTTAATAATGTGTCCTTAGTCAATCTCACTCGTTGAGCTGTGTTCTACTTTAGTTTCCCTTACCTCAACAAGATCTCGTATTTAGTCGAGTAGCTAGATAAGATTACTGGACACGATATATCATTTTCAATTGGAAGCCGTATTAAGCACAGGAAATATTTTGAAATATAGAAATCGTTCCATGAATAGGACTATTCATAGATAGGTAAGCTTATACAAGAAAAAAGTAAGCACCTAATGCGATAGGTGCTTACTTTATTGGGTCATCGGGCTATTAGTCTTTCGCTTCAAGCTGCTCTACGCGTGCTTTTAACTTTTGACCTGCTCTAAAGGTAACAACACGGCGTGCAGAAATTGGAATGTCTTCACCAGTCTTAGGGTTACGACCTGGACGTTCCGCTTTATCACGTAAATCAAAGTTACCAAATCCTGATAGTTTGATTTGTTCGCCTCTTTCCAAACAGCCACGTAGCTCTTCAAAAAATAGCTCTACCATTTCCTTGGCTTCTTTCTTACTAAAATCCAAATTTTCAAATAGATGTTCTGCCATATCGGCTTTAGTTAAGGCCATATTCTAGTCTCTTAAAGTTGCACCAAATGAATCATTAGCTGCTTTGACTGCTTTTTCGACAACCAATGCAATGTCTTTATCTTCCAAAGTTCGTTCCGCATCTTGCAAAATCAACGCAATTGCTAAACTTTTATATCCGTCTTCAATGCCTTGACCACGGTATACATCAAACAAGTTTATGCCAACTAACTGATTTTCGCCAACATTTTGTATGCTTTTTACTACTTCTTTTGCATTTACTTCTTCTTTCACTACAAGAGCAATGTCGCGTCTGTTAGCCGGAAACTTAGACTGGGCAACGGATTCAGGCAATTTTCTTTGCAAAAGAGCAGCTTGAGTAATCTCAAAAACAATGGTACGACCATTGAGGCCAAGCGGCTTTTCGTGTTGTGGATGAATAGCTCCTATAAACCCAACTGACTCATCGTTAACGAAAATTTCAGCGGATTGACCAGGATGAAGCGCATCAAGATTCGCTTTTCTGAACTCAAATTGATCAACGTCTGCTGTCAATTCCATCAAGGCTTCTAGATCACCTTTAAGGTCGAAGAAGTCTGCTGCACGAGACTCTAAGTCCCAATGCTCGTCACTAATACCACCAGCAATAACGCCAGCAATCATCGGATCTTGTGAAATACAATGTTCGCTGGCTTCGTTTGGATAGAAACGTAAACCAGTTTCAAATAAACGAACGCGGCCTTGTTGACGTTTCTGATTATTGCTAACCGCTTGAATCAAACCTGTCCACAAGCTTACACGCATTACCGACATATCAGCAGAGATTGGGTGTGGTAATATTTTTGCAGCAAGCTCAGGGAATAATACCTGCTGTTTCTTTGGATCAACGAAGCTATAAGTAATGGCTTCGTTAAATCCACGAGCAACCATCGCGTTGCGTAGGTTATTAACACTTAACGCCTGCTCTTTGTGCTCACTCATTACCAACATGCCTGCTGGTGACTCGTTAGGAATATTGTTGTAACCGAATACACGCGCTACTTCTTCAATCAGATCTGACTCAATATTGATATCAAAACGGTATGAAGGAGACTGACAACTCCAGCCTGCATCAGTAACAACGGTATCAATACCTAAACGCGTTAGGATTTCAGTTACTTTGTCACTGTCAATTGAAATACCGATAATACGGTCTAAACGACTACGACGTAATTCAATGCTATTTGACGTTGGTAAATGTTCAGTTGCAACTGCTTCAACGATAGGGCCAGCTTGACCACCAACGATATCTAATAATAGCTGTGTTGCACGTTCCATGGCATCAAACTGCAATTTAGGATCAACGCCGCGCTCGTAACGGTGAGATGCATCAGTGTGTAAACCATACTTGCGTGCTTGCCCAGCAATCGCAAGCTTACCAAAGAATGCGCTTTCTAAGAAAATATCTTCACTTGAGTCGTTAACACCACTGCTTTCACCGCCAAAAATACCAGCCATAGCTAATGCTTTATTATCATCAGCAATCACTAATGTATCTTCGTTAAGCGTTACTTCGTTGCCATCTAACAACGTAAGCTTTTCAGCGGCTGTTGGCATACGTACATCGATACCACCGTCAATAGTCGATAAATCAAACGCGTGCATTGGGTGACCAAGCTCTAGTAACACATAGTTAGTGACATCAACTACGGCATCTATGCTGCGAACACCGCTACGACGTAGCTTTTCGCTCATCCATAATGGCGTAGCCGCTTTAACGTTGATACCTTTAATGACACGACCAAGATAACGTGGACATGACTCTGGTGCGCTAAGTTTAATCGCTACTTTGTCTTCAATAGTTACGTCAGCAGGTGTAATCGCTGGTGCAGTAACATCAATATTGTTAAGCACAGCCACTTCACGAGCAAGACCTTTAATACCTAAACAATCTGCGCGGTTAGCCGTTAAATCAACATCAATCGAAACGTCGTTCAATGACAGATATTCTCTAACATCAGTGCCGATTGGCGCATCTAATGGCAGCTCTAAAATACCATCACTCTCATCTGCCATGCCTAATTCGCTAAACGAACATAACATGCCAAACGATGGTTGACCGCGAAGCTTCGCTTTCTTAATCTTGAAGTCACCCGGTAATACCGCACCAACTTTAGCAACAGCAACTTTTAGACCTTGACGACAGTTTTTTGCGCCACAAACGATATCAACAAGCTCTTCTTCACCAACGTTAATTTTGGTGACTTGTAACTTATCGGCGTCAGGGTGTTGACCACATTCTACGACTTCACCAACAACCACGTTAGTAAACTCAGCAGCAACTGGCTCAACATCATCTACTTCTAAGCCAGCCATTGTTAACTGAGCTGATAATTCTTCGCTACTTACGCTAGGGTTAACCCACTCACGTAGCCATGATTCACTAAATTTCATGTGATAACCTTATTTAAACTGTTTTAGGAAACGTGCGTCGTTTTCAAAGAACGAACGTAAGTCATCAACGCCATATCTCAGCATTGTTAAACGTTCAACGCCCATACCAAATGCAAAACCAGTGTATTCTTCAGGATCAATGCCTGCACTGCGTAGTACTTCAGGGTGAACCATGCCGCAACCTAATACTTCTAGCCAACCATTTTTACCTTTAACATCAACTTCAGCTGAAGGCTCAGTAAATGGGAAATATGATGGACGGAAACGGATCTCTAAATCTTCTTCAAAGAAATTCTTTAAGAAATCATGCAAAATGCCTTTAAGCTGAGTAAAGCTAACATTTTTGTCGACCATTAAGCCTTCCACTTGGTGGAACATAGGCGTATGCGTTTGATCGTAATCATTACGATATACACGACCTGGCGATATAATACGCAATGGTGGCTTTTCAACTTCCATCGTACGAATTTGTACACACGATGTTTGTGTTCTTAATACAGTTTTAGGATCAAAGTAAAATGTATCGTGATCGGCACGTGCTGGGTGATGGTCAGGAATATTTAACGCGTCAAAGTTATGAAAATCATCTTCAACTTCAGGGCCAGCTTTAACGCTAAAGCCAAGCTCACCAAAGAAACTCTCGATGCGCTCGATAGTGCGATTTACCGGATGAACAGTACCTGCGCTTAAGCGGCGACCGGGAAGACTCACGTCAATTGACTCATTCGCCAACTTCGCATTGAGCTCCGCAGTACGTAGGACGTTGCCTTTTTCAACTAGTGCAGCTTGAATTTGCTGTTTAGCTTGGTTAATTAACTGCCCTGCTTTTGGACGTTCTTCATTAGACAATTGGCCTAACGATTTCAGCAAGTCAGTCATTTTACCTTTTTTACCTAAATAGGTAACACGAACCTGATCTAACGTGTTGAGATCAGTCGCTTGAGTAATTTCATCTTGTGCTTGCTTAACAATTGTTTCAAGTTGCTGCATTAAGCTTTCCCATAGTAATGGTTAATGAGCGATGTTCAAAAACTAGCCAATGTAAAGCCTAGCTTGATTATTCATCACTATTTATTGAATTTGACAAAGGTGGGCAATTCTACGCGATGATTACGACAATAGCTAGGCTATGCCGTTGATTTTTAGCCATACTCAGCGCCTTTTTATGCACTAAAACTCGCTTCATTGATTTTGTTTGCACTAATGTGAACTAAAACGGTATTAAACCGAGCTAAACCTTGAAATAAGTTGCACCAAGCGGGGTCCGTCAGTAAAATCTCGCCTCACTCAACTTTCCGGTCCAAGGTGATCTCATGCAACAGTCAAACAACGCTTCAATTATTCTAAAACCTGGCCGCGAGAAAGCGTTAAACCGCCGTCATCCTTGGATATTTTCGATGGCTATAAAGTCAGTTAAGGGCAAGCCTGAATTAGGCGAAACTGTCGATATTCTTGATGCGCAAGGTAAATGGTTAGCAGCTGGGGCGTATTCCCCTGAATCACAAATTCGGGTTCGTATTTGGTCTTTTGAACCGGATGTTGCCATTGATGCTGATTTTTTCAAACAGCGTATCAGTGCTGCGGCACAAGCAAGAGTATCGCTAATCAACGATCAACAGCTAACGGGCTTTCGTTTAGTGGCTGCAGAATCTGATTATTTACCTGGCGTCACCATTGATCACTATGATCACACGCTTGTCTGTCAATTACTCAGCGCCGGTGCAGAATATAATCGTCATCATATTATTGCCGCTCTTGATGCGCTTTACCCTGAGCATAATATTTATGATCGCTCAGACGTTGATGTGCGTAAAAAAGAAGGTCTCGAGCCAACTAAAGGGCTAATTAAAGGTGATGAACCCGCACCATTAACATTAGTCAAAGAAAACGGTGTTGATATTCTAGTGGACATCACTGGCGGTCATAAAACGGGTTTTTACTTTGACCAACGAGATAACCGACGCATCGCGGGCAGTTTCTGTAAAGACAAGACTGTATTAAACTGTTTTAGTTACACGGGAACCTTTGGTATCTACGCCATGAAAGAAGGTGCTAAGCACTTTACCAATGTTGACTTGTCACAGAGCGCCCTAGATATTGCGAAGCAAAACATTGAAATCAATCAATTGGACATGTCAAAAGTCGATTTCGTACAAGCAGACGTATTTAAACTCCTTCGTCGTTACCGTGATGAAGGCAAAACCTTTGATGTGATCATTTTAGATCCACCAAAGTTTGCAGACAACAAATCGCAGCTTAATGGCGCTTGTCGAGGTTATAAAGATATCAACATGGTGGCGATGCAATTACTTAATCCAGGTGGCACACTCTTAACCTATTCATGTTCTGGCTTAATGGCGAGTGACTTATTCCAAAAGATTGTTGCCGATGCGGCCCTTGATGCAAAACGTGATGCCCAAATTATTGCGCGTTTATCTCAGGCATCAGATCATCCAATTGCCAGTACCTTTCCTGAGGGCTTTTACTTAAAAGGCCTAGCAGTAACCGTGCGATAACCGCTAGCCATAAGATAGTTAAGCGTGATAAGTTGAATAGAAACAGATAATTAGTTATAAGGAAGTCGTCGTTGAATAAAGTAACAGGGTTAACCAAACAGCAATTAGGATTTGATCAGCAGCATGCCAAAACCCTGTTAGAAAATCACTCATGGCTCGATGCCGTCGGCCTGAGTTTAGGGCAAGATCGCGCGCAAAATGCGTTCAAGTTTTTCTCGACACCGCAATGTAGTGAACAGCATATGATGGTGCTTGGCTACCCCGCTATCGATTCAAAGGCGCTTATTAGGGAGTTGTTGCTGTCTAATCCACTGGTTACCGATAACGTATTTGACGTGGTGTATTGTGAGGATGTTACCAATGCGCGTAAGCCAATTTGTATAAACTTACCACAGGGCCAAGGGGTTAAATTTACCCGTCTAGTTCATTCATGGCTAAAACGTGCTAGTGCCTTGGTTAAAGAAAATCAGGACAGTGATACAAAGTTTTTCACAGACGAGTTGGCACCATTACTGAAAGTATTTAAACGTTTACCTAAGGTATTAACGTTTCTAAATGATTTGGCCAAGCAACTAGATAATGGTTATGCCTTAAGCCATCCTATTTTGGTGAACAATTTTGTCACGCATCAAGCCGATGACACCTTTCCAATTGTTTTTTGTGACAACCCTGACAGCGTTAAACTCTTTGGTGATATTGCCCATATTACCGAGCAAGGTACGACGGTGGCGAACCATCACTTATTACAACCAGGCTTGCTCCATCAAGCCAATGGCGGTGTCCTTGTTTTGCCAAGTGATCGTTTGCTCGAAAATACTCAATTGTGGTTTGAGTTAAAGTCATCGTTGTTTGACCGTCAAATTAAATGGACCAGCGCCAATCATTGGCTCGATCCACAGGCTATTGATTTAAAGACGCAAATAATTCTGGTTGGCGATGCGCTGTCTTATAAAGGGTTATTGGATTTAGATCCTGATATTATTCAGTTATTTCCACTGATTGCTGAAGTGAATCATCAATTTGCGTTAGACGACGAGCAAGCCTTCGTTAAATACGCGGGTTATTTACAAAATATTGCTCGTCGCGCTAATTGCGTAGATTTAACAAGCGACGCATTAGTAGCATTGATGAACTACTCGTCATTCCTCATTGAACATCAACAACGTATGTCTCTGGATAGCGCGATGTTCAAGTCTTTGATTCAACAGGCGCAAGTCTTCGCACAAGACAATGATAAGATCGATAGCGACCATATTTTGCAAGCCATTGATGCCTTTAACCATCGTAAGAACCGGATTGCACAATACAGCTTTGAGGCCATCAAGGACAAGCAGTTATTGTTAGTAACGGATGGCCAACAAATCGGGCAAATAAATGCCCTATCAGTCTTAGATACCGATTTAGATAGTTTTGGCGAGCCATCTCGCGTTACCGCAGCGGTCTATTACGGCGATGGCGATATTGGTGATGTGGAGCGTAAAGTCGATCAGGCGGGTAATATTCACGCGAAAGGCGTTGCTATTCTGACCTCTTACTTACATCAAAAATTTGCGATGGATGATGAAATTCCCCTTGATGCAAATCTTGTATTTGAACAATCCTATCAAGGTATCGACGGCGATAGCGCTGCAATGGCCAGCTTAATGTGTCTATTGTCTGCATTTGCGCAAAAGCCGCTTAACCAAGGCATCGCAGTAACCGGTGCTATGGATCAATTTGGTAATATTTTGGCCATTGGTGGCGTTAATGAAAAAATTGTCGGCTTTTATAATGTCTGTAAAGCGAATGGTTTTGACAAGCAACAAGGGGTGATTATTCCTGCGTCGAATGTACCCAATTTGAACCTGCCGCAAGACATAAGAGAGGCGATTGAATTAAAGCAATTTGCTATCTTCCCTGTTGATCATATTGAACAGGCCATTGAATTAGGCTTTAGTCTACCTGCAGGCGTGATGGATGACAGTGGTTGTTATCCAGAAGATTCGTTGTATGGCGTCATAGAGCACCGTATTGACGATTTAAACAATCCGCAAGCGCCGCAGATATCATTGTTATCTCGTTTAAAATTCTGGTAACGTGCTCATCGGAGTTGTCTAGCGTACAGGTGTTCGCTAACCTAGCCCACAAATTTATACGGTGATTTAAAAAAATGATTAAAAAATCAAGTTACACAAGAGAAGACTTACTGGCTAGTGGCCGTGGTGAATTATTCGGTCAAGGAAATCCACAATTACCTGCGCCAAACATGTTAATGATGGATCGCATCGTTAGTATGACTGAAGATGGCGGTACTTTTAGTAAGGGTGAAATTATTGCAGAATTAGATATTACTAAAGATTTGTGGTTTTTTGATTGTCATTTCATTGGCGACCCAGTAATGCCCGGTTGTTTGGGGTTAGACGCCATGTGGCAACTCGTTGGTTTTTATCTAGGTTGGATTGGTGGTCAAGGTCGTGGCCGTGCGCTAGGTGTTGGTGAATTAAAATTTACCGGGCAAGTTTTACCTAATGCTAAAAAAGTCACCTACAAAATAAATATGAAACGGGTTATCAACCGTAAGCTTGTTATGGGGATGGCTGACGCTACTATGGAAGTAGATGGCCGTGAAATATACAATGCCAAAGATTTAAAAGTCGGTTTATTTAGCGATACTACTTCTTTCTAAATTTTTATTTTATTGAATGGCGCGCAAAGCGCTATTCAATAATTACACGTCAAACAGTATACGGTTAGGATATTGACAATTCAAAGTATCGACTATCTTTCAATCCTTCAATAGATGGCTTTTCCTTTATTTCCCTAAACTCTAATTTTAATAATAGAGCAATGCTGGCATTATTTACTTGGTTCGTCATTGCTGCAAGCGTAGAATATTTTGCGTCTAGCTTTACCTTTTCGACAAATGCGCTTGCTGCTTCGTAGGCAAAGCCCTATCCATGTGCGGTGTCTAAAAACGCATAACCGAGGTCTGGAATGGATAAATAATCCCGCTGCATCAAGCCACATAATACCAATTGCATTAAATATTTGCCCACTTGTACTTGTTAAAACACACATTGATCAGACCCCTAGGTCACTTTTTTGATTTTGTATAAGTGCATGGCATGCCCACCAATAAGGTTTACTATCTTTTGCCTGAGTTCGGTCAGGCCATCTAAGTAGGTTTGATCGTAAATATAATCATCACCTTGTTGAAGTAAATTGATGCCATCAAAACACTGAAACACCCAGCGCAATGTGGGGGCGGCCGTTTCTTGATTTATTTGGTGCGTAATAACATGAAGAAGATCACCCAATAACATTCATGGAGATCGCTTTTTTCTGTTTTGTAGAGCCTCTTTAAATTTAGCTTGAGTGATCTCCATCAGTCAAGTTATTGATGATTTTTCGCATCGATTCACCTTCTAATTTTATTTTTATTGAGCCATGAACTAGCCGATCCAAAATGGCATCGGCATGGGTAGATTCCCCGATCATTTTGTACCAATGTTCTTGCGGTAATTGGCTAGCGATTAACGTTGATTTAGTATCATACCTAGCATCAATGAGCTCTAGTAAATCACTCCGCTGCTGAGCGGTTAGTGGCTCTAACCCCCAGTCATCTAAAATCAGTAAATTTGCATTGGTTAATTTACTGATAAACTTGCGATAAGTTCCGTCGGCCTGAGATAAATACATCTTCTCCAATAGCTCTTTTAATCTAAAGTAGAACACGCTATCGCCTTGCTGGCAGTGGTGTTGGCCAAGCGCACAGGCTAAGTAGGTTTTGCCACAACCTGTCGCTCCTGTGATTAAGATATTTTGATGAAGTCGTAACCATTCGCCCTGTGCTAGCGAGCGGATTTGTGCCTTATCTAGGTTACGATTGGCACGATAATCGAGTTGCTCTATCTGAGCTTGCACTCTAAATTTTGCTTGGCGAGTTAATCGCTCTATTTTTCTAGTGACTCGCTGATTTATCTCATTATCGAGTAACAAGGTTAACCTCTCTTCAAAAGCGAGTTCTTTGTAATGATTTGGCTGCTCCGTTTGGAGCGTTAATGCATCACGTATGCCACCAAGATTCAGCGTATTCAATTGGTTATAAATGGTTTTCATTGGTTTTCCCCTTAATGATAATATTTGTTTCCGCGAACATTTTTATGCTCGATTTCACCAAGTAAGTCGAGTTGAACTTCCGGCAATGGTTGACGGTCTAGTCCCTTATCTAAGATTGAGCGGATACCTGCGAGTCGCATGATGCCTGCATGTAAAGCTCGGCGACTGGCGGCTTCTAACCTTGCTGGTGAATATTTCTTCGATAAATTCAGTAATCCTAAACAGACACGATAGCTTTGCTCTGGATGCCGTTTCGATTGCAGTAATTTGATGACGAGCTCTTCAGTGCTACTACCAATGTCTTTCGCCCACTTTTCAAAACGATGAGGGGACCACTGATCATGCTTGCGATGAGCGATTGGCATGTGCCCCTCAATTGTCGTGTGTGCACCTATTTTTGATGAACGAGGATGTGAGGCGACACATTCACCATGGTGGTAAAGCCTAACCAACTCTCCACTGATATGTGCTTCAAGCTTTTTTTTATCAATGAATGAGGTGCATATTCTTATGGATGTTGATCACCTGTTCTCATCGAAACTGATCACACATTCTCATTCAAGCTGATCACCTTTTCTCATTGATGTTGATCACTGATTTTAGCTAGGCTAATTTCAAATGACTGCTTTCAATACTGCCATTTTGCATTGTTATAACCGCATAATGTTTACTCCATTTTTATCAAGGAGTCGTTATGCCAGCAGAGTCAATATCAATGCGAAAACTTAAAGAAATACTTCGATTAAAATATGAAGCCAAGTTATCACACCGTAAAATCGGTACAAGCTTGTCTATCTCACCAGGTACTGTATCGACCTATGTCAACCGCGCTAAGCTCATGGGTATAGAGGAATGGCCGTTGCCACCAATTTGGGACGACATCAAACTCAATAAGTGCTTTTTGCAAACCAAAATCCAACCTAGGACTGCGATCCCGCTGCCAAACTGGTCACAATTCAATAGTCAATTAAAGGGTAAAGGCGTTACTAAACAGTTGCTGTGGCAAGAGTATGTCGAGCGAAATGCCACTAATCATTATAGCTATCCGCAGATGTGCCGTATTTACAAAGACTGGCTGTCACGTCAACAACCGTCGATGCGACAGATTCATAAGTACGGTGAGAAGTTGTTTATTGATTACTGTGGCCCAACAATCCCCATTGTTAACCCACAAACTGGTGAATTTCGCGGCGCACAAATATTCGTTGCTGTGATGGGTGGTACTAATTTTACCTTTGCTGAAGCGACGCTATCCCAACAGCTTGAAGATTGGGTAATGAGCCATGTTCGAGCATTCGAGTTTTTAGGTGCCATTCCCGATATTATTGTGCCTGACAATTTGCGTTCAGCGACAACAAGAGCATGTAAATATGACCCTGACTTAAACCCAACATATCAGCAGCTTGCTGCACATTATAATGTAGCAATCATTCCAGCAAGACCGTTGCGGCCCAAAGACAAGGCTAAAGCTGAAAATGGTGTGCTGATCGTCGAACGCTGGATAATGGCGGTATTACGCCATGAAACATTCTATAGCTTAACGCAGCTCAATCAGCGGGTCAGCCAATTACTTGTGAAGTTAAACACCAAGCCTTTCCAGAAACTGCCAGGAAACAGAACAACAGAGTTTAATACCCATGAGCTGCCCGCCATGAGGCCTCTTCCGAGACACGCTTACCAGTACACCTACATAAAAAAGGTCAAAGTAAATGTTGATTACCATATTGAAGTGAATAAGCACTATTACTCAGTGCCGTATGGGCTACTTAAAAAGCAAGTCGAGGCGCATGTCAGTGATAAGACTGTAAAACTTTATTATCAAAATCAATGTATTGCCCAGCATCTTCGTTCAATCCGCATCGGAGGTTACAGCACTCAAGTGGAGCATATGCCTAAGGCGCATCAAGATTACGCTAAATGGACGCCAGATCGCTTAAAACAATGGGCGAGTACGCTCGGTGAGTATGTCTCGCAGTGGGTCGACTATCAATTGCACAGTAAAGCTCATCCACAACAAAGCTATAAAGTCTGCTTTGGCTTACTGAGCTTAAACAAGGTCTATTCAAAAGAGCGCCTAAACGCGGCATGTCAACGGGCCCTAGACACTGGAGGTTACCGACTAGCAAACGTAAAAATCATACTGAAAAAGAACTTAGACCAAGAAAAACGTGAACCTAAGCAAATCGATCTATTGGCAGATATCAAGCATGACAATGTCCGTGGACAAAACTACTACCATTAAGGGAAATATGATGAATATCGAATTAACTCAACAGCTTAGTAATTTACGTTTAAGCGTCATTCTCAGCAGCCTAACGCGCCAAGAAGAGCAGCCACATTTATATAGTGACTTAAGTTTTCATGATCGGTTATCACTATTGCTGGGAGAAGAAATTGCAACCAGGGAGCAACGTAAGATAGAGCGCCTAGTCAAGTATGCTAAATTTCGATTGGCTGCTCATCCAAGTCAAATCGATTACCGAGCGAGCCGTGGCATTGTTAAATCACAAATTAGCAGCTTGCTTGAAGGACATTGGCTTGAGCACCATCAGAACCTTATTTTTACCGGCGCGACAGGCTGCGGCAAAACCTTTTTAGGCTGTGCTATTGGGCATTACTTTTGCCAACAGGGCATACCAGCACGCTATTACCGAATCAAAGGGCTGCAAGAGCAGCTACGGCAAGTTCACGGCGAGGGAAGTTATCCTCGGTTCCTTGCCCAGCTCAATAAGACACCGATCTTGATCTTGGATGATTGGGGAATGGAAATGTTGACGAGTCAGCAGCGCAGCGATCTTCTAGACATAATAGACGCACGACACGAACAAGGTTCAATGATCATAATGAGTCAGCTGCCTGTGGCTAAGTGGCATGAACTGATCGGTGAAGCCACCTATGCAGATGCCATTATGGATCGGCTTATTCATCGTTCACAGCGTTTTGAGTTACAGGGAGAATCAATGCGAAAATTAGAAATGAACTTGACGGAGACGTCGTGATCAATTAACAATGTTACCGAGCCGCAAAATGGCACCGAAGAGTGATCAGTATGGATGAGAACAACTGATCAGCTTCGGTGAGAATGAGTGATCATCTTCATGAGAATACACATGAGGTACAGAGTAATAGTGTTTTTCAACTTCAATATGGTAGTCAATATGTACGGTTACTTTCTTAACTGTCAACAACGGTTTAAAATTGACCCACTTTTTCAGTAATTCATCGATTGAAAACTGACCCAGTTAGTCTTGATAGGTATCAATAATACCCGCTTTTCTTTTTTCTCTTAATCGATAGCTTTCGCCAGTTAATTGCAACACATGAGAGTGATGTAGTACGCGATCTAACATGGCCGCTGTTAAAGTTGCATCATCTGAAAAGGCGCTCGGCCACTGTCCAAAGGGTAAATTGCTCGTTAGAATCAAACTGCCTTTTTCATAACGCTTGGCAATGACATTAAAAAATAGATTTGCTTCATCACGGCCAAATGGTAAATAGCCTATCTCATCGATGATTAGCAACCGAGGAGCAAGAATAGAGCGTTGCATGTAGCTTTTCAATTTTCCTTGCCGCTGTGCACTGCTTAGCTGAAGCATTAAATCTGCGGCACTGATAAAACGTGTTTTCTTGCGTTGCTCAATGGCTTTATAACCTAACGCAATGGCTAAGTGTGTTTTACCTGTACCACTTGGACCTAGTAAAATGACATTCTCACACCGCTCAATAAAGGCAAGCGAGCTTAGCTCCGTTATCGCTTTACGTGGTGCCCCTGTTGCAATCTTGAAGTTAAATTGGTCTAGTGTTTTGATGCTTGGAAAACCGGACATTTTTAGCATGATTTCTCGCGCCCGATCATACTTATTCTCTAACTCGCTAGTGAGGATCTGATACAAAAAGTCAGCATAACTACTTTCATTTTTGACGCATCGACTCGCAATGTTAGGCCAGTTGTTTTCTATATTTCTTAAATTGAGTTGCTCACATATTGAAGCGATTTGTTCATGTTGAATACTCATAGTTGCTCCAGTAGTTCACTGTAAACAGATATCGGGTGTTGATAGCATTCAATATCAATGGGCGCAATAAACGACACTAATGCGCTGCTCTTTAAATCCAAACTGCTGTGAAGTTTTTGTGGAAGCGGTTGTAAGTACGCCACTTCTTCATCAAGGAGGTATTGCGGCTTTTGTGCGGTCGTACCATGAATACGTTGGTGGGCGACATCGTTTAGCCATCCGCCAATTTTGCTATTGGCATTTGCACAATCTAACGATAAGCCCGCTTGCTTGAGCGTTGCATGCAGTGGTACAACAAAGCTATTCTTCAAGTAATGGTTAAATCGTTCAACTTTCCCCTTGGTTTTAGCACGATACGGCCGACATGCTTTGGGTTGAAAACCATATTCCTCAGCCAAATCAAGAAACGATTGATTCCAACGGTGCTTTCCTTCACCGTAAACATCGCGCTCAATAACTAATGCTTTAGCGTTGTCGCATAACACTTGTTTTGGAACGCCGCCAAAATAGTGAAATGCTTCCCTTAATCCATCCATCCATGCTTCTGTTCGCTCATGGTCATAAAAATAGACGTAGCAGGCTCGTGAATAGCCAAGGGTTGCCACAAACGCCTTAATGGTAAGCTTTCCGCGTTTAATCGTGGTGAAGTCTATTTGCATTTGTTGACCCGGACCGGTTTCAAATCGAACAATAGGCTCTGGTGTTAATTGCTTGAAAGCGGATAAATACACCCTGAGTTGCGTTATTCCACCTTGATAACCTCTAGATTTTATTTCTGACAACAAAACAACAGCTGGGATCCAGTGTGGTTTTGCAGCATTTATTCGACCTTGAATATACTCATGGAAGGGACTGAGTTTAGTCGGAGGTGAATGTCGTTTTGTATAATGAGGCACGTCATATCCTCTTAAATATTTACGCACAGTATTGCGCGATACGTTTAATTCCTTGGCAATGGCGCGAATGCTTTTGCCTTGTTTATGCAGGACTTTAATATCCACAAATAGCTCCTTCGTTAACATACCGTATCACCTAAAAATAAATAAATGATACATCGGTGGGTCAATTTTGGATCGATGTTAGTGGGTCATTTTTGCACCGTTGGTGACACTTAACCTGTGTGTAGATGTAAGGGGTTATAGGCAGTGGCTTTAAAGCGGGTTTATCGATCTCAATAAACTGTGATAACCGGCTCCCAGGCTGCTTTCTCATTGGCCTTTGATTTAAATCTGTGAGTAGTTCGCAGATCCTTTCATTGAGCTGACGTAGGCTAAAAAACGGTTCATGACGTAACTTGGCCATGATCCAGCGCTCAACTATTTGTACTGCGACTTCAGCCTTAGCCTTATCTTTGGGGCGATAGGGGCGAGCTGGAACGATGACAGTATTATAATGTGCTGCCATTTGTTGATACGTTGGATTGAGGTCTGGCTCATAACGACACGCTTTGGTGACACCACTTCTTAAGTTATCAGGGATGAGTAGTTCAGGCATTCCACCGAGAAACTCAAAGCAGCGAGCATGACTCATCACCCAGTCTTCAAGGCCTTGACTCCATGTTGCTTCGGCGAATGTATAATTGGAAGCGCCCATCACTGCAACAAATACCTGCGCTGTTCGGTACTCCCCCGTTGAACTATTGATGATATTCATTGTGGGGCCGCAGTAATCAATAAATAGCTTTTCACCGGCTTTATGATGCTGCCTCATTGATGGTTTCTGGCAGCCCAACCACGCTTTATACAGACGACAAAAATGATTGTAACTGTAATGGTTACCGGGGTTTCGCTGTGAGTGCTCCTCCCATAAGAGCTGTAGCGTCAGCGTTTTATGTTTTAGTTCTTTATAAATCACCGACCAATTGGGAACTGGTATTGATGCTTTAAGTTTGACCCTAGTCTTTAAGAACTCTCGATTAAGCGCCGCATCCGTCCATATTTCGGATAAAGGCCAGCTTGTGATCCCCATTTGTGCAGCTCGGTTTGCATAGCGAGACACTACTGAGGGCGAAATAGATAAGCTTTTTGCAACCTGACGATGGCTAAGTGAACAGCCGTATTTGAGCCGTAAGATTTCTTTTAATTTACGCATAGAAATAGGTACCGTAGACATAGTTATCCTCATCATCAAAATGAAAAGAATAACGGTAAAATGTACCTACAGAACAGAAGAAAGTTGATTAATTGAACAACAACATTATGTGAATTCATCAATAACATATGGAGCTAAAAGTGATCTCCATGAATGTTATTAGGTGATCTCGATGGATGTTATTGAGTGATCTCCATCGATGTTATTAGGTGATCTCCATGGATGTTAATATGCATTTGGTTTGGAATTGTCGCTTCAACTTTTTTCATATTCGCTCGCATTCGTCGTTGTGCAATAGAATATACAAGTAATGATAATGTCATTACCATCAACAGAGCATCGATTCTGCTTGGCTTTTTTATAAATAACGAAGAGACAAAAAACAAGGGATCTTTTAAAAATCTAAAGCCTCTTTCAACTTCCGATTGCGCCTTGTAATGTTTTAATATTTCTTCAGGTGAAAGTTCTTCTTCATCAATATTTGTTGCTAGAATGAAGCAAGATTTTTGCTCAACAGCCTGCTTGATTGCGATCGTGTTTTCTTCAATTTCAGCGTTTACTTGCCACTCTATACGCTTAACTTCAGCATCCTTTTTCGGGCGGCCTTTACCTTCATAAACTTTATGCTCTATATATTGAGTGTCGCTTATTTGATGATATTTCAGTTTTTTTCCTATTTTATCCGCTGCTCGTTGCGCATCAGTTTTACAAGCAAAGCGTTGCGCTTGTAGATGAAACAGCTCTTTTTCTACCTTAACTTTTGCTCGTTCAACTTGCCGTGTGATCGTTTTAGCAGCTCGATGATTAGCGGCACTTGAGTAAATCACAATCCATCGCTGCTTGATCCCCATATGCTCGACTTTTTTGACAACATATTGATAGTTAGCATTTATTTTCACCCATTGTTCGTCAGCTATTGATTCTGCGATTAATTCTTTCTCTAGCGCTATCGTTGAAGGAATAAGCGTGAGAAATTTTACCAGAGATAAAAATTCGGCATTAGCCTTATGATAAAGCTTACAGTCGGCCACAAGATATTTAGGCGCTGCGCTTTTTTTGAATTCGCTAACAAGTGCTTTGCTCCTTGCCTTAAAAATAGCGGTATCAGCACTATTGCCATCCCAGTTTTTACAGGCGAGAGGAACGCCACCATCTTGACTGACAATGATTTCTTGTACCACTTGCTTTAAATCAGGGCGGTGAGCTTTACTGTAACCATGAGTGATTTTAATAACATTGTCATCACTGTCTTCATCGTCAAAAGCGTATTCTCCCGTTAAAGAATGGCTGGTTGTATCGAGTGAGTTAAATTTTTTGTCTACACTTTCTAGCTCGCAAGCTTGCTGAGACACCAGTGAAAATAGACTTTCGCAGCCAAAATCAAAACACTGGTCTAGTGTGCGGCCTAATTTGTGACGATTAAAGTGCTCGGCTTTTACACCTTCTCGAAATAAATGCTCAAGCGGTAAGTTAGTAAAAAATTGGGGACTGAGAGATAAAGGACGGTTTGCAAAACCAAGTCCATTCATAATCATGCCTTTAACCGCTTCACCAGGTGTAATTTCTTGCTTTTCATCCTGAGGTAAATATTGATCCAATAAGGGGACTATTTGTAAGTCTTCAATTACACCTGCGACTATGCCGTGATGATCTAACCGTTTGATTTTTAAATTCATATATACCTCAAAGTTGAGGCGGTATTATATCAAATAGCCGAAAAATCAGTAACAAATTATCGGTTAAATTAAATCCAAATTTTTGATTTTGCTCTGATCAATGTCTGGTTAAAATTAACTAAAATGGCGTTGCTCTCAATCCTAATAGCCAGCTATTAGTCAATCGAGCGCCTTGTTTTAGCTGATTTTCACTACGCACAACAAGATCACTTACATAATGCAATTGGTATAAACCAATAGCTTGACCCGTTTCTTGCTCTCTAACACAGTACATACCAATTTCATCTGGATAGGTAGATAATGGGCCAGATGTTAAAAAGTGACGAGCGCTTGCGTCGTCATTAATACCAATTGCATGAAATATTTGCCCACTTGTACTTGTTAAAATGTAACTAAAATGGCGTTGCTCTCAATCCTAATAGCCAGCTATTAGTCAATCGAGCGCCTTGTTTTAGCTGATTTTCTCTACGCACAACAAGATCACTTACTTAATGCAATTGGTATAACATCACGTTCACCAATGTATTACTTAAAACTGGGTTGATTTAGTAATGAAATTAAAAAGTGGCTATCGGTATAATCCAATTGATTAATGATCAAACGAGTGGTTATTAGTTCCATAAATAGTTAGCACTACCCTGTCATAGAAAAATGAACTAATACCCTATCAAATTTATCAATTTAACAAGGTCTTAGTTCATTATACTGCAAGTCTATTTTACAAAATATCTTCGTCTAAATCGTCCATTTTTTGTGCTGGAATATCAGTACTTGAATGACTACCCGACGATATTAACAATGCGCCATCATTATTGTCACCAATCAAGTTACTAATAATTGAACTTGTATCAACTGTGCCATAGATTTTGGATAAATCTACACCATCTAAAACAATAGTAGATGATACATCATCATCGCCATTAGCGCTTATTGATATGGTTGTTCCACTCTCAGTAAAGTTAAAATCAAGATAGTTGTTAATGGTTTCTAGCGTTTCTCCAATAAGTAATTCTGACAGGTCTAATTTATCTACATTAGGATCAAAATTTAGAACAGTATCGGTGCCTAAATGCTCACTATTAAAGACAAAATTTTCATGTTCTAGAGTTGTCTCTTGTAGTGTATCGTCTAATCCATCAATAGTTGTTGTGTCATTATCTAACTCTTGATAAGTGAACCAAACATCGGCCATTTCATTCTCACTACCATCTATCCCTGTATAACTGCCCTGCTCTCCAATAATATTACCGTTGTCATTAATTGAACTGGTTGTTGAAGCCAGTGATATTTCTGACACGCCAGCGTCCTCTAAACTCATCATTTCATCGGCTTGTGTAATACCATCAGAGTTTCTGTCTTGCCATACTTGTAATTCATTATAGGCGTCATCATCACTATTTAGCACGCCATCGTTGTTTGAGTCTAAGTCCCGTAATGCATCATAGCCATCGTTGGCTTTAGTTCCATCATTTTTAAGTGTTTCTTCTCCAAATAATTCACTCCCATCATTTATAATGCCATCATTATTAATATCTCTAACTAACAAGCCATCATCTTCACCTACCCAGCCTGTAGTATCTTTATCTCCATCTGCATCAATATCAAATTTAACTCCTTCTTGTACACTTAGAGTTTCAACTCCATCACCATCTAAATCTAGTATTAAAGGAGTTGAAGAAGAGCTTGTTACAGCTTTAAACTCTATAACTTCTTCATATTCCTTACCTTGATCATCTGTAACTTTTACTCTTACTGAGTAATCTTCTTGTGATGAAGTATTATTTTTTAAAATAAGTTCATTATTATTACTTCCACCAATTTTAACGTGCTCATTATCTGTAGCACCATCTCCACCTACAAGCTCGTAGGTCCAAGAACTACTATCTGGATCGGTGGTATCTAAGGCAGCAACAAATGTATCAGCATCTTCATTTTCAAAAATAGTATACTTAGATTTTGATGCCATAGAACTTTCAAGATTAAGACTGTGGATGCCAGTTCCATTAAGGTACGATCCACCAACGAATTTATATTCTGAATCTAAATCTGCAAAATCTAATGACACATAAAATCTTACATTATTTTTTAAATATGTCACAACTCCTGTATCTTGATCTATATGAATTGATAATACATCATATGGTGTAAAGTCAATTGGATATTTGTTGTTGTAAGATTTACCATCAGCGGTACTTTCAGTTACATACACTTTTGAATCTTCTATATAAAATCCAAAATCTCTGATATAAGGTCCATAATTATTTGAAGCATTAGCAAGATTAAATCCCCAGTATCCATTATGACCATGTTCAGTAGAGAATGAAGCAGTCATTCCATCACTTGCCAAAATGCTCTCTTCAGAAAAAACTACCGTATTCCAGCTAGCTGAACCGGTTTTAATTATTTGACCTTCTTTACTAATATCGACATCAGAAAGGGTTCCTTTTATTGTTGGAGCACCTGAAATTATTTCAGAACTTATAATCTCATTTCCATCTGAATCTCTAAAAATAATATCTGTTGGAGCTTGGTATATTCCTACTTTAAACTCTATAACTTCTTCATATTCCTTACCATGATTATCTGTAACTTTTACTCTAGCTGAATAATCTTCTTGTGTTGAAGTGTTTTTTAATAAAATTAGTTCATTATTATTAGTTCCACCAATTTTAACAGCAGCATTATCTGTAGCACCATCTCCACCTACAAGCTCATACGTCCAAGAAGTACTATCTTTATCTATGGTACCTAAAGAAGTAACAAATGTATCAGCATCTTCATTTTCAAAAATAGTATATTTAGATGATGCCATAGAATTTTCAAGATTAAGACTGTTGATACCAGATCCAGTAAGGTACGATCCACCAACGAATTTATATTCTGAATTTAAATCTGCTGTAACTTTTGAAATATGCATTATATGATTATTTTTTAAATACGTCACCTCACCTGTATCTTTATCTATATTAATTGATAATACATCAGATGGTTTATAGTCAAATGGATATTTGGTGGTGTAAGATTTACCATCAGCGGTACTTTCAGTTACATACACTTTTGAAGCACTTATATAAAACCCAAAATCTCTGATATAAGGTTCATAATTATTTGAAGCATTAGCAAGATCAAATCCCCAGTATCCATTCTCTCCACGTTCACTAGAGAATGAAACAGTCATTCCATCACTTGCCAAAATGCTCTCTTCAGAAAAAACCACCGTCTTCCAGCTATTTGGACCGGTTTTAATTATTTGACCTTCTTTACTAATATCGACATCAGAAAAGGTTCCTGTTCCTGTTATTGTTGGAGCACCTGAAATTATTTCAGAACTTATAATCTCCTTTCCATCTGAATCTCTAAAAATAATATCTGTTGGAGCTTGGTTTATCCCTACTTTAAACTCTATAACTTCTTCATATTCCTTACCATGGTTGTCTGTAACTTTTACTCTTACTGAGTAATCTTCTTGTGATGAAGTATTATTTTTTAAAATAAGTTCATTATTATTACTTCCACCAATTTTAAAGTGCTCATTATCTGTAGCACCATCTCCACCTACAAGCTCGTAGGTCCAAGAACTACTATCTGGATCGATGGTATCTAAGGCAGCAACAAATGTATCAGCATCTTCATTTTCAAAAATAGTATACTTAGATTTTGATGCCATAGAACTTTCAAGATTAAGACTGTTGATGCCACTTCCAGTTTCAAACATTCCACCAAAAAATTTATATACTGAATCTAAATCTGCTGTAACTTTTGAAGTATAAATTACATGACTATTTTTTAAATACGTCACCTCACCTGTATCTTTATCTATATTAATTGATAATACATCAGATAGGTTAAAGTCACTGGTGAATTTGTTAACCTCATTTTCACTTACATACAATTTGTTACCATCTATATTAAACCCAAAATCTCTGTCATCAGGTCTGGCCGAAAAAGTAGCAAGTTTATTAAATCCCCAGTATCCATCAGAACCCGTTCTACCAGAGAATGAAACAGTCATTCCATCACCTGCCAAAATGTTCACATCAGAATAAACGAACATATTCCATTTACGATCACCGGTTTTAATTATTGTACCTTCTTCACTAAAATCGGCTTGATCAGCGATGCCAGGAGGAATTAGCATTGCTGGAGCACCTGACATTATTTCAGAACTTAAAGTAAGCTCATCTCCATTTGAATCTTTTAAAATAATATCTGTTGGAGCTTGGTTTTCTACTGTATGCTCTGAAAGTACTGTTGCTGATATTGGATTTCCTGCAACATCTGTTCCTGTTGCTGTCACTGTAAAATCAAGATCGGCTAGTAAATCAGTTGTAGCTACATCCACTGACCATGAAGTATTGTCAGAATTTACTGTTCCTGAATAATCAGTCCCATTAACAGTAAATGTAATGGCATCACCTGCACTTAATTCTCCTGTAACAGTTCCTGTAACAGCAGTAGGTGTAACTCCAGATTCTGCTAAATTTATAATATCATCTGACGTTATAGGATTAACTGTGACAGTTCCTTCTCCTATAGTATCGATTGTTACATCTATCCCAGTAGATTTATCTGATTCATTACCAGCTATATCTGTAATACCTGCTGTTATATTATGCGTTCCATCTGATGTTAATGCAGTACTAACAGTTACATTGACTTTTCCTGCTAGTACGTCAGCGCCATCAAGAGTTTTACTTCCAATTTCAGCACCAGCTGCATTATAAAGTTTAACCATATCTCCAACAACTACATCAGTTTTATCAAAATTAACTGTGAAAGTTGGTGTATTAATATTAGTTATATCATCTGTCGAACTACTTCCTGTATCTGAAGCAACAACTAAATCAGGTGCATTTGTTGGTGCATCTGGTTTATCCGTATCTACTGTATGCTCTGAAAGTACTGTTGCTGATATTGGATTTCCTGCAACATCTGTTCCTGTTGCTGTCACTGTAAAATCAAGATCGGCTAGTAAATCAGCTGTAGCTACATCCACTGACCATGAAGTATTGTCAGAATTTACTGTTCCTGAATAATCAGTCCCATTAACAGTAAATGTAATGGCATCACCTGCACTTAATTCTCCTGTAACAGTTCCTGTAACAGCAGTAGGTGTAACTCCAGATTCTGCTAAATTTATAATATCATCTGACGTTATAGGATTAACTGTGAC
This sequence comes from Psychrobium sp. nBUS_13, assembly GCF_051201665.1. Classification (GTDB taxonomy): domain Bacteria; phylum Pseudomonadota; class Gammaproteobacteria; order Enterobacterales; family Psychrobiaceae; genus Psychrobium. The sequence goes on along the minus strand of NZ_CP179210.1, from coordinate 1,889,454 downwards.
AGTTCCTTCTCCTATAGTATCGATTGTTACATCTATCCCAGTAGATTTATCTGATTCATTACCAGCTATATCTGTAATACCTGCTGTTATATTATGCGTTCCATCTGATGTTAATGCAGTACTAACAGTTACATTGACTTTTCCTGCTAGTACGTCAGCGCCATCAAGAGTTTTACTTCCAATTTCAGCACCAGCTGCATTATAAAGTTTAACCATATCTCCAACAACTACATCAGTTTTATCAAAATTAACTGTGAAAGTTGGTGTATTAATATTAGTTATATCATCTGTCGAACTACTTCCTGTATCTGAAGCAACAACTAAATCAGGTGCATTTGTTGGTGCATCTGGTTTATCCGTATCTACTGTATGCTCTGAAAGTACTGTTGCTGATATTGGATTTCCTGCAACATCTGTTCCTGTTGCTGTCACTGTAAAATCAAGATCGGCTAGTAAATCAGCTGTAGCTACATCCACTGACCATGAAGTATTGTCAGAATTTACTGTTCCTGAATAATCAGTCCCATTAACAGTAAATGTAATGGCATCACCTGCACTTAATTCTCCTGTAACAGTTCCTGTAACAGCAGTAGGTGTAACTCCAGATTCTGCTAAATTTATAATATCATCTGACGTTATAGGATTAACTGTGACAGTTCCTTCTCCTATAGTATCGATTGTTACATCTATCCCAGTAGATTTATCTGATTCATTACCAGCTATATCTGTAATACCTGCTGTTATATTATGCGTTCCATCTGATGTTAATGCAGTACTAACAGTTACATTGACTTTTCCTGCTAGTACGTCAGCGCCATCAAGAGTTTTACTTCCAATTTCAGCACCAGCTGCATTATAAAGTTTAACCATATCTCCAACAACTACATCAGTTTTATCAAAATTAACTGTGAAAGTTGGTGTATTAATATTAGTTATATCATCTGTCGAACTACTTCCTGTATCTGAAGCAACAACTAAATCAGGTGCATTTGTTGGTGCATCTGGTTTATCCGTATCTACTGTATGCTCTGAAAGTACTGTTGCTGATATTGGATTTCCTGCAACATCTGTTCCTGTTGCTGTCACTGTAAAATCAAGATCGGCTAGTAAATCAGCTGTAGCTACATCCACTGACCATGAAGTATTGTCAGAATTTACTGTTCCTGAATAATCAGTCCCATTAACAGTAAATGTAATGGCATCACCTGCACTTAATTCTCCTGTAACAGTTCCTGTAACAGCAGTAGGTGTAACTCCAGATTCTGCTAAATTTATAATATCATCTGGTGTTATAGGATTAACTGTGACAGTTCCTTCTCCTATAGTATCGATTGTTACATCTATCCCAGTAGATTTATCTGATTCATTACCAGCTATATCTGTAATACCTGCTGTTATATTATGCGTTCCATCTGATGTTAATGCAGTACTAACAGTTACATTGACTTTTCCTGCTAGTACGTCAGCGCCATCAAGAGTTTTACTTCCAATTTCAGCACCAGCTGCATTATAAAGTTTAACCATATCTCCAACAACTACATCAGTTTTATCAAAATTAACTGTGAAAGTTGGTGTATTAATATTAGTTATATCATCTGTCGAACTACTTCCTGTATCTGAAGCAACAACTAAATCAGGTGCATTTGTTGGTGCATCTGGTTTATCCGTATCTACTGTATGCTCTGAAAGTACTGTTGCTGATATTGGATTTCCTGCAACATCTGTTCCTGTTGCTGTCACTGTAAAATCAAGATCGGCTAGTAAATCAGCTGTAGCTACATCCACTGACCATGAAGTATTGTCAGAATTTACTGTTCCTGAATAATCAGTCCCATTAACAGTAAATGTAATGGCATCACCTGCACTTAATTCTCCTGTAACAGTTCCTGTAACAGCAGTAGGTGTAACTCCAGATTCTGCTAAATTTATAATATCATCTGACGTTATAGGATTAACTGTGACAGTTCCTTCTCCTATAGTATCGATTGTTACATCTATCCCAGTAGATTTATCTGATTCATTACCAGCTATATCTGTAATACCTGCTGTTATATATCTGTAATACCTGCTGTTATATTATGCGTTCCATCTGATGTTAATGCAGTACTAACAGTTACATTGACTTTTCCTGCTAGTACGTCAGCGCCATCAAGAGTTTTACTTCCAATTTCAGCACCAGCTGCATTATAAAGTTTAACCATATCTCCAACAACTACATCAGTTTTATCAAAATTAACTGTGAAAGTTGGTGTATTAATATTAGTTATATCATCTGTCGAACTACTTCCTGTATCTGAAGCAACAACTAAATCAGGTGCATTTGTTGGTGCATCTGGTTTATCCGTATCTACTGTATGCTCTGAAAGTACTGTTGCTGATATTGGATTTCCTGCAACATCTGTTCCTGTTGCTGTCACTGTAAAATCAAGATCGGCTAGTAAATCAGCTGTAGCTACATCCACTGACCATGAAGTATTGTCAGAATTTACTGTTCCTGAATAATCAGTCCCATTAACAGTAAATGTAATGGCATCACCTGCACTTAATTCTCCTGTAACAGTTCCTGTAACAGCAGTAGGTGTAACTCCAGATTCTGCTAAATTTATAATATCATCTGACGTTATAGGATTAACTGTGACAGTTCCTTCTCCTATAGTATCGATTGTTACATCTATCCCAGTAGATTTATCTGATTCATTACCAGCTATATCTGTAATACCTGCTGTTATATTATGCGTTCCATCTGATGTTAATGCAGTACTAACAGTTACATTGACTTTTCCTGCTAGTACGTCAGCGCCATCAAGAGTTTTACTTCCAATTTCAGCACCAGCTGCATTATAAAGTTTAACCATATCTCCAACAACTACATCAGTTTTATCAAAATTAACTGTGAAAGTTGGTGTATTAATATTAGTTATATCATCTGTCGAACTACTTCCTGTATCTGAAGCAACAACTAAATCAGGTGCATTTGTTGGTGCATCTGGTTTATCCGTATCTACTGTATGCTCTGAAAGTACTGTTGCTGATATTGGATTTCCTGCAACATCTGTTCCTGTTGCTGTCACTGTAAAATCAAGATCGGCTAGTAAATCAGCTGTAGCTACATCCACTGACCATGAAGTATTGTCAGAATTTACTGTTCCTGAATAATCAGTCCCATTAACAGTAAATGTAATGGCATCACCTGCACTTAATTCTCCTGTAACAGTTCCTGTAACAGCAGTAGGTGTAACTCCAGATTCTGCTAAATTTATAATATCATCTGACGTTATAGGATTAACTGTGACAGTTCCTTCTCCTATAGTATCGATTGTTACATCTATCCCAGTAGATTTATCTGATTCATTACCAGCTATATCGGTAATACCTGCTGTTATATTATGCGTTCCATCTGATGTTAATGCAGTACTAACAGTTACATTGACTTTTCCTGCTAGTACGTCAGCGCCATCAAGAGTTTTACTTCCAATTTCAGCACCAGCTGCATTATAAAGTTTAACCATATCTCCAACAACTACATCAGTTTTATCAAAATTAACTGTGAAAGTTGGTGTATTAATATTAGTTATATCATCTGTCGAACTACTTCCTGTATCTGAAGCAACAACTAAATCAGGTGCATTTGTTGGTGCATCTGGTTTATCCGTATCTACTGTATGCTCTGAAAGTACTGTTGCTGATATTGGATTTCCTGCAACATCTGTTCCTGTTGCTGTCACTGTAAAATCAAGATCGGCTAGTAAATCAGCTGTAGCTACATCCACTGACCATGAAGTATTGTCAGAATTTACTGTTCCTGAATAATCAGTCCCATTAACAGTAAATGTAATGGCATCACCTGCACTTAATTCTCCTGTAACAGTTCCTGTAACAGCAGTAGGTGTAACTCCAGATTCTGCTAAATTTATAATATCATCTGGTGTTATAGGATTAACTGTGACAGTTCCTTCTCCTATAGTATCGATTGTTACATCTATCCCAGTAGATTTATCTGATTCATTACCAGCTATATCTGTAATACCTGCTGTTATATTATGCGTTCCATCTGATGTTAATGCAGTACTAACAGTTACATTGACTTTTCCTGCTAGTACGTCAGCGCCATCAAGAGTTTTACTTCCAATTTCAGCACCAGCTGCATTATAAAGTTTAACCATATCTCCAACAACTACATCAGTTTTATCAAAATTAACTGTGAAAGTTGGTGTATTAATATTAGTTATATCATCTGTCGAACTACTTCCTGTATCTGAAGCAACAACTAAATCAGGTGCATTTGTTGGTGCATCTGGTTTATCCGTATCTACTGTATGCTCTGAAAGTACTGTTGCTGATATTGGATTTCCTGCAACATCTGTTCCTGTTGCTGTCACTGTAAAATCAAGATCGGCTAGTAAATCAGCTGTAGCTACATCCACTGACCATGAAGTATTGTCAGAATTTACTGTTCCTGAATAATCAGTCCCATTAACAGTAAATGTAATGGCATCACCTGCACTTAATTCTCCTGTAACAGTTCCTGTAACAGCAGTAGGTGTAACTCCAGATTCTGCTAAATTTATAATATCATCTGGTGTTATAGGATTAACTGTGACAGTTCCTTCTCCTATAGTATCGATTGTTACATCTATCCCAGTAGATTTATCTGATTCATTACCAGCTATATCGGTAATACCTGCTGTTATATTATGCGTTCCATCTGATGTTAATGCAGTACTAACAGTTACATTGACTTTTCCTGCTAGTACGTCAGCGCCATCAAGAGTTTTACTTCCAATTTCAGCACCAGCTGCATTATAAAGTTTAACCATATCTCCAACAACTACATCAGTTTTATCAAAATTAACTGTGAAAGTTGGTGTATTAATATTAGTTATATCATCTGTCGAACTACTTCCTGTATCTGAAGCAACAACTAAATCAGGTGCATTTGTTGGTGCATCTGGTTTATCCGTATCTACTGTATGCTCTGAAAGTACTGTTGCTGATATTGGATTTCCTGCAACATCTGTTCCTGTTGCTGTCACTGTAAAATCAAGATCGGCTAGTAAATCAGCTGTAGCTACATCCACTGACCATGAAGTATTGTCAGAATTTACTGTTCCTGAATAATCAGTCCCATTAACAGTAAATGTAATGGCATCACCTGCACTTAATTCTCCTGTAACAGTTCCTGTAACAGCAGTAGGTGTAACTCCAGATTCTGCTAAATTTATAATATCATCTGGTGTTATAGGATTAACTGTGACAGTTCCTTCTCCTATAGTATCGATTGTTACATCTATCCCAGTAGATTTATCTGATTCATTACCAGCTATATCTGTAATACCTGCTGTTATATTATGCGTTCCATCTGATGTTAATGCAGTACTAACAGTTACATTGACTTTTCCTGCTAGTACGTCAGCGCCATCAAGAGTTTTACTTCCAATTTCAGCACCAGCTGCATTATAAAGTTTAACCATATCTCCAACAACTACATCAGTTTTATCAAAATTAACTGTGAAAGTTGGTGTATTAATATTAGTTATATCATCTGTCGAACTACTTCCTGTATCTGAAGCAACAACTAAATCAGGTGCATTTGTTGGTGCATCTGGTTTATCCGTATCTACTGTATGCTCTGAAAGTACTGTTGCTGATATTGGATTTCCTGCAACATCTGTTCCTGTTGCTGTCACTGTAAAATCAAGATCGGCTAGTAAATCAGCTGTAGCTACATCCACTGACCATGAAGTATTGTCAGAATTTACTGTTCCTGAATAATCAGTCCCATTAACAGTAAATGTAATGGCATCACCTGCACTTAATTCTCCTGTAACAGTTCCTGTAACAGCAGTAGGTGTAACTCCAGATTCTGCTAAATTTATAATATCATCTGGTGTTATAGGATTAACTGTGACAGTTCCTTCTCCTATAGTATCGATTGTTACATCTATCCCAGTAGATTTATCTGATTCATTACCAGCTATATCGGTAATACCTGCTGTTATATTATGCGTTCCATCTGATGTTAATGCAGTACTAACAGTTACATTGACTTTTCCTGCTAGTACGTCAGCGCCATCAAGAGTTTTACTTCCAATTTCAGCACCAGCTGCATTATAAAGTTTAACCATATCTCCAACAACTACATCAGTTTTATCAAAATTAACTGTGAAAGTTGGTGTATTAATATTAGTTATATCATCTGTCGAACTACTTCCTGTATCTGAAGCAACAACTAAATCAGGTGCATTTGTTGGTGCACCGTGCATTTGTGGTGCATCTGGTTTATCCGTATCTACTGTATGCTCTGAAAGTACTGTTGCTGATATTGGATTTCCTGCAACATCTGTTCCTGTTGCTGTCACTGTAAAATCACTATCGGCTAGTAAATCAGTTGTAGCTACATCCACTGACCATGAAGTATTGTCAGAATTTACTGTTCCTGAATAATCAGTCCCATTAACAGTAAATGTAATGGCATCACCTGCACTTAATTCTCCTGAAACAGTTCCTGTAACAGCAGTAGGTGTAACTCCAGATTCTGCTAAATTTATAATATCATCTGGCGTTATAGGATCAACTGTGACAGTTCCTGCTCCTATAGTATCAATAATGACAGAAAATGGGGGGCTTAACTCACCGATGTTGCCAGCTTTATCAGTTTGTTGAGAAGTGAATTGATGCTTGCCCTCACTCAATGGTATTGTGATTTGATGTTTCCATTCCCCTTGCCCATTAGCCGTAACAATCGCTATCGAGTTACCGTCTTGATCAAAGATCTCTATTGATGCACCGGACTCGGCATTTGTTCCTTTGATAAGAGGTAAAGCGTCATTGGAATAATCATTCGATTCCAAGGTAATATCGTGCGAACTTGCATCATCAATTAATTTAAAAGTGGCAATTTGTGGCGCATTGACATCGAATGTAAATTCAATTGCATCACTGGTTGCAGACACGTTACCGATTTTATCAATAACGTTTGCTTCAATAACATACAAACCATCAGCGGTTGAAGCTGTTAAAATTGACGACCTAAGATCAATAATCTTAAATCCATCTTCAATTTCTTTTTGGCCGATATTGACTAAGGCAACGATCGACGCACCACCATTTTGTGGCGTTAATTCAAACTTTACATCGTCGCCAACTCGTGTGCCTTGTGGCAGTGATACAGTAAAAGGAACAGCATCGCCATTTTGAACAGAATCATAGTCAGCTTTATTGATGTATGAATCGCCAGAGGCCACTGAAACTTCGATCAAATTGGCAACTGGTTTCTCATCAGTCCCGTTTATCCCAGCCTTTTCACCAGGCGCGAGCGTGTCGACAATAACTTCAAACTTTTCACTGCTGCTGCTCTTATTACCAACTTCATCCGTTATATAGGCGTGGATATCTAACGTTTGTTCGCCACTTAAATCATGGTTATTAAAATTGATTGCAACGTTATTTGTATCTAAATCTTCTTGGGTGATGGTATGAGTGATTGTTTCGAGAATACCATCGGCATTTTCAAGAACGATGGCAAGTTGATCCTGAATCAAAACACCAGAGGGTAAGGTAATTTCTACATCTAAGCCATTACTCAATTCCGACTTGTCGACACCAAAATTGCTTGATTCAGGAACGTCAATTGTCGGGGCACTTGGCGCTACGGTATCGACAGTTACATTAAGTCCATTACTTCGAGCGCTTGTATTTCCTGCAGGATCCGTTAATTCAACACTAATTTCATAATCACCATCGTTTGCAAAATATAACGGCGCAATATCAATTTGTAATTGCTCGCCTGCAACTACGGATTCTAAAATAGGAACAAGTATTGAATTCTCTTGTGCATCTGTATTTATAAAGACTTTTATAAAATCGCCGATCTCAACGCCATCTCCCATGGTGACGAATAGCGTAGTAACAGAATCAAAAGATTCGGCGTTAAGACCTTGTACTATGACTTGGTTAACATTCAAGCTTGGCGACTTGCCAATTTCGTAATCGCTGGTAAATTGGAATGTATCACTGATTGATGAGTCATTTCCCGCAATATCTGTCACGATGGCAGTAACAGAGAAGTCCCCTTGATTGGCTAATAGGAGGGCAGATTCAATCTCAAAATTGACGAACCCTGTACTCAACTGGCTATCATCGACGACAATGGACAATGGTTTTACAACACCATTAGGTAACGTTAGGGCCAGTGATACGGTATCACCAGCATTCGTCCCGCTTGGAAGTCTTACGACAATAGCTGTTCCATCGCTGGCTTCTTCCAAATTTAGTCCGGAATTAGCTTCTTGTACCTCAATAATCGGTGCGCTATAAATATCGCCATTTTGGCCAGGAGCGATGGTATCTACTGTAAACGTCGAAATATCAGCAAGGTCAGATTTATTCCCTTTAGCATCAAATAAATATATTTCAGGGGAAACGCTACCTTGGACATTACCGCGCGGAATGTTTACGCTAAACTCTCGTTCTGACAGCATTTCAGGAGATATATCAAATCGAATCCCGTCAACTTTAAGGTAATCTCCAATCTCTAGGTCATTATCAGCAATGGTGATTCGATAGCTAATGGTGTCTGCATTACCTATTTCCTGTTTATTGAGAATGCCATCTCCATTAGTATCTTGACTTAAGCTAACGATTGGTTTTTCTGGCGCAATGGTATCTAGTGTTGTTCCTTGGTGGATAACAGCTGTTGTTTGCCCGTTTTCGATGACCTTTACCGATAATTGAATAAATCCTTGAGGTAAGTTCTTCAGCTCAGACGTAGAAAGCACTAAAGAATACTTTCCGTCAATAATACTGACGTCTTTAAAAACTTCACTGGTGAAAAACAAGGCTGAAAATTCTATTTGAATTGATGAGGCTGGATGATAATCAGTCACCGTACCCGATATAGTAATTTTACCGTCAACTACTGATAGACTAGGATCTGTTATCGTAAGTTGGGGAGAGTAAGTGGTTTTAAGAATTGACGAGACAGGGTTGCGATTAAGATTTTCTGAAAAGTCTTCTGCGTTATTAACAGCCTCTGCCTGAATTAACCCAGGCGCTTTAATCACCGCGGTGTCATTTCTTAATGATGCCAAAAACTGAGTGACATGATTGGCCAACACACTGTCTCCAGCGGCGGTTTCAATTTCAATTGCTTTATCTAGCAACTCAAGATCATTATCCGACAGAAACAGGAGTTCAAGCTCCTCATTTTGTACTGGCGTAACTTCAACTTGTGAATTCAATACAGGCTCAATGACAGCCTGACTCCCATCCAAATAAATAACCGTAAACTGCGAATCAGGAGAAAGTACTAGTACAGTGCCAGCATCTAATACTTGACCGACTTTAATTGCTTGATTAGTTGCTTCGTTGACGGCAGTTTTTTCAACGCTAATGATCATTGCGTTTTGTGGAATGACGAAGTTACTCATGAGGTGAATCCTTTACTAAGTAATAAATACTAATTTAAAATCAATAATTTATACACAATTCACTTCATCATGTTTATCGCTTATTAGTTCTAAATCAGCTTATTTAATAAATCCTCCAAATTAATAAGTACGGCGAAATAGGTCATTTCATCTTATTAGGTAGTATCACATTTGGCAGCTGTGGATTTATTGTTAAATTTAACAGTAAGTTAAATGTACAGTCTCTGCTCTCGTAGTGCAATAAATTAGAGTAAAAATAAGCAGAATGGATTAGATAACCGCCTGTTTTAATCTAAAAACTCATCCGATAAAAAAAGCCACTATCGGCTAACCAATAGTGGCTTTTTCAATCAAAAAATTTGATTATTTTGACTTAGCTAAATCTAACATCAATTCATTCATTTTGTTAATGAAGCCAGCTGGATCTTCAATCGAACCACGCTCAGATAATTGAGCTTGACGATATAAGACATCAACCCATTTTTCAAAACGCGCATCGTCTTGCTCTTCAGCCAAATGTTTAACTAAAGTGTGCTCTGGGTTGTACTCAAAGATAAATTTCGTTTGAGGTACTGGCTGACCAGCAGCTTCCATCAACTTTATCATTTGGCTCGTCATATCTTGACCATCTGACACAATACAGCTTGGCGTATTGGTCAAACGATGAGAAACACGTACATCTTTAACTTCTTCACCCAATGCCGCTTTAATGCGCTGAGTTACAGATTCTAATGATTTCTCAACTTCTTCTTGCTTAGCTTTAGTCTCTTCATCAACATCACCTAAATCTAAATCAGATTTAACCACCGATTGGAACGATTTCTCATTGTATTCAGTTAAATGACTCATTAACCATTCGTCAATGCGATCTGACATCAGCAAAACTTCAAAGCCACGAGCACGTAATTGCTCAAGATGTGGGCTGTTTTTAGCTGCTTGGAAGCTATCTGCAGTAATATAGTAGATTGCATCTTGACCTTCAGCCATGCGAGAAATGTAATCTTCTAGTGAAACGTTTTGTTCTTCAGTGTCATTGTGTGTTGACGCAAAGCGCAATAGTTTTGCAATAGCTTCTTTGTTGGCTGTATCTTCGGCTGGACCTTCTTTAAGTACTTGACCAAATTCTTTCCAGAATGACTGATACTTATCGCTATCTTTCTTGCCCATTTTATCAAGCATTTGTAGCACACGTTTAGTACATCCACTGCGCATTTGCTTAGTTACACTATTTTCTTGCAAGATTTCACGTGATACGTTTAACGGTAAATCGTTAGAATCGACTAACCCTTTAACAAAGCGTAAGTACGTTGGCATAAATTGCTCAGCGTCATCCATAATGAAAACACGTTGTACGTATAGTTTTAGGCCACTGTTGCCTTCACGGTTATACATATCCCATGGAGCTTTAGCTGGAATGTATAATAAACTTGTGTATTCTAGTTTACCTTCAACTTTATTATGTGCCCAAGTCAGCGGATCTTGAAAATCGTTTGCGACGTGCTTGTAGAATTCTTGGTAGTCGTTATCTTCAAGTTCAGATTTACTTAATGTCCATAATGCAGTCGCTTTGTTAATAGCTTCCCAATGTGCAGGAACTGCTGGTACATTGTCACCCTCTTCTACTTCAACTTCAGCAACTTCTTCTTTGAACATTTCAACGCTAACTGAAATGTGATCAGAATATTTGCCGATAACTTGCTTAAGACGGTAATCATTTAAGAATTCATCTTCTTCTTCATTTAAGTGAAGAATGATTTCAGTACCACGTTCTTCTTTTTCGATGTCAGTTAAATCGAAACTGCCCTTGCCTTCTGATTCCCAACGTACGGCTTGGTCACTGCTCTCACCCGCTTTACGTGTGTTAACAACAACTTTGTTAGCAACAATAAATGCTGAATAAAAACCAACACCAAACTGACCAATTAATTGACTATCTTTCGCTTGGTCGCCAGACAGGTTTTCAAAAAATTCCGCTGTGCCTGATTTAGCAATCGTACCTAAATGATTAATGACATCATCACGAGACATACCGATGCCATTATCGCTAATCGTAATCGTACGAGCGTCTTTATCGAAGCTAATGCGAACACGAAGATCACCGTCACCTTCATAAAGGCTATTATCTTCTAACGCTTTAAAACGTAATTTGTCGGCAGCATCTGCTGCATTTGATACCAATTCACGAAGAAAGATTTCTTTATTTGAATACAGTGAATGGATCATCAATTGTAAGATCTGGGTTACTTCCGTTTGAAAGCCGTGAGTTTGTGTTGTTTCTGACATGCTTAACTCCAAAATTTAATATCATCATTATGCGTATTTAAGTAAAGGTAACGTACGCTTAGCATTAGTTATGGGGGTAGCAATATTCTTTTCAACTCAATGAAAGAAAAAAACTGCTATTTTTTGCGAGATATAAAAAAACCGAGCACGAAGCTCGGTTTTTAGTAATGACGTAGTCATCTAAAACATATCATTAGGCATTGCCATCATCGAACTAACACCTGCCTTTATGGATTTTGCGAAGGCGCATTGTTTTGGTAACAAGCGTGCGAAAAAGAACTCTGACACTAATAGTTTATTCTCTAGGTATGGGTTATCACTACTACCCTGAGCATTAACAACACTTGTTGACGTTAAGCACCACATGTAAGCACATGCGGCGTAGCCAAATGCATTCAAATAGTCAACAGCATTGCCATTGAGCTCGTTGCCGTCACTTGCGCGTTCCAACACAATGCTAGTTAATTCATCAAGCGTGTCCATTGCCTGCTCAAGTTCATGATACATTGCTACTAATCTTGTATTAGTAGCTAGTTCACCTTGATTAAAGTCAGCAATATTTGCACGTACCTCTTGACTGAATATTTCATAATCCTTACCGCCATTGGCAGCGACTTTTCGGCCAATTAAATCAAGCGCTTGAATTCCGTTGGTGCCTTCATAGATTTGAGCAATACGCACATCGCGCACTAGTTGCTCCATGCCCCATTCTCTAATATAACCATGGCCACCAAATACTTGCTGTCCAAGTACGGTTGATTCTAAGCCTAAGTCTGTAAAAAATGCCTTAGCAACTGGTGTAAGCAACGCTACTAGACTATTAGCCTTCTTTACATCTTGTTGATTGTCACTAAATTTCGCAATGTCTAATTGCTTTGCTATATAGAGTGCAAATGCACGGCTTCCTTCATTATTCGCACGAGCGGTTAGCAGCATGCGTCTAACATCGCCATGAACGACGATAGGATCAGCTGCTTTTGATGCATCACGTAATTGTCCAACTCCTTTACTTTGCAGGCGCTCTTTTGCATATTGTGCAGCACCTTGGTATGCCATTTCACCGCAACCAATGCCTTGAATACCAATTGATAGACGCTCATAGTTCATCATAGTAAACATACAGGCAAGACCTTTATTAAGCTCGCCGACTAAATAACCTTTCGCACCATCAAAATTCATCACACAAGTCGCTGACGCTTTGATGCCCATTTTATGCTCAATAGAGCCACATGACACGTTATTAGCATGAGTAGATTGACCATTTTCAACGATTAACTTTGGCACTAAAAATAGTGAAATGCCCCGTGCACCATCGGGCGCATCTGGCAATTTAGCAAGGACTAGGTGAATGATATTTTCGGTTAAATCGTGTTCTCCACCCGTAATGAATATCTTGGTACCAGTCACATCATAACTACCATCGTTATTTGGTACTGCTTTTGTTTTAATAAGCCCTAGATCGGTCCCGCTGTGTGGCTCGGTCAAACACATTGACGCTGACCAATGCCCACTATACAAATTTGGTAAATAGGTTGTCTTTAACTCTTCGCTACCATGAGCGTTTAATGCTAAACAAGCGCCCGCAGTCAATGTTGGATACAACGTAAATGAGCTATTAGCGGCATACATCATTTCATCAAATAGAACACCAAGCATTTTCGGCATTCCCATGCCACCATAATCAGCCTCGCCACATAGCCCGCCCCAACCACCTTGCGCAAATGTATAAAATGCAGCCTTAAACCCTGCCGGTGTGGTGACTTTGCCGTCTAACCAATTAGCACCTTCTTCATCGCCGCTGCGATTGAGAGGAGCCACTAAATTACTGGCAAGTTTTCCACCTTCTTCAAGAATTGCTTGCGCGGTATCGATATCAACAGCATCCGCCAATGCTGGAATATTTTGCCATAACTGTTCAACGTTAAAGACATCTGAGAGAAGGAAATTCATATCTTCTAATGGTGGGGTAAACTCGGTCATGGCATTTTTCCTATTATTATTAAACGGCAATTTTAAACATACGTTTAAATATATAACAAAAATTCAAAGAGGTGAATATGCGATTGCAGATTATTCATTAAACTTTAGTATTTCTCTTGCGAGTGACAGTATTTAGATACAAAAATGTATGGTCCGCCTCGTTATTGCAAGTGATAAATCAATAACGGGGTGATTTGCGCTAATGTATTCGGAGTCTACTTAGGTTTTCACCCGCTCCACGATGAGATCCGCGCTAGATTGTCCTCAAAAAGCCGAAAGCATTTACATACTGTTTTTTGTGTCAGGTCTTCAATCTAGCCGATTAATCGTTTTGTCATCTTCGTTATCATTTGCAAATTCGGATTAAACTCTTACTTCAAATGGTCTTTGACTAACCATCACAGACCACGCTATTCTTGCTAACTTATTGGCCAGTGCGACAACCGCTACATTAAATGGTTTTCTCGCTCGTAACTGAACTATCCACCGGCCAAAGACCTTCTCCGCTAATTCTAGCCTTGATAAGAGTGCTCTGGCTCCATGAATAAACAACGTCCTAAGCGCTTTATTACCGCGCTTACTTATACCTAATAACGTTGTTTTTCCGCCCGTGGAATACTGATGTGGGACCAATCCTATCCACGCGGCCATGTGACGACCATTTTTAAAATCTTGTGGATTACTAATATCCGATAAACAGCGGCTACTTGTTAAGTCTCCAATCCCTGGAACCCTTTTTAATAGTTGCGCTCGCTCATCATTATCAACTAATTCTTTGAGCTTTGTATCTTGTATTTTTAGGCGTCCATTGATCTGTAAATAATACTCGTGATGTTCTACTAACTCCCGCATTAACATCGCTGGAAGGCGCTCTGGACTATCGGCTAACCACTAAAAAAGGGTTTTCATCGCGCTATGACCCCTAGGGAAACTCATGCCAAATTCCAGTAAAATAGCACCGATACGTGACATACACGCTGTTCGTTCTTTAACGTAACTAGAACGTATTTTTTGTATCACCGATATCACTTGTGCTTGTTCTGACTTTACACTTACAAAACGCATCGAAGGACGAGTAGCCGCCTCGGCAATCGCATCAGCATCGATAAAATCATTCTTATTGGTTTTCACATAGGGTTTGACATATTGCGGTGGAATTAACTTAACGTCATGACCAAATGACTGACATCGCCTCGCTAGCCAATGACTACCGCCACATGATTCCATGGCAATAAGCACTTTGGGGTGATTGGATAAATACTGAAGAAGTTTAGCCCGGTTGAATTTACTTCTTGAAACTTCTCTACCTGCGTGATCATGTTCTACAACATGAAAAGTAGACTTGCCTAAATCGATTCCTAATACTTTAATTAATGACATGATGGTTCGCCTCTTTAGTTTGCCTAACTCTAAGGTTAGCTTAGGGTGAGGCGGACCATCTAATTAAGCCGCTCTAAAAGCGGCTAGTGTATTGGTCATTAAGTCATTAACTTAAAGATTGATTAATGTCGGCTAACACTTGTTGTGGTGCATCAGATTGAGTAATAGGTCGGCCTATCACTAAGTAATCACTGCCCGCTGCTACCGCTTTTTCTGGCGTCATAATTCGTTTTTGGTCACCGACTGCGCTTCCGGCTGGTCTTATACCTGGAGTAATCAATTGAAAATCATCACCAAGAACTGATTTTAGTCGCGTTGCTTCTTGCGCAGAACAGACAACCCCATCCAAGCCACATTCTTTAGTTAATGATGCCAAACGTAAAACGTGTTCGTCCAATTGAGCGTCAACACCGATCAGTGGAAGCTCAGATTGTTCCATACTTGTTAACACCGTTACAGCAATTAAGATTGGTGCTTTATCTCCATAAGAAATAAGCGCTTCTTTAGCTGCTCGCATCATTTTTTCACCGCCACTTGCGTGAACATTCACCATCCAAACACCAAGCTCGGCAGCAGCAGTTACTGCTTTTGCAACCGTATTGGGAATATCATGAAATTTTAAATCCAAAAATACATCAAACCCTTTGGCAACCAGCTGTTTTACAAAATCAGGGCCAAAATAAGTAAACATTTCTTTGCCAATTTTTAGACGACAGCTCTGTGGGTCAATCGTGTCGACAAAGGCAAGTGCTTTGTTTTGATCATCGAAATCTAATGCAACCACAACTTTTGACTGATTATTCATGTTTACTTTTTACCTTTTTTACAATAAATATTAATCGCCATCAAGTCCGCGAATAGGTTTTACACTACCCCATGAAAGACATGATGGACATTGCCACTGAATATTTTTAGCACTGAAGCCACAACTTCCACAGCGATAAACAGGGCGAACTTTTAATTGCTCTGCAACCAATGCTTTTAAATGCAATAAACTCTCTTTCGCTTTGCCATTTTCTGCAACATCAATTTGAACTTGCATCAAATGGAAAAAACCAATGACGCTGGGCGCTTCGAATAGGTGCTTTGTCAGCATTTTCTCTTTTTCACTGCTATTTAACTCATCACCAGCTAGCTCTATCTTAGCCATTAATGTCGCAATACCGGCACCTTTAGCAATAGCATCTTCTAACTTAATCGCTAATAGATCTAACTGTTCCCGCGCTTGGTAACACTTAATGAATAATTCGATTGCTTCTCTAAAAAAGTCAATATCTTGTGCTAAAAATTGATCAATAACGAGCTGACAATTTTCATACTCACCGCGATCGAAATAGTGTTGCCCCAATAACAAACGCGCTCTGGTGCAGCCGGCATCGACTTGTAGCGCGCGTTTTAACAAGGTCACATCATCGTTATTATCATTGCCTTCATATAACTCACAATAAAAATGAGCACGGGCAGGAATTAACTGGCGCTTGCCGAGATCAACAAGTAAACGCGATGTGTCAATTGCTTGTTGCCAATCTTTGGTCTTCTGATAGATACATACTAAATGCGTTAATGACTTTTCTTGATAGACCTTGTTTTCTGACAGTTCGATAAACAAGTTGGCGCTGCGATCTATCAGTCCTGCCTGTAGATAATCATTGGCTAACTCAAACAGTGCGTTATCGCGTTGTTCATCACTTAGATTAGGCCTTGCAAGCAGGTTTTGATGAATTCTTAATGAGCGATCGACTTCACCCCGTTGTCTGAAAAGTCGACCTAAGGCGAGATGGGTTTCTATGGTTTCACTATCCACTTCCACCAATGAAATGAATTGATCAACCGCTTTGTCAGGTTCATCAGATAATAAGTAATTTAAACCAGCAAAATAGTTTTTAGAATGCTCACTCACATCGCGCTGATGCTGATGACCAGCACTTCTTCTTCCCATATACCAACCGTAGGCGGCTGCTATGGGTAATAAAAGAAAAAGTAGCTCCATAATACCTGTCTATGCTTTCTCGCTAACAATGATACTCGTATCATCACTTTGCGCAGCAGCTAGTTTTTTATGGGTTAATGCAAGTTTCAGTTTAAGCTGTAAATACATTGAATAGAATATGATCCAACAGATAGTAAAGCCGCTTACGAAGGTAATTCCAAGCGCAACGCTAATATTAAAGCTACCTTGACCAACTAAATAATTTACATCGACCATGGCGTTGTTAACTGCACCGAATAAAACAGCAATAGTGAAAAAAACAATCACTATCATGGTAGTCAATACAACCTTCATTATCGCTCCTTAAAACGCTGGCTTCACAAGATAATTATCAAACTATATTCAACGATACTAAGAATGCCCCCAGTAAAGTGCGCTCTATTATCTAAGAAAATCAAGCGCCTTGCTAGCCATTATTTAACGAATATAAAAAAAGCGACCCAAAGGTCGCTTTTTATACACAAACAATTACTAAAAGTAACTATGCATTAAGACTGGCGTTAACTCGCTCACGTAATTCTTTACCTGGCTTAAAGTGAGGGACATATTTTGACCCTAACTCAACCGTTTCACCAGACTTAGGATTACGCCCAGTACGTGGTGCACGATAATGCAACGAGAAGCTACCAAAACCTCGAATTTCAATTCGATCACCTGATGACAAGGTGTTTGCCATCATATCAAGCATGTCTTTTACAGCACTCTCAATATCTTTCGCTGACAAATGTAATTGTTTCAGGGCTAATCTTTCGATTAATTCTGACTTAGTCATAAACCTTCCTCTTAGCAGTATGATTATTAATAGAATGAGGCGTTTACACACCCCAGTCAACTATTAATTAGTCACGGTTTGCGTTTTTGAACGCTTCAGCCATAGCATTTGAAGAGAAGCTCTCTTCGTTGTTATTCACGCTTTCAACTGCTGATTTTTCTTCAGCTTCGTCTTTAGCGCGGATAGATAGGCTAATTACGCGATTCTTACGGTCAACACCTACGTATTTCGCTTCGATTTCTTGATCTACTGATAATTCAGTAGAAGCATCTTCGATACGGTCACGTGATATGTCAGCAACACGGATGTAACCTTCAACAGTATCAGCAAGCTCAACAGTTGCGCCTTTAGCATCAACAGCTGTTACTTTACCCTTAACAATAGCACCTTTCTTGTTTTCTGCTAGGTAGTTATTGAATGGATCTTCTTCTGATTGCTTGATACCAAGAGAGATACGCTCACGTTCTGCATCAACTGCAAGAACAACAGCTTCAATCTCGTCACCTTTAGCGAAATCACGAACAGCATCTTCACCAGCAACATTCCAAGAAATGTCAGATAAGTGAACAAGACCGTCGATACCACCGTCAAGACCGATGAATACACCGAAATCAGTGATAGATTTGATCTTACCAGATACGCGATCGCCTTTAGCGAACTTAGAAGAGAACTCAGACCATGGGTTAGCAACACATTGCTTAAGACCAAGAGAAATACGACGACGCTCTTCATCAATGTCAAGAACCATAACTTCAACAACGTCATCCAAGCTAACAACTTTAGATGGGTGGATGTTTTTGTTAGTCCAATCCATTTCAGAAACGTGTACTAGACCTTCAACGCCTTCTTGAATCTCAACGAAACAACCGTAATCAGTTAGGTTAGTTACGCGACCAGTAAGTTTGTGACCTTCTGGGAAACGACCAGCGATTGATACCCATGGATCTTCACCCATTTGCTTAAGACCAAGTGAAACACGAGTCTTTTCACGATCGTACTTAAGTACACGAACATTGATTTCGTCACCAACTGCAACGATTTCGCTTGGGTGCTTAACGCGTTTCCAAGCCATGTCAGTGATGTGTAGAAGACCATCGATACCACCAAGATCAACGAATGCACCGTAGTCAGTAAGGTTCTTAACGATACCTTTAACTTCGATACCTTCTTGAAGGCTAGCTAGTAGCTCTTCACGTTCTGCACTGTTTTCAGTTTCGATAACTGCGCGACGTGAAACAACAACGTTGTTACGTTTTTGATCAAGTTTGATAACTTTGAATTCTAATTCTTTGCCTTCAAGGTGAGAAGTATCACGTACTGGACGTACATCTACTAATGAACCAGGTAGGAAAGCACGGATAGTATTCACTTCAACAGTGAAACCACCTTTAACTTTACCGTTGATAACACCAACGATAGTTTCTTGCTCTTCAAATGCTTTCTCAAGAACACCCCAAGACTCGTGGCGTTTAGCTTTTTCACGAGAAAGTTGAGTTTCACCGAAGCCGTCTTCCATTGCGTCGATTGCAACGTCTACAACATCACCAACAGAAACTTCTAGTTCACCTAGAGCGTTTTTGAATTGGTCTGCAGAGATTGGGCTTTCAGATTTAAGACCTGCATCTACTAATACAGTACCACGTTCGATACGTACTACAGTACCTTTAACGATGGCGCCTTGGCGAGTTTCTAGTTCTTGAAGAGATTCTTCAAACAGTTCAGCAAAAGATAATTCTGTCATGTTTAATTCACATTTAATAATCCGGCTACGCAATCCTGCGATAACGGGGTAGTTAATTATGGTTTTATCATCCTTGATTAAACCTTTAGTATTTAGTAACTGTTTAGCTATATTTCGGCGTCAATCGCCGCGTGTTCCAGTACTTTTTCAAGCACTTTCTCAATAGATAAACCAGTTGAGTCTATTACAAGCGCATCTTCTGCCGGTACAAGCGGTGCAACCGTGCGGTTACGATCTCGCTCATCACGTTCAGTGATCTCGCTCAAAAGGGACTGGATATTAGCATCAAAGCCCTTTTCTTGCAACTGATTAAAGCGGCGCTGAGCGCGTTCCTCAGCGCTTGCCGTTAAGAAAAACTTAACCGGCGCTTGAGGGAAAACAATAGTGCCCATATCACGTCCGTCTGCGATAAGCCCTTCTTCGCTTAAAAATGCGCGCTGACGGCGTAATAATGCTTCGCGGACACGTGGGAATGCAGCGACTTTAGACGCACTATTTCCAATTTTCTCGCTTCTAATTTCTCGGGTAACGTCTTCACCTTCTAACACCACTTTAATGGTCCCTGCTTCATTGTCGCTGACAAAGCGAACATCAAGATGGCCCGCAAGCGGCGTTAACCCATCTTCATTATCTAAAGCAACATTGTGGTGAATAGCTGCCAATGCCAGAACGCGATAAATCGCGCCACTGTCTAGCAATTGCCAACCTAGTTTATCAGCTAATAAACGAGCGATAGTTCCTTTACCGGCGCCACTTGGTCCATCAATAGTAATTACTGATAAATTTTCGGCCATCGTATACTCCTAACTAAAACGCCATAACAGCGTGCACTACGTGACTTAGTTCAAGTTGTGAACTAAGTCGTTAAAATTCCGGTGCACATTCTACATGAGCTAGCTGGAAGATGATATAAAGAAACAAAAATTTAACCTTTATAAAACATCAATAAAAGCAACAAATTGTTAATGGCTTACCCGTTCAAATTCATCAAAATAGGTTGGGAAGGTCTTAGCCGTACAGCCAGGATCGTTGATAGTCACTGCCGTGTCGCTCAGTGCTACTAATGAAAAACACATCGCAATACGGTGATCATTATAGGTATCGATTGCGGCATGATTAATTTTTGTTGGCGGTGTAATTGTGATGAAATCGTGACCTTCATCAACAATTGCCCCTACTTTGCGTAATTCTGTCGCCATCGCATTAAGGCGATCGGTTTCTTTGACGCGCCAGTTATAGATATTACGAATGGCGGTCGTTCCCTTCGCAAACAATGCTGCAGTCGCAATCGTCATCGCTGCATCGGGAATATGGTTCATATCCATATCTACAGCAGTCAAAGCCCCTGCACTTACGGTAATAGAATGTGGTTGCCATTGCACGGTGGCACCCATCGCTTCAAGCACATCAGCAAAGTGCTTGTCGCCCTGTACGCTTTCACTGCCAACGCCAGTAACTGTTATAGTGCCGCCCTTAATGGCTGCAGCCGCTAAGAAATAGCTCGCCGATGATGCGTCGCCTTCAACAAATACCTCACCAGGTGATTGATATTGTTGTTTTCCTTTAATTGAAAAGTGTTGCAAATTTTCATGAGTAAC
The DNA here is from genome assembly GCF_051201665.1 of Psychrobium sp. nBUS_13. GTDB lineage: Bacteria > Pseudomonadota > Gammaproteobacteria > Enterobacterales > Psychrobiaceae > Psychrobium. The sequence goes on along the minus strand of NZ_CP179210.1, from coordinate 1,868,282 downwards.
ATTGACGCCAAATTTAGCCATTAAATCAAGGGTAATTTCAATATAGGGTTTTGATACCAACTCACCAACGATTTCGATGGTAATGTCATCGTCCGCTAAAGGTGCTGCCATGAGAAAAGCCGTTAAAAATTGACTAGACACTGAACCATCAATTTTAACATGACCGCCCTTTAACCCTGTCCCTTTAATCGTCACCGGTGGAAAGCCAGGGAAATCGTGGTAGCTAATATCACAACCCATCGTTTGCAGTGCTTCCACCAGCGAATCAATCGGGCGCTCAGACATGCGAGGCTCGCCAGTAAGTGTAAACTCCCCTTGCCCCAAACAAAGCGCTGCACATAGTGGTCTCATCGCAGTACCCGCATTGCCAAGGTAAAGCTCACATGTGCTATCGATATCAATTGCGCCTCCATTACCTTGAACAACGCAGGTTGTTTTATCTTCATTTAATTGATAACTAATGCCTAATGTTGTTAATGCTCTGAGCATATGGCGAATATCATCGCTATCTAACAGGTTATAGATAGTGGTTTCACCGCTAGCGAGCGCCGCTAATAAAAGTGCGCGATTTGATAAGCTTTTCGAGCCAGGGAGGTTAACGGTGCCGTTAACCGATGAAATGGGTGATAGCGTCAGTGAATCCATGATGTGTTTTAAACCTGTTGTTTTATTTCTTTTATTTGGTCAATCATAATGCCAGCCTATTTGCAGGCTGCCAATGGGGCTAAGTCACTAATTCAGTATAAAATGACATATTTTAGATGAAAAAAAACGCAGTTTAACTGCGCTTTTTTCATACGAACTAAAAATTAGTTCAACTATCAATTATAAACCCTTAAATCTTCGATTACCTTTCCGTCGTTGGCAATACAATTGAGTCCAACCAATTTGACTCGACCATTCAACTTCGTCAAGGCTTTAATGCGATCTCTCAGATCCGTTTCATCAACAGATTCAGGCTCACTACTTTCGCAAATCAAGAGCATTTCATCGTTATGATTTTTACTACTAACAACAAGTCGAGCTTTGTTTAATGCTGGGTAATGGCAAACAATTTGTTCTGGGTGAACAAACATTCCCTTAACCTTGGTGGTCTGATCAGCGCGGCCTAGCCAACCTTTAATCATCATATTAGTACGGCCACATGGGCTTTTACCTTCCAATACAGCTGATAAATCACCGGTTGCAAAACGTATCAACGGATAGGCTTCATTAAAGCAGGTTATGACTATCTCACCAACTTCACCTTGCGTTACTGGTTTATTCGTACCCGGCCTAACTATTTCTACAATAATATCTTCTGCGACAATCATGCCCATTTTGGCTTTGGATTCATAAGCAATTAAACCAGCATCGGCGTTGGCATAAGCTTGCAACACACTAATTCCGCCATCTTCAAAGCTTAGCCTCAATGATTCGGGTAATGCTTCGCCTGTCACTAGTGCTTTTTTAATTGAACTAATATCTCCTTTTTGACGCAAAATATTTAAAAACGATGGCGTACCGCAATAACCTTGAGGTTTCAAATGTGCTATCACTTCGAGTTGTTGCTCTGTCTGTCCAGGTCCTGCTGGTATAACGGTACAACCGCAAGCTTTAGCACCAGCGTCTAAAATAAAACCACCTGGAGTCAGATGATAAGACAAGCAGTTTTGCACTAAATCGCCTTGTCTAAAACCGGCAGCATAAAAAGCGCGGCCAGTTCGCCAATAATCAGCGCCACGCCCTTGTGGATCATAAATTGGACCTGGTGATTGGAAAATTCGCTCTATTGGTGCCGAGTTCGAATTAATGCCAGCAAATGGATATTGTTTTTGTTGCAGCTTTATTAAGTAACTTTTTCTTAGGGTCTGTTGGCGAGCATTTTCTCTCAGTATTTTTGTAAAAGTATCCAATGTATTCATGTTCTAAGCTCCAACCGCCTCAGATTCATCCACTTCTTCGCCTAAGTAAGCACGTTTAACATGTGGGTCGGCCATTACCATTTCCAGATCGCCGCTGATTAATTTCTTACCAAAATCAAGTACCATCATTTGATGAGAAATATCCATAACCACCCCCATATCATGTTCAATCATCACAACGGTGATGCCAAACTCTTCATTAAGATCAAGAATATAACGAGCCATATCTTCTTTTTCTTCCAAGTTCATACCCGCCATCGGCTCATCAAGTAATATCATCTTTGGTTTGAGTGCCATTGCTCGAGCCAACTCAACACGTTTACGTAGGCCATATGAGAGCGTGCCCGCCGTTGATTTTCGAATGTGAGATATTTCAAGGAAATCGATGATTTCTTCAACATGACGTCGATGAGCGAGTTCTTCTTTTTGTGCACCTGATAGCCAATATAAAGGGCCTGTCACCCAATTATTTTTAAGCAAATGGTAACGACCAACCATGATATTATCGAGTACTGACATGTGCCCAAATAACGCAAGATTTTGAAAGGTTCGTCCCATACCGAGATTTGCCCGGTCATTGGGTCTAAGATTAGTTACAATTTTTCCGTCGAATGTTATTGCGCCCTCTTGCGGCTGATATCGCCCAGAAACACAATTCAACATGCTTGTTTTTCCGGCGCCGTTAGGCCCGATAATAGAAAAGACGCTGCCTTTTTCTACTGAAAAACTCACATCAGTTAAGGCTTTTACACCTCCAAATGCTAATGAGATGTTATTAACATCTAATATAGATTCTGCCACTTACGCCTCCTCTTCCTAGACGGTTTGGTGCTCTTATCTAGTTATTGCACCGTCAACACTTACGTAAACAAAAGGTTAATTTTGTTACTCATTAGTAAAGCAATATCGATAATACGGAGTTGTAACAGGATAAAAATTAGACGTTAGTATATTTATGCAACAACAAGGCAACAAAAAGCTTACGTAGAGGTAAATCAAGAAAGAGATTAATTAGATAAACAAAGGTTAAGAAGGCCTAACCAACAAGATGATTAGGCGTTTGAACGAACTAGAAGTTAATAAAAAACAACATGCACAACGGCGCCATAATACTCAGAATGAATCCACTCACAATGGCGATAGGTACGGCATCACTACCGCCAGTTTTTTGAATGATAGGCAATGTGAAGTCCATTGAGGTTGCTCCTCCAATTCCAATAGCACTGTGGCGCTTAGCATTAATAAGTAATGGAATGACAAAGATTGCTACCAGCTCTCGTCCTAGATCGTTAATTAATGCGACAGCACCGAGAATCGGTGAAATGCCATCACTGATCAGAATGCCTGATAATGAGTACCAACCAAAACCCGAACTAACGGCTAAACCATGAATTAACGGCAGCCCAATAATCTTTGCGACAACGACACCACCAAGCCACGAAGTAATCATTACGGTTATAGCAATCTGCATCCCGCTTTTGTTCAAGAGGATCTCGCGCAATGCGATACCACTATTGCGCAATGAAATACCAATGAGCGCCAACAATACCATCAACGCCCATTCGCTAGCGGTATCAATCATTGATTTTTCGATAGAAACGAACATACCAATGATAAAGCCGAGGGCAACCACGCCTAACAAGGATACTGATTCAATAATCATCGGGAGCTTGTCTATTTTGACATCGCGTACTTTTTGGATCCGTTGTCGGTGCCATCGGTCTAAACCATATAGGCCAATTAAATTTGCAATTAAAATACCGACAATAAAGGCAATAGCATGCCAAATAACTTGTGACGCATTCTCTGAAAAATTATCAATTAGGCTTAAACTGATCCCCATTAAAAAGAGGATAAAATACACCATATAACCACAATATTGATTAACGCGATGTAGCCACGCCTCAGACGACACGACAATCAAATAACCAATTACCAAGGGCAATAAAATAAACAGCAAACCAAAATACATGAGGCTCTCTAACAACAATAAAAAACGGATTATACCTATCTAATAACCTAACAACAGATTTTTTAGGGTGTGTCACGTTGATTGCCTATTAACACATTATGGCAAACAACATCAGTTGGATAGGGAGATAAAATTGCCATTCCTTTCAAATAATACACAGGTATAATGACCGCTAGTTTATCCATAAATCAAACCATAAGGACGCTTCATGCTTGTCACTAGCAGCGAACAACCCACCATTGCACTGCACATTGTCCAAGAAAATCAATTTGACCAATGGCTCTCCCAACAAGAAACACCGACAGCACTTTGGCTTAAAAATACCTATTTTAAGGGCCCTGGCGTTAGCTTGGTCCCTGACGCTGACGGTCTGCTTACATTAGCTTTGTTCGTCGCTTCAGATTTAAGTGATTTCTTTGCTTGTGGCCAATTAGCAACAGCCCTACCCCCATTAAATTTTGAGCTGATTGCCCAAGCGCAATATCAGGAAGCAATTGCATTTGGTTGGCTAGCAGGTTGCTACGATTTCAATCGCTACAAAAAACACAAAAAAGCACAGCCAAGTTTGTTGATTTCCAATGAAGCATTGGTAAAACAAGTGACGTTAGACAATCGCGCACAATCACTGGTACGCGATATGGTTAACACCCCAGCCGCCGACATGATGCCACAAGAGATTGCGCAAATTGCACAATCTCTTACGGCAGAATATGGCGGTGAAGTGACTCAAATTATCGGTGATGATTTACTCGATAAAAATTATCCAACCATTCATGCAGTTGGTCGAGCGAGTGACAATACGCCACAACTCATCGATTTACGCTGGGGCGACAAAAATGCGCCAAAAGTTACATTAGTTGGTAAAGGTGTTTGTTTTGACAGCGGTGGCCTCGATCTAAAACCAGCTGCTGGCATGCGAAATATGAAAAAAGATATGGGCGGTGCTGCCCACGTCCTTGGTCTGGCTCAATTGATTATGGGTAATGATTTACCAGTCCAATTGCGCGTACTTATTCCAGCGGTTGAGAACGCAGTATCGGCGAATGCGTTACGTCCAGGCGATGTTATCACGACCCGCGCAGGTATCACTGTTGAAATAGACAACACCGATGCTGAAGGTCGTTTGGTACTTTGTGATGCCATTAGCGAAGCCATTACAGAGCAACCAGAGATGTTAATAGATTTTGCAACCTTAACTGGGGCAATGCGTGTCGGTCTGGGCACAGAGCTACCGGGATTCTTTGCCAGCAATCAGCAAACAGCTAATGCGCTATTAGCACACGGATTGACAAACAGCGACCCTGTTTGGCAAATGCCACTTCACAAGCCTTACAAAAGTCTGCTTAAAAGCAATGTTGCCGATATAAGCAACTGTGCAACAGGTCCATTTGGTGGCGGTATTACAGCAGCTCTTTATCTGCAAGAGTTTACCCAAGATCATACTGATTGGCTTCATTTTGATATTATGGCGTGGAACGTTAGGCCGCTAGCTGGTCGCCCAATTGGCGGTGAAGCATTCGGTGTTCGTACGGTATATAAACACTTAGCCGCTAAGTACGTTTAAAGTCATCGCCATAAACGCTACCGCACAATTGCGTTTATGGTGGATTTTTTTCAGTCAATGAAACCCAATTTGAAAATTTTAACATGGTTATAAATTCACGATGATTTGGTTCAAGCATTGATGCGTGAAAATCTCCCCATTGGTTATCTCGTTCGAACACAAAATGTGTATTAATAACTTTGATCTGCTGATTGTCAGAACCAATGATTGACATATAGGTTAGAACCTGGCCATCTTTGTGTACCAATTGAGAAACCGTGTTTTCATCGATTGTCACATGAGGATTGTGCCTTATTTTCGCCAGCAAGCATTTAATATGCATTTGTGCGCTGTGATTACCGATACAATTAGGCGTGGCAAAATTTAGCGATACAGTGAGTCGTTGGTGTCTTGCTAATCGATAATACCTGTCCTCACGCTCAATGAGTCGCTCCTCCCTAAGTGATGGCGCATAAAATGTCACCGTAAATTTACGCGTTGGTATATTCCACACCTTGATTGACCAAGTATTAGATTTTGACTGCTCGTCTTTCACAATTTGGCGCGTTTTATCCAAATTTCCTTGCAATCCCGAATCACTTTTCGCACAGCCAGCAAGCAACACACAAATAGTTACTATACGTATAAAATAAATTGCCATATCAAGTATTTAATCATCCCTAGAACAGATAGAAAGTACATTAACAGGGTTATAACCTGCCCCAATCAATAGCGCAAGTACTCTATCGAAACACCGTATGTTTCAGGCGCTTAACAATAGCTACGTCCCCTCACGCAGCACTAAAGAACTGGCGCTGTTCCAAAATACTGTTGTCACCCGTAAGCCGCGACTAATATTTGCTGTGTATCTAGCTTGGCGTTGCTTTCCCTGAACCACGCAAGATAATTAGATAAATACGTCGTTGCCACACCTTTCATTTTTCCGTTAATCCAGCCTTTAAAGTTAGCTATCGCGCCATTCACCGTTTGGATATGGTACACCTCATCTATTACTCTGATTTCACCGTTGATTAACCGCTTATGGTCACCATGTTTTTGTTTGGCAATTGCCACATAGGACCACGAACCATCGCTGCATAATACCATATATGGACCCTCTCCTATTGCAAGACAATTTTGATCATTGAAATAGAGTACATTGCAGCCATATATCCGGCTTTTTTATGAGGCAATATTATTGCCTCTAGCCCTGATGGATTTCCGCCCCTATCACCTCATCAATTCTCGCGGCTTCTCATAGCCCTTGGTATTATAAGGTTTCCTATAGGGCAGTGCTGAACTGTATCCCATCAATCTCTATTACCTAGCAAATAAAAAGGTAAATCTTACTACTTGGTTCTTAACTACTGCTTACTTGTGAGTGTTGCTAAATTTGTAGTTTTCTTGGTGATGTAACATCGCCCAAGCCATTCTTGCCATTTTATTGGCCAGTGCTACCGTCGCGTTATTGAAACTACTTCGCCCCTTCATCGCTTTAGCCCATAAACTGACCCTATCTGTTTTATTATCACAGTGTCGTAACGCAGCTCGTGCACCATTAATTAACTGCGTTCGTAAATAGGTATTCCCACGCTTACTAATTCCCATCAAATTGGCTTTACCGCCGGTTGAATGTTGCCGAGGAACAAGGCCAAGCCAAGCGGAAAGATGGCGACCGCTATTAAAATCTTTACCATCGCCGATACCCGCATATAAGGCTGTCGCATTAATTGGGCCTATTCCATTCATCGTACTAAGTTGCTTACAAATATTATGCTGATTGCATATGCTTAATATTTCTTTATCAACGACTTTTATCTCTTGCTCTAATTTTTTTAATTCTTCATATAAATCATTAAAATAACGTCTGGCGTTAACACTTAACTCATTGTCTGCCGCTTCAATAAGCGCTGGTAATTGAGATTTTAGATGATGTACTCCTTTTGGAATAACCAACCCGTATTCTGCTAACAGTCCCCGTATCTGATTGCTCAACGCCGTTCTGTTTTTCATTAACCGCTCTCTGACTCGGTGCACCATTTGAATATCTTGCTGCTCTAAAGATTTAAGTGGTACAAAACGCATGTTCTTTCGCTGTGAAGCTTCCGCTATTGCTTCGGCATCGTTATAGTCATTTTTATTGCCTTTGCGATATGGTGTCACAAACTGTGGCGCGATAGCTTTCACCACATGCCGACAACGAATAAGTACTCTTGTCCAGTAATGAGTGCTACCACAAGCCTCCATGACAACAATGCAAGGCGCTAACTTAGCAAAGTAATCAGCAACTTTATTTCGAGCTAACTGTTTTCGCTTAAGCACTTTTCCACCTTTGTCCATTTGAACTAAGTGAAAAGTAGATTTGGCGATATCTAAACCAATTGTTATATTGTTCATGTGACCCTCTCTTCTTTTATATAGATGCTTAACACCTATATTGGCTCATTTGAAGCCGAAAGTGGAGCGGAGAGGGTCCATACCATTAATTGCATTAAATATTTGCCCACTTGTACTTGTTAAAATTAACTAAAATGGCGTTGCTCTCAATCCTAATAGCCAGCTATTAGTCAATCGAGCGCCTTGTTTTAGCTGATTTTCTCTACGCACAACAAGATCACTTACTTAATGCAATTGGTATAATACCGAGTGTTCAGTGATATTTTCAGCTAAATTCGCTGCTATTTCTGCCGTTGTATCAGCCGCTAACATAGGGTTAATCATATGGTTGCTGCGATCTATCGATAAAAGAACGGCAACTTGACCATCCTTGGTTCGTTTATCGATGCCGCCCCCTCGTTTTCTGGGCTGACGTTGCTCCGCTAAAGTGTTCGAACCTTTTTCTGAGTAAGCTAGAAAAAACTCATCAACTTCAATAATTCCCGATAGCTTATCGTCATTTTTACCCGCTTGAGCAACCAGAAAACGATGTCGCCATAAGAAAGCCGTTTTAAGGTTAATACCACAAACCTCGGCAGCTTCTCTTAGGGGTAATTTTAATTGCATACAACGGGCATAATCTTCCCACAGATGAGATTTATGTAATCGAGCGAATGGTGTCTTAGTTTTGTTGTTAAAGGTTTTATGACAACCTTTACAGCGGTATCTCTGTATCGCACCTGATTTCCCCCACTTTTTCAATTGAGTGGATTCGCAATGAGGGTATTGTGGGGATAGGTCAAAAAGAGGCTGAATAATTTCATCGGTACTGATTTCAGCCTCTAGGGCTTGAATTGACTGATGAACTATCTCTCTTTGCGCTGGAGTCATCGAGGAACGTTGTTTCGTTATCCGGTTATACCAATTTGATTAAGTTTGTGATCTCGTTTTGCGAAGGAAAAACAAATGAAGGCAAGGCGCTTGATTGAGCAATAGCTGGCTATTGGGATTGAAAGCAACGCAACATTCATTTTATTTTAACCAGCAAAAGTGGGCAATAACTTTGTCAACTTGGTATTAAGCTTACTTACAAATGATTTAGTATTGATTACCAATACCTTCAATAAGTTAATCTCACTATTGAGTATAGACAACAATTAGCTACAACAGCGCCAAAGGTACATTGATTACAATCACTTTACCTTAACTGGAGCTTTGCCCTCGATAACCGAGGGAAAATAAACGTTATCGCGGTGTAAACCCTAATAATTTCAAATTATCTACCATGTCTTTTGCCGCACTTTTAGGTTCAATATCTTTGTCAATTTTGAGTATCTTTCCATTGATGCCAATATAGAAGGTCCAGCGTTTAGCAAACCCTAGAAAACTCAATACATCAAACGCTTTTGCAGCTGACTTTGTTGGATCGCTTAACATTGGAAAGTCTGCTTTCGTTTTCTTCGCAAAATCTAAATTATCTTCCAATGGATCAACACTGGCCATAAAATAGCTGACGTCGTACTGACGAATAAGATGACCATCGTTAACTAATGACAAACACTCAATGGTGCAGCCTCGGGTATTCGCCATGGGATACCACGCTAATACTACAGCTTGTCTGCCTTTGTAATTGGCTAGCGTATAGGTTTTTCCGTTAGTCGCTTTCAGTGAAAAATTAGGCGCGTCATCGCCAACGCTTAACTCTTTGGCAGCTAACGATGATGATATCGCAAGCGATAGCGCTATCGTCAGTGATAATAAGCTGCTGTGAAATTTCATATTGTATTCCTTATCTTAAATCGATTAATTATTCTTCTTGAATTCATTAATTGCTTGTAAAACCCGTTTTTCAGACACCGGATATTGAGTCCCTAATGTCTGAGCAAATAAAGAAACTCGCAGCTCTTCAACCATCCACCGAATATCAACCAATGCAGCCGGAATTTGACTTCGTTTAGGCAGTTTATTCACTAATGCTTGATAGTCTTTATAAACACGTTCAACGCTGAGCATCGCAAGGCGATCTTTATTGACATCAATGTTCAGCTTATCTAAGCGTTTAAGAATTGCGCTTAAGTAACGCTGTAAATGCGCCATTCTTTCAAAGCCAAGTTCTGTGACAAACCCTTTGAAAATAAGCCCTTCGATTTGTGATTTAATATCACCGTGGGCCATGATCATATCAAGCCCTACTTTGCCTTTGAGCTTTTTATTTACTTGATTATATACACTCAAGCATTGCTCAACCGCTTCAGCGATTATCACGACAGTATCCGCTAAATCGCTGCGTACCTTATCTTTTAATAAAGTGAATTTCCGTTCATTATTTGTTCCACTGCCATTTTTATCGACTATGACATCAACGGCGGCACTAATAATATCGTCAATCAACACGTTAAGTTGACCAAAACCGTGATAATACAAGCCCAACTTCGCTTTATTAGGAAGCGTTCGTTGCATGTGAGCAATCGGGGATGGCACATTTAGCAGCAACAATTTTCGCAGTCCAAAACGCGTAGCCTCCTGTGCTTGTTCTTCACTATCAAAAAGCTTAATTTCAACACTCTCTTTGGCAGCGACTAGTGCTGGGTATGCTTTAACTTCAAACTGTCCCCGTTTACTGGTGTAACTGCTTGGTAATTCGCCAAAATTCCACGTGGTGATGTTTTGCTTTTCAATCCCATCGTCTGCCACTTTAACTAACGATTTTGCTACCTTATCACTGAGCTCTTCCTGAAGTTTTGCAAGGTCACGCCCTTGAGCGATGAGCTTATTCTTGCGCCCTTTAAGTGCTTCTTCGACTTTAAAATTCATTAACAGATGAGGTGTTATCTGATTTATATCCCATGATTCAGGGTCGATTCGCACCCCAGACATTCTTAATAACTGCTTACTCATCGCTTCAATTAAACTTGATTCCATCACTGGCATTGCCGCCATGCAAGCATCGGCATAATTGGGCGCAGGCACAAAATTACGACGAATAGCTTTTGGCAATGACTTGATGAGCGCGATAACCTTTTCTTGGCGTAGACCGTTAACTTGCCAATCAAAATCCACCGCTTGGATCTGATTAAGTAACTCAATAGGAATATGAATACTCACGCCATCATCAAGATGACCTGGCTCAAAGTTGTAGCTCACACGTAGTGTCAAGTTGCCCTGTTGCCATGTGTCAGGAAAGTCATTTTTACTGACACTATTGGCATTATCACGCATCAGTTGGTCGACATTAAACTCTAATGACTTAGCGACCTTTTTGCCGTCCTTTCGCCACCAGCTGTTGAGCTGAACCTCATTAACAATGTGCTTTGGCAACGCCTCTTCATAAAACAGGTATAAATCGTTATCATCAACAAGAATGTCACGACGGCGTGATTTGTGCTCTAAATCTTCAATTTGTGAAACCAGATTCAGATTATGACGGTAAAACGGAATATTTGATGACAACTGCCCTTCAACAAGGCCTTGCTTAATGAACAGCTCTCGTGATTCTGCCGCATTAATGGGACTGTAATCAATCTTGCGTTTGGCCACAATAATAACCCCGAACAAACTCACTTGCTCAAAGGCGACTACCTGACCACGTTTTTTCTCAAAATGGGCTTCACTATAGCTCTTTTTAACCAGATCTCCCGCTAATGGCTCAATCCATTGCGGCTCAATTTTGGCAGCTACACGGCCAAATAAGCGAGACGTTTCAACCAGCTCGGATACGATCACCCACTTAGGCGGCTTTTTAGCCAATGCTGAACCTGGAAAAACGTGGAATTTACTATTACGCGCACCACTAAACTCATTATCCGTGTCTTTAAAACCGATATGGCTTAATAGGCCTGACAAAATTGACTGATGGATTTGATCAAAGCCAGCTTCATTGTCACTGACTTCAATGCCCTGCTCTTGCAGCACCTGAGTTAATTGACCGACTAAATCCTGCCATTCACGCACACGATTGTAATTAAGAAACTCTTCACGGCATAACTTGCGAAAACGAGAATTAGATAACGCTTGTTGCTGTGTTTTTAAATGGGCCCATAGATTTAAAAAACCAATAAAATCAGAGGTTTTATCTAAGTGTTTTTGATGGCAACTGTCAGACTTTTGTTGGTGCTCCAGCGGGCGCTCGCGGGGATCTTGAATACTCAACCCAGCGGTAATGATTAACAATTGAGACAATGCACCATTGCGCTGCGCTTCAATCACCATTCTCGCTAATCTTGGATCTATCGGTAATTTGCTGATCTGCTGGCCAATTTTAGACAAGCTTAATTGCTCATCACCATAATGCTTTTTCTTGTCGTGTTCTTTTGACAGCGCGCCAATTTCTTCCAGTAATCTAATACCATCATTAATATTGCGACTGTCAGGTGCTTGGAGAAATGGAAAGGCCTCGATATGGCCTAAGCCTAGCGACACCATTTGTAAGATGACAGACGCCAAATTGGTCCGTAAAATTTCGGGATCAGTAAAAGGTGAACGGGCATCGAAATCCTGTTCGCTATATAAACGAATACAAATGCCGTCAGCGACACGCCCACAACGACCTTTACGCTGGTTTGCACTTGCTTGAGATATCTTTTCTATTGGCAGGCGTTGCACCTTAGTCCGATAACTATAACGGCTAATTCGAGCCGTACCGGGATCGATAACGTAACGAATACCTGGTACTGTTAATGATGTTTCAGCAACGTTAGTGGCAAGTACTATTCGGCGCTTGTGGCTGGTTTTAAAGATTTTAGATTGCTCGCTGTAACTTAATCGAGCATACAGCGGCAAAACATCAGTATTGGGCAATTTTCGTTTCGATAATGCATCACTGGTATCACGAATTTCTCGCTCACCATTCATAAAAATCAAAATATCGCCATCACCTTCACTCATCAGTTCATCAACGGCATCAAAAATTGATTGCAGCTGATCTTTATCCTCATCACCATTGTCGATGTGATAACGCAGTTCTACTGGGAAGGTTCTACCGCTAACTTCAATAACAGGTGCATCACTAAAGTGTTTAGAAAAACGTTCGGTGTCGATAGTTGCTGAAGTGATCACTACTTTGAGATCTGGACGCTTTGGCAAAATACGTTTTAAATAACCAAACAGGAAATCGATATTTAAGCTACGTTCATGAGCTTCATCGATTATCAGGGTGTCATAGCGATTTAAAAATGGATCATGGGCAATTTCAGCCAGTAAAATACCATCTGTCATTAGCTTTATATAACTATGATCATTTAGCTTATCGGCAAAACGGACTCTAAAACCGACAGCGTCACCTAATTCGCAATTCATTTCATCGGCAATTCGCTCTGCCACGCTACGTGCAGCGAGTCGACGAGGTTGAGTGTGGCCAATCATCCCTTTGAGCCCTCGCCCAACTTCTAAACAAATTTTAGGCAATTGAGTCGTTTTACCCGAGCCAGTCTCACCCGCCACGATAACCACTTGATGATGACTAATGGCCTTGGCAATTTTCTCTTGCAACTGGCTAACCGGCAACTGCGGTGGATAATTTACATTAGGCACATTAGCAACACGTTGCTCATATCTGTGTAACGCTTTACTGCAATCGACACTGATTTTTTCTAAGGTGTTAGTAATACGCTCTGGTTGCTTGATTTTTCTTAGTGAACGTAATCTTGCACGCAGTTTAATACCATCGAGCAAAGTGCAGTGATAAGACTGCTGCTTAATGATATTGATGATTTGGTCGTTAGATAATTCGCTCGCGTCTTGCGTCGCTGGTATTTGCTCAGACAAAGTGTTGTAACTTGATAAAAAATAAAGTCGATTCTATCAAAATCAGCCACAGTGGCAAAGCGCCGCAAAAAACTAATTTATCTGCCGCTTTGACGTCATTCTTTGGTATTATGCGTGGCAAATCAGACTGCTTAGAGATCTTTATGTCGACATTAAATCTATTATCCGCCCAAAAACTGTTTGAAGGCACTCATAATCAATATCAACATCAATCAGTTGTTAATAACTGTACGATGACGTTTTCTGTATATTTACCGCCTCAGGCTAGCAATGATTCTCCCGTACCTGTGCTCTATTTTTTATCAGGCCTCACCTGTACTGACGAAAACTTTTCAGTGAAAGCTGGCGCACAACAATGGGCAGCAAAACACGGTATCGCGTTAGTCATGCCAGACACTAGCCCACGAGGCGAAGATGTTCCGGATGATTTAGAAGATGATTACGCCTTCGGTCAGGGCGCGAGTTTTTACGTTAATGCGACGCAAAAGCCATGGAAAACACATTTTAATATGTATGACTACGTGGTGAATGAACTCCCCGCTCTGATTGAAGAAAACTTACCAGTCACTGATAAAAAATCGATTTTTGGTCATTCTATGGGCGGTCATGGTGCGTTAGTCATTGCGCTGCGCAATTCAACAGCGTACCAAAGTGTGTCGGCATTTAGCCCTATTGTTAATCCAATTGAGACACCGTGGGGGCAAAAAGCATTCTTTAATTATTTAGGCGATCACCTCAATGCGTGGCTACCTTATGACACTTGCCATTTAATCAAACAAGGTAATAATCAGTTGCCTATGTTAGTTGACCAAGGTAGTGATGATAATTTCTTAGCGGAAGAATTATTAACGGACCACTTAATTGCCGCAGTTAAAGACGCTGACTATGACGCCACCATTAATATGCGAGACGGCTACAATCACAGCTACTTTTTCATCGCTAGCTTTATTGAGTCTCATATTGATTTTCACGCTAAATACTTAAACAGCTAGTTGTTAGGTAGCGGAAAGTAAAAAAGCACCCTTGGGTGCTTTTTTCTGTGTCAAATATACTCTAGTTAACGATTATAAAACCCTTCAGCACTTCGCTCACAAGCTTCGCGCCATCCGCCTAACCATTGTTCTTTTTGTTCGATATTTTGATACGGACAATTATCTCGACTTAATTGATGTAACCCTGCTTGATAACCCTTTGAAAAAGCACGTTCTTTGCGGTTGCGTTTCTGTCTATTCATTAAACTTTTCCTCACTTATCAGCGATTTACAGTACTCGTAGATGCGCTAATGATATATTAGATAAATACTAACTTCTTGACGTTAATCGAGAGGAACTTGCAACGAGATTTATCCTAAATCGCTACCTTAAATCTTCATTGTTCAAAAATACTCTCGATGCTGCGGTATTATACCAATTGCATTAAGTAAGTGATCTTGTTGTGCGTAGAGAAAATCAGCTAAAACAAGGCGCTCGATTGACTAATAGCTGGCTATTAGGATTGAGAGCAACGCCATTTTAGTTAATTTTAACAAGTACAAGTGGGCAAATATTTAATGCAATTGGTATTATTTTTAACCAATATTTATGACGAGATCAAGCAAAAAAAAGGACCATATGCTCAACGAGATGTTAAGAATATGATCCTAATATAAATTTATTGTTAAGTAATTTTATCGACGAAAACGACGAGCAAACAAACCAGCAGTTGCGAGTAGTAATGCACCAAACCCAAAACCAGCTCCTTGACGTTCTTGCTTGTAATTAATTGAATCTTCTTCAACGACCTTACACGCTTCGCCATCAGTTGGTTTTAAGATAACGGCACGTGGAATTTGTTCAGTAATAGGTTCGCCACTTGCATTTGTATCAAATACTGGGTCACCATTTGAATCTACGACTAGTTCTTCAACAGCACCTTCAGTTGTTGATGTTACTTCATTGCCTTTATCGTCGACCCAACGCGTTTTTACACGTGGCACGGTTACTAATGCAGTCGCAATGATTGTCCCATCTTCGGCAATTTTAGACGCATCTACAACAGTAATATCCGCATCGTAGCTAATCTTTTGCTCATTACCGCCTGTCGCTTCAACTTGGTATTTCTTCCACTCAGTACCAGTCTTTATATAGCCTTTTGATTCACACGTTAACAAATCATTAATATCATTGAACGATTGAGCACTATGCTCGTAAATAAAACCATGAGTACGACGACCAAAATCAACTTTTTGGCTATCTACTTCAATCGAACCAACAACTTGATTTTTATCATTAATACTCTTAGCATTTGATGCAAAATCTGATTCGTTACTTGAAAAGTCATTTGGAAAGGTTAACGTAGTGTCTTCACTCATCGCATCATAAACGAAGAACTTTTTACGGTAGAAACCACTAATACTCTTTTCCATAAAACCAACAACTAAATTATTGTCGTTGATTGCATTTGCACTAGAATAACGCCAGTTATCTTCGCTATGATCCATTAAGTCGACAAGTTTTCCGTCTTTAAATACGGTTGCAACGTCCAGGCGGTAACGAAACTCTTTCTTTTGATCTCTAAATGTCTTACTGCGTCCGACCGCGATGCCGTTGTTATTAACATCTAACGCGATACTGTTATACGAATCAGCATCTGTATCACTGATAGGTGACGTTAAAATACCTAAATCTTTAGGGTTAGTTAGTTCGCCATTGCTGTATTCCCAACTAAACGCATGAAGATAATATTGAACAGCTGTATTTCTGCGACTTCCATCTGTAAAACCCGCGGCACAGACTTGTAATGGAATAGCGTCTTTATAAGTATCTAAACAATTACTATCGATTCTTGTTTTCGAATCATGCTCAATACCCGTACTGGCGTAGCCAACAACTAAGCCATTATCGTTAATTGCTGTAATGCCACTTAAACCACCATAGGTTGAAAATTCAGGCGCGAATGTTTTGATAACACCGTTATCAATAACCATGGCACGCTGTGAATAGTCATAAACATAAAATGGATCATCTTTATCCGAGTTATCATCTGATTGATCAGGGTCATCAACCGCATACGCTGCTGAACTTGTTGTTCCGACAATGACACCTGTATCAGATACATCAAATGCGAATGAATCGATAGTGGCAACATCTCGTCCATCACGCGTGATCGTCTCATCAAAGATTTTAATAAACGCAGGAAGATTATTGGTATCAAACTCAAAAACAGAGTTATTTGATTGTGGGATTAGCTTAACAACACGTGTTGGATTAATACTACTGTTAGATGCATTCGTTGCTAACTGGGTCAGTGACACATCCACGCGATTATTATTAAGTCTATTTTGATCGTCTTCACTTAGCAGCGGTGCGAAAGTACCAGAGGCACCACCTAACACATCACCGCTATTATTTAGAGTCGCACCAAAACCACTACGGCTATTGTTAATGGTGCCATTAACTTTATAAAATTCATCAATATTTTCAATTTTGTAAACAGTGGCAGCTTGTGCGCCAAAACTAGCAGCGAGTGCGATGGCGAGTACTGTAGGTTGTAACTTTTTGTTCATTATTGTTCCTGTTACCTGCAAAACGTCTAACATTCAATAGTTTGCTGTAGTCGTATGCTAACTTCTCGATTTAATGCAAGGCATTATTCACTTGAATGCGCCTTGATGCAATTAAACTTATGTTTTTATTTGTAAACGCTCATGAAACGGCGATTACATCATTGACCTAATAAAGACTCGCAACCTTATAAAAGGTTCATCTTAATCTTCAAAACTTGCCAAATATTCCCAACGCTCTAATGCTTGCTCGAGTTCGTCATTGAGCTGCGCCAATTTATCAATCACTGGCTGTGTTTCAGTCGCAGGTTTCATGAAGAACTCGTTATCAGCCATTATGCTTTCTATTTCACCGATCTCAGTTTCAATAGATTCCATACGATCAGGTAATTGATCTAACTCACGTTGATCTTTATAGCTTAGTTTTTTAGCGGCTTTTGCTGGCGCTTTCTCAGCAACTTGTTCATCTTGAGCTTGCTGCTTAGCAATAATGTCGGCTTCGTGAGCTTCAGGGTCAAATAATGACGCGCCTTGATTAACGGCATCTTGGAAACCACCCACAAATTCACTCATGCTGCCGTTCGCACCGAACCACCAGCTAGAGGTAACAGTATTATCGATAAACTCACGGTCATGACTTACCAGCAATAACGTACCATCGTATTGATGCACTAATGACTCTAATAGCTCTAATGTCTCGATATCTAGATCATTGGTTGGCTCATCAAGTACCAATAAGTTATTTGGTTTTAAGAAAAGTTTTGCCAATAACAGACGGTTCTTTTCACCTCCTGACAACGCGCGAACGGGTGTTCTTGCACGCTCTGGTGAGAATAAAAAGTCTTGTAAATAACCTAATACATGACGTGTGCGCCCGTTATGCTCTACATCATCTTTACCATCACCCACATTTTCTTGAACGGTTTTATCCAAATCAAGTGCCGCGCGATGTTGGTCAAAATATGCGACGTCTAGTAATGTACCCGTCTTAATTTCACCACTTTGCGCTGTTAGCGTTCCTAATAGCATTTTAAGCAGTGTTGATTTACCACACCCATTTGGACCAATTAAGGCGATGCGATCGCCACGAATCACTTGGCTGGTAAAGTTATTAACAATCTGTTTGGTCTCAAAAGCATAACTGATATTTTCAATTTCAAATACTAGCTTGCCTGACTTAGAAGTACTCGCCAATGACATTTTAGCCTTGCCAACGACTTCAGTACGGGCTTTACGTTCACGGCGTAATTGTTCAAGCGCGCGAACACGGCCTTCGTTACGGGTACGGCGAGCCTTAATACCCTGTCTTACCCACACTTCTTCTTGCGCTAAACGCTTGTCAAACAAGGCATTCTGCTCTTGTTCGACCCGTAATGCTTCTTCTTTTGCGACAAGGTATTCTTCGTATCCACCAGGCCATGAACTTAATTTACCGCGATCAAGGTCAATGATGCGGGTTGCCATACTGCGAATAAACGCCCTGTCATGGCTAATAAATACAATGGCACCACGAAAATCTAATAGTACTTTTTCAAGCCATGCTATCGCATTTAAATCCAAGTGATTGGTTGGCTCATCAAGTAATAATACATCAGGTTGTTGTACTAACGCTTTAGCCAGCGCCGCTTTACGTAACCAACCACCTGAGAGTTCACTCAGTTGCTTGTCGGCAGGCAACGACAATTGCTCAAGTACAGTGTTTATACGGGTTTCAAACAACCACGCGTCATTATCATCCATTTGAGCTTGCAGTTTTGCAAGCTTGTCCATCACCGCGTCAGAATAATTTGTTTCTAACTCAAGTAATACATGATGGTATTTCGCAATTAGTTCACCGACATGAGCGATGCCCGATGATACAAAATCAAACACACTCATTTCTGCTTTTTCTGGCGGATCTTGTTCTAATCGCGCAACAACGATCTCATTGTTGTAACGTAATTCACCGCCATCTAAATCCATTTGTCTTGCGACAATTTTCATCAATGTTGATTTACCCGTACCATTTTTTCCAACCAAACAAACACGCTCATTAGCGTTAACTTGAAAATCTGCTTTATCGAGAATGACATGGGTACCAAATGCCAATTGTGCACTGCTTAAACGTATTAACATGAACTACCTAAAAATGTTTGTAACTCGCTTAGCTCAAACGGCCAACCGAGTTCTTGAGTATTATTATTGAGCACGACGGGAATTCGCGTGCCATATTTTTCAACTAACGATGCGTCGTCAATGATGTCGACAATCTCAAACGGATGCGCCAATTGCTCGAGTTGCAGCTGTGCAAGTTCGCATAAATGGCATCCATCAGTTGAGTATAAAATTACCGGACTCATAAACGCGTGATTTCCCAGCAATTATGAATCTTCGGATTTCCTTTAAAATCACGTGGTATGGTATGTTCAGTCACTTCTTGTGCTTGTAATCCAATACCTTTGATATCACGATGGTTCATTTTAAATTGACGCGAATTATTCGAGAAAATAATCAAACCATCCGGACGTAAAATACGCTTTAGCGCTTTAATAAGCTCAACGTGGTCGCGATTAACGTCAAACGATTGATCCATACGTTTTGAATTAGAGAACGTTGGTGGATCAATAAAGATTAAATCGTAATCATGCTGACAATGTTTAAGCCAGTTCAAGCAATCCATTTGAATAAAGTTATATTGGTCGCCATGCAAATTATTAAGTTTGAAATTCTCTTTCGCCCAATCAAGATACGTGCGTGACATATCAACACTGGTTGTCGATTTAGCACCGCCTAACGCCGCATGAACTGACGCCGTGCCGGTGTAACAAAAAAGATTTAGAAAATCCATACCCTCACTTAATTCGCCAAGTTTACGGCGCGTTAAACGATGATCTAAAAACAAACCATTATCTAAGTAATCAGAGCTGTTAATCAAAAACTTCGCATTATATTCTTGAACAGCAAATTTACTCTTTTGCTCGTTAATTTTTTCGTACTGATTTTCGCCCTTTTTCACTTCACGGACTTTATAAATCAAATCATCGCTATCAATATCAAACAAATGATCCAGCACAATAAAGGCTTCGATTAAACGGCGCAGGGTTTTTGATGAATCCATATATTTTGGCGCAGCATATTCTTGGACAATCCACTGTTTACCATAGCGGTCAATCGCTAAGTTGTAATCGGGTAAATCAGCATCGTATAGACGATACGCTTCAATCCCTTCGCTTTTAGCCCACTTACTTAGGGCTTTATTATTTTTCAGCATGCGATTAGCAAAAGGTTCAGCTTGTTTAGACACCGATTTTAACGCGCCATCACCAATAGAATAATTCGCAAGTAACGCTTCTAACTGTCCGTTATACAACTTGTATTTATGATCGGGGGCTAATCTAATGGCGGTAAGTAGTTCAATAGACGAACTAAATACGCTAAGCTCCCAGCCATTAAATTTAGCTTTAACGGCTTTAGCAAAACCGTGATAAATAAAGATTAGCGGTAACAACTCACCTAAACGTTCACCGTAAGGCGGGTTTGTCACTATGTGACCTTTTTGATTGCCAAATGGCGGCTTGATCTCAAGCGCATTACCGACTTCAAAGCTCACTAAATGCTCAACACCTGCTCGGCGCGCATTGTCACGGGCAATATTTAATACACCATAGTCCATATCACTGCCACGAATGCACAATTGTTTGCGTGATTTGCTTTCATCGGCCTTGACTTGGGCATCATGCTTAATTTCTTGCCAAACTTCTGGTTTAAACGCCTTTAGTGATTCAAATGAGAAACGTTCTCGCGTCAATGACGGCGCAATATTGGCTGCCATTAATGCTGCTTCGATGACTAAGGTGCCACTGCCACAAAACGGGTCGAAAAATGGCTTATTGATTTCCCAACCGCTACGCATAATCAACGCGGCTGCTAAGTTTTCACGTAATGGTGCTTCACCAGCATTGGTACGGTAACCGCGTTGCTGTAATGAACGACCTGAAAAGTTAATGGCTAGGGTAAGTTTGTTATTTACCATGCGACATTCAATGCGAATATTGGCGCTTTGTTTGTCAACATTAGGACGGTCGAAACCGCTATCTCGGAATTTGTCTACAATCGCATCTTTAGCTTTTAGCGCGCCAAATTGGGTATTATTGATGAAACCATTGGTGCCTGAGAACTCTACTGCGATGCTTTGCGTATTATCAAAATAGGCATGCCAATTGACACGATATACAACATCATACACATCTTGGGTGCTATGAACTTCGTCAGTGTGGATGGATAATAAGATACGGCTGGCTAAACGAGACCATAAACAGATGGTATAAGCCTCAGCTAAATTCGCCTTAAAGCGAACACCAGCAAGCGACTCTCTTACCTCTACCCCGCCTAGCTCTTCAATCTCTTTAACTAGTAGGTATTCAAGCCCTTTAGGGCAAGCAGCGAAGTATGGCAACATAATGGTAGTCTCGGTGTTCTATAAAGCGCGCAATTATACGTGCTTTCCGACACTAATACATTACCTGCGTGCAATAACTTGATATCACAGACATAAAAAAACGCCTAGCAATGAGAGAGTTGCTAGGCGCCTGTACTATTTATTGGTGATGAATGATTGACGATTCAATTAACCGCGGAAATAACGCTGCTCAACAAATGGCATTTTTTCAATGCGCATCGGTAATTTTTTACCACGCACATCAGCAAAGATTTCGTTACCTAATACCATATATGCATTAAGTAAGTGATCTTGTTGTGCGTAGAGAAAATCAGCTAAAACAAGGCGCTCGATTGACTAATAGCTGGCTATTAGGATTGAGAGCAACGCCATTTTAGTTAATTTTAACAAGTACACGTGGGCAAATATTTAATGCAATTGGTATAACAAGGGGTTTTAAGTCATTGAGACATAGGAACTCCAATAACCGCCCATTGCAGGGCGGTTTTAATTGATTAAACTTTAGGTAAAACTAAGAAAGGATTATTCTTGTGGCTTTTTCTGTTCCATACACTCTGGAACTGCGCCATTACTAGCAAAGTATTCTTTGGTAAGTTTGAATACTACAGGGCTTAATAATGCAATCGCGATTAAGTTAGGAATAGCCATTAATGCATTCATTGTGTCAGCAAGTAACCAGATGAACTCTAATGAACCTGCAGCACCTACTGGTACAGAAAGGATCCAAACGACGCGGAAAGGCAAGATAGCTTTAACACCGAATAAGTACTGAACACATTTCTCACCGTATACACTCCAACCTAAGATTGTTGTGAATGCGAAGATAGTTAGTGATACAGCTACGATGTAGTTACCGTATGGTAAAGCAGCACCGAATGCAGCAGATGTTAATGCAGCACCTGTTTCACCAGACGTCCACTCACCCGTTACGATAATTGCTAAACCAGTGATAGAACAAACAATCAATGTATCAATGAATGTACCTAACATTGCAACTAAACCTTGTGCTACTGGGTTTTTCGTTTGAGCTGCAGCGTGAGCAATTGGCGCACTACCTAAACCAGCTTCATTTGAGAAAACACCACGCGCCACACCAAAGCGAATTGCCATCCATACTGCTGCACCAGCGAAACCGCCTTGTGCTGCTGTACCAGTAAATGCACTTTCGAAGATAAGGCCGAATGCTGCTGGAATTTCTGCTGCATTAACAATCAATACCGCAACACCACAAGCAATGTAGAATGTCGCCATCATAGGAACTAGTTTACCAGCAACGTCACCGATACGCTTGATGCCGCCCATAAGTACTAGACCTACAAGTACCATCATTACAAGACCAGTAATCCATGGCTCAACACCAAAGTTAGTGTCAATAGCGTTTGCTACTGAGTTGGCCTGTACTGTATTACCAATACCAAAACCAGCGACCATGCCAAATAGAGCGAAGGCAGTGCCTAACCACGTCCATTTGCTTGATAAGCCATTTTTGATGTAGTACATCGGGCCACCAGTATGGTTACCGTTTTCATCAACTTCACGAAAACGTACTGCCAATACTGCTTCGGCAAACTTAGTTGCCATACCTACTAACGCGGTACACCACATCCAGAATAATGCACCAGGACCACCTAAGAAGATAGCTGTTGCAACACCTGCAATGTTACCAGTACCGATGGTAGCTGATAATGATGTCATTAACGCGTTAAATGGACTTATTTCACCTTCTTTTGAGCCGTCTTTATCAGGGATGCGACCACCCCACAATAGTTTAAAACCAGTGCCTAATTTTAAAACAGGCATTAGTTTTAAACCAAAGGTTAAAAACAGACCCACGCCAAGGATCAGAACCAGCATTAGCGGCCCCCATACGACCCCATTAATGGCTGAGATGATCTCACTTACAAATTCCATAAAAACCTCGTTGTATTGTTATATTTATATTTACCAGCCTATTCCTCTATAAAGCGTCAAAGACCGGTAAAAGGGTTTATCGTTTTTAATCGGCGGTGATTGCAAATATCTTTGTTAGCATACCCCCAACAATCGTTTCCGATAGGAAACAAATTAAAACTTTGGGAAACATATAGCAAGTACTTTTTAACATCTTGTAACAAAGCCCGAAACAAAATAGAAACAAAACCAAAAAAAACAAGTGGTTACAAGTGAACCAACCAGTAACAACGCAATAACACTAACCAAATAATTGTATGTACGCCCCCAGTATAAACCCATTTAAATTCGGCTTCTTGATAGATAGTGCTCATCACCTTAGACCAGATAAGAACGCTGTAAAATCAACCTCTTCACTACATAAGTGAAAATTATTCTCACCTTTTGCTCTTAATAGCTTAAATACTATCTTACAACGGAATACTGTATACAAAAACCCACTTTGATCACTTTCATTTCCAATTGGAAACTTTTTATTGATCACGAAACTCAAGCCTGTTATGTTTTAAAAGTGTTAACGATTTTTTAACAATCTGACACGTGATGAAAACAGCTTGTTTAAAAGTGTCAGGAAGATAGACCGCGATGATATCGAATCTATTGCATTACATAACAAGAAAGATAGGAAACAGATATGAGCACTAATCAAGCTAAATTTGCAAAGAGCCACGAATGGGCAAGAGATAACGGTGACGGAACTGCCACGATCGGAATTTCTGACCACGCCCAAGAGCTTTTAGGTGATGTGGTTTATGTCGAACTACCTGAAGTTGGTGATGACATTACAGCAGGCGAAGGTTTCTCGCTTGTTGAATCAGTAAAGGCAGCGTCAGATGTTTATGCACCTATTTCTGGTGAAATCATCGAAGTTAATGAATCGTTAGAAGATGAGCCAGAACTTGTGAATGCCTCACCACTTGAAGATGCATGGATTGTAAAAATTAAGATTAGTGATGATAGCCAATTTGATGCACTGCTAGATGAAGCAGTATACCAAGAAGCGATTTCTGAATAATTATTTGAGGTTATTGGATGTCACTTTCTAATTCAACGAGCCCTTTGTCTGTTCAATTGGGCACCCACGAAGAGTTTATTGCTCGTCATAATGGGCCAAGCGACATTGAACAACAACATATGCTTAAGGCAATCAATGCTGGATCAATAAGCGAGTTAGTTGACCAAACGCTGCCTAGCAATATTCGTTTAAAGTCTCCTATGGGTTTGGCCACTCCTCAATCAGAGATTGAGATGTTAAAAACGCTTAAAGATATCGCGCAAAAGAATGTCGTTAATCGCAGCTTCATTGGTCAAGGCTATTATGACACGCATGTTCCTCACGTTATTTTACGTAACGTGTTAGAGAATCCAGGTTGGTATACTGCATATACCCCATATCAGCCAGAAATATCTCAAGGTCGTTTAGAAGCTCTGCTTAATTATCAGCAAATGATTGTTGATTTTACCGGTATGGATCTCGCAAATGCTTCCTTATTAGATGAACCGACTGCTGCGGCTGAAGCAATGAGCTTTTGTAAACGCGCTGGTAAAAATAAGAGTAATGTATTCTTTATTAGCGACGATGTTCATCCGCAAACCATTGACGTATTAAAAACTCGCGCTCAATATTTCTCATTTGAGCTTGTTATTGCACCAACACAGGAATTAGCACAGCACGATGTATTTGGTGCCTTAGTTCAATATCCTGGAACTACAGGTCAAATTGTTGATTTAGAACCTACGATTAGTGCAGCACACGATAAGAAAACGCTCGTTGCCGTTGCAACAGATCTTTTAGCGTTAACATTATTAAAATCACCAGGCGAAATGGGCGCAG
Source organism: Psychrobium sp. nBUS_13 (assembly GCF_051201665.1). Taxonomy (GTDB): domain Bacteria; phylum Pseudomonadota; class Gammaproteobacteria; order Enterobacterales; family Psychrobiaceae; genus Psychrobium. The sequence goes on along the minus strand of NZ_CP179210.1, from coordinate 1,842,960 downwards.
ATATTGTCATTGGTAGCTCTCAACGCTTCGGCGTACCAATGGGATATGGCGGCCCACACGCGGCGTTTATGGCAACAAGTGAAAAACACAAGCGTACAATTCCCGGTCGAGTCATTGGCGTGTCTGTTGATACTCAGGGTAAACCAGCACTGCGTATGGCGATGCAAACTCGTGAGCAACACATTCGCCGTGAAAAAGCGACGTCAAATATATGTACCGCCCAAGCCTTGTTGGCGAATATGGCGTCTTTCTACGCGGTTTATCACGGGCCACAAGGTTTAAAAACCATTGGCCGTCGTGTTCATCATTTAACGTCGCTTTTCGTCCATGGCTTAAGCTTATGTAATATTGAAGTAGTTCATCAGCATTTCTTTGATACGGTGCTAGTTAGCACTGCAGAAGAAACACAATCAATTAATGAACGTGCACTCGCTAACCATGCTAATTTACGCATCTTACCAGCCCAATTAGGTGTGAGCTTTGATGAGACAACAACGCCAGCGGACTTAGAACTGCTATGGCAGGTATTCACTGGCGAACAGCTAAACTTCGCTGACATTGAAGCGAACTACAGTGAAAGTGAATTTTCACATATTCCTGACGCAGTTCAACGTACCAGTGAATACTTAACACACCCGACATTTAATCGCTATCACAGCGAAACACAAATGTTACGTTACTTAAAATCACTAGAAAACAAAGATTTTTCGCTAACTCACGGCATGATCCCTCTAGGTTCGTGCACCATGAAATTAAACGCAACTGCACAAATGATCCCGGTAACTTGGCCTGAGTTTGGCCAGATGCATCCATTTGCCCCAAAAGAACAATGTTTCGGCTATCAAGCATTAGCTGACAACTTCTCAGATATGTTGGTGAAGATAACCGGTTATGACGCCTTCTCACTTCAACCTAATTCTGGTGCCCAAGGCGAATATGCGGGTCTGATAGCTATTTCGAAATATCACGAGTCACGTGGTGAAGGACATCGTAATGTCTGTTTGATTCCAAGTTCTGCTCACGGTACAAATCCAGCGAGTGCTTCAATGGTGTCTCTGCGTATTGTTATTGTTAAATGTGATGACGCTGGCAACGTTGATTTAGATGACTTAAAAGAGAAGATCCAAGCGCATCGCGAACAACTGTCATGCATTATGATCACCTACCCATCGACGCACGGTGTGTATGAAGACGGCATCGTTGAAATTTGCGAGCGAGTCCATAAAGCTGGCGGCCAAGTCTATATGGACGGCGCCAACATGAATGCCCAAGTAGGACTTACTTCACCCGGATTCATCGGTTCAGATGTATCGCATCTCAACTTACACAAAACCTTTTGTATTCCTCACGGCGGCGGCGGTCCAGGGATGGGGCCAATAGGTGTTAAATCTCACTTAGCGCCTTTCTTACCTGGCCATAGCGTACATCAAACGGATGGCGCCGTGTCAGCGACAGATTTAGGTAGCGCTTCAATTTTACCTATTTCTTGGGCTTACATTGCCCTAATGGGTGACAAAGGATTAACCCAAGCAACAGAACTCGCCATCTTAAATGCTAATTACATTACAGAGAAGCTAAGTGCTCATTATCCCGTCCTTTATCGCGGTAATAATGATCGAGTAGCGCATGAATGTATTATCGATTTACGTGATTTAAAAGAAAGCAGCGGGATCAGTGAAGAAGACGTCGCAAAGCGCTTGATGGACTATGGCTTCCACGCGCCAACGATGTCTTTCCCAGTTGCCGGTACGTTAATGATTGAGCCAACAGAGAGTGAGTCTCTCGAAGAGCTTGATAAATTCATTAATGCAATGATTGCGATACGTAAAGAAATTGCCAACGTAGAGTCCAGTCAATGGACACGACAAGACAATCCACTGGTGCATGCACCACACACCATGAGTGACCTATCAGCTCCACAATGGGAACGTAGTTATAGTCGAGAAATCGCCTGTTTCCCAAATAACACCGCTAAAACCACCAAGTTTTGGCCAACCACCAATCGAATTGACAACGTTTATGGCGACCGCAACCTCATTTGTAGCTGTCCGCCAATTGACATGTATCAACAAGATTAACCCTTTAGTCGTGGTTAACCGACGTTAACCACAAATTGCTACATGTTGTAGCAAAAATTTTGATAGTAATAAGGAAACAAAATGAAAAACGTAAAACTAAAAACTGCATTACTTCCTTTAGTTATCGCAATGCCAGTCTTTCAAGCATCTGCTGATGATAATGTAAGTAAAGCACAATTAGAAAAGCAACTCGAAGTCATCTCAAAGCGTATCGCTGCGCTAGAGGGTACTGAGAAGAAATCAGATTCAAAAACCAAGTTTAATGTCTACGGTACATTACGCCCGACGTTCGGTGTTACAAGTGGTGATTCTGAAGATTCGTGGGATGTTGGCGATGCACTTTCTCGTGTTGGTTTCGCGACATCACGTGAGCTAGGCAATGGCATGACGGCGTTCGCAAAAGGTGAGTTCAAAGTTAACATCCAGCTTAACGGTGATTTTGGTGAAGCACGTAAAGCCTACGTAGGTATTAAAGGTGATTTCGGTCGTATCGCAATTGGTAAACAAGCAACTATGCAGTACAACATCATTGCTGATCCAGTCGATATCTTTAACCGTTCAAGTACCCCGCTTGCTTATGACGACGCTAGCCCGTTCCGTCAACAGCAATTGGTATCTTACGGCAAAGACGTTGGTAACCTATCATTTAGCATTGCTGGTCAGTTTAATAAAGACACAGACAATGAAGGCAGTGATTTAGTGAATGCTGGCTTAAAATATAAAGGTGACGGTTTTACGTTAGGTGCTGCGTTACTGACACGTGACTTTGCTGGTACTGATGAAAATACGCTAGGTTTATCGGCGTCTAAAAATATTGGCGACCACTATATCGCAGCGTCTTATCAAGACATTGATCGTGGTGGTAATGGTCAAGACAGAAGCACAATTGATGTTGTCGGTGCATTTCAAATCAACGATAACTACAAGTTCAAATTAGGTTTATCAAACTATGCTGATGATTTATCTGCATTTGATACAGCAGAAGTTACTCGTATCAATACGACACTAGAATGGCATGCAAGCAGCGATTTCTACACGTTCATTGAATACCAAAACAACAACTTTAAAGAGCGTGAAGATAACGACCAAGTAATGATTGGTATGCGTTATAACTTCGACTACAAATTTTAGTCGATACTGATTTACACTCTCTCATTAAAAAAGGGTGCACTTCATGTAGCGCCCTTTTTAATAACTCGCTTCAATCAAAAATTAACTCTTTGCTAGTTCCACAAGTTCAACCTTTGATTGTTTACGTCCAAAGACATAAATTGAACATTGACCGTAACTATCAGGAATATTCCACGCGGTGTCCTTAGTAACACTATAGGTCAAGTGCTTGTTTTCACACCGTACGTCCAATTTATTAATGCTACTAATATCGCCAGAAAAGCCAAACGAATTTCGTGCAAGTTGATAACGCCATATTCCCTTATCATTTAGCGTGCCATTTACCATGTAATTATCTTTGCCATCGATATATTGTTCAATTCGCTCTGTCACTGCACGAATTCTTGGATAAAGTAAGTTTTCGGTATCTAAGCGTTGAATCGTCAACGCAATTTGAAATGCTGAAATAAACTGTTTGTGGTTAACTTTTAATGTGAAAAGTCTCGCTAAACTATTTAAATGCTCCCCAAGCGCTAACAACGGCCTACGGGTACTGGATAATCTTGACAACGAGCGCATCTCACTATCAACATCGCCTTGTTGGCGATAATAGCGAGCTTCTATATTTGAAAGCCATGCATCCTCATAAAGATTCCAAGAGCCTTTAACACGTAACTTATCAATCAACTTACCCGCGAGTCCTAAGTCTCCTTCATCTAACGCAGTAGTAATCTTGTTATAACGAGAAACAAACTTACGACGAGCGCCCTTTTCACCTTGGCCGATTACAAAATCCATGCGTACGGAGTTCTTACACTGTTCAATCGCTTCACCATTAACGAGGGTCGGTTCAAAAGTCCACGCTTTCACCGCAGTTAACGTTGCTTGATCAAATACTTGTGGGATGGAAGAATCTTGAACAAAGGCAGAATTAACATTACCGTCTTTTCCGATAACGTAACTAACAACAACCCAGCCCTCCTGACCCTTTTTAGCAGCGATCAGCGGATACTTTGGCGCTTCATAATGAGTGCGTTCCCCTCGATTGATCTGTTCTAGCAATTCACTAAGCGGCTGTTTTGTATCTGTTGCATAAGTGCTTGAACTCGCTAATAGTATAGCGAATGAGGAAATAATTTTACTGTGCATACCCTTGCCTTTATTATTATATTTCAATGAAGTATAAATAAAATTGGTCAAAAGGCAAACGTGAAGGTTTTTCGATTGTAGGCGATTATTTCGTTAGTAGACTAAATGTGAACTACGCCGCACTAACACGCTGTGCAGGTTCAAACTTA